>NZ_CP014226.1:0-662275 GCF_001545155.1 Halomonas chromatireducens | reverse complement strand
CAAGACGAAAGGGGGGGCTCTCAGCTCACCGCCTGCCATTGCAGCCCGTGGTCCTGAGCGGCAATCGTCAGACGGGAGGCATCGCCATCGAGCAGTGGCGTCAGCGCCTCGAGCGCCAGCTCGGGGCGATTGTTGTGTTCGGAAAGGTGAGAGCAGACGATTCGCTGCAGGCGATCCAGCCCCAGCCGGGCAAGCAGCGTGGCCGCCTGGCCGTTGGCCAGATGCCCCCAGTTGCCGCCCACGCGACGCTTTAGCGTCGGCGGGGAGGGGCCCGTCTGCAGCAGGTGCGGGTCGTGGTTGCATTCGAGAATCAGCGCATCGCAGCCACGAAATGCCTCTGCCACATGATCGCTGGGATGCCCCAGGTCGGTCAGCACACCGAGGTGGCAACCGGCCGCCTCGAAACGGAACTGGATCGGCTCGCGGGCGTCATGGGGCACGGTGATCGGATCGATGAGCAGCCCCTTGATCGCGAAGCGCGACTGCGGCGTGATCCAGTGAAGCTTAGGCACCTCACCCAGGCGGCCGGAGAGCCAGGTGCCCGGGGTCATATAGACCGGCACGCCATGGCGTCGTGCCAGCGGCCCCACGCCGCGCAGGTGGTCGCCATGCTCATGGGTCACCAGCACGGCATCCAACTGGGAAGGATGGATATCCAGCCGGGCCATACGGCGCTCGGCCTCACGCAGGCCGAAGCCGCAGTCGACCAGCACCCATGCCTCACCGTCGCTGACCAGGGTGGCATTGCCCTTGCTTCCGCTGCCCAGCGACGCAAACCGCAGCCGCCCCTGCAGCGGGACGACCGGCGGCGAGTCAGCAGCAGCCAGCTGCGACATCAGCGCAGCAGGCCTGCCACCCGCTCCAGCAGCTCACGGGCATCCCTTTCCAGGAAACGTCGCTCGCTCTCGTTGATGGCGCGCAGAGTTGTCCGCTCGGGTCCTTCGGACTCCAGCGCCAAGCGGATATGCTGGGGCATCTGTCGTACATCCGGGCTCATGATGATCTGCACGACCCCACGATCACGCTCGGAGGCGGTCATGTAGTTGATCAGAAAGTCATGGCTCTGAGGGTTCTGCTCAACCAGCTCACGGCGATCCTCCACGGTGAAGTCGGCTTCAAGCTGGTGACTGAGCTCGGCCCAGACTCGATCGATATCCAGCGGAATCCGTACGACCCACTCGCCATCGCCGCGCTGCTCCAGGCGCAAGCGGTCCTCAGCAGCGATCTGCTGACCGGCCAGGGAAGCGGCGCTAGCCGTGGCACTGCGTGCACTGAAGTGCTGCTCCAGGGCGTCAAGACAGGCGGCGACCGGGCGGCCCGTCTGGTCGCAGCGCACCTCACTGTCACCCTCGCGTAGGCCCTGCCGAACGCTCAGGCGGCCCTGGTCGGTTTCCAGCACGCCTCGCGTATCGTCGCTGGCCTGGACCTGCAGGCCACGGGCTCGAGCGAAGTCCTGCAGCTGAGGCCAGACCATACCCGGGTCAGCCCCTACCACCAGCCAGCGGTCGCTGCCGATTTCACGGCGTTCGACATAGTCACGCTCCGTCGCACGCCCGGCTACCAAGCGCTCGGGGCTGGGTGCACTGAAGCGTTCGCTGGAACGCAGCGTGCCAGTGGCCTCCGGAACCGGCATGGCATCCCGGTAGCGCTCGATATTGCGACCTTCCGGAAGGACCAGAGGCGCACTGCGCTGGGCCTCCACATAGTCGATATTACGGTCATCATAGAAGCCATCGCGTGCGCAGCCAGCGGTTGCCAGGGCGAGAACCGCCACCAGCGGCATCCATTTCAGCGCAAAATTCATGCGTCCACCTTGCATCGTATTAATCGGGGCGTCGGGATATCGGGTCCGGTCGCAGCGTCAGTCGTCTGTCACCCCTGCCAGTTGCAGGGCCTCACCCACGGTCGAGTGGTACTTTTCGGACAGCCAGGTCAGCGGCAGTCGGATACCCGGATCCAGCAGTCCCATGCGGTGCAGGGCCCACTTGACTGGAATCGGGTTGGACTCGATACCCAGGTTGGTATGCAGCGGCATCAGCCGCGTATTGATCTGGTGCGCCTTGTCGGCATCGCCAGCCACGGCGGCAGCACACAGCTCGTGCATGGCCCGGGGTGCGACGTTGGCGGTCACCGAGATGTCGCCATTGCCTCCCATCAGCATGAAATCGCAGGCGGTGGCGTCATCGCCGGAGTAAAGCATGAAACCGCTGCCCTTGAGACGACCGATCAGATCCTCGGCACGCTCCAGGTTGCCGGTGGCATCCTTCAGGCCAATGATATTGTCGACCTCGGCCAGGCGCAGTACGGTCTCGTTATAGAGGTCCGAGCAGGTGCGGCCCGGCACGTTATAGAGAATCACCGGAAGTTGACTGCCCGCGGCCACTGCCTTGAAATGCTGATACAGCCCTTCCTGAGTCGGCTTGTTGTAATAGGGGCACACCGAGAGGCAGTAATCGGCGCCCACTTCACTGGCATAGCGTGCCAGTTCCACGGCTTCCGAAGTAGCATTGGCTCCGGTTCCGGCGATAACCGGGATGCGACCGTTGACCTCTTCCACCACGGTGCGTATCACGTCGAAGTGTTCGGCAAATGACATGGTGGTGGGCTCACCGGTGGTGCCGGCCGCGACAATGCCATCGGTGCCATTGTCGAGGTGAAAGTTCACCAAGCGGCGCAGCGCCTCCCAGTCGATGTCGCCATTGACCTTCATCGGCGTCGCCAGGGCGACGATACTGCCAGTGATCATCCTCTCGTTCCTCTCCGCTCATGCCGCTCTCGGGTACCAATTGTCGGCAGGCCCCTCGATGCAAAGGGTAAATGGTACTCAGGCGGCCGAAGGCTGTACAGCGGCACGCACCGGAGACTTTGACAGACGTGGCGCTATTGCGTGTAATCAAGACCTTATCAAAAACCAAGGATCCCCGACATGACGCTTGCCATCGGCCAATCCGCGCCAAGCTTTACCGCTACCGCCACCGGCGGTACGACAGTCACCCTGTCCGAACTCAAGGGCCGGCAGGTGGTCCTCTTTTTCTATCCCAAGGCCAGCACGCCCGGCTGCACCACCGAGGGCGGCGATTTTCGCGACCGCATGAGCGACTTCGAGGCCGCCAATACGGTCGTACTCGGCGTGTCCCGCGACGGCATCCGTGCCCAGGAGAACTTCAAGGCCAAGCAGGCCTTCAACTTTGAGCTGATCTCCGACAAGGATGAGACCGTCTGTCGGCTGTTCGATGTCATCAAGCTCAAGAAACTCTACGGCAAGGAGCACATGGGCATCGAGCGCAGCACATTCCTGATCGATGCGGAAGGCAAGCTGGCCCGGGAGTGGCGTGGCGTCAAGGTTCCGGGCCATGCCGATGAAGTGCTCGAGGCTGCCCAGGCACTATATGCCGCTGGTTAATGACAGCTTCCGCCCGGTGTACTGGGCGGAGGCCCCTCCGCCCTCTCATCCTGTTGCCTGCCTCACTTCTCCACGACCTCCTCGACGACGCCCTCCTCCGCCTGATGCTGCTGGATGCCACGAGGCCAGGCGTAGACCAGCGCCTTGAGCAAGGTAGCGAGTGGAATGGCAAAGAAGATGCCCCAGAACCCCCAGACACCGCCGAAGAAGAGCACCGCGACGATGATGGAAACCGGGTGCAGGTTGACCGCCTCAGAAAACAGGATCGGCACCAGTACATTGCCATCCAGCGCCTGGATGATGCCATAGGCAATCAAGACATAGAGGAACTGGTCGCTGAGGCCAAAATGAAATCCGGCAACCGCCGCCACCGGTAGTGTTGCGACGGCAGCACCGATGTAGGGCACCAGCACCGAGAACCCCACCAGTACCGCCAGAAGCGCCGAATAGGGCAGACCGAAGAAAGCAAAGGTGAAGAACGTCACGGTCCCGACAATGATGATCTCGATGAACTTGCCGCGCACATAGTTGGCAATCTGATCGTCCATCTCATGCCAGATGCGGGTCATCAGGTGACGCTTCTGGGGCATCAGCGAGAGCGTGAATGCCACCAATTGGTCGCGGTCCTTGAGCAGGAAGAAAACCAGAATGGGCACCAGAACCAGGTAAATGATCAACGACAGGACGTTGCCCAGCGAGGCTAGCGACAGGGTCAGCATCCTTTGACCGAACTGGGTCATCTCCCGCCCGGCGACACCGATCCACTCCTGCACCTGATCTGGCGTCACCAGATTGGGATAGCGCTCCTGCAGGTCGCCCAGCCAGCGCTGGCTGCTGGCGAACATCCGCGGTGTCTCCTGGACCAGGCCCACCAGCTGATTCCATATCAGCGGCATCAGGATGAAGGCCAACGCCATTAGTATGCCAATGAACCCCAGAAATACCACGATCACCGACAGCAGGTGGGGTACGCCTCGGCGCGTCATGGCATTGACGCCGCCCTGCAGCAGAAAGGCAATCACGAGGGCGGTGAGGAAAGGCGCCAGCATGCGACCGAACAGGATCACTACCGCGAAGCCCAGTATCAGCACCACCAGCAGGATCACTGCCTCCTCATCGGAGAAGTAATGATCTACCCAGCTCTTGAAGACCTGACGCAGGGTCATGAAACAGGCTCCTCGCCCTTGCGAATCCAGTAGTGAAAACGCTCGCCTCGCTCTTCACGCGCCACCAGTTCATGAATGCTCTGCTCGGCGAAGGTCTCGAAGTCACGCCAGGAACCCGCATCGGTAGCGATGACCTCAAGAAGCTGGCCGGCCTTGAGCCTGGCCAGTCCCTGCTTCGCCTTCAGCAGCGGTAGCGGGCACGGCAGGCCGCAGGCGTCGAGCACGTCATCTGGTTGCACAGCCATGGTAACTCCCGGGAGAATGCAGGTTGTCGCAAATAAGGGTGACGCTCTTGCGAACGTCAAAGCCCCTGAGATTTAAAGGCACTTTACAGGTCGAATCAATGTCGGATAAGCATTCGATCCCCATTATGACGAGGTTGGCCATGCTGCGTAACATCCGCACCTTCCTGACCGGCAGCGCCTTGGTGCTGGCGCTTGTTCTTACCGGTCCGGCTAGCGCCGCGGATGACTATGGCTTGCCCAGCCTGACCACCGGCAGCCAGGCCATAAGCGGTGAAGAGTATCGCCTGGGCCGCGCCTGGCTGCGCCAGTTCCGCGCCCGTGCGCCTCAGTGGCAGGATCCCATCGCCCAGGACTATGTGGAGTCACTGCTGGCACGCCTGGTTCCCCACAGCGGTGTTGATGGATCCCGCACGGTCGTGACCCTGGTCGATAGTCGCACCCTCAATGCCTTCGCCGTACCGGGCGGCGTCATTGGCCTGAACGCTGGCCTGTTCGCCTTCGCCGACGAAGAGGATGCGGTGGCCTCGGTGCTGGCCCATGAACTGGGCCATCTCTCTCAACGCCACTATGCACGCGGCCAGGCCCGTGCCGAGCAGACCCAGATCCCCGCCATGGCGGCCATGCTGGCCGGCATGCTGATCGCTGCCAGCGGCGGCGGCGACGCCGGCGTGGCCGCCGCCATGGGCTCACAGGCGGCCTTTATACAGGATCAGTTGAGCTACTCCCGGCGCTTCGAGCAAGAGGCCGATCGCATCGGCCTGCAAGCCATGTCCCAGGCTGGCTTCGACCCACAGGCCATGGTCCGCATGTTCCGCGCCATGCAGCGACAGGCCAGCCTCCAGGGCGGCAACCCTCCGGAGTTCCTTCTCACCCACCCGCTGACCGAATCCCGGATCAGCGACGCCGAATCACGAGCCTCGCAGCTGGAAGCCGCTGAGTCTCGCAATAGCGGGCCAACCTATCACCTGATTCGCGCCCGCGCCCTGCTGACGATCCACCAGCGCGATCCGCAGCAAGCGGTCAATCGCCTGGCACAGGACGACGCCCCGGATACGGCACGACGCTATCTCGACGCTCTGATCGAGGCCCAGCGGGGCAATACCGAGAGCGCTCTCGCCGCCCTGGATGGCCTGGCCCGTGAGCTACCCGACCTCGCCATGATTCCCGCCAGCGCCGCGGAGGTCGCCTTCGATGCCGGTCGCTATGAGGATGCCATCGAGCGAAGCCGACGCCAGCTGAGGCTGATGCCTGGCTATATGCCTGCCACCCGCATCATGGGCGAAGCGCTGCTGCAACGGGATCCCAACGAGGCATACCGCGTCCTGCGCGAACTGGCCGAGCGACGTCCGGAGGACCCCCAGGTCTTCACCCTGCTCGCCGAGGCCGCAGGCCGCAGCGATCGCGAGGCCTGGGGCCACCTGGCCCGAGCCGAGCATATGCAGCTGACCGGCAGCATCGACCAGGCCATTCGGCAGCTCGACATAGCCAAGCAGGTCGCCGAGCGAAGCGCCGATGGCAACGCTGCAGCGCGCATCGCGCAGCGGCGTGAGGACTTCGTGGGCTACCGCGAAACGCTGGAGAAGTTCTAGCCGCGATAAGGAGAGAAGCGGCATGTAAGCGGTTTAGCCGGGACGCTGACGCAAACGAGCCGGACAGCGTCAATCGACAGGGATGTCGATTGAGGACTGGCAAGAGGGACCTTGTTCCAGTCCGACGCGGTCCGGCTCGTGGAGCGTCAGGGTTTCGTCACGGCGCAAGCGAGCATGCCTGCTTCGAAGTCATTCTTGCTGGCTACCTCTGGAAGTTGAGCATACGCTCCAGTGGCTTGAGGGCGGCGTGACGCAAGGCGTCGTCGACGAAGATCTCGCCGCTACCCTCGCGCAGGGCGCCGGCCATGTTGTCCAGCGCATTCATCGCCATCCAGGGGCAGTGGGCGCAACTCTTGCAGGTCGCACCGCTACCGGCGGTGGGCGCCTCGAACAGGGTCTTGCCGGGCACCGCCTGCTGCATCTTGAAGAAGATGCCGCGGTCGGTGGCCACGATCAGCGTGTCGTGGGGCAGCTCCTTGGCCGCCTTGATCAGCTGCGACGTCGACCCCGTCACATCGGCAAGTTCGACCACCGCGGCCGGCGACTCGGGATGCACCAGGACTGCCGCTTCCGGGTAGAGCGCCTTCAAGTCCTCGATACCCTTGGCCTTGAACTCCTCGTGGACGATGCAGGCACCGTCCCACAGCAGCATGTCGGCACCGGTCTTCTGCTGGATATAGCCACCCAGGTGCTTGTCCGGCGCCCAGAGTATCTTCTCGCCGCGGGCCTGCAGGTGCTCGATGACGTCTACCGCGATGGAGGAGGTCACCACCCAGTCGGCACGCGCCTTCACCGCCGCAGAGGTATTGGCATAGACCACCACGGTACGATCGGGATGCGCGTCGCAGAAAGCACCGAACTCGTCGGCGGGACAGCCGATGTCGAGCGAGCAGGTCGCCTCCAGGCTCGGCATCAACACTCGCTTCTCGGGAGAGAGGATCTTGGCGGTCTCGCCCATGAAGCGCACCCCGGCCACTACCAGGGTGTCGGCTTCGTGGCGCGCGCCGAAGCGAGCCATTTCGAGAGAGTCGGCGACGCAGCCGCCGGTCTCTTCTGCCAGCTGCTGGATGGCGTCGTCGGTATAGTAGTGGGCCACCAGCACGGCATTCTGCTCCTGGAGCAGCCGCTTGATCTCGGCGACGCGAGCATCGTCCTCGGCGGGAATCCGGGTGGGGCAGTAGGCGCGGGCAAGGTGCTCGCGCACCTCAATTCTGGAAGTCATGATCGTCATCGTGTCTACCACTGTGACTGGCAGGGGCTCCCCCTGCATGTATCGGGTACATCGCGAATTGCACACTCCGTGCAGGCGATGCGCCTGGGGCCAAGATTGCGTCTCTCGCTATTTTGACCCATACCCTTATTCTAGACCAGAACGGTGCGGTATTGGCCAGTTCCGGTCAGATTAAAGTGGCATGCGAATAGGATGCGGGCTTCGTCCGCCAGGTTCAAGGGCGCTCGAAGCGCTTTCACAACCGGTGCCGAGGGTGCGTTAGCGCACCGACTGCGGCCTGACGTCGTGCCAGAATCGTGCTAACGATGCTTCACGACATCGTGAAAGCCGTTAAGAACGCGAGGCCACCATGTCATCCCCAATTCAGCCCCCCGCTCCCGCGAATACGTTCAAGAAAGTCACGCGCCGGCCCGACCAAGCGCCAGGCGAACAGCAGCACGGCTATCCTTTCAAGCCGGAACGCTTGCCGGAAGCACCGCTTGCCACACCTCCCGACGAGGCGCTCGACGAACCTGCCCCCCGCGCCGCCGAAGGCGACGATGACCTGATGAGTCAGGATCCCAACGCCACCGTCTCCGACGTGCCCTCCTGATTTCTCGGCTGTCGCGTCCTTGATGGGCGCGCCAGCCGATTTCATCGGAGTGCCTCCTACGGTAGTGGCTCAGCCACGGGTTGAGCCCGCCAAGCCGGACTGCGACTGTGCCATTAATCGTTCATTTCTTTGATTTTTTGCTTTCACTCTTGATATCGCCGTACTTTGCTTCAGCCTTTCCGCCCTGCTTTTCGGCTTTACCCTTGTACTCCGTGCTTTTATTGCCCGTCACCTTGCCAGCAACTTCCTTTGCCTTTCCCTTCGCTTCTTTCGCATGACCCGTGACCTGATTCTTGTTCATGAGCTGACCTCCAGATGATCGCTGCACTTGGACTCACCCTCTTACCATGGACTCATGTCGATGCAGGGTGAGCTCTTAATATAGTTATAGCCCGGGGCATAGTCCGTACGGCGCCAAACTTAGGCGAGGTGATTTTATTCAGACAAAACTCCGGCAATAAACACCTCAGCACATAGGCCTCAGGACTGAATTTTCCCCTGTTTTCAAAGCTGCGATCTAATGGGTAGAAGAATCTTTTCTGACAGCTTTTCGCGCCATGGACGGCTCTTCCAGTCAGCCAGGGAATACGGTTCAGCCGACAGGAGATCGGCCTCGAACACTGCGGTCATCTGAGTGGCGAAATCGTTGCTGTAGATATTCAAGCTGGCTTCGTCATTGAGCCGAATCGAACGCATGTCAAAATTGGTTGAACCCACCGACACAAACTCGTCATCGATGACCAGCAGTTTCGTGTGCAGCATGGTCGGCTGATAGATGTGGATCTCGGCACCGGCGCCAAGCAGCGCGCCCCAATCCGACTTGGAAGCGATCTTTACAGTCACAGCATCGATGTGCGGCCCAGGCAACAGGATGCGAACGCGAACCTCACGACCACGGGCGGCGATCAGGGCTTCGATTAACATGCTGTCGGGCACAAAGTAGGATGCCGCCAGGTCGATGGTCTCCTCGGCCGCCGCGATGGCCAGCAGAAACATCAGATGCATGCTCTCGCTCCCGCCGGATGGCGAGGCAACGAAGACATGCGCGTCCATCCCACCCGCCTCCTCTAGGGGCGGAAAATAGCTCGGGCCGTTCAGCACCTGGCCAGTGGTCTTGATCCAGTTGTCGTTGAAGGCCGCTTGCAACTGCGCCACTACCGGCCCTTCAATCCGGAAGTGTGTGTCCCGCCAGTTTTCGGGATCGCCTCCGTCGCCAGTCCACAGATCCGCGATGCCTACCCCGCCGGTGAACCCGATGCGGCCATCGACCACCAGCAGCTTGCGATGCGTGCGGTTGTTCATGCGGCCCAGGTTGTACCAGTGCAACGGCCGATAGCGATGCAACTGCACACCCGCGGCCTGCATGGAGTCCAGCAGTGACTGCTCCATCTTGTTGCTGCCGACCCAGTCGATGGTGACGCGAACCGGCACGCCCGCACGGGCACGTTCGGAGAGCGCTTTCGAGAATGTTTCACCAATGTCACCAGACCAGTAAATGAAGGTCTCGAACGTGATTGAAGCCTGCGCCGAGCGAATGGCCTCCAGCATCGCCGGAAAAATCTCGTCGCCGTTTTGCAGCGCGGCCACTTGATTGCCGGCCACTATCGCAGGGCCAAGCAAAACCGACATCTCGCGCCGAAACTGCGGATCCGAGACAGCGTGGTGGTGTTCGATCTTGCGCTCCATCACGTCCCCGGGTGTCATGAAGTTCTGCAACAATACGAGCACCAAGCTGGTGGCCAGAATAGTGGCTCCGATAACCCAGAGCATTGATTTTCGCCCCCCAGTCAATGACGTTCCAACCGTGCGAAGGAGAACAGCGCAGTCAATGGGTGCCGGCGGCGTTCGATTTGCGCGCGCAGCAATTCGGCACCAAGCATGCTGTAAGTGATGCCGTTACCCCCATAAGCCAGCGCGAACAGAACACGGGGGCCGTACTGCGGGTGGCCACCAAACAGCGGCAGTCCGTCGCTGGTTTCAGCAAACGTACCTGCCCAGGCAAACGCCGGTCGTGCATGAAGGTGGGGGAACAAACGGGAGACCTTGCGCTGCAGCGTCGCCGCCTTGCGGTCGACCGATCGATCACGCCGAGCCGGGATATCGCGGTCATCGTCTTCCCCGCCGACCAACAGCCGTCCATCGCCAGTGCTACGCAGATACAGATACGGTCGCGCGGACTCCCACAGCATCGTGTTTGCCAACCAGCCCAGCTCGGTAGGATCGACGGGGTCGCTGATGTAAGCGTAGCTGCTGAGATTCGTCGCGACCCGCTGGCGCAACCAGCATTGCGCTTCGTAACCGCTGGCAATCACGGCGTGCTTCGCCCTGATCGAGACGCCACTGGCTGTAGTGAGCTGTACCGAGCGCGTCGTCGCTGTGATGGCTTTCACCTGCGTGCGATCGAACACGCGCGTGCCCTGTCGCTGCATTCTACGCAGCAATCGTGAGGCGAGCCGGTAGGGATCGACCCTGGCGGCCACCGAGCTGAGGATGGCAGATGGCGCCGTCAGTTCGTATTCATCCTTGAGCGCAACACGGCTCAGCCAGCGAACCGGAAATCCGTGCTGTTTCCGCCAGGCAAATTCGTCAGCCAAGCGTGGATGATCGGCGCGATTGCTGGCGTAGTAGAGGCTTTCACAATTGGCGAAATCGACATCGCCGACCGCATGCGCGACTGCTTCGATCATGCTGATCGCACGCAAACTGGACTGATAAGCAAGCAGTGCTGAGGCTTGGTCGAAACGCCTGGCGAGATCTATCGCATGGGTATCGATTTCATACTGCAGCAAGGCGGTGCTGGCAGATGTGCTGCCCCAGCACACGTCGCGCTGATCGAGCACGACGACATCGTGGCCATGGCCAGCCAGCTCATCAGCGATCAGCGCGCCGGTGATGCCAGCGCCCACCACCGCGACATCGCAGCTCAGATCGGCATCAACCTGCGGGAAGGCATACATCAGGCCATTCTTGACCGCCCAGAACGGATAACCGCTTTTCAAGTCCACCGGCAACTCCCGCCGCATCATTCCTGGAGTGTAGATCCGGTAGTGTCAGCCGGGACGATAGCCGCGTCGGTGCGCTGCCACACTGAGTGTACATAGCAGAACCAGACGACTGCATCAGCGCTAGCGCGCCTGATCGACTCGACGCAATTGCCCCAAATCGGTATCTGACGCAGGAACGGTTCATTCCTTCCGCGCCGACTCGCGAACCTCGCCGTACGTCCTTGCAGCTTTGGACTTCGCGGCACCGACGCTGCGATCTCTCGCTTCGCCAAGCATGTCGTCCTCGATCTCGGTCGGCGGTACCAGCGCCCCCAGGGCAGCGCCGATAGCGATGCCGAGGCTTCCCGCGATCAGCGGCTGGTCCCGATAGAACTGCACCAGATTTTCCCGGGCGTTCTGCATCGATTCATTCATGTTCGCGGTTGCACCGTGCACGCGATCACCCACTGCGGCGGCCTTGTCCTGAGATTTCGCGGCGATATCTCCAAGCGCGTTCTTGACACTGTGCCCGTCCATGCCTGTGCTCTTATCATATGTGTCATCGGCACGCCCAGCGACATTGTTGCGGGACGACATCATCATCCACGAGATGCCGATGCTGGTGAGTATCACCGGCATCGGGTTGTTTTTCACCTGGGCTCCCAGGTTGCGGCCAAACTCTCCTCCGTGTTCGCGGGCCATGCCGAGCGCCTGGTCGATGAGCTCGCCAGGGGAAAGCCGATCGGACAGCTCGCTCGCGGTCCTGCCGAGGCGGGCGCGGGCCTGGTCGACTTCACGCTCCAGCTGTTCCGGGCTTTTCGCCCCGTCATGTTGATCCTCGTCGCGGTGAATGTCATCGCTGTGCGTATCGGTAGCGTTGTTCATCGGGTTGCCCTCTTTAATGTTTCTTTATCTTTCCTTGTGGACGCCAGCGTGCGATCCGGAACGATCGAGTGAGCGCTCATTTTTTTCTTGGCCGAACTAACCATCAGGTAACCGACTAGGAGTGCTACCGTGCCGACGATCAGCGCCGCGAGCCAGGGGTCCACGACGTTGCTGAGCCCAATAACCGCGCTCATGAGCAGCACAACGAGCCCCGCCATGGCGATGGCAGCGCCCGTCGCTATCGCGCCGACTGCCGTTTTCGCTTCCGAGACGGACTCCCCGACTTCAGATTTCGCCAACTCGATCTCTTTGCCGAGCAGCGTGGACAGGTCTGTGGCGAGGTTGCGAATCAGATCGGCAATTGATTCGGTACCGTGTTCGCGGCTCTCCGCTGGCGCCGAGCCGCCCTGCGCCATTTCGTGTTTCTGCTTCATGGCATCTCCCTCCCGTCACCGCTGCGCGGGGCAGTCGATGTGCTGTCCATTTCCATCATGTCCCGTTCACGTGGCTGCACCGGCGTGCCTGTCGAGATGTCGTCATCCAGAAAAGTTCTATCGCTGCGGTAAGCGTCGGGCCGATAGGCGTCGTCATCCCGTGAAGTGTCATCGTTCCGGTATGTGCCGTCATCGTCGTGGTCGCGCTCCGCGCTCGCCTTGAAGAACCGCGACAAGCCAAAGCCGACTGCAATGCTGCCAAGCATGTAAAGCGCGGGATTGTCCCGCGCCAGGCGCTTGGCATCATTCGCCAGCTCATCGACGCTGCGGCCTTCGAGCTGTTCGGCCGCCTTCGCGAGGTTGCTGCTCAACTCGCGCGCATAGCGCGCCAGGCCTTCGCGGTCTTGATCGTCGAGACTGGATGCCGCTGCATCGATGGCATCCGACAGGGCGTCGGTCTCATCCGCGAGCCGGTGCTGTCCGGCTTCGGCCTTCTCGCGCGCCTCGGCGCCCACTTCGCGTTTCGCTTCGCGGGTGTCTTCATCAATTTTCTGTTTCGGCGCCACGTTACCAGTGGGGTCGGGCATGCTGCTCGCGCTGCGGCGATTGGGACCTGGATTCGATGGTGTCATTACACACTCCTCAGCATTCAGTCGAATGCTCGCTCTCTGATGGATTTCCAATTCGCACGTGCACAGAAGGTGCTCACAAGAAGCGCGGCATGTGCGCATGACGCGCAAGAGAAGGGTTGCGACGCGTATGCAGCATCGTAATCGACGTGCTTCCAAGCTGAGTTTTGCCAGCTTTCGGCGTAGCGTCTGTGCGCTACCAGACACAACAACGCTGTCCCCTGCCCACTGGTATCCAGATCACTTAGCACCCTTCAGTGGACCTCGAAACTGGGCCCAGGCGCCAAGCTCTGAGGACGGACCAGAAAGTTACTGCTGGCCAGTCGACTCACGCCCAAAAAGCCGAATGGCTATGTGCGCAACTGCACCGACGCGGTAGCGCCTCCTTACCTATTGTTGGACATTCAACTGGCCGGCATCTGCCGCATTGTTGAACCCAGCCGAGTGACGCAGCCCGCCTGTCGGCGCGCCGTCTTGCACGTGGTAAGGAGAAGACCGTGAAAAGGGATCCGTATATCAAGGAACAGCTGCATGAGTTGTTGTATCAGGCTCTTGAAACGGAACGCGGTGGGATAAAGATCTACGAGGCCGCGTTGGGATGTGCACAGAACGAAGACTTGAAAGGTGAATGGGAGGAGTACCTTGAGCAGACCCGCACCCACGAGCAACTACTGCTGAAGGTGTTCGAGGAACTGGGACTGAATCCGGACACCGTAACGCCCGGCCGGGAAGTGGTTGCCCACCTCGGCGATTCGCTGGTCACCGCGATGGAAATGGCAAAGGCGAACGCCAGTGCTGCGGCCGCTCAACTCGTGGCCGGTGAGTGCGTGGTTCTGGCGGAAACCAAGGATCTTCAGAACTGGCAACTGATTGGGCATCTGGCCGATCAAGGCAAGGGGGAAGAAACCAGCCCGCTCAAGGCCGCGTTTGACGCGGTGGGGGAGGAAGAAGAGCACCACCTCCACCACACGAAGGGGTTCCTCCGCGAATTGTGGATCGATTCGCTCGGGTTGCCGGCGGTCCTGCCGCCCCCCGAGGAAGTGAAAAAGGTTGAAACCGCGATCGGCGCTGCGCGGGCGGAGAGCCAGCGCGAAGAGATGCTGCAGACAAAGCACTGACAAATGCCGGGCCGTGGCGACCAAAAAGTAACCCATCTCACTCAGGAGCGCAGCCAATGGACCTGTTACGCATTATCGTTGCGATCCTCTTGCCACCGCTCGGCGTCTTCCTGCAGGAAGGTTTTGGCAAGCACTTCTGGATCAATATTCTGCTCACGCTGCTCGGCTACATTCCCGGCATCGTTCACGCCGTGTGGATCATCGCCAAGCGATGAACGCGGCGTTGCCGCCAACTGACGCACCGCAGCGCCGATCGGCCGTACACCGACTCGCGCGCCTGATGGATGCCTATCTGGCTCGAAGCGCACCTCGCTGATCGAATTCGCCAGATAGACGGCCTTTACGTTGGTTACCGAACGTCCAATATCCAGATAAGCCTGCGAGTCAGACTGTCCATCCACACGTTTGCACTCAACAGTCCACGGTTTGCACGGTCCACAGCCAGCATTAATAGCACGAGAATGACAGATTCGTGGAAAGGTTCGAAATTCAGAGATAGAGGGCCATAATCACTACACCTGAAAAGGCAATCTTCGCTATTGTAAAAATAAAACTCGAACCCACCATTTCTTCATTCAACGGCACCTGAACTCCTGTAACTTAAAGTGACAGGCAACAGTAAAAATCTGGGAGGGAAGCACCTTTTTCTTTGTCCAAATGCCGGAAAAAAGTTTCCGAAACACCGCAATTAATTTATGTCACTAACCACGCAGAATCAGCACGACAGGGCTATCTCTGCCAATCATTTAATTGCCTTGAACAATAAGAACCTCCCGAAAACACCTGAAAAGTGCATTTTTATCTCTGTCGCGTTAAGCTACAATGAAAACTGTATCCGGTGAGTGAGATTTGGAGTCTCGTATGCCCATAATCATTAATGAAACCAATGCCTATATACAGCTGCGAGACAAGGCTGAAGCGCAGCTGCAGGCGGGCACGGCACCGTCCGCGAGTCACGGGTCGGTGGGCGTTGACGCCCTGCGCCTGCTCCATCGCCTGTCCAGTAATCCCGATAACGCGGACGATGCCCTCAAGCTGCTCCATGAATTGCAGGTTCACCAGGTGGAGCTTGACTTGCAGAACGAGGAAATTGCTGCCAATGAACGTGCGCTTGTCGAGGATTTGAGCCTTTACCGGACACTTTTCGACTCCGCCCCTCTTGGCTACTTGCTCGTCGACCTCGAGGGTAACGTTATTCAGGGTAACTTTGCCGCCGCGGAGCTTTTTGGAATCGAACGAGACGAGTTCGAGGGACATCCCATCGACACGCTCCTGCTCGCTCAAAGCCGGCCAAAGCTGCTTGGCTTGCTGCAGCAGGTCGCACAGAGCGGCGCCAGGGCTTCCTGCGTAGCCGAGACAGCAGGAAGCACAGGGACCCGGCACATGCAGTGCTTTGCCTCCCTCGCACCAGAACGCAAGCATTTACTTTTGGTCTGCTGCGAGTGCGCCAATGCCGAGTAACCCCGGTCTACCGCTCTGCGCCATGGACGCTGTGACACCTGCCAAGCCAACGGCGATGCTCCGGTGACCGCACGCATTCTGGGCATTGGCGCCTCCGCCGGTGGCCTGGCGCCGCTGGAACAGTTTCTGGCCCAGGTCCCTCCCCATAGCCATATGGCCTATGTGGTGGTACAGCACCTCGATCCCACCCATAAGGCGTTGCTCCCGGAATTACTCCAGCGCGTCACCCCGATGCCCGTACGGGAAGCCACCCAGGGCATGCCCATCGAGCCCGACTGCGTGTATGTAATTCCGCCGAATGCGGAAATCAGCGTTGTCGACGGCTTGCTGAAGCTCGCAGCGCCCATGGAACCCAGGGGGCTGCGCCTGCCCATCAACGTGCTGTTTTCTTCCCTGGCCATCGCCCAGGGGGAGCAAGCCATCGGTGTGGTATTGTCCGGCATGGGCTCCGACGGCACTCTGGGCTTGCAGGCGATCAAGGCCGTGGGCGGTATCACGGCAGCGCAACAGCCCGACTCAGCTCAGTTCGATGCCATGCCCAACAGTGCCATCGCTGCAAACTGTGCCGATATCATTGCCCCGCCTGGCGACTTGCCCACCCGCATCCTGGCCTGCGTTGCCCAGGCGTCCAACCCAGGCACCTCCGGTGTGGAAGCAGAAGAACCGGAACCTGAAGTCGATTCAACGCCCTTGAAGCGCATTCTTCGCCTGCTTCAACTGCAAACTCGCCACGATTTCTCCCTCTACAAGCCAAGCACCCTGCACCGCCGCATGGAGCGGCGCATGGCGATCCACGAAATCGCCACCTTGGCGCTTTACGCAGATTATCTCCAGCACAATCCCCAGGAGATCGACCTGCTGTTCAAGGAAGTGCTCATCGGAGTCACCAGTTTTTTCCGCGATGCCCCGGTCTGGCAGCATCTGGCGGAAACCACCCTGCCCGAATTGCTGACGCAACAGCCCAGGGAGCCCCACCTGCGTGCCTGGGTGGTCGGCTGCTCAACCGGTGAAGAGGCCTACTCCCTGGCGATGGTCTTTACCGAGGTGCTGGAAAAGCTGCCACAAGCCCATGGCGTTACCCTGCAGATATTCGCCTCGGACCTGAGCCCGGACGCCATTGCCACCGCACGCCGTGGGCACTACACCGCCGATATCGAAACGAGCGTCTCGGCGGAGCGCCTGGCGCGCTTCTTCAGCGCCCATGAGAACGGCTATCACATCAACAGCAATATCCGCGACCTGGTGCTGTTCGCCCAGCAGGATGTGGTACTTGACCCCCCCTTCACCCGCCTCGACCTCATTTCCTGCCGCAACCTGCTGATCTACTTCGACCAGAGCCTGCAAAGCAGACTCATTCCCCTGTTTCACTACAGCTTGCGCGCCGGGGGCGTACTGTTACTGGGGAGCTCGGAGACGGTAGGGCGCAACACTCAGTTGTTTGCTCCCATTCAAGCCAAGCTGCGGCTTTATCGGCGCCAGGATAATACCCGGAGCGGTGACACCCGATTGCCGGTAAAGGCGTTTCCACCCCTCTCCTGGATAGCCAAGGAGCTTCCCGTGCCCGCCAATCACTCACCCTCCCAGCCAAAGGATAACCTGCAAGCGGCGGCCGACCAGGTGTTACTGCAGGTCTACGCCCCTGCCGCGGTGGTGGTCAACGATGAGGGTGATATCGTCTACATCAGCGGGCGCACGGGAAAGTACCTGGAGCCTGCCGCCGGCAAGGCCAACTGGAATTTTCACGCCATGGTGCGGGAAGGCCTGCGAACGCCCATCGGCAGCGCCCTGCGCCAGGCTGCGGACCAGCGCGAGCCGCTACAGTTGCAAGGCCTTCAGGTGCAGCTGCCCGGCGGCGGCATGCAGAGCGTCGACATCACCGTACAGGCGCTGCGAGAGCCCTCCACCCTGCGCGGGATGACGATGATCGTATTTCGCGACATCGCCCAGACTCATGCCGGCCCGGCCAGCAAAAGCAAGTCGGCAACAGCAGCGCAACGGGCCCATGCCGCCGAGCTGCAACAGTGCCAGGATGAAATCCAGACCCTGCGTGAGGAAAACCGGGCTTCCCGGGAGGAGTTGCAGTCAGCCAACGAGGAATTGCAATCGACCAATGAGGAATTGCAGTCCACCAACGAAGAGCTGACCACCTCGAAGGAGGAGATGCAGTCCATGAATGAAGAGCTGCAAACCATCAACGCGGAGATGCAGACCAAGCTCGACGATCTCGCCCTCGCTCAGAGCGATATGAACAACCTGCTCAACAGCATTGAGATAGCCATTCTGTTTCTCGACCAGAACTTGAACCTCCGTCGCTTCACCGACCGGGCATCAAAGATCATCAGCATTCGCGAAAGCGACATCGGCCGCCCCCTTAGTGACCTCACCACCACCCTGCAGTACCCGGAACTTAACGACGACGCCCTTGACACCTTGAACACCCTGGCCTTCTCCGAGAAGCAGATCACTACCACCGACGACCGCTGGTTTACAGTACGGATCATGCCCTATCGCCGGCTGGACAATGTCATAGACGGCGTGGTGATCACCCTTTTGGATATCACCGCGACCAAGAAGTTGGAACAGTCCCTGCGCAAGGATTTGCAATCGTGACGGTAAGGCCAGAATAATCTCGTCGGCACGATGGATCCGGGTAGATACTACTACCCGGACCTTCCGCACTATGCCTACTGAGAAATCCGATCAGCTGCGTAGTAGGACTCAATGGTCGAATTCCAGGTAGCGTCAGCCATGTTCGGCCATTGATCCTTGTCGAAGCCCGGTGCGTTCTTTAGGCGCTCGACATCGACGTCTAGCAAGAACCGTCTGTTCTGCGTGTCGAGCTTCAATGCCTTCCAGGGCACAGCGAACAGGCGATCACCCATGCCCAGAAAACCGCCCGATGCCAAGACTGCGTAACGTATCTTGCCCTCGGTTATATCAAGCATAACGTCCAGAACCTTGCCTAGCTCTTCATCCTGCATGTTATATACGTCATCGCCAGTTATGGTGGAAGCACTGAGCAACATGGCGCCTGCCTGCATATCGTCGGCGACGGCGTAACTACTCTTTGATTGTACTGCTGGATCGTTCATTTCTTTTCCTTCTTGGCATCGTCATTGATTTTTCCCAACACGGAGCCACCCTTGTCGCCATTATTCTCGACTTTACCCTTCTTCTCCGTGCGCGTGTCGTCGGCAACTTCCTTAGCCATATCCTTACTCGAACTATCTTTGACCTGATCCTTGTTCATGACCTTTACTCCAGACGCTCGTTTAACCTGGATTCTTCTTCTAACCATGAACGCATGTAAAAACAGGGTGATACTGAGAAAATAGTTGCTGATCCCGGCCTGGTCTGTGCGGTGCCTAACTTATGAGAATCCATTTTTTTCAGACAGGTCCACGAGTTTCTGCATCACCGGACGGCGGCGCTGTGTGTGGTAGCGCACCGAAGAGTCGCCCGCTTGCGCCTAAGCTGAAATATCTTTTCTTTTCATGATCTCCAGGCCCAGAGGGCCGACATCTTGTGCCCATACACCGCTATCCATATATGGGTCAAGGGGTGTCAGGACCGCATATTGAGCGGTAGAGGAAACCCATGAGCTTCGAAAAGAGAACGCAAATCGACTTTGCACCCGGCGAACAACGGCTGCTTCGTTACACCATTGTCGCACTCAGCGCCGTCACCCTGGTTGGCACCGTCGTGTTCATCATCTGGGTTCTGGGGCAGATCATCGGCGCCCTGCACTCCCTGGTCTTCCCTCTTGCCATCGCGGGGGTGATGGCCTTGATCTTGCTCCCGATCGTAGAACGCTTCGAGCGCCACCTACGTATGAACCGGCTCGGCGCCGTGATCTCTCTTTTTGTGATCCTTTTCGGCCTGTTTCTCACGGTGATGGTGCTGATCCTGCCGACGGCTATCCATCAGGGCAGCCAATTCTTCCAGTCTGTGCCTGAGATCGCCGAGCGCGGACACGCCAGCCTGTCAGCCCGGTTCCCGAGAGCATTGCCATTGGTGGAAGACGCCATCGTCGAAATGGAGATCCATTCGATGCTTCCGGATGCAGAGGAGGCCACTGATCGCACCATGAAATACATCGGTTTCCTGGTGGGCCTCGGTTTCGTGCCCCTGTATCTCTTCTTTGCGCTACTCTCCGGTGGTCGCATGAAGCAGCATGCCAAGGGGATGCTGTTCTTGTTCACAAAGCAGCGGCAGAACGAAGTTGTGTACCTGGTTCAGCTCTTTATCAATTACGTCACCGCCTTTTTCCGCGGACAGCTGACCATCGCCTTGATCATGGGAGTGATGATGGCAGTTGGTTTTACCGTCATCGGCCTCGAGGCCGCAATTTTCCTGGGTCTCGCCCTGGGGCTGTTGAACATCGTGCCCTACCTTGGCTTCATTGTCGGCATTGTCACCGTGCTTCCCATCGCCTATTTTCAGCCAGGAGGGGGCTCACAGCTCGTCATGCTGGTGCTGGCGGTCATCGCTGTCACACAGCTGGTGGAGAGCATGCTGCTCACGCCCAAGATCATGGCCGATCGCTCAGGCCTGCACCCGGCCCTGGTCGTGATCTCCATCCTGTTCTGGGGAACGGTGCTGGGTGGGGTCGTCGGCATGATCCTCGCCGTTCCCCTGACAGCGTTCCTCCTCACCCTCGGGGAGCACGTGAAAAGCCGGCTAACCACCACGACCGGGCCTGACGCCCTCGACCAGCAGATAGTCAGAGAAACCATTGGCGACGATGAGCGTCATACCTGACAGGTCACCTTAACCCGTCTACAGCAACAAGGAAGATACGATCATGACTATGAAAACAAGCGGACACGAGACCATCGATCAGGTTGCGGGCAAGGCTCATGAAGCAGTAGACAGGGCAGCCGAAACCGCTGGCAAGGCCGAGGAGTACACTCGGGAGCAGGCATCCCGCGCCGAAGAGCACATTCGAGAGGCAACTGTCCATGGGCGCCAGCGGGCCGATGATGTGCTTGAACGCGTGAGCGCCCACGTCCGCGAAAACCCGCTGATGTCCATTGGCATCGCCTTTATCGCTGGCGCGCTGTACTCATCGTTGAGGCGCCGCCGGTAATCTCGGCATGCAGGATGCCAAAACCTGCGAGGCGACGAAACTGCCTGGCATGCCGCCGAAGGCAACACTCTCGGCGTAGCCTGGATCGCAAGGCAACCGTCACCTCATGATTTTCCAGCTGACGCCTCCCCAGGGCGCGTCAGCAGGTCTAATGCTGCGCCACCTCCGGTGATGTGCCGACGGTAAAGGCTGCGATCAGAGGCATAGCAGCCGCAGGAAGCCTCGATCAGCCCCGTTCGGTCCAGCACCACGATGTCTCCTCGCTGATAGCGAATCAGGCGGCGCGACTGAAGTGCCATGGCAGCCAAAGTGATGCCGGCGCGACGCACCCCCAGCATCATGGCCAGGAACTCGTGGGTAAGATGCAGCTCATCCGAGTGTGCACGATCCTGGGTCATCAGCAGCCAGCGCGCCAGCCGGGCCTCCACCTGATGGAAGTGGGTACATGCCGCCACCCGGGATAGCTGGTGCATGACCACATATAGATAGCGCTTCAGCAGCGCCTGAAGCGTGGGGCTCTGCGCCAGGTGGCGACCAAAGACAGCCGCCGGCATGCGCAGCGCCGGGCCTGCCCCCTGTACCAGTGCGAGCCAGGGTGACTCATCGACCCCCAGAATCAGGGGCGTTCCCAACATCCCTTCACTGCCGACCATCGCCACTTCCAGCTGCTCCCGGTCACTGCTCAGGTTGGCAATCTGGGAGATGAAGCTGTCGAGGGGAAAATGGACATGCGAAATCCGCCCTCCGTGCTCGGTAATCACTTCACCGAACACCAGGTCAATGACCTGGCAATCGGCAAGGAACGATGCCCTCTCCTGTTGTGGCAACCTGTCAATAAGATGATTGGTGATCGGACTTGGGGGTGTAGAATTCATGGGCGCGCTCCCGGTGGAAAACATCGGTGATGGGCACATGGCAAGCAAGGGATCAGGAAATTACCAATAGACCGCTGAGAGAACACTGGCATGTCCTTCACATGCCGTCGGTGCGCCAGGATACATACGCAGGACAGGCACTGCGCGAGAACCCACCCGGCCCGATAAGGAAAGGGGCCTTCAGCCGGGGCGATGGAAGCTCAGCAGACGGTCGTACTCCTGCCTGACGACCGAGTAGCACTCACAGACACGCGCTTCCAGGCCAGGCCTGTCGAGAATGCTGATGTGCCCGCGGCGGTAGGAAATCAGTCCGGCCCGCTGCAGCTTGCCGGCCGCCTCGGTGACGCCTTCTCGGCGGACGCCAAGCATGTTGGCGATCAGTTCCTGGGTCATGACCAGCTCGTTGACCGGCAAGCGATCCAGGCTCAGCAGCAGCCAGCGACACAGCTGTTGATCCAGGCTGTGATGCCGGTTGCACACTGCAGTCTGCGCCATCTGGGTGATCAGGGCCTGGGTGTAACGCAATAACAGATACTGGAACGTTGACGCGCGATCGAACTCGTCCTTCAGCAGTTGCCCATCAAGGCGATAGGCGCTGCCGGCACTCTGCACGATGGCACGGCTCGGTGTGGACTCACCTCCCATGAACAGCGCGATACCGACGATACCCTCTCCACCGACGACGGCAATTTCCGTCGAATCCCCATCCTCCATGACGCAAAGCAGCGATACGATGCAGTCCAGCGGGAAATAGACGTGCCGCATCGCCTTTCCCGACTCGGCCAGCGAGTCTCCCAGCGTCAACTCTACCAACTTGAGGTGGGGCTCCAGGCGCTGGTATTCATCCTTGGGCAGGGCCGCAAGCAAATGATTCTGACGCGGTTCTTGTTTCAGGGCCATGACTGACACTCCTTGTCGGTAAAGCTCCCCGAGTGCGGGAGAAATAGTAGTCCCGACGCATAAGGTATAGCGAACAACAAGCAATTGCTATGTACGCTAACGCACGGAAGCGATGCCGTCACGCTACTACGCTCGCGGGATATTGGCCAAGCCGCGCGCCCGGCCTGGCCAGGCCATGCCGCTCCACCGGGGCTCATACGCAGGCGGAAAGGAATTCGACTCATGGCAACGCCAACGTTTCTGTTGATCTCGCCTCCTGCCACTCGGGCTCGAGCACCTCAGTGGGCCACGCCACCCTTGCCCACCTGGGCGCGCGCACCATGGACTCTGCCAGCTTCCGGGCCGACTGAATGAGGGACGAATCGCTGGTTGAACAGCCTCCATCAGCCTCCTTGCACTCGGTACGCTCCCAGGACCCTGTGCGGCAAGGACACACCCAGATCCACGCCTCGAGGCGGGACGTCGCAGCGGCCCTGGACACCGAGCGGGCATGGACTCGGGTGGCCCTCAACACCGTCGGCGATGCGGTCCTGACCATCGACCTTCAGGGCGCAATCACCTACATGAACCGAATGGCTGAAATTCTGTCAGGCTGGTCGGAACCGGAGGCGATCGGCCAGCCCATTTCCCGAGTGCTCCTCCTTGTCGACAGCAAGACACAGCAAACAACCATCACCTCCGGGCGGCGGGCCATCGAAGAGAACAGAGCGGTAGGCCTCGCCCTGGATGGCGCACTGCTCCGCCAGGATGGCAGCAAGCTTGAGATCGAGGATTCAGCCGCACCGATCCACGACCGAGACGGCCGCGTCACCGGTGCCGTGATCGTGTTTCGCGACGCTTCCATGTCTCAGGTCATGCTGGACAGGATGGCCTACCTGGCGCAGCACGATGCCCTCACCGGCCTGGCCAATCGCGCGCTGATGACGGAACGGCTCTCCCACGCCATCGGCCTAGCCCGACGACACCGGCACCTGGTCGCCCTGCTCTATCTTGACCTTGATGCCTTCAAGCCCATCAATGACTCGCTCGGCCATGCCGTGGGTGACAGTTTGCTCCAGGCAGTTGCCGCTCGCCTACGCGATTGCATGCGCGACATCGATACTGTCTGCCGCCAGGGCGGTGACGAATTCGCCATCCTGCTTGCCGAGATCAAGAAGCCAGAAGACGCCACCAAGGTTGCGAAAAAACTGCTTGCCGTTCTGAGCAGGCCGTACCGTATCGAGGGTCATGAACTCCTCATCACGCTCAGTATCGGCATCAGCCTCTACCCCGATGACGCCGACGATGCCGAAACCCTCATGCATAACGCCGACATGGCCATGTATCACACCAAACGAAATGGCCGAAATGGGCACCAGTGCTACACCACTGAGATGAATACCCTGCCCATCCAGCGGAGACGAACCGAACCGGGGGTGCATCGGTCACTCGATTCAGCCCAACTCTTCTTCAACTTTTAGTCGAGTGTACGCCAACGCACAGACGGCGGCCCTGCCCAAGACATATTCTTGGTGTGAGTGAGGCAGGGAACAGCCGGTACAGGGAGTTACGCTACGCGTCGCAAGGACTGCGACGCCATCAGAACACGAACCATACCGCAGTATCCTGAAACAGGAACATGCGCCGCAGAGGAATCCATTATGAACAACATCGTTTATATCGTCGGCGCCATCGTCATCGTGGTGGTGATTTTATCCGTCCTCGGCCTTCGTTGAGACAAGCGAGAATAACCCCCACCTAGTGCAGCTCGGGCATGAGGGAATTTACATAGATTTTTTAATTAACCGCCATAGAAAAAGCGCCCTCGCTTCAGAAAGCGAGGGCGCTTTTTTGTCAATCTGGTGGGTCGTGTAGGATTCGAACCTACGACCAATTGGTTAAAAGCCAACTGCTCTACCAACTGAGCTAACGACCCGGTGCTCGCGTGCAAGCATACAGGTTCAGATGGTGGGTCGTGTAGGATTCGAACCTACGACCAATTGGTTAAAAGCCAACTGCTCTACCAACTGAGCTAACGACCCGTCCGAACGGGGGCAGATATTACCTATCCAGCCCCCTGAAAGCAAGGGGTTTCTGGCAGCCTGTCCAACGGCTTCCCGCCGACCGGCTCAGCGGCCGCGAGGGCTCTTCGGCTTACGCATTGCCTGTACCGGCCGACGCTTGTTCTTGTCGCGGCTCCAGCGGTTCTTCTCGTCGGGCGTCAGCTCCGGGACCTTGCGCGAAGCCAGGCCCGCACTCTCGGCCAGGTCGTCGATCTCGGCCTGGGAGAGCTCCACCCACTCCCCGGCCTTGGCCCGCTTGTCGAGGAAGATATTGCCGTAGCGCACACGCTTCAGGCGGCTCACCGTCAGCCCCTGGGATTCCCACAGCCGCCGCACTTCGCGATTGCGCCCCTCGGTGATCACCACGTGGAACCAGGTGTTGATGCCCTCGCCGCCAAACTCCTGCACATCGGTGAAGCGTGCCGGGCCATCCTCGAGCATGACGCCCTGGACCATGGCCACGACCTGCTCCTTCTTCACCTCGCCCATGACCCGCACGGCGTACTCACGCTCCACCTGCGTGGAAGGATGCATGAGTCGGTTGGCCAGCTCGCCGTCGGTGGTGAACAGCAACAGGCCACTGGTATTAATGTCCAGGCGCCCTATGGCGACCCAGCGCTCGCCTTTCAGGCGCGGTAGGCGCTCGAACACGGTACGCCGCCCTTCCGGGTCCTTGCGGGTGCACAGCTCGCCTTCCGGCTTGTTATACATGATCACCCGCCGGGGAGTCTCCTCGACGCCACGCAGGGTGACGGGGCGGTCATCGAAGCTGACCCGGTCGCGCATCTCGATGCGGTCGCCAAGGGTGGCCACCTTGCCGTTGATCTTGACGCGACCCGCCGCGATGGCAGTTTCCATTTCGCGACGCGAGCCCAGCCCGGCGCGGGCCAGTACCTTCTGCAGTTTTTCCGTGGTGGTCGTCATGGTTCGTCAGATGTCTCATCAGGTGTGAATTCCGCCCCCGCTCCGCCGTCATCATCGACGCTGGTGCGGGCACGTTCGGCCAGGCGGGCTTCCAGATCGGCAAAGCTCAGCCCGGGCCTGTCGGACGCCTTCCCGGCGTGTGTCGCGTCGGCCATCCCGGCCGTCGTGTCGTGATTCTCGCCAGTTTCCCGCGTGGCCGCCAGCGCTGTCTCCTCCTGGCTTTCGTGCGCTTCACCGCTCACCGCGCCAGCAACCGCTTCGCTGCCGTCGCCGGGGTCCTCCTCGTCCTCTTCGACCGGCTCGTCGGCCTGGGCCAGCACGGGGCTGGGCGGAGGCGGCGCCTCGTCCTCGAAGAAGGGCTCAGCGACCCCTTTCAGTTCATGCATGGGCGGCAGCTCGTCCAGGGTCTTGAGTCCGAAATCGTCGAGGAACGAACGGGTGGTGGCATAGACCGACGGCCGGCCAGGCACATCCCGGTGGCCGACCACGCGAATCCAGCCCCGCTCGGCCAGCGTGCGCATGATCGAGCTGCTCACCGCCACGCCCCGCACCTCTTCGATATCGCCTCTGGTCACCGGTTGCCGATAGGCGATCAGCGCCAGGGTCTCGAGCAGCGCTCGCGAATAGCGCTGGGGCCGCTCGTCCCACAGCCGGGAGACCCAGGGGGAGAGACGCGGCCGGATACGCAGCTGGTAGCCGGAGGCGGTCTCGATCAGTTCCATGGCCCCTGCCTCGTGGCGCCCCTCGACGCGCTCCAGCGCTTCACGCAGGGCGCGGCGCGGCGGTCGTTCGTTGTCGTCGAACAGGCCCTCGAGACGCCCCAGCGACAGCGGCTCCGCTGCCGCCAGCAAGGCCGCCTCGAGAATCTCGTCGAGGCTGTCCGGCAATTCCATGGCGCTCATGCCCCTCCCTCCTGCGGCGTGTCGACCTCCTCTTCAAAGGGACTCTCGACATCATAGGGGCTTTCGACATCGGCTCCCTCATCGTCGAAGGCCGTCTCACCCGCCTCCTCTCGCGGCGCTCGCGCCCGCACATGGATCGGCGAGAGCGGCGCATTCTGAACGATCTCGATCATGGCCTCCTTGGCCAGCTCCAGGATGGCCATGAAGGTGACGATCACCCCGGACCTGCCCTCCTCCAGCGTGAAAAGCGCTTCGAAGGGCGTGTAGTGCTCGTGGGTCAGGCGCTCCATGATCGCCAGCATCCGCTCCCGGGTGGAGAGCGTCTCGCGACCGATATGGTGCGCCTGATTGAGTTCGGCGCGCCGCAGGATGCCGGCCAGGGCACCGAGCAGCTCATCGAGTTCCACGTCGGGATGGAGCACCCGGGCCTGCAGCGGCGGCAACGTGGCGCGGGCCGGGAACCAGTCGCGCCCCACCCGCGGCAGCTCGGCCAACGCCTCGGCGGCACTCTTGAGCTGCTCGTACTCCTGCAGGCGACGGATCAGCTCGGCCCGCGGGTCGTCCTCCTCGACGTCGCCGTTCGCCTTGGCCGGCCGCGGCAACAGGGTACGCGACTTGATCTCGGCCAGCATCGCGGCCATCAGCAGGTACTCCCCGGCCAGCTCGATCTCCATGGCCTTCATCAGCTCCACATACTCGATGTACTGATGGGTGATGGCGGCCACGTTGATGGCCAGGATATCCAGGTTCTGGCGGCGGATCAGGTAGAGCAGTAGGTCCAGCGGGCCTTCGAAGGCCTCGAGGAATATCCGAAGCGCCTCCGGCGGAATGTAGAGATCGTCCGGCAGCTCAGTGATCGGCTCGTCGAACAGCCGCGCCAGGGCCTCCGCTGGAACGGCGGCATCCGGCATGTCACGCTGTTCAGGCGCGTCCGTCTGGGGCGTCTCGCTCACGCGGGGCTGGCCTCTCGGGGGAAGAGTCGATCAACGGGGCAGTCTAGCAAGATGGTGGAACGAGAGACAGCATGACACTCTCCGAGGCTGCAACTTCCACGTCGCTCGGGGCTACTCCGGCGACAGGCCTGCGAGGAGGCGCTGTAAACCCTTCCCTGGGCGCTACCGATTCCATCCCTGGAATCGGACCTCCTCTTCAGCCTGCCCCCGGCGCACCTTGCTCCAATCTAGATGCTCTCCTCTATTCCGCCGCCTCAGCCTTGCGATAGCGCCCGGTGTAGTCGAACAGCTTCTCACGCACCTGCCAGTGGCGGCCCATCTTGCGCCCCACCACGAAGTCCGGTGCCCGCAGGCGACGCTGCTCGGCCACCACCTCATACGGGGAAGTCGGACGCCAGGGGATTCCGGGCGCGCGCAGGTGGTCGCGCAGGAACACGGCGCCGAAGGCGGCGCGCTGGGCCGGGGTCTCCAGGGCGAACCATTCACTCAGGCTCGCCCCGTCCTCGTCATGGTAGGTCACCTTGAGCCGCGGCAGGCCACGGCCGTTCACGGTCGCCTCGAGCTGCATTCCACTGACGCGAAGCACCCGGGCATCCTTCAGGCGCAGCGCCTCCTTCAGCTTGTCGTCGGCGTCCACCAGCAGGGTGTCGCAGCCATGGCAGCGCCGGGCGGCGATATCGTTCTCCGCGCCGCAGTCGCCACACACCTTGAAGCGAAAGCGAAAGTCGCACTGCTGGTTGTCGATCAGCCCCTGGCAGCGGCGCCCGAAGTGCTCGATGACCAGCTCGCCGTCGCGCCGCCCCCAGTAGAGGTTGGCGTGGCCGCAAGCGGGGCATGCGACCTGCACCGGCTCGGTATCCGAGGCCGGGCGGGGGCTACCCACCTCGGGTGCGTAGAGGTCCCAGGAATTACCGGCATAGTCGAGAATGAGACAGTCGCGCTTGCCCGGCGAAGGCCGCAGGCCGCGACCGACGATCTGCTGATAGAGGCTCACCGACTCGGTAGGCCGCAGGATGGCGATCAGGTCGACGTGGGGGGCATCGAAACCGGTGGTCAGCACCGCGACGTTGACCAGGAACTTGAGCCGTCGGGCCTTGAACGCGGCGATGACCGCCTCGCGCTGCTGCGATGCCGTCTCGCCGGTAATCAGCGCCGCCTCACCAGCCGGCAGGTAGCCAAGGATCTCCTCGGCATGGGCCACCGTGGCGGCGAACAGCATCACCCCTTGCCGCTCCCGGGCACGCTCGATGACTTCGGCGACGATGCCCGGGGTCGCACGGCTGGCAGCCACCACTCGATTCAGCTCGTCTTCCCGATATAGCCCGCCGTCGGCAGGCCGAAGCGCCGAGAAATCATAGCGCAGTTCTTTACCATCCTTGAAAAGCGCCGCATCGACACGTGCCGGTGGAGCCAGATAGCCCTGCTTGACCATCAGTCGCAGGGGTTGCTCGAAGACGCAATCTCGGAAGAAGCAGTCGTCGTCACCACGCACCATGCCGTGATGGTGACGGTGGTAGATGAATCCCTGCCCCAGCCGGTAGGGCGTCGCCGTGAGGCCCAGGATCTTGAGGCTCGGATTGTGCCGGCGCAGCCGGTCTATCACCCGGCGGTAGCTCGAATCCTCGTCCATGGAGACACGATGACACTCGTCGATCACCAGCAGGGTGAAGGCGCCACGGGGGTGATCGCCAGCGGCGAAACGGTCGAGGTTGCGCATCACCGACTGCACCGAGCCGAACACCACCTGGCGGGCGCTCTCCTTGAGCCCGAGACCGGCGCTGAAGATATCGGCCTCGAGCCCGTAGTCCTGGTACTTGGCATGGTTCTGTACGACGAGTTCACGCACGTGAGCGAGCACCAGCACCCGCCCCCGGGCCAGCCTCGCCAACTCGGCGATCACCAGCGACTTGCCGCTGCCGGTGGGCAACACCACCACGGCCGGCTCGTGGCCTGCGCGAAAGTGCTCAACGACCCGCTTCACCGCCTGCTGCTGGTAGGGGCGCAACGCAGGTTGACGGGCAGGCGGCGAGACAGTGGACGACAACGTCATTGGCAGATCAACATGGGCAGGTCAGGCATGGCGGCACGAAGCCGCCATCTTACCCGGTCAACCCAGCCATCGTCAGGCTTGACTCGGCCTCAAGGGAAATGGGGCTCTCTGCCCTCCATTCGGGCGGCCACGGCCTCCATCTGCTCCTCGCCGCCCAGCAGGCCACCCTGCAGGCGCGCTTCTAGAGCCAGCCGCTCCCGCTGAGGAAGCCCGGGGGCAAGCGTGAAAAGCTCGCGGGCGGCAGCCACCGCCTTTGGCGAGCGCGCCGCGACCGAAGCCGCGATAGTCCGGGCGATTTCCTGCGGATCATCGGCAAGCCGGGTCACGATGCCGAGCGCCAGGCCTTCGGCCCCATCCAGCTTGCGCCCCGTCCAGGCCAGCTCACGCAGGACGTCCGTCCGAATATCACTCGCCGTCACACTGATTGCCATATCCGGAATGATGCCCCAGACGATTTCCAACAGCGCCAGGCTGACGTCGGGGTGAGCCACCCGGATGTCCGCCCCCAGCGCAATCTGCAGGCCGCCACCGTAGACATGGCCATGCAGGGCGGCAATCACCGGCACCCCGGCGTCACGCCAGCCCAGCGCCAGGCGCTGTACCGGATTGACCCCCCGCTCATCCGCTGCCAGTAGCGAGGACAATCGCTGTGGCTGCGTCATGATGGCCGCCATGTCGAGTCCCGCACAGAAACTCTTGCCCTCTCCAGCCAGCACCACGGCACGCAGGCCATCGAGCTCGGTCAGGCGCTGCTGCGCCGCGAGCAGGCCGTCGATCATCGCCCAATCGAGCCCATTGTGCTCTCGCGCACGCTTCAGGGTCACCTCGGCCACATGGTGCGAAAAGGTAAGCACCACTCGGTCACAAAAAATTTCATTTTCCATATCGTCTTTCCATTCAAGCGCTTTTCGATAGTTTGGCGGCTTTCAGCGCACTATTCAAACAACTGTTTTATTTCTCGATAGGCGGCTTCCCCAGCGCTCGTCTATAGTGGAAGTTTAGAGCCGTGTCAGACGAAAGCCGTAGTCCACTCATCGGGCAATGGGGGATGGTGGTAATGGTTTTCGTAATACCCAGCGAATGGAATCGTTGCCACAGCGCTTAAAAACGTCGTGGCAGTTGATGCAAATCATGTAAAACGGGCAATACGGTCGCCAGTCTCCTTCCATGAAAGGACGCTGCTGCCCTACCCCGTTTAGAGGACACTGCCATGCCTGAAACTAGAACAAAGATCGCCAGGCTCGTATTGGTACTGGATGAATTGTTGACCTTGGCCGAGGCCCATGAGAAAGCCGAGCTATCCCGCTACCGCCAGCTCGCCTTCAGCTTCCTGACCTTCGATACTTCGGTAAGCCGCCTGATGGCATCCTTGGGCATCCAGTGTGAGATGCGCATCGAAGAGCTGCAACGCGTGTCCCGTCAGCTTGGGCTGTCGGATGGGCTGACAGAATTGCCCACCCGCGGAGAGCAGCCCAGCGCCGCCCAGCCCTACTTCATCTGTAGTCCGGACATGGCAAGCGATGTCCTGGAACAGGCCATCATCGATGCGAAGTACTCGCTGCGGTTTCACCAGCATCTCCGCGAGGCCACCGCTATACCGGCGCTCTATCCCGCCATGTCGGTCATCATCAAGCAAAAGCAGGCGGAACATGCCGTACTTGAGGGTTTCATGAGTAGCCGAAGCTGCCTGGACCTGACAATGATGGCGTCATAGAACCCGTATCTTGCAAGTCACAATCCACCACAAAAACGAATGAGGCGACCTGACGGTCGCCTCATTCTTTTCACGCACTTGTTTCGCGCCCTTGCTTCACTGATGCCTGTCAGTCCAACCAGACCCGAGCGTTGCGGAACAGCCGCATCCAGGCGCCTTCCTGGCTCCACTCCGCCGGACGCCAGGAGTTGGTGACGGCCCGGACCACCCGCTCCGGATGCGGCATCATGATCGTTACCCTGCCATCCGGCGTCGTCAGACCGGTAATGCCGGAGGGTGAACCGTTGGGGTTGGCCGGATAGTGGCTGGTCACCTGCCCGTAGTTGTCCACGTAGCGCAGCGCCACCTGGGTCCCGACCTGCATGCTGCGCAGGTGGGCGCTGTCGCGGAATTCCGCACGCCCCTCCCCATGGGCCACAGCGATCGGCAGGCGTGAGCCCTCCATGCCAGCCAGCAGGATCGAGGGGCTCTTCTCCACCTGGACCATGGCCACCCGCGCCTCGAACTGCTCGGACTCATTGCGCACGAAGCGCGGCCAGTCTTCGGTGCCGGGAATCAGCTCCCGCAGCTGGGCGAACATCTGGCAGCCGTTGCAGACGCCCAGGCCGAAGCTGTCGTCCCGGGCGAAGAAGGCGGCAAACTGCTCGCGAGCCCGCTCGTTGAACAGTACCGACTTGGCCCAGCCGCCGCCGGCGCCCAGCACGTCGCCATAGGAGAAGCCGCCACAGGCAACCAGGCCCTTGAACGACTCGAGACCGACGCGCCCCTCGAGGATATCGCTCATATGCACGTCAACGGCCTCGAAACCCGCACGGTCAAAGGCCCAGGCCATTTCCAGCTGGCCGTTCACGCCCTGTTCGCGCAGGACTGCCACCGCCGGTCGAGCCGTATTCACGTAGGGCGCGGCGATATCCTCATCCACGTCAAAGGCAGGACTCGCGGAAAGACCCGGGTCGCGGCTGTCGAGCAGGCCATCGAACTCGCTCTTGGCGCACTCCGGATTGTCGCGCAGTGCCTGCATCCGGTAGCTGGTCTCGGCCCAGGTGCGCTGGGCCAGCAGCCGCGTGGTCTCCAGCAGCGGCTCCTCGAAGAGGGTCACGCGGACCTGATCGTCGTAGCGCGGCCGGGCAATGACGCCGCAGGTCTCGATACCCGCGCCGGCGAACTGGGCCAGCACTTCCTCGGTGTACTGGCGATTAACCTGAATCACCGCACCGAGCTCCTCGGCAAACAGCGCATCCACGGCGTCGGCCGGCTCGTCGATCAACCAGTCGAGCTTGATCTCCAGGCCAGCGTGGGCGGCAAAGGCCATCTCCAGCAACGTCACCAGAAGCCCGCCGTCACTGCGATCGTGATAGGCGAGCAGCTTGCCGTCACGGTTGAGGCCCTGGATCACCGCGAAGAACGCCTTGAGGTCCTCCGGGTCGTCCAGGTCGGGGCAGGCATCACCCACCTGGCCATAGACCTGGGCCAGGGCCGAGCCGCCCAGGCGATTCTTGCCAGCGCCCAGGTCGATCAGGATCAGGTCGGACTCGTCCTGCTCCAGGTTGATCTGCGGCGTCAGGGTGGCCATGGCATCGGTAACCGGGGCAAAGCCGGTAACGACCAGGGAGAGCGGCGAGGTGACACTCCGCTCTTCCGGCTCGCCCTTGGTGTCCTGCGTCGTCCAGGCGGTACGCATCGACATGGAGTCCTTGCCCACCGGAATCGCAATGCCCAGCGCCGGGCAGAGCTCCATCCCCACGGCATGGACAGCGTCGTACAACGCCTGGTTTTCGCCGACGTGGTCGGCGGCGCTCATCCAGTTGGCGGAGAGCTTGATATCACCCAGCTTGGCGATGGGCGCCGCCGCCAGGTTGGTAATCGCCTCGGCGACCGCCAGTCGTGCGCTGGCGGCGGGATCGATCAACGCCACCGGCGGCCGCTCGCCCATGGCCATGGCCTCCCCGGCATGGGTATCGTAGCTGGCGGTGGTCACCGCCACGTCGGCCACGGGCACCTGCCAGGGGCCGACCATCTGGTCGCGGGCCACCATGCCGGTGATGGAGCGGTCCCCGATGGTGATCAGGAAGCCCTTGGAAGCGACGGTGGGCAAGCGCAGCACGCGCTCCATCGCCTCGCGCAGGTCCAGGTTGTCGAGCATCACACCCGACAGATCCCGGCTTTCCCGCTCGAATTCGCGCTGCATCTTTGGTGGCTTGCCGAACAGCACGCTCATGGGCAGGTCGACCGGCTGGCTTTCGAAATGGCCGTCGCGCACTTCCAGGTGATGGGCCTCAATGGCCTCGCCGACCACGGCGTACGGGCATCGCTCCCGCGCACAGAGCGCATCGAAGGTCTCCAGGTCCTCCGGCGCCACCGCCAGCACATAGCGCTCCTGGGCCTCGTTGCACCAGATCTCCAGCGGACTCATGCCCGGCTCGGCATTGGGCACGGCACGCAGGTCGAAGCGCCCGCCACGGTTGCCGTCCTTGACCAGCTCCGGCAGTGCATTGGAGAGGCCGCCTGCGCCCACGTCGTGGAAGAAGCGAATGGGGTTGGCCTCGCCCAGGGCCCAGCAGCGATCGATTACCTCCTGGGCGCGGCGCTCGATCTCGGGGTTCTCGCGCTGCACCGAGGCGAAGTCGAGATCGGCACTCGAGGTACCCGAGGCCATGGAGGAAGCGGCGCCGCCGCCCAGGCCGATCAGCATGGCCGGGCCACCCATGACGATCAGCTTGCCACCGACGGGAATCACGCCCTTCTGGACATGGCCATCGCGAATGCTGCCGTAGCTGCCGGCGATCATGATCGGCTTGTGGTAGCCACGCCGCTCGATGCCCCCGGCGCCCATGGCATCCTGCTCGAAGGTGCGGAAGTAACCGGCAATCGCGGCGACCTGCTCGACCTGCACGTGGCCCTGGCGCCCTGCCTGATCGGCTACGGCGAGATCGCCAACTGGCTGAATGGCCGACCGGACACCGTCCGCGGCGAGGCCAACCCCTATGACGCCTGGATCGCCATGTACGAAGGCGAAGAGTTCCAGGGCGCCATGCGTACCGAGCTGGAGTGGCTCGATGCGCGACTGGCCGACGTCACCCCTTCGCGCTTCCAGGAGCTGTCGGAGGTATTCCGCGATGCCACGCGACTGGAGATCGATTTCTGGCAGATGGGGCTGGACCGCGCGGACTAGCCCACAGCCATGCAAGACCGTTGCCGCTGCGAAGACGTGAGGGGCGCCGGAGACAGGTCTAAGAGGGGGTCCTATTCCAGGGATGGAATCGGTAGCGCCCAGGGAGGGGTTCACAGCGCCCCCTCGCAGACCTGTCACCGGATCAGCCCCGGGCTTGAGGCAGAAACGTAGCGGCGACGAACCTGCCCGCCGATGATGGCGGGCACCACCACGCTTGACGGGGTGCCGTTGAAAACGGCTGAGATCATGCAGCGCCAGCCGGCGATGGAGCATGGATCCCGTTGAACCTGAACTGGCTAGGACCAGCGTAGGGATCAAGCGACACGCAGAGAGGCCAAGGCCGCTCTGCCCCTGTCCTCCCAGCTGTCCTCCCTGACAACGCACAACAGCCGCAATACCCTAGGGAGAACACTCCATGAGCAAGACCCAGCACTTCCTCGCCGATACCGCCATGGTCGACGAGGCCGCCATCCAGCCGCTGCCCGGCTCACGCAAGGTCCATATCGAAGGCTCACGCCCCGACATTCGCGTGCCCTTCCGCGAGATACCGCTGTCCCCGACCAAGACCTCCGGCGAGGACGAAGAGAACCCGCCGCTGCTGGTCTACGATACTTCTGGCCCCTACACCGACCCCGAAATCAGCGTCGATCTGCGCCGTGGCCTGCCGGAGCTGCGCCGCGCCTGGATCGAGGAGCGTGGCGATACCGAATTCCTCGATGGCCCCACCTCCGACTACGGCAAGCGCCGCGCCAACGACCCCATGCTGGCCCAGCTGCGCTTCGACCTGAAGCGCACGCCACGGCGCGCACTCCCTACAAAAGATGGCCGGGTAGGAAACGTCACCCAGCTGCACTACGCCCGCCAGGGCATCATCACCCCGGAGATGGAGTTCATCGCCATTCGCGAGAATCAGCGCCGCCAGGCGCTCGGTACCGAGGAAGTCGAGCGGATTCTCGGCCATCAGCACCCGGGCCAGGGCTTCGGCGCACGCCTGCCGGAAGAGATCACCCCGGAATTCGTGCGTGCCGAAGTGGCCGCCGGGCGGGCGATCATCCCCTGCAATATCAACCACCCGGAGTCCGAGCCGATGATCATCGGCCGCAATTTCCTGGTGAAGATCAACGGCAACCTGGGCAACTCGGCGGTCACCTCCTCCATCGAGGAGGAGGTCGACAAGATGACCTGGGGCATCCGCTGGGGCTCGGATACCATCATGGATCTCTCCACCGGCCAGAACATCCACGAGACCCGCGAGTGGATCATCCGCAACGCTCCGGTGCCCATCGGCACGGTGCCAATCTACCAGGCGCTGGAGAAGGTCAATGGCGTGGCCGAGGACCTCACCTGGGAAGTCTTCCGCGACACCTTGATCGAGCAGGCCGAACAGGGCGTGGACTACTTCACCATCCACGCCGGCGTCTTGCTGCGCTACGTGCCGCTGACCGCCAAGCGTGTCACCGGCATCGTCTCCCGCGGGGGCTCCATCATGGCCAAGTGGTGCCTGTTCCATCACCGGGAGAGCTTCCTCTATACCCACTTCGAGGAGATCTGCGAGATCTGCAAACAGTACGACGTGGCCTTCTCCCTGGGTGACGGCCTGCGTCCCGGCTCGGTTGCCGACGCCAACGACGAGGCGCAGATGGCCGAACTCAAGACCCTCGGCGAGCTGACCCATATCGCCTGGAAACACGACGTCCAGGTAATGATCGAGGGCCCCGGCCACGTGCCCATGCATCTCGTGAAGGAGAACATGGACAAGCAGCTGGAGTACTGCGACGAAGCGCCCTTCTACACCCTCGGCCCGCTGGTCACCGACATCGCCCCGGGCTACGACCACATCACCTCCGGCATCGGCGCGGCGATGATCGGCTGGTTCGGCTGCGCCATGCTCTGCTACGTCACGCCCAAGGAGCACCTCGGCCTGCCCAACAAGGACGACGTCAAGACCGGCATCATCACCTACAAGATCGCCGCCCATGCTGCAGACCTTGCAAAAGGTCACCCGGCCGCCCAGCGCCGCGACAACGCCCTCTCCAAGGCGCGATTCGAGTTCCGCTGGGAGGACCAGTTCAATCTCGGCCTGGATCCCGACACCGCCCGGGAGTACCACGACGAGACCCTGCCCAAGGACTCCGCCAAGGTGGCGCACTTCTGCTCCATGTGCGGGCCGAAGTTCTGCTCCATGAAGATCAGCCAGGAAGTGCGCGACTACGCTCGGGACAACGGCCTCGATGGCGATCAGGAAGCGGTGATGAAAGGCATGGAGGAGCAGGCGGAAAAATTCAGGAAGGAGGGTGCCGAGCTCTACAAGGAAGTCTGATCTTTCCCGATGCTTTCTTTCCCGATGCTTGGAAAACTCTGCACGCCGGCCACTGGTCGGCGTGTTTTTTTTCATCCCATGGCGACAGCGAAGAAGGTGCGGATGTAGCCTGTACCCATGACGGTGGCCGGTACCTGCTTATGCCACCCCTTGTGCAAGGATATAGTGCAGAAGGACAAAACCATGCCCCACCTGCATGTAGCGCTAGTGACAGAGCGCCCCGAAGCCAGCCTGATCCCCCTGCTGCAGCTGCGACCCCAGCGGGTCGTGCTGGTTGCCGGACGGCAGCAGCAACAGACCGCCGAGCGGCTGCAGATCCTGCTGCAGCACGAGCTGTCCTCCCATACCGAGTTCCATCGGTGGGACGAGATGCCGGAGCGAGATCCGAAACACATCAGTGAGTTCGCCACTCGCCTGGCCCAATGGCTATCTCAGCAACAGCAGGACGCCCCAGGGCTTACGGTCACCTATGACCTGGCCGACAGTGACAAGCTCACCGCCCTGCTATTCCAGCAGGCCATGAGGCACTGCAAGGCCGACTGGCTGTATGTCGACACCCGTGCCGGCGCGCTCTATCGCTTGGGGCCGGGACTGAATCCCTCGACGCTGGAAGCCGTGGCCATCGAGTCCGTGCTTGATGTCGATACCTTCCTGCAGGCCAACGGACGCAAGCGCATCAAGGCGCTGTCCGACAACCCGGCCTGGCGCAGCGCCGCCGAACGCCACAAGGCTTTGACCCACTACTTGGGCCACCAGGCCGACAAGCTGGCATGGCTCTTGAGCGAGTTCCATGAGCGGGTTCACGGTTCCCAGGGCGTACTGGTTACGACGGACGCACGCGAAGGCCTACGCCTCGACCCATCCGCCCGCCATCAGCGGCTGAGTCGCGCACCGCACTTCCCTTGCACCGACGCGCTAAGCGAGTTGAATGCTGCCGGCTTGCTCGAGTGGTCGAGTGCCGACCCTCAGCGGGTGAGCTTTTCCTCTCTGACGGGGGCACTCTACCTCGGCGGCGGATGGCTAACCGAATTTACCTGGCTCTGCGCCCAGGAAGTCGGGCTGCACCAGGCCTGCTGTGGGGCCCATATACTCGATCTCAGCGGGCAGCACAACGGCGAGCCCGTGGTCTCCGACTGCCTCGCCGCGCACCACAACCAGCTGCTGTTCATAGAGTGCCTGACCACAGGACCCGGCCCCGATGCCTGTCTTGAGCAGGGACTCAAGCGGCTCCACGCCATGCTCGACCACTCGGCCGGACTGGTCAGCACCCGCCTACTGCTGGCCTGCGGCGAATTCGACTGCGCCCGCCAGCACCTGACCGACCTGCAGCGCAACCAGGGGCTCGAGGTGGCTGTCATTGAGTGCAGCGAGCTGAAGCTGCTGCCCGACTATCTTCGACACTGGATGGAGACCGGCCGCTGGCCACAGCCCTGAGCTTGTAAACAGCCATGAGCTTGTGGAACACACGGAGCCCATTAAACAAAACGCCCCCGTCAGGCGACAGGGGCGAGAAAATGGCTTATGAACTCCGGAACCTGGCTGATGCCGTCCGATCAGAAGCGGAAGCGTACACCGACACTTGCCGCATCGAAGGTGTAGTCGGACTTGTCCAGGTAGCGCATGTAGTCAGCACCCACCGCCAGGTTCGGTGCCACATCGAACTCGGCGCCGGCTCCATAGGAGAAACCGTTCTCACGGTCCATATCGAAATCGACTTCAGTCATGCCCACCAGGCCGTAAAGCCGAAACTCTTCTGAAATAGGCGCAATGCCCTTTGCATAAGCACCCACCAGGTAGTCCAGCTCGACATCCCCGTCGGAGCCGCCGGCACCCACGTGAGCCTCTGCGGCGAAGAATTCGTTGAACTGGGCGCCACCTCTGATGCGTAGCCCCGTCGAGTTGGTGGACGAAGCGCCATCGGGATTGAGATCCCAGAACATGGCATCACCACCGACATAGCCTTGAGGGTACATCGGTACCTGATACTGGGCCTGGGCTGCGGTTGCGAAGGCGCCGGTGATCAATAGGGCAGCGGGAATGGCTAGCAGTTTCATGATGCACCTCCATTAAGAAACAGCGTTTCCTTACACGCAGAGGAAGTCTGGTACAACTGTGGCAATCACGCAAGTGAATTTCCCGACTGAAAAAACTTCCTCCTTGTCAGGGACGCCGTGAAAGACTCAACAGCACGATGCCACCCAGCACGATCCCCCCGCCGATCAGTTGTATGCTGCTCAACATCTGCCCCAGCACCAGGTAGCCCAGCACCAGCGAGGCCACCGGTTCAACGTTCATCACCGGCGCATTGCGGGCCATCTCCAGCCGCGGCACGCTGATGAAGAGTACCGAAAACGCCACGCTGTAGAGTACGGCCAGTGACACCAGCCCCGCCCAGCCGGTGGCACTCGCCGGCAGCGCCATTCCACCGGGCACCAGGCTCATCGCACCGGCCAGCAGCATGGCGACAAGCACCGTCAGCATGGTGAGCAGGCTGCGCAGGGTGCTGCCCACCTCGGCAAGGCGATGCTCGGTGATCCACAGCGCAAAGGAGAAGGCGGTAGCGGCGCCGAGACCGAAGGCCACGCCCGTCAGCCACTCCTCTCCCAGGGCCTGGGGCGAAGCCACCAGGGTCGGCACGTCGAGTACCACCACCAGCCCCGCCAGGATCACGGCCATGATCAACGCCGCCCGCAGGGTCGGACGCGGCCCCCCCAACGCCCAGGACAGCAGTGCCAGCTGTATGGGAAAGGTGTTCATCAGCAACAGCGCCACCACCACCGGTATGCGGGCCACCGACGAGTAGAGGCAGAGGCTCTGTACCGCCACCATCAGCCCCGCCAGCAGCTGCCATCGTCGCGCCCCCGCCGGCAACACCAGGCGCTTGCCCTGGGCCATGAACAGGATGACAAGCACAGCCAGCGCAACGGCGGAGCGGACAAGTACGGCCAGCAGTAGCCCGGTACCCTCGTCGAAGGCCAGGCGAGCCGCCACATGATTACCGGCAAACAGCGTGGCGACACCGGCCAGAAGCAAGACGGCAACATGGCGGGGCAGCAATACGGGTACGGCCATCGCCGATGACGACATGAGTGGTTTTTCCGTGTTTGAAGGATGGCGGTCAGCATGCCAGCGTTTTCAACAGAAGCCCATTCTTCCCTGGTCATGCACAATGAGCGAATCGAATGATAGCCTGCAAAGCATCTCATGGTAGACTAAGGTCTAATGTCTATGCTACCCCCCAATGAAGCGCTGAATAAATCGGCGAGCGGGATGAAGCACAAGGCGCACGGAGCACAGAACCGAGCGAAGCGACAAACAGCCGTAGGCTGGCCCCGAAGGGGCGAGAAGCCGTAGGCTGAGAGTCAACCGGAGCCTATGGGGTATAGGTGAGGATTTCGACCGGGCTGGCGCACCAGCACCGCGCAACGCAGTGATTCGCACGCGCAGACATTTATGCAGTGTTTCCCTAACTCATACCACCGGGAGAACCGATGAACGCTTCGGTACTGGTCATCAACTGTGGCTCGTCCTCGATCAAGTACGCGCTGATACCCGCCGCAGCGGACCAGCCGCGCCTCGCTGGCATTGCCGAACGCCTGGGCAGCAGCGACGCCTTCCTGAAGGGTATCGACAGCCGCAGCGAGCGTTTCGAGAAGGCCCTGCCCGGCGCCGATCATACCCGGGCGCTAGAGGCCATCCTGGAGCATCTCGAGGGCCACCGGCCCGCCGCCGTTGGCCATCGCATCGTTCACGGCGGCGAGCGCTTCACGCGGGCCGCGCGGCTCGACGATGAAGTGATAGCAGCCATCGAGGCCACCGCCGCCCTGGCCCCGCTGCACAACCCCGCCAACCTGGAAGGCGTGGCGGCCACATGCAAGCTGTTTCCCGATCTCCCGCAAGTGGCCGTGTTCGATACGGCCTTTCACCAGTCATTGCCACCCCAAGCCTTCCGCTACGCTCTGCCGGAAGCGCTCTACCGTGATCACGGCATCCGTCGCTACGGCTTCCATGGCACCAGCCACGCTTACGTCAGCGAGCGTGCCGATGCCCTGAGCGGCATCGAAGGTGGCTGGCTGACCGCACACTTGGGAAATGGCTGCTCCACCTGTGCCGTCTGGGAGGGCCGCAGCCTCGACACCAGCATGGGCCTGACCCCGCTCGAAGGCTTGGTGATGGGCACCCGAAGCGGCGACGTGGATCCCGGGCTTCACGCCCACCTGGCACGCCAGCTCGGCTGGAGCCTGGAGCGCATCGATGAGGTCCTCAATCGCGGCAGTGGCCTGCTGGGTCTCTCCGGGCTGACCAACGACATGCGCGAGCTGGAAATCGCCGCCAGCGAAGGGCACGAGAACGCCCGGCTGGCCATTGAGGTCTTCTGCTATCGCATCGCCAAATCACTGGCAGCGCTCTCCTGCGCCCTGCCCCGCCTCGACGGTATTGTCTTTACCGGCGGCATCGGCGAGAACTCGCCGCTGGTCCGCGAAAAGGTCGTCAGCCATCTGCCCCACTTCGGCCTGGGCCTGGATCGTGCCGTCAACGCCCAGACGGTGCGTGGACGCGAAGGCCGCATCGACGGGGGGCATCCGGCGGCACCTCGCCTCTGGGTCATCCCCACCGATGAAGAGGGCCGCATCGCCAAAGAAACCCGCCAGCTACTGGACGAGACCACCCCATGACACCACGCAATGCCCGCCCGCAACCCCAGGTCCTGCTGATGGTGCCGACCAGCGTGGGTGTCGGGCTGACATCGGCTAGCCTGGGCCTGATGCAGGCCCTCGACACCATCGGCCTCAAGGCCGGCTTCCTGAAGCCGTTTCGCCAGGACGAACTCAACGGCCCCGGACCCGACCGTTCCACCGCCTTGGTCAGCAGTACCCTGGGGCTGGAGGCGCCGCCACCCATGCCCCAGGCCGAGATGGAGCGGCTGCTGCGCCAGGACCGGCTCGATGTGCTCATGGAGCAGGTGATCGAACTGCATGACCAGGCCATCGAGCGCCAGGCGGGAACAGCACCGGAACTGATCGTGGTGGAAGGGGTGGTGCCGACGGCTCATGGCACCTACGCCACACAGCTCAACACCCACTTGGCCCACGCCCTCAATGCCCGCATCATCCTGGTGGGCAGCGGTGACACGGTCGAACCCCGAGTCCTGGCCGAGCAGTTGGACATGCATGCCCAGGCCTTCGGCGGCATCGGCTCCGCTCGCACCCTGGGCTGCATCCTCATGCGCATGCCCAACCCGCCCGGCAGCGAAGCGCCGCCCCTGCTCGCTCCCGGCGGCCGCATGCAGGTCGATGAGCGCCTGCTGGCCGAGCTGCGACGTTATTCGCCAGCCCTGGCCACCGACCGCTTCCACCTGATCGGCGTGGTGCCCTATAACGCCGCCCTGATCGCCCCGCGGGTCGTCGACGTGGCCCGTGCCCTGAACGCGCGCTTCCTCAGTGAGGGCGATGCGGCCAACCGCCGGGTGCTCTCCACCAGTCTCTGCGCCCGTAGCGCCGCCAACGCCCTCCATGCCTTCCGTCCCGGCAACCTCATCGTCACCTCGGGCGATCGTGACGACATCGTGCTCGCCTCGGCGCTGGCCACCATGAACGGTGTGCCCATGGCCGGGGTCCTGCTGACCAACGGCTACATGCCCAACGACAACATGATCGAGATGTGCCGTCCCGCCCTGAAGACAGGCATGCCCGTGCTGGCCGTGGATACCGACAGCTTCACCACGGCCAAGGACCTGGGGCGGATGGGCAATGACATTCCCATGGACGACCTGGAACGCGCCGAACAGGTGACGCGCTTCGTGGCCGAACACATCGACCTGCAGTGGCTGAAGGACCACCTGAGCCGAGGCTATGCCAGCCGGCTCTCGCCCTCGGCCTTCCGCTACCAGCTGGTCAAGCTCGCCCAGCAGGCGGACCGACGCATCGTCCTGCCCGAAGGCAGCGAACCGCGCACCGTGGAAGCCGCCGCCATCTGCCAACAGCGAGGGATCGCCCGCTGCGTGCTGCTGGCACGTCGAGAAGAGGTCGAGGAGGTGGCGCGAAACCGCGGCATCGAGCTGCCGGAAGGGCTGGAGATCATCGACCCGGAATCGATACGGGTCCGCTACATCGCGCCCATGGTCGAACGGCGCGGCGGCAAGGTTAACGCGCTGACCGCCGAGGATCAGCTCCAGGACAATGTGGTACTGGGCACCATGATGCTGCAGCTCGACGAGGTCGATGGCCTGGTTTCGGGGGCGATCCATACCACCGCCAATACGGTGCGCCCGGCCTTCCAGCTGATCAAGACCGCCCCCGACTACCGCCAGGTATCGTCGATCTTCTTCATGCTGCTGCCCGAGCAGGTGGTGGTCTATGGCGACTGCGCGGTCAATCCCGACCCCGACGCCGAGGCGCTGGCCGAGATCGCCATCCAGAGCGCCCGCTCCGCCCAGGCCTTCGGTATCGAGCCCCGGGTCGCCATGATCAGCTACTCCACCGGCGAGTCGGGCAGCGGCGTCGACGTGGAGAAGGTGCGCGAGGCCACCCGGCTGGCCCGCCAGCAGGCGCCGGACCTGCTGATCGACGGGCCGCTGCAGTACGATGCCGCCGCCATCGAGAGCGTCGGCCGCCAGAAGGCGCCCGATTCACCGGTGGCCGGGCGCGCCACGGTGTTCGTCTTCCCCGACCTCAACACCGGCAACACCACCTACAAGGCGGTACAGCGCAGCGCCCGGGTGGTCAGCGTCGGCCCCATGCTGCAGGGCCTCAACAAGCCGGTGAACGATCTCTCCCGAGGCGCCCTGGTAGACGACATCGTCTATACCATCGCCTTGACGGCGATCCAGGCAGCGCAGCGGATGAACCCCTAGAGCAAGAAAGTCTCGCCATCCTCTGTTTCGCTACAACCCCGCTCCCGGAGGCGCTTCGAGGGCTGGTAGGGCGCGGGGTCGATCCGGGTGGGTCGACCCAACAGCTGGTCGACCAGCAGCCGTGTCGCCGCCGGCGCCAGCACCAGACCGTTGCGATAGTGCCCGGCATTGACATGGAGTCCCTCGATGCCGGGCACCGCGCCGATGAACGGAATGCCATCCGGCGCCGCGGGCCGGAGCCCGGCCCAGTGGTGCTCGATCTCGCACTCGGCCAGTGCCGGCAACATGGCAATGGCGCTCTGTCGCAGCGAGTCCCGCGCCGCCTCGGTGGGGCGTTTGTCGAAATCCACCTGCTCCAGGGTCGAGCCGACAAGCACACGGCCGTCGGCTCGCGGAATCAGATAGCGTCCATCGGCGAGCACCACGCGCTCCAGCAGCTGCCTGCCTCCGGGCATCGGCGGCGTGCGGAACAGCATCATCTGGCCCTTCACGGGGCGCACAGGTAGCGCGACCCCGATGCTACCCAGCAGGACCCCGCTCCAGGCACCGCCGCACACAATCACCTGCCCTCCCGTGATACGTCCCTGGGAGGTAACCGCCCCTGTGACACGCCCTTCTTCCATGCACAGTGCTTCGACCGATGCCCCCTCATGCAGGGTAACGCCGGGCAACGTCATGAGATGGGCTCGCAGTGCCTGACAGAGCCGTGGGTTGCGGACACTGCCCAGGGTCGGCATCCAAAGGCCACTGGGCAGGCCTGCCGCCAACCAGGGCTCCTTCCGGTAGATGAATGCCGCATCGACAGCCTCAAGCGGCTTGTTGGCACGTTTCGCCCACTCGAATGCCCTGTCGCCATCGTCGACCCGCAGGTAGAGCAGCCCCTTCTGGCGATACTCGGCATCGATACCCGTCGCCTCCAACAGCTGTGCCGTCAGCGCGGCGTACTCGTCCCCGGCCTGCTGCGCCAGGTTGGAGACCGGCTCGCTGTAGCGCCAGGGGTAGAGGGGCGAGACGATACCTCCCCCGGACCATGACGCTTCCTGCCCGCACTTTCCTCGCTCCACCAGGGTGACGGTATGCCCGGCAGCAGCCAGCTGCCAGGCGGTCATCATGCCGATGACGCCTCCACCGATAATCAGAAAGTCTTTCACCATGACCCCTTAAGTCGTGAAGCCGAGAATCCAACCAGCGGCCCGGCCGGCATCGCCAGTCCACCTGCCGCCATAGCTTACCTTGCCAGCTTCCCTGTCGTCTTCAGTACATGCGTCGCTGCACATAGGCTCCAAACGCGATACGCCCCGCGAAGGCGGGGCGCAGAGGTGCCACAACAAAATTATAGGCGCGCTGTTCAGATTGCCCCTTTCAACCGCTCGCTGCGCCGTCTCAGCAGTTCCATGGTCACCAGCAGCAGGGTCGACATCAGGATCAGGATGGTGGCCATGGCGGCGATGGCCGGGCTGATGTTCTCGCGAATACCAGAGAACATCTGGATCGGCAGCGTGCGCTCGGTGGGGCTGGCGATGAACAGCGCCACCACTACCTCATCGAACGAGGTGGCAAAGGCGAACAGGCCGCCGGAGACCACCCCGGGGACGATCTGCGGCAGGATGATGGTGAAGAAGACCCGCAGCGGGTTGGCACCGAGACTGGCGCCGGCCCGCACCTGATTGAAGTCGAATCCCTGCAGGGTGGCGTTCACGGTAATCACGACGAAGGGCACCCCCAGCACGGTATGAGCCAGGACCAGGCCGGCATAGGAGTTGAGCAGGCCCACCTGGGCGAAGAAGAAGTACATGCCCACGGCGACGATCACCAGCGGCACCACCATGGGCGAGATCAACAGCGCAATGATCAGCCCCTTGCCGGGAAAATCGGCCCGATTGAGCCCTACCGCGGCCAGGGTGCCGAAGGTCATCGCCAGCAGGGTCGCCAGTGGCGCCACGATCAGGCTGTTCTTCAGCGCCCCCATCCATGGGCCGGATGTATCGAAGATGGCCGCATACCATCGCAGCGAGAACCCCGGCAGTGGATAGGTCAGGAAAGAGCTGCTGCTGAACGATAGCGGAATGATCACCAGCACCGGGGTGATCAGAAACAGCAGGACCAGACCGCAGAATCCGCGGAAGACCCAGAACCAGACCTTTTCTATCGGCGATGCATAGGGAGGCAGAGCCATTATTCTTCTCCTGAGCGGTCAGTGCCGGATCATCTGCTTGCGGTTCACCAAGCGGTGGTAAACCAGGTAGAGCATCAGCGTTACCACCAGCAGGATGCTGCCAAGTGCCGCTGCCATACCCCAGTTATTGGTGCTGTTGGTGTAGTAGGCCACGTAGTAGCTGACCATCTGGTCTGCCGGTCCGCCTACCAGGGCCGGAGTGATGTAGTAGCCCAGCGCCATGATGAAGACGAGGATCGTGCCTGCCGCGATGCCGGAAATCGTCTGGGGAACGTAGACCTGCCAGAAGGCGGCAAAGGGATGCGCGCCCAGCGACACGGCAGCGCGCTGGTAGCTGGGCGAGATGCCCTTCATCACGCTGTACAGCGGCAGCACCATGAACGGCAGCAGGATATGCACCATGGCGAAGAAGACGCCGATGCGGTTGAACACCAGCTGTAGCGGAGAGTCGATTACGCCCGTGGCCATCAGTGACTGGTTCACCAGGCCATTGGACTGCAACAGGATGATCCAGGCCGCTGTGCGCACCAGCAGCGATGTCCAGAATGGCAATAGCACCAGTATCATCAGCAGGTTACTGGTTTTCGCCGGCAGCGTGGCCAGCAGGTAGGCCAGCGGAAAACCCAGTGCGAGGCAGATCAGCGTGACGCCTCCGGCGATCACCAGGGTACGCTGGAATACCGCCTGATAGAGACGGTCGCCTTCACCGATACGTTGAATCTGGCCGGTGTCGCCGCGCTCGAGATCCACCGACGCCAGCAGATAGCGGTCCGTGGTCGGCGGTGCTGCGCGTTGGATACCCAGCCAGGTGGCAGTTTCGCCCCAGGCCTCATCGATCTCGATAAGGGTGGTGGTCCAATCGGCATCGCCCTCCAGGCTCGCAGGCAGGCCGCGCAAGGTGCGCATCAGCAGGCTGCGGTACTGAGTATCCTCATAGTTGAGGCGGCGCCCGATGCGCCCCAGCCCGCCCCCCTGGCGCGAGTCGCGCAGCTCTGCGGCGAAGGATGCCATGGTGGACTCATCGGGCAGTCCGGTACCGTCCCATCGCTGCAAACCGGCCGTGGTGAGCGGCATGACGGATTCCAGCTCGGTGTTGTCGACGCTGCGCCACAGCATGCTGCCGATGGGCATGACAAAGACGACAATCAGAAACAGCGCCAGCGGTGCGACCAGCCCGAAGGCCTTCCACTTACGCAGCCGCTCGGCGCGACGTAGCTGGGCCTTGAGCGTACCCGCCGGCCTGGATGGCGGCTGCGAAGCCGCAATGGTCGTGGTCATGGCCTTCTCCCACTGATGAAGACCGGCGTGACCCAGCGGGTCGGGACACGCCGCAAGAAACGGGGCAGCGGCCGGTAAGCCGCTGCCGACGTCGTGGGATCAGCGCGCCGCCCAGGCGTTGAAGCGCTGCTCCAGCTCCTCGCCGTAGTCGACCCAGAAAGCGGTATCCACGGCCAGCGCACCTTCCATGTTCTCTTCATGGGTTGGCATGCGCCGCGCCTGCTCTTCATCGAGCTGGGCAATGGCATCCGGATGCACCGGGCCATAGGGAATCAGGCTGGAGTAGGCGGCCTGGTTCTCAGGCTGGCTGGCGAAGATGATGAAGTCGTAGGCTTCGTCGACATACTCGCTGCCCGCCACGATGGCCCAGTAATCCAGGTCGTAGATGCTTTCGTTCCAGACGATCTCCAGGTTGCTGCCTTCTTCCTGGGCGGCGGCGATGCGGCCGTTGTAGGAAGAGGTCATGACCACGTCACCGGCAACCAGCCACTGGGGCGGCTGTGCACCCGCCTCCCACCACTGGATGTGCTCCTTGATCTCGTCGAGCTTGGCAAAGGCGCGGTCGACGCCTTCCGGCGACTCGAGCACCTCATAGACCTCATCGGCCGGCACGCCATCGGCCATGAGCGCGAACTCCAGCGTGTACTTGGCGCCGCGACGCAGGCCACGGGTACCGGGGAACTGCTCCACATCCCAGAAATCGGCCCAGGATGTCGGCGGCGTATCCAGGGCGTCGGCATCGTAGGCCAGCACCGTGGACCAGACGAAGGTGCCGACACCGCACTCATCGAATGCCGAGTCGATCAGTTCATTACCCAGGCCAAGCCGGCCCCAGTCGATGGGCTCGAACAGCCCCTCGAAACAGCCGCGGACCAGCTCGGGTGACTCCATCTCCACGAGATCCCAGCTGACATTGCCGGTCTCGACCATGGCCCGGATGCGCGACAGCTCACCGTTGTAGTCGCCCGGCGTGAGATTGACACCCGTGCTCTCCTGGAAGGGGCCGTAGTAGGCCTGCTGCATGGCGTCACCGGACGCACCGCCAAAGGAGATGACGGTCAGTGCCTGGGCGCCAGCGGAAACGGCCAGCCCCGGCATCGTCACCTGGCTGCCCGATATCACCGCCGTGCGCGGCAACTGACCGGGAGGCTTCCGTGAAGGCAACTTCGTATCGCATCCTGGTCATGGGCGTCTCCGGCTCGGGCAAGTCGCACATCGGGCGGTTGCTGGCTGAGAATCTGGGGGTCAATTTCATCGACGGTGACGGCTATCACTCGCCTGGGAACATCGAAAAGATGGGCCGTGGCGTGCCCCTCACCGATGCGGATCGTCAGGAGTGGCTCGACACCCTGGCCGGCCTGTTTGACGAACATCGACGGCGCAATGAGTCGGTAGTGATTGCCTGCTCCGCGCTGAAGGCGCGATATCGGGACATATTGCGCCAGGGAGATCCGGTGCTGGCCATTCTCTACCTGCGGGGTGACCGCGATCTGCTGCTTGAGCGTCTGTCTACGCGGCAGGGCCACTTCTTCAAGGGCGATAGCATGTTGGATAGCCAACTGGCCGACCTGGAGCCGCCCGATGATGACGAGGCACTGGGGTTGGACATCTCGCTGCCGCCGGAAACGATTGCCGGTGAATTCGCGCGTTGGCTAAGGCAGCATGAAATGTCGTGACGCCAGGCCGGGTAATGCTGTCGGAGCATGAATGGTTTAAGGTATTCGGCTCTGAGCCGACCCCTTGCTCAGGATACTCACCAGCAGGCCGGGACGCCGTGAAGAAAAAACGCCCAACACTCCAGGATATCGCCGACCGCGTCGGTGCGACGAAGATGACCGTCAGCCGTGCCCTGCGCGACCCGACCACCGTCTCCGAAGGACTGTGTGAGCGTATCTTCGCCGCGGCGGAGCAGGTCGGCTATATCCCCAATCGTGCTCCCGACCTGCTCTCCCGGGCAACGAGCCACTCCATTGGCGTGCTGGTGCCGTCGTTGACCAACCAGGTGTTTGCCGATGTGCTGGTCGGCATTGAGGAGGTCACTGAACCCCTCGGCTATCACTTGATGCTTTCCCACTACGGTTACAGCCAGGAGCTTGAAGAGCGCAGCCTGGCGTCACTGCTCTCCTACAACGTTGACGGGGTGATCCTCTCCGACAGCCTGCATACCGCTCGCACCTGCCGGATGCTGGAAACTGCCGGCATACCCACCGTGGAGATCATGGATTCGCTGACGCCGCCGCTGCACCAGGCGGTGGGTTTCGATAATGTCCGCGCCGGCTATGACATGATCAGCGAGATGGTACGACGCGGACGGCGCCATATCGTTTACTTGGCCGTGCGCTTGGACGAGCGCACCCGCCAGCGCGAACAGGGGTATCGTCAGGCGATGGAGGAGCATGGACTGCAGCCCATCACCCTACAGCGGAGCCAGCGTTCGTCCTATAGTGTGGGAGCCGCGCTGCTGGATGAAATTCTGGCAGAGCATCCCGAAACCGATGGCATATTCTGTACCAACGACGATGTCGCCGTCGGCGCCTATTTTGAGTGCCTGCGCCGCGGAATCCGAGTGCCGAAGCAGATGGCTATCGCCGGCTTCCATGGCCACGACGTGGGTCAGGTGATGTCACCGCGGCTGGCGAGTGTCATCACCCCGCGTCAGGCGATCGGGCACAGGGCGGCCAGTGAGCTGCTCAATCGTATCCACGGTAATGCCATGGGTGAGGCCGTGATCGACCTTGGGTATACGGTCGAGCCTGGCATGACGCTTTGAGGCTGCCTCGATGCCGCTGCGGCCGGTGAGCCTGATCAGCGTTTGTTGTCTGAGTCCTTTTCTCCAGGGCGGCGGGCAACAAGGGTTATCTCCACGTTCGAGGAACCGCTGAGGCGTGCCGATTCGGTACAGGTCCGGGCCGGGTAGCGATGGCCTTCGAAGAACTCGGCATAGGCCGCATCCATGGTGTGAATCGTATCCAGGTTTGTCAGGTGAATGTCCACTCTCACGGTGTGTGCCAGGCTCGCGCCGGCGTATTCCAGCATGCGTGCCAGGCGTCGCATGACCCACCGGGTCTCTTCGGCAATGTCGCCCACCACCGATTCGCCACCCTGAATATCGGTAACCGTCAGTCCCGATAGAAAGATGTAACCGTCATCCATGACGATGTGGCTCCCGGGAAAGACAGGCACGGCGAGAGTGGGGTCGTTGAGATACTGATGCATGTTGTATTCCCCGTGATTTGCGTAACTCACTCACTATAGTTGGACAGTTAACCGCATGCGCAAGTCGGCTCATAGCTTGATATCGGTCATATAGTTGGGGATAAACACTGACAGGATTTGCTGCGCCGCAGTATGCTGGGATGAACGAAGCGCAAGGAGACTTAGGGCTTATGGACAGCAGTGACCAGATCGAGAATCGGACATTCGACGAGATCGAGCCAGGCGAGAGCGCATCGATCGAGAAGCGACTTACGCTGGATGACATCAAGCTGTTTGCCATCATGTCGGGAGACATCAACCCGGCCCATCTTGATGACGACTTTGCCAAGAGTACTCGGTTCCAGGAAGTCGTCGCCCATGGCATGTGGGGTGGGGCCCTGATTTCCACCGTGCTCGGCACCGAGCTGCCGGGTCCTGGGACGATCTACCTGGGACAGACCCTGCGCTTTCTCAAGCCGGTGAGGCTAGGCGATGTGCTGCGAGTCAGCGTTCGTGTACGCGCCAAGGATGAGCAGCGCAAGCGTATCGTCTTCGACTGTCGCTGTACCAACCAGAATGGCGATACGGTGATCGAAGGCGAGGCAGAGGTACAGGCGCCCACCGAGAAGATTCGTCGCACTCGTACCGTGTTGCCGCAGATTCGCATGGCCGAGCGAGCGCGACTGCATGAGATGCTGGCGGCGGCGGAGCATCCCGAGCCGGTCGATATGGCCGTGGTGCATCCGGTGGACGAGGTCTCGATCCTGGGGGCTGCCGAGTCGGCCCGCCAAGGACTGATTCGGCCGGTACTGGTGGGACCCGAGATGAAAATCCGTGCCGCCGCCGAGGCGGCTGGCATCGATATTGCCGAGTTCGAACTGGTCGATGTCCCCCACAGCCATGCGGCAGCCGCCGAAGCGGTTGCCATGACCCGCTCCGGCAGGGTGGGGGCGCTGATGAAAGGGGCGCTGCACACCGAGGAGCTGCTTCATGAAGTGGTCAAGCGCGACACGGGGCTGCGAACCGAGCGCTGCTTGAGCCATGTGATGGCCTTCGACGTGCCGACCTATCCGCGGCCACTGTTCATCACCGATGCCGCGATCAATATCTACCCTACGCTGGCCAACAAGATGGATATCGTCCAGAACGCCATCGACCTGGCCCACGCACTGGGTAACGCCAACCCCAATGTGGCAATACTTTCGGCGGTTGAAACCGTCAACCCCAAGATCGCCTCCACCCTGGAAGCCGCTGCGCTGTGCAAGATGGCCGAGCGGGGGCAGATACGTGGCGGAACCATCGACGGTCCGCTGGCCTTCGACAATGCCGTTTCCGAGGCTGCTGCTGCCGCCAAGGGGATCGTCTCGCCGGTGGCGGGTCGGGCGGATATCCTGGTGGCACCGGATCTCGAATCAGCCAACATGCTGATGAAACAGCTGACCTACCTGGCCGATGCCACCGGCGCCGGCCTGGTGGTGGGGGCGCGGGTGCCCATCGTGCTCACCAGCCGTGCCGACGACGCCATCACCCGTATGGCTTCCTGCGCCCTGGCGCTGCTGGTGGCCGAGTACAAGAAGCGGGAGCACGGCTGATGCGAGAGATACTGGTCATCAACAGCGGCTCCTCCAGCATCAAGTTCGCCCTGTTCGGCGCCACGTCGGAGGCCCAGCCGAAGGACCTGCAGCTGCGCTATCGCGGCCACTTTGCCGGGCTCGGCAGCCAGGCTCGACTGAGCCTCAAGGATGGGGAGGGCGAGGCGCTGGACCCTGGCTTGGCCGGCTCTGCGCTGAGCGAAGTGCCAGCCGATCTCGACCACGATGGGGCGCTGTCCAAGCTGCTGGCCTGGATCGAGGCGCACCCGGATCTCGGCGATATCGGTGCGATAGGGCATCGCATCGTGCATGGCGGCCGCGACTACGTCGAACCAATTCGCCTCGACGCCGACACGCTGGATGCCCTCGAGGCACTGGTGCCGCTGGCGCCACTGCACCAGCCCTACGGCCTGGCGCCGGTTCGTGCCCTTGCGACACTTCGGCCCGACCTGCCCCAGGTGGCCTGCTTCGACACCGCCTTTCATGCCGACCAGCCCGGCGTGGCTCGGACCTTTCCCCTGCCGCGGCGGTATCGCGACGCCGGGGTCATCCGCTACGGCTTCCACGGGCTCTCCTACGACTACATCAACCGTTCCCTGAACGACCGGATACAGCCGACGCATGGTGGTGAAGCAAGGGCGGGTAGGGTGATCGTCGCCCACCTGGGCAACGGGGCCAGCCTCTGCGCCATTCGTAACGGCAAGAGCGTGGCTTCCACCATGGGCTTCACCGCCGTGGAAGGGCTGATGATGGGCACCCGCAGCGGCAGCCTCGATCCGGGGCTGGTATTACATCTGATCCTTCAGGAAGGCATGCCGCCCGAAGCCGTTCAGCAGATGCTCTACAAGGAGTCCGGCCTGCTCGGGCTCTCAGGCATCAGCGGCGACATGCGCGAACTGTTGCAGAGCGATGCACCCGAGGCGGCCGAGGCTATCGAACTGTTCGTCTACCGTATCGTCAGCGAGATCGGCAGCCTAGCCGCCGCCCTCGGTGGGCTCGACCACCTGGTGTTCACCGCCGGGATCGGCGAACGGGCCGCCCCGGTACGTGCTGCGGTGGTGGAAGGCTGCCAATGGCTGGGGACAGCCCTCGACCCGGCTGCCAATCAGGCCGATGCTCCCGACATCGCAGCGGCAAACAGCCGGGTGGGCCTGTGGGTGATACCCACCGACGAGGAGCGCATGATCGCCTGGCATGCGTCAGCCCTTCTGGACCAACGCGCCTGACCCTGAGGCGAGACGTCGTTGCTCACACCATTCGCCAAGGCGCGGCGGGGGGCTCATTCAACAGCTCCACCAAGATATCCAGCGCCTTGGCCAGTGCCTCCCGTGATGGGGCGGCACTGAGACACAGACGCAGCGCCTGGGGAGCGGGCTCGCTGCCGACGCAGAAGGGTTCGGCGCTGGTGACCAGGACGTCGCGTCGTGCCAGTGCTTCCTGCAGCACTGCGCTGCGCAGCCCTTCCGGTAATGGCAGCCACAGGTTGGCGGCATGGGGTCGGCCGCCGACGTCGAAGCCGGTGAGCATCTCCCGGGCAAGTGACTGACGCTCCCCCAATTCCCGTGTTTGCCAGTCGAGCAGCGTCGTGTTGTCGTCGCTTGCCACCCAGCGACACACGGCCTCTACCATCAGCGAGGGCACCATCCAACTCTGGGCACGTAGTGCAGCGGCGAGGCGCTCCCGCAGCGCGGGAGGGGCCACCAGGGCACCAATGCGCAGCCCGCCAGCCAGCACCTTGGCGGTACTGAAGATGAACAGGGTTCGCTCCGGTGCCAGGCGATAGAGCGGGGTGCCGCGCTCCTGTTCCGGCAGGTACTGAACAGCGTCCTCCAGGATCAGGAAATCATGCCGGCGGGCCAACTCGACCAGGCGCTCGCGGCGATTCTGGCTGAGTACCGTGCCGGTAGGATTGTTCTGGTCCGGCGTCAGATAGATCAGTCGGGGCTGCTGCTGGGTGCAGAGGCGGGCCAAGGCCTCCATGTCCATGCCTTCGTCGTCCATGGGAACGCCCACCACCTTGAGATGCGACTGCTGGGCAGCGTCGATCAGGCCCGGATAGGTAAGCACATCGGCAGCGATGCGTTCGCCCGGGCGTGTCAGGGCCTGCAGGGCCAGGCTGATGCCGTGCTGCCCGCCCTGGGTAATCAGCAGTTCCTCGCCTTCGACAGGCATGCCCAGGTTTGTCATCCAGGCTGCCAACTGCTCGCGGTGGGCAGGAATGCCGCGCTCGGACTGGAACGCCACGGCGCGCTGAAGCACTTCGTCGTCCTTGGCGATACCCTTTAGCGCTCTGCCCAGGGATGCGGCACGCAGTGGGTGAGGCGGTGGCAGGCTGAGGCTGAGATCGATCGTGCCGGCATCCATGGGGTGGCTGTGCCGCAAGGGTGTCATTGGCGAGGTATCGCCATTGCGCACATAGGTGCCACTGCCTATCCGAGCGGTTACCCAGCCCTGGCGTTCGGCCTCGGCATAGCCGCGGGTCACCGTTCCTACGGTGACGCCAAGCGAGTCGGCCAGCCGCCGCTGGGGTGGCAGGCGCTGACCCGGCGCCAGTTCACCGGCCTGTATCGCCCGGGCAATGGCATCGGCGATGCCACGGTAGCGGGGTCCTTGGGTCGTGATGGTGGGGTGCCAGATTGTCATGGTGACAATAAAACCTTTGACGCCATAATTGTGCCCATTATGCTGGGAAGTGTGCGCGAATCCAACCAATATAGGCAATATTGTAGGGATACAATAATGGAAGCTTTGGCGTTACTGGGGCCGGCGGCCCTCTACATGATTTCCATGACCATCACCCCCGGGCCGAACAACGTCATGCTGACGGCCTCGGGGGCCAACTACGGCTTCATGCGCACCCTGCCGCATATCTTCGGTATTCTGGGGGGCTGTTTCCTGCTTTTCGCCGGTATCGCCCTGGGGCTGGGGCTGATCTTCGAGCGCTACCCGCTGGTCCAGACCACCCTGCGTATCGTGGGCAGCGGCTACCTGCTCTACCTCGCCTGGAAGATCGCCACGGCACCGCCGCCCGATCTGCGCCGTCGTGGCGAAGGGCGACCGCTGAGCTTCTGGCAGGCAGCGGCCTTCCAGTTCGCCAATCCCAAGGCCTGGGTCATGGGGCTGGCGCTGATGGCGGGCTTCCTCCCCCAGGGCGGCGATACGGTCATGAACGCCTTGATGCTTGCAGGCTTCGCCGAACTGGTGGCGCTGCCTTGCATTGCGCTGTGGGCAGGGTTCGGCACTGCCATCGGCCGCTGGCTACAAACACCGCGGGCGTGGCGCATATTCAATGGTGTCATGGGCGGGCTTACCGCGGCCTGCGTCTACTTCATCCTGAAATGAGCCTTAGCTCGCCACGATAGCCCGTTCCACGATTCGCCATGCAGCGGCTTTGTCGATACTCATCGCTAGTGTGCCAAAGTGCGAGCCCCAGGCGCTGCTTAGGTTGGCACAGCGGGTGTCGAGGAAGGTATCGGTTACCTCCTGGCTGCCGTAGCGCATCAATTCTGCTGCACGGCCTCGGCCCAGCGGGTCCAGGTCTCGCCGTAGGGCAGCGGCAGCAAGCGAACCTCCTCGCCGTCATAGCCCATCTCTTCGAGCAGCTCACGGGCCCGCTCCGGATTATGGTCGTAGGGCTCGAGCTCGTCGTTCTGGAAACGGGCATTGGAACCGAAGGCGGAAAGCGGAACGTTACCGAGCTCGTTCCAGAGGACTTCATGGGCGAATTCACGGTCCATGGCGTACATCACCGCCTGGCGGAACCGCTTGTCGGCGGTGGGACCCTCGCGGTTGTTCATCCACAGCATGGCGAAGGGACTGAAGTACTCGTGACCCTCGTCGGTGATGCAGGTGTTGTCCATGGCGGACAACCGCGGGATATCGAAGTTCTCAACCGTGCCGTTGGGCAGGACATCGACGGTGCCGTTCTCGTAGGCCACGGCACGGGAGGCGCCATCGGGAATGATGTGCCAGTTGATGCCGTCAAGGTAAGGCAGGTCGTCCTCGTAGTAGTCGTCGTTGCGAACCAGTTCGATGACGGTGCCACGGTCCCAGTTCTTGAACTTGAACGCACCGGTGCCGATGGGGTGGTTGTTGTGTTCGTTGTCGCGGAAGTCGGTGCCCTCATAGAGGTGCTTGGGCACCATGGTGAAGGTGCCGGCCTCGAAGGAGAGCAGGAAGGGACCGAAGGGGTCGGACAGGGTGAAGACCACGGTATGGTCGTCGGTCGCCTCAATGCTCTCGACGTGCTGCAGCACGGCACGGGCACTGGGGTTCAGCTCACGGTGAAAGACGTCGGCCGAGAAGACCACGTCGGCGGACGTGAAGGGTTCGCCATCGTGCCAGAGTACGCCTTCGCGCAGATGGAAGGTCCAGGTCAGGCCGTCATCGCTGACGTCCCAGGATTCGGCCAGTTGTGGCATTGGCTCGAGGTCGGTGCTGTAGCGCAGCAGACCCTCGTAGATATTGCCTGCCACGACTCGGGTCGGCGCGTTCTGTACCATGCCAAGTACCAGGCCCGGGGGCTCGGGTTGGATGATGGTGTTGATGGTGCCGCCGGATCGGGGCTCCTCGGCGATGGCGGCTGTGGACGTAAAGGCCAAGGCGGCGATGGCGATGGCCAACGGTGTCTTCATCATCATTATGGCTTTCCTTTTTGTTTTATCGTTGCTGTCTTGTTTAACGATGCCGAGAGATTGGTGACATTCTTGAGCATTCCTATTGACCATAGCAGTCGAAATTTAAACTGTCGACAGTCGGCAATCGACGGTCGACAGCTAGTGTGCTTGGGTCATACTCTAGGCTCAACATCTCTTCCATGAGACTAGTCAGCATGTCTTCAAGTAACGCTATAGGTGATTCCACGTTCATTCAGCAGCGCAACCTGGTGGAGCAAGTCGCCGATTACCTGACCCAGGCGATCATCGGCCAGAAATTTGCGCCAGGCGAACGCCTGTCCGAGGTCCAGCTGGCCCGCGACCTCGGAGTCAGCCGCGCCCCGGTACGCGAGGCGGCGCGCCTGCTGGAAAGCCGTGGCCTGCTCGTATCCCAGCCCCGGCGGGGCTTCTTCGTCCGCGCGCTGGACGCCGCCGAGCTCAACGACATCTTCGATCTCCGCCTGTGCCTTGAGCGCCATGCCATGGCGCGCCTGGTGGATAATTTCGACGTCGACAAGGAAGAGAAGCTGCGACGCCAGGTGGAGGTCATGTGCGAGGTCGCCAGCGGCGACAGCGAGAGCCGCAAGATCGAGGAGGACCTGGTCTTCCACCGCATGGTGATCGCTTTTTCCGGCAATCGGCGCCTGCTCAAGGCGTTCGATGACATCACCCACGAGCTACGTCTCTGCATCGCACTGATCGGCAAGACCCATGCCGACCCCGACAGTATCTCGACCTGCCATTGGCTGCTGCTCGATGCCCTCGCCAGCGGCGACCCCGAACGCTGTCGCGAGGCCATCGACTACCATATCGGCGTGGCACGGGATTACGTTGTCCAGGGCATTGGAGAGACCGCCTGACGCTTCGGCTTGGTACTAGTTGTTCGGCATGGGCCTAGTGATTCGGGGCATGGGATAGCGGCGATCCGCCTTGCCCGCCTTGACCACCTGCCCGGGGGTCTCATGGCCGATCAGTGCGGGAAGGGTGGCCGAAACGGCCAGCAGCGCATCCAGGTCGACGCCTGTATCCACCCCCATCTGCTCGAACATGTGTACCAGGTCCTCGGTGCAGACGTTGCCGGTGGCACCGGGTGCGTAGGGACAGCCGCCCAGCCCGCCCAGCGAGGCATCGAAGCGGGTGACTCCCGCCTGCCAGGCGGAGAGGGCGTTGGCCAGCCCCATGCCCCGGGTATTGTGGAAGTGCAGGGTGAAGGGCGTGTTCGGCCAGCGCGCCAGCACGTCTTCGCACAGCCTGTCGACCTGCACCGGATTGGCCATGCCGGTGGTGTCGCAGATCGTAATGCCGTCGATGCCCATATCGACCAGTTCGCCAATCAGTTCCAGTACCCGCGCCTGTGGTACGTCGCCTTCGAAAGGGCAGCCAAAGGCGGTGGAGAGCGAAGCGTTGACGAACACGCCGCTTCCGGTCGTCACTTCGAGAATAGTGGCGAATCGCTCCAGCGACTGGGCCGGTGTCATGCGAAGGTTGGCCAGGCCGTGGGAGTCGCTCGACGACATCACCAGGTTGATCTCATCCACGCCGCAGGAGAGGGCTCGCTCGCAGCCGCGCAGGTTGGGGACCAGCACGGTTATGCCCACCGCTTCCCGGCGACGGATGCCGCGTACGACCTCTTCGGCGTCCCGCAGTTGGGGAATGGCTTTCGGCGAGGTAAACGAAGTCGCCTCGACTCGTGCCAGGCCAGTGGCCGACAGGGCGTCGATCAGGCGGATCTTGTCTGCCGTGGGGACGAAGGCGGCTTCGATCTGCAGGCCGTCGCGGGGTGCCACCTCGTTGATCTGCAAGGGTGTCATGGGGCTCTCCTGGGATTCTTCAGATGATGCCTGCCTGGCGCAGCTTGACCCGGGTCTCGTCATCGATACCCAGCTCGTCCAGTACCTCGTCGGTGTGCTGCCCGAGCGACGGGCCGCCGTTTCCGAGCCTGCCGGGAGTGGCGCTCAGCCTGGGGAGGACACCGGGAACCTTGAGCGGTTTGCCATTGGGTCGGATGAAGGTCTGGATCATCTCCCGGGCCAGGTAGTGAGGATCGCTGGCGATATCGGCGGCGGTATAGGGGTAGCCGACGGGGACTCGGGCGGCTTCGAGCTTTTCGATGATCTCGTCGCGAGAGCGCGCCTGGGTCCAGGCTTCGATGGCGCCGTCGATGCGTTCGGCCTGCCGGCTGCGTCCGTCGTTATGGGCGAGAGCCGGCTCCTGGGCCAGGTCGTCGCGGCCGATCACCCCCATCAGGCGCTTGAAGATGCTGTCGCCGTTGCCGGCGATGAGCACATAGTCGCCCCCTCGGCAGCGGTAGGCGTTTGACGGGGTGATGCCGGGCAGGGCGCTGCCGCTGGGCTCGCGGATCTCGCCGCTGGCGTCATATTCCGGCAGCAAGCTCTCCATCATGGCGAAGACCGATTCGTAGAGCGCGACGTCGATGACCTGGCCCTGCCCGCTGCGGGCGCGCTCCTGTAGCGCAAGCAGGGTGCCGATAACGGCATAGAGGGCGGAGAGCGAGTCGCCGATACTGACGCCCACCCGAACCGAGGGCTCGCCAGGGTGGCCGGTGAGGTAGCGCAGCCCGCCCATGGCTTCGCCGATCACGCCGAAGCCGGGCTTGTCCCGGTAGGGGCCGGTCTGGCCATAGCCGGAGACACGGACCATGATCAATGCCGGATTGATGGCCGAGAGCGCCTCCCAGCCTAGCCCCCAGCCCTCCAGGGTCCCGGGGCGGAAGTTCTCCACCAGCACGTCGGCTTCGACAGCGAGACGGCGCACCAGGGCCTGTCCTTCCTGGCTGCGAAGGTCCAGCGAGAGCGAGCGCTTGTTGCGTGTCTGGACGTGCCACCAGAGCGAGGTGTCATCCTCTATCATTCGCCATTTGCGAAGTGGATCGCCGGTTCCCGGCGGCTCGATCTTGATCACGTCGGCACCGAACTCGCCGAGCAGCTTGGTGGCAAAGGGGCCGGCTATCAGCTGGCCGAGTTCGAGAACCTTCAAGCCCTCAAGCGGCAGGCGACGGTCTTGCGGGTTCGACATGGTAAGCACTCCTTGCACAGATACCCTTCAGGATGCGGGACCGGAAGGGTGGCAACAATTCAGCAAAGGGGAAGTCAGGGTTCGTCCATGGCGAAGACATGGCGTAAGATCTACGGGTTGCCCCGTAACCGGCCCGGAGGATACCAAGCCGTGCGACGCTTTGATTTCATGACGCTCAAGCTCTTCGTGTCGATTGCCGATGAAGGCCGGCTGACCGCAGCGGCGGAGCGGGAGCACATGGCGCTGGCGGCAGTCAGCAAGCGCATCAGCGATCTCGAGTCGCTGGTCGGCACCTCGCTGCTGTATCGCCGGCCTCGAGGCGTGGAGCTGACCCCGGCAGGGCATGCCTTCCTGCATCACGCCCGCCGGATCCTCGAAGACATCGAACGCCTTCGGGCGGAGCTGAGCGAATATGGCGAGGGCGTGAGGGGGCACGTGCGTATCCATTCCAACACCTCGGCCATCATTGCCTTTCTGCCCCAGGACCTGAGTGCCTTCTCCCGGCTCTACCCCGAGATCAAGATCGACCTCCAGGAGCGTATCAGCTCGGAGGTGATCGCTGCTGTTCGTGATGGCCTGACCGACGTGGGTATCTTCGCCGGGCATGTTGCCTGCGACACCCTCCAACTGCTGCCCTATCGCAGTGATCGACTGGTGCTGATGACGCCACGCGATCATCCGCTGGCGGATCGGTCGTCCATCTATCTTCACGAGGCCACCGATCACGATTTCATCGGCCTTCAACAGGACACCTCGCTGCAGTCCCTGCTGCATGAGCAGGCGGGCCGCGCGGGAAAGACGCTGCGCATGCGCATCCAGGTGCGCAGCTTCGATGCCATCTGTCGCATGATCCATCATGGCATGGGGGTCGGCGTGCTGCCGGAGCGGACGATCTATCGCGAGCTGGGGGATCTGCAGCTGAGAAGCATACCCCTGAGCGACGAATGGGCCAGGCGTGAACTGGTGATCGGCGTCCGGCAGTACGATGCCCTGCCGGTTATCGCGCGACACCTGGTGGATCATCTCACGGCCCCGGCCTGAGCCGGCTCAGCTGTCGCGCACGATGGTAAAGGGCGACCACTGCTGGCACAGCGGGGTGACCTCGAGCCGCGTGATGTTGACGTGGGCGGGGAGTTCGGCGACATGCAGCGCCTGCTCGGCCACGTCATTGCGGTGGTGATCTTCCTCTGCCTGGCCGGCATCCAGGTGCAGGGCTATGGCACCTTCGGCCTGGTTACGGTATTCGTCTTCGCGATCTTCGGCTACTTCCTGAAAAAGTTCGATTACTCCTTCGTCACCTTCCTGGTGGCCTTCATCGTCACGCCCATGCTGGAGATGAACCTGCGCCAGTCGGTGATCCTTTCGGGCGGTGAGATCGGCATCTTGCTCGATCGGCCCATCGCCCTGGCCTTCATCGTCTTCACGGTGCTGATGGTGCTGCACCTTGGCTGGAGCAGCTATCGCCGTCGGATGAAGGCGCGCTACAAGGCCAGGACAGATAGTTGAGTCGGCCGTACTGCAACCGCGCAAGGCAGTGAAGCAAGACACGCAGCAAAACAACGACGCAAGACACGAAGCAAAACAACGAAGCAATAAAGAGGGTTACACCATGAAAATTAAGCTACTCACGACCGCCATCCTCTCTTCCGCCATGGCGCTCGGCATGGCCGGCACGGCCCAGGCCGACGAGTTTCCCACCAAGCCGTTGACCCTTGTCGTCGGCTTCGGCGCTGGTGGCAGTACCGATATCCAGGCCCGCGTGCTGGCCAACGTGCTGGAAGACGAACTCGGCCAGCCGGTCAACGTAGTCAACCAGCCGGGGGCCGGTGGCGGCGTGGCACTGGCGCGCCTGGCCAACAATACCGACGAGGGCTACACCTTCGTCTTCGGCACCTCCATGACCATCACCTTCGGCCCGCTCTCCACCGAGACCACCTATCAGTTGGATGACTTCCGCTACGTGGCCGGCGTGACCCTGGGCCAGTCGGCCATGGTCACCGGTGAGGACCGTGAGTTCGGCGATACCTGGGAAGGCCTGATCGAATATGCCCGCGAGAACCCGGGCACCAGCTATGCCACCCAGACCGCACTGGATCGCATGATCATCGAGTACATCGCCCGTCAGGAAGGCCTCGACCTGCGAATCGTACCCACCGCCGGCGGGGCCGGCATGGCGCCGCTGATCCTCTCCGGCGACGTGGATTTCGGCTACAGCGGGGGCACCCACTCCGGCTATGCCGACAGCGGCGAGATGCCGGTGCTGCTGAGCCTGGCCGAAGATCGCCTGGTTGCTTTCCCCGACGCCCCGACCCTGCAGGAAGCCGGCTACGACATCAACGCCGCCGAGATCCGCGTGGTGATGGTGCCCAAGGACGTACCGGACGCCCACGTGGCGCGACTCGCCGAGGCACTGGAAGCGGCAACCCAGGACGAGCGCTTCATCGAGATCACCGAGGAGCGCATCCTGATGCCGGTGACCTACATTCCCGAGGATGAGGTCACCCAGACTCTCGCCGATCAGGTCGAGGGCTACAAGGCCCTGCTGGAAGAACTCGGCGGCCTGCCCGAAGACGAGGAGTAATCGCTCAGGCGCCAATCTGTCCACAAAACCTGCCCGCCGCTCCGGCAACCCGGGAGCGGCGGCAACGGCGAGCTGAAACCGGCCCTGAACGGGCCACCGCTCGCGCCACTTTGGCCCTGCTATCCGCAAGGCCATCAAGAAATGAAGAGGTCCAACAATGAAAATGAAGCTTCTGAGCACTGCCATTCTGTCCGCCAGCATGGCCTTTGGCACCATCGGCCTGGCACAGGCCGACGAATTTCCGACCAAGCCGCTGACCCTCGTCGTCGGTTTCGGTGCCGGCGGCAGCACCGATATCCAGGCCCGCGTGCTGGCCAACGTGCTGGAAGAGGAGCTCGGCCAGCCGGTCAACGTTGTCAACCAGCCTGGCGCCGGTGGCGCCGTCTCGCTGACCCGGCTGATGAACAACCAGGATGAGGGCCATACCTTCGTCTACGCCGGGACCAACGGTACGCTCACCTTTGCACCGCATGCCCACGACACCGATTTCACGCTGGATGACTTCCGCTATGTCGCCAGCATCACCACCGTGCAGCACGCCATTGTCACCGGCGAAAACCGTCCCTTCGGCGAAAGCTGGGAAGACCTGATCGAGTACGCCCGCGAGAATCCGGGCACCAGCTATGCTACCCAGCACGCCTTGGATCGGCTGGTCATCGAATACATCATGGAGCAGGAAGGCATCGACCTGCGCATCATTCCCACCTCCGGTGGCGCCGGCATGGCCCCGCTGATCCTGTCGGGTGATGTCGACTTCGGCTACAGCGGCGGCACCCACTCCGGCTACGCCGACAGCGGCGAGATGCCGGTGCTGCTGAGCATGGACTCCGAACGCCTGTTCGCCTTCCCGGACGCCCCGACCATTCAGGAAGCCGGCTACGACCTGGATACCTCCGACTTCCGCGTGGTGGTGGTGCCGAAGAATACCCCGGACGCCCATGTAGAACGCCTTGCCGAGGCGCTTGAAGCGGCGACCCAGGACGAGCGTTTCATCGAGATCACCGAAGAGCGCATCCTGATGCCGGTCCACTTCATGGGTGAAGAAGAGGCCACGGAGATGCTGCATGCCCAGTCGGAGAGCTATCGCCAACTGCTGGAAGACATGGGCGGTGTCCCCGACGACGAGTAACGCCATACGCAAGATGCACCGATTCAGCGCCCGCCTCTCGGCGGGCGCTGTCCTATGCGCAGGCCGGCCTCAGGCACCCTCGATCGATATGCGAGCCTGGCAGGCCCGCAGCCGCTCGATCAGCTCGGGTATCGCATCGTGCTCCAGCTCGGGATCGAACCCTCCGATACGCTCGAACCAGGGGCGGGTCACACAGATGGTGTCGGTGGGCGAGGCTCGATACAACCAGTTCAGTAAGCGTAAAAGTACGCTCCTGTGCTGCACCCCCAAGAGCGCGGCATCCCACCCCTGCTGGCCAATGTCGCTGAGCTGGTTGTCCAGCCATGCAGGGAAGCCATGCAACGCCCCGCCGGGGAAGAGCAGAAGTTCGCCCTGGCTGGCCGCCACGGCACCGTTGAGCCGCTCACCCAGCGGGCAGCGTGGACAGGGCAACAGGGTGACGCCGAAGCGGCTGGCCAGCCCGGGCAACCGCCGGTCACCGGTATCGTCGACCACCAGCAGCTCATGCTTGCCTTCACCGTATCGTGGATCGCGCTTCAGCACGCCGAGGTGTCGTGGCAGTTGGGCGCCGAAGGAGCGGGCATCGAAGAGAATACTGCTCGCATACATGCGGCCGACTCCTGTACGGCAAGCGAAGGGGACAGGCTTGCAGGATAGGGGGCGTTAAATGTCATATAACGTATCGTTGTGTGTAGAAAGGAAGCGAAAAGTATCCAGACTGGTTTTCATCGCCCCTCCCTGCCAGTTCAATCCGCCATGAAACAGCAGGATGGGCAGCGTGGCGTCAGTCCTAAGGCGGCCATAGCCCCAACTGGAAGCCGAGGCGTCTCTACCACAACGGCACGATGGCTGAGGTTCTGCTATTCCCCTTCCGTCCTAGTCTGTACAATGCGCCTCCACTCTCCCTACCCCCGCGCCTAGGGTACTTTCTTGTTATGTGTACATAGGTGCGTAGATGATGACGAGCCACAACCTATGAGCACAGCTGTTCCCTCTCAGATCGAGAGCCTTCGCAATATCGCCATTATTGCCCACGTCGACCATGGCAAGACCACCCTGGTCGACAAGCTCCTCAGCCAGTCCGGCACGCTGGACCGCAAGGCCGAGGGGCAAGAGCGCATCATGGATTCCAACGACCAGGAAAAGGAACGCGGTATCACCATCCTGGCCAAGAACACCGCGATTCGCTGGCAGGCCCCCGGTGCCGAGCAGGTCTACCACATCAACATCGTCGACACCCCGGGACACGCCGATTTCGGCGGCGAGGTCGAGCGCGTCATGTCCATGGTCGATTCGGTGCTGCTGCTGGTGGACGCCGTCGACGGCCCCATGCCCCAGACCCGCTTCGTGACCCAGAAGGCCTTCGCCCAGGGCCTGAGGCCGATCGTGGTGGTCAACAAGATCGACCGCCCCGGCGCTCGCCCGGACTGGGTCATCGACCAGATTTTTGACCTGTTCGACAACCTTGGCGCCAGCGATGAGCAGCTCGACTTCCCGATCATCTACTGCTCGGCGCTCAACGGCATCGCCGGACTGGATCCGGAAGAGCTGGCCGACGACATGACGCCAATGCTTCAGTCCATCGTCGACATCGTCGAGCCGCCCAAGGTCGAGCTCGACGGACCGTTCCAGATGCAGATCTCGGCGCTCGACTACAACAGCTATGTCGGCGTCATCGGCCTTGGCCGCATCAAGCGCGGCAGCGTGCGTCCCAACCAGCAGATCACCGTGATCAGCACCGACGGCACCACCCGCAAGGGCAAGATCGGCCAGGTGATGACCCACATGGGCCTGGAGCGCGTGCAGACCGAGCAGGCCGATGCCGGCGATATCGTCTGCATCACCGGTATCGACAACCTGTCGATCTCCGACACCCTGTGCGATCCGGCCGCCGTCGAGGCCCTGCCGCCGCTGTCGGTGGACGAGCCCACGGTCTCCATGACCTTCCAGGTCAACGATTCGCCCTTCGCCGGCCGCGACGGCAAGTACGTCACCAGCCGCAACATCAAGGAGCGTCTCGAGCAGGAGCTGATCCACAACGTGGCGCTACGCGTCGAGCCGGGCGAGACCCCGGAGAAGTTCAAGGTGTCCGGCCGCGGCGAGCTGCACCTCTCGGTGCTGATCGAGACCATGCGCCGCGAAGGCTTCGAGCTGGCGGTGGGCCGCCCCGAGGTGATCATCAAGGAGATCGACGGCGTCAAGCAGGAGCCGTACGAAGAAGTGATCATCGACTGCGAAGAGCAGCATCAGGGCGCCATCATGGAGGAGCTCGGCTACCGCAAGGGCGAGCTGACCAACATGAACCCCGACGGCAAGGGCCGTGTTCGCCTGGACTTCATGATCCCGGCCCGTGGGCTGATCGGCTTTCGCGGCCAGTTCCTGACCCTGACCTCGGGCACCGGCATCCTCACCAGCCGCTTCGACCACTACGGCCCGCTGAAGCCCGACGCCTCCATCGAGCGGCGCAACGGCGTGCTGGTCTCCATGGTCGACGGCAAGGCCCTGGCTTATGCCCTCTATGCCTTGCAGGAGCGCGGCAAGCTGATCATCGACCACGCCACCGAGGTCTACGAGGGCATGCTGGTGGGCATCAACAACCGCGCCAGCGACATGGTGGTCAACCCCACCAAGGGAAAGAAGCTGGACAACATGCGCTCCACGGGCAACGACGAGAACATCGTCCTGACCCCGCCGGTGAAATTCTCGCTGGAGCAGGCCATCGAGTTCCTCGACTCCGATGAGCTGGTCGAGATCACGCCCAACCATATCCGCCTGCGCAAGAAATTCCTCAAGGAAAACGAGCGCAAGCGCGCCAAGAAGTAAGCCGATCCCAACCTGTCATGACGCTGCCATCAGCGTCATGGCGGGACGATCCGAAAACCGGTGCCAGAGTCTGGCACCGGTTTTTTGTGGTCGGTCCCCGGCGCTTACCGATCCCAGAGCCCGCTTGTGAGATGCAGAGTGTAGTGGTCAAGTATTTTTGGCCACTGAGTTTTGAGCATTCCAATAGTTCTTTTCTGCCACATTCGGCGGCAGTCCATCGTTATGCCTGTGCGGCCTTAGGCTACTGTAGTAACCGAGCATATAATCAGTGACCGACTGCTTCGCCATGGCAGCATCGGGATAGCCAATCTCTGGCATCCACTCCGACTTCAAGCTCCTGAAGAAGCGCTCTGTNCCTGCCGCGCCTGCTGCCCCGGAATGTGCCGCTGCACATCCTGCTGCCGTCGCTGGTCGTTGCTGCTGCCATGCTGGTGCCGCTGCTCTATCTGGGCCTGCGGGCCTTCGAAGCTGACAGCGCCACGCTTGTCGATCTGGTCTTGCGTCCCCGCAACCTCCAATTGCTGATCAACACTCTGGCCCTGGCCGCAGGCGTGGTGGTCTTGACCACCGTCATGGCTTTCCCGCTGGCCTGGCTGGTCACACGCACCGATATTCGCTTCAAGCGAGCCCTGACTATCATGGGCGTCATCCCGCTGGCCGTGCCGGGCTACGTAATGGCCTATGCGCTGATCGGCCTGGGTGGCAACTACGGGGTGCTGGCCCAGCTCACCGGTATTCAGCTGCCACGCATTCAAGGCTACCTCGGCGCCACCCTGGCGCTGTCGCTCTACACTTTTCCCTATCTCTTCCTCAACCTGCGCACGGCCCTTTCCGGCCTGGACGGCAACCTGGAAGAGAGCGCACGCAGCCTGGGTTACACCCAGGGCGAGATTCTGCGCAAGGTGACGCTGCCTCACCTGATGCCGTCGTTGATGGCCGGCTGGCTGGTGATCACCCTCTACGTGCTGGGCGACTTCGGTGCCGTTGCGCTGATGCGATACGAAGCCTTCAGCTACGCCATCTATACCCAGTACTCCGGCGCCTTCGATCGCATCTATGCCGCCTGGCTCGCCATCATGCTGCTGGCAGTAGCAGCCAGCTTCGTGATGCTCGACAGCCTGGTGCTCAAGCGTAAGCTGGCCCGTGTCGGTACCGGCGTGGCGCGGCCGCTGCGCCCTACCCCCCTGGGCAGGACCCGCTGGCTGGCCTGGCCCTACCTGATCGTGCTGTTCGGTATCTCCATCGGCCTGCCGGTGATGATTCTCGGCTACTGGCTGCTGCTCGCGCCCCCCGACATGAGCTTCTTCGCCCGGGTGCCGGGGACCTTCCTGCGCTCTGCGGGCGCCGCACTGCCAGCCGCACTGCTGGCGGCCGCTTTCGCCCTGCCCCTGGCCTTCCTTACGGTACGCTACCGCTCTCCCTTCTCGACGCTGATCGAGCGCTCGGCCTATATCGGCTATGCCCTGCCGCCACTGGCGCTGGGCCTGGCCATGGTGTTCTTTTCGCTGCGTACTGCACCGTTTCTCTACCAGACCCTGGCACTGCTGATCATTACCTGGGCCATGGCATCCCTGGCGCTGGCGCTGGGGCCGATCCGCAACTCGCTGCTACAGACCCGGCCCAGCATGGAGCAGGCTTCCCACTCGCTGGGCCATGGCCCAGCGAGCACCTTCATCCATGTGATCTTCCCACGCCTGCGGCGCGGCATCCTGGCCGGCGTCGTACTGGTCTTCGTACTCTGCATGAAGGAGCTGCCGATCACCTTCATGCTGGCCCCCACCGGCTATACCACGCTGGCGGTCACCGTATTCACCCGTACCTCGGAAGGCATGTTGGCCGAAGCGGCGCCCTTCGCCGCCGCCATCGTGGTGTTCTCGAGCCTGTCCGTGGGCCTTCTGCTCACCAAGGAGGGCAAATGATGACGAACCTCAATCTAAGCGCCGACCCACAGGGTAGCCCTGTCCGGCTGATCGACCCGCTGCTCTCGGTGGAGCGGCTCAACAAGCGCTACCGTGATGGTGACCCACTGGCAGTAGAGGACGTGAACTTCACGCTGGGCAATGGCGAAATCCTTGCTCTGCTGGGTCCCAGCGGCTGTGGCAAGACCACCACACTGCGCATGATCGCCGGCTTCGAGACGCCGGATGGCGGGGAGATCCTGCTGCATGGCAAGCGAGTGACCCAACTACCGCCCCAGCAGCGCCGTATCGGTATCGTCTTCCAGGACTATGCGCTCTTCCCGCACATGAGCCTGGGTGAGAACGTCGCCTTCGCCATGCGCCATATCGCCAAGGCGAAACGCCCCGCCAAGGCGCGGGAATGGCTCGACCTGGTGGGCCTGGCCGACCTCTCCGCCCGTATGCCCGACGAGCTCTCGGGGGGCCAGCAGCAGCGTGTAGCCCTGGCCAGAACGCTGGCCGCAGAACCGGAGCTGGTGCTGCTGGACGAGCCCTTCTCCAACCTCGATGCCGCCCTGCGGGAGTCGACCCGCAAGGAAGTGCGTCGCCTGTTCAAGGCCGCCGGCACTTCTGTCATCCTCGTTACCCATGATCAGGCCGAGGCGCTCTCCTTCGCCGATCAGGTAGGGGTCATGCATTCGGGCCGGCTGCTGCAAATGGACCGTCCGGAGTGCATCTACCAGACGCCCGCCACCTCCTTCGTCGCCGAATTCCTTGGCCATACCAACCTGCTCGAGGGTGAGGCCGACGGCGAGATCGCCCAGACTGCCCTCGGCCCCGTGGCGATCAACCACCACCATCAGGGCCCGGTACGCCTTTCGCTGCGCCCGGAGCACCTGTCGCTGTCAGCCGCACCCGACGACCATGGCGCCACCATCGTCGAGCGCGAGTTCCGCGGGCACGACTGCTACTACCTGCTCGAGCACCACGGCCAGCGATTCTGCGCCATCACCCCCAGCCACACTCTGTGGAAGATCGGCGAGCAGGTACGGCTCGAGCCCCAGCGCACCGCCACGGTGCTCAGGGACTGAGCGGGGCCAAACGCCAGTTGCTCAGGGGTGGGACGGCGAGGGCCTAACATCGCGGCTTTCCCGGGGCCCGGCCTTCGCGGAGGCGCTGTGAACCCCTCCCTGGGCGCTACATTCTTCATCCCTGAAGAATGACCTCCGCTCCGACCCGTCCCCGGCGCCGCTTGCGTAGGTGGCGCCCGCTAGACTACTGGCTCCGAACTCACGCTAGTGAGCCTCGTCCCAGTCCACCCCACTCTCCGCTTCGACGATCAGCGGCACGCTGAGCTCGGCGGCGGCCTGCATCTTCTCCTTCACCTGCACAATGAAGTCGGCCACCTCGGCCTCGACCACTTCGAAGACCAACTCGTCGTGGACCTGCATCACCATCACGGCGTCGAAGTCGGCCGCCTTGCCCGCTTGCTCATGCAGCCAGGTGTCGACCTCGATCATGGCGCGCTTGATGATATCCGCCGCGGTGCCCTGCATGGGGGCGTTGATCGCGGTACGCTCGGCGGCCTGGCGCCGGGCATGGTTCTGGGCACGGATCTCCGGCAGATAGAGCCGTCGCCCGAAGACCGTCTCCACGTAGCCATCTTCCGCCGCCTGGGCACGAATGCGATCCATGTAGCGCGCCACGCCGGGATAGCGGTCGAAATAGCGATCGATATAGGTCTGCGCCTGACTGCGCTCGATATGCAGCTGCCTGGAGAGCCCCCAGGCGCTCATGCCGTAGATCAGGCCGAAGTTGATCGCCTTGGCGCTGCGCCGCTGGTCGCCGGAGACCTTGTCGATGGGCACGCCGAAGACCTCGGAGGCGGTGGCGGTATGGATGTCACGCCCTTCGGCGAAGGCGGTGAGCAGTCCCTTGTCCTCGGAAAGGTGGGCCATGATGCGCAGTTCGATCTGCGAATAGTCGGCGGCGACGATGCAGTAGCCCGGCCGGGCGATGAAGGCCTGGCGGATCTTTCGTCCTTCTTCGGTTCGTATCGGAATGTTCTGCAGGTTGGGGTCGCTGGACGAGAGTCGCCCGGTGGCGGTGACCGCCTGGTGATAGCTGGTATGCAGTCGCCCCGTTGCCTTGTTGACCAGCCGGGGCAGCTTATCCGTGTAGGTGGACTTGAGCTTGGAGAGCCCCCGGTGCTCCATGATCACCTTGGGCAGCGGATAGTCCAGCGCCAGCTCCTCGAGCACGGCCTCGGCGGTGGAAGGCGCTCCCTTGGGCGTCTTCTTGATCACCGGAATCTTCTGCTCCTCGAACAGTATCTCCCCGAGCTGCTTGGGCGAGCCGAGGTTGAACTCGCGACCGGCCAGCTCGAAGGCACGAATCTCCAGCTCACGGATGCGCTCGGCCAGCTCCTGGCTCTGGCGGTGGAGCCGATCGGCATCCAGGGCCACGCCGGTGCGCTCCATGCGCGACAACACCGGGATCAGTGGCCGTTCGATGGTATCCAGCACATCGGCCAGGCGCCCCTCGGCTTCGATCCGTGGGCGCAGCTCGCAGTGCAGCCGCAGCGTCACGTCGGCATCCTCGCAGGCATAGGGTACGGCCTGCTCGAAGTCGATCTGGTTGAAGGTGAGCTGTTTGGCTCCCTTGCCGGCGATCTCCTCGAAGCTGACGGTCTTCTGGCCGAGATACTTCAGCGCCAGCGAGTCCATGTCGTGGCGGGTCGCCGTGGAATTGAGGACGTAGGACTCGAGCATGGTATCTGTGAGCGGCCCGCGCACGGTGATATCGTAGTTGGCCAGCACCGAAATGTCGTACTTGAGGTTCTGGCCGATCTTGCCCCGCTTGGCGTCCTCCCACAGCGGCTTGAGCCTCGCCAGCACCTCCTCGCGATCGAGCTGGTCGGGCACATCGATGTAGTCGTGGGCCACGGGGATGTAGGCCGCCTCCCCCGGCTCCAGCGCCAGTCCGATGCCAACGATCTCGGCGACCATGTAGTTGAGGCTGTTGGTCTCCAGGTCGAAGCAGAACGCCTCGGCCGCTCCAAGTCGCGAGAGCCAGTCGTCCAGCTCTTCCCGAGTCAGGATCAGGTGGTTCTTGCACGCCGCCACGCTGGCCGGCGGTGCCTCCGGATCGAGGTTGCCCGCCGCGCCTGTACCTGCGACCGCGGCGCCACGGCCCACGTCGTCGACGCCTTCGTCCTTGCCTTCCAGCAGTTCCGACAGCCAGGCCTTGAACTCCAGTTCGGTGTACCAGTGCTTTAGCGCGTCGCGATCAGGATGGGCGATATCCAGGTCGTCGAGGCCCACCGGCAGCTCGCAGTCGGTCTTGATGGTGGCCAACTGGTACGAGAGATACGCCATCTCGCGGTGCTCCTCGAGCTTCTTGGGCAGCGTCTTGGCCCCCCGAAAATCGAGCGTCTTGACCTTTTCCAGGTCGGCATAGATGGCATCCAGGCCGCCGCCCATGCCCTGCAGCAGTCCCAGGGCCGTCTTGCCGCCGACCCCAGGCACGCCGGGAATGTTGTCGACCTTGTCGCCCATCAGCGCCAGGTAGTCGATGATCAGCTCCGGCGGCAGGCCGAACTTGGCCTTGACCCCCTCCACGTCGAGGGTCTCGTCCTTCATGGTGTTGACCAGCGTAATGTGCTCATTGACCAGTTGGGCCATGTCCTTGTCGCCGGTGGAGATCACCGCGTCACGGCCCGCCTCCGTGGCATGGCGTGCCAGGGTGCCGATGACATCGTCGGCCTCTACCCCCTCGACACACAGCAGCGGCAGTCCCAGCGCTCGAACGCAGGCATGCAGCGGTTCCACCTGGGAGCGCAGGTCATCGGGCATGGGCGGGCGATGGGCCTTGTACTGATCGAAAAGCTCATCGCGAAAGGTCTTGCCCTTGGCATCGAAGACCACCGCCATGGGGCTGTCGGGATAATCCTTGATCAGTCTCTTGAGCATGTTGAGCACGCCTTTCACGGCGCCGGTGGGCTGCCCCTTGGACGTGGTCAGGGGCGGCAGGGCGTGGAAGGCTCGGTAGAGATAGGAGGAACCGTCGACGAGAACGATGGCCGTGTCGGCCATGTATCGGCATCCGTTGAGTCTGTGCAAGAAAACGTGATCCTGGTCAGCCATGATACGCATTGCGCAACGGTTTTGCCGCCGACATTGGGTTCGTGTTGTCCAACGTCGTACACTGCATCTATACCCGCGCGGTGAAAGCGATTGTCGCAAGCCGGCTTTGGAGGTCGAGATGAACACAAAGCGTCATATCCTGGCTGTCGCACTGCTCTCCCTTGGGCTTGGCCTGACCCTTGCCACCCCGGCCCTGGCGCAATCCTCCGCCGATGTGGAACCCGATATCACCATCCGCCAGGAAGAGGATCGCACCATTCGCGAGTACCGGGTGAACGGCCAGCTTTACGCCATCGAGATCCGTCCAGCCCAGGGTCCCAGTTACTACCTGGTGGACCATGACGGCGACGGCAACTTCGAACGCCAGGAAGGCGACCGCATAGCCGTGCCCCAGTGGGTGCTGATCAACTGGTAGCGCCCGATCCGTGCTTTGACGATGCCCGGATGTCGAACCATCCTCCTCGGACGTGCATCGAAGTGCCAAGTCGCTACAATAGGCGGCTTGGCAACCCGGGCGAGAGAGACATGGCCGTATTCACACCACTAAGCGACGCTCAGGTCGCAGAATTCCTCAGCCATTTCGACGTCGGTTCGCTGGCGACACTGGAGGGCGTGGCCGGTGGCACCGAAAACTCCCCCTTCTTCGTCACCACCGATCGTCGTGAGCTGGTTCTGACCCTCTTCGAGCAGGGCGAACATGAGGAGCTGCCGTTCTTCGTCGAGCTGCTCGACTATCGGGACGAGCATCGCCTGCCGGTGCCGGGTCCCGTTCACGATCGTGAGGGTGTCGCCCTGCACAGCCTGTCGGGGAAGCCATCGCTGCTCTTCCCGCGGTTGCCGGGCCGCCATCCCCTGTCACCCAGCCTGGAACAGTGTCGTGTCCTCGGCGATACCCTGGGTCGCATGCACGTGGTCTCGCAGCACTTTCCCGGCCACCGCCCCAACCCTCGCGACCTGAACTGGCTGATGGCCATGCATCACCGGGTGCTGGTCTACCTGTCGCCGGAGGACCAGGCGCTGATGAAGGACGAGGTGGAGATCTACCAGGGGGTCTTCGGTGATGCGCCACCGCTACCCCAGGGGGCGCTGCACGGCGACCTCTTTCGTGACAATACCCTGTTCGAGGGTGATCGCCTCGGCGGCATCATCGACTTCTACAATGGCTGCACCGGGGACCTGCTCTTCGACCTGGCCATCGTCATCAACGACTGGGCCTCCGACGCCGACGGGCGGCTGGACGCCGAGCGCCACGACGTGATCCTGCGCGCCTACCAGAATCGGCGACCGCTCACCGGCCCCGAGCGCGAAGTGTGGCCAACGATGCTGCGCATGACCGCCCTGCGCTACTGGCTTTCCCGCCTGCTGGTGGTCTATGTGTACCCGCCGGCCCATGACCTGACGCCCCACGATCCGACACAGTTCCATACCATTCTCACGGCACGCCTTACCCATGGCGCCCTGCCCCTGCCCGAAGCGAGCAACGCATGACTCTATCGATGGGAGCAGCCTCCGGCCCCGCCCAGCGCGCCCGACGCACCTGGAACATCGACCAGTGGGGCAGCGGCTATTTCGATGTGGACGATGCCGGCCACGCGCTGGTACGACCGCTCGGCAGCGAAGCCGACGGCCCGGCGCTGCCACTCGCACCGCTAGTGGACGAGTTGCGTGAAGCCGGCCTGCGCCTGCCGGTGCTGGTGCGCTTCAGCGATATCCTCCACGACCGGGTCGAGCAGCTCTGCGATGCCTTCGACCTGGCCATGACCGAGGAGGAGTACACCGGCGGCTATACCGCGGTCTATCCCATCAAGGTCAATCAGCAGCGCCGGGTGGTCGAGGAGATTCTCGCCACCCGCGAGCGCGGTCACGGGCGAGTCGGCCTCGAGGCCGGCAGCAAGCCGGAGCTGCTGGCGGTGCTGGCACTCTCCGGCGACGGCCCCTCCTTGATCGTCTGCAACGGTTACAAGGACCGCGAGTACATCCGCCTGGCACTGATGGGAGAAAAACTCGGTCACCGGGTGTATCTAGTGGTAGAGAAGTTTTCCGAGCTGCCGTTGATCATGGAAGAGGCTGAACGGCTCGAAGTGACCCCTCGTATCGGCCTGCGGGCCCGCCTGGCCTCGGTGGGGATGGGCAAGTGGCAGGATACCGGTGGCGAGAAATCCAAATTCGGCCTCACCGCCGGCCAGATGCTGGCCGTAGTGGAAAGCCTGCGCAAGACCGACTCCCTCGGCTGCCTGCAGCTGGTGCATTTCCACCTGGGCTCGCAGATCGCCAATATCCGCGACATCCAGTTCGGCCTGCGGGAGTGCGCACGCTTCTACCAGAGCCTGCTGGCACTCGGCGTCCCCATCGATACCGTCGACGTGGGTGGCGGGCTCGGCATCGACTACGAAGGCACCCGCTCGCGCAGCTTCTGCTCGATCAACTACTCCATGCGTGAATATGCCCGCAACGTGGTCAGCGCCTTCGCCCAGGCCTGCAGCGAGGCAGAGATACCCCAGCCCCACCTGATCAGCGAGTCCGGCCGGGCGCTCACCGCGCACCACGCCGTGCTAATCACCAACGTGATCGGTGAGGAGCGGGTCAACGACCAGGCTCCCGAGCGCCGGGCCGAGGATGACCCCCAGCTCGAGGAGCTGTGGCGGGTCCACGACCTGCTCTTTGATCACATGGAGCCTCGTGGGCTGGTGGAAGCATGGCACGACCTGCTGCAGGCCATGAGCGAACTGCATGCCCGCTTCATCATGGGGCTTGCCGACATCACCGTGCGCGCCGAAGGCGAAGGGGTCTATTTCGCCGCCTGCGCCCGCCTGCGCTCACGGCTGGACAGCCGCAACCGGGCCCATCGGGAGATCATCGACGAACTGGCCGAAAAGCTCGCCGACAAGCTGTTCGTCAACTTCTCGCTGTTCCAGTCTGTGCCCGACGTCTGGGGTATCGACCAGATCTTCCCGGTGTTGCCGCTGACCGGACTCGACCGCGAGCCGACCCGCCGCGGAGTGATCCAGGACATCACCTGTGATAGCGACGGCCGCATCGACGGCTACGTGGATGGCCAGGGCGTGGAAACCACCCTGCCACTACCGGAGTGGCGCGAGGGCGAGGAGCGACTGCTGGGCTTCTTCCTGGTCGGCGCCTATCAGGAGATCCTCGGCGACCTGCACAACCTGTTCGGCGATACCGACTCGGTGGACGCCGCCCTGGGCGACGATGGGCGCTGGGTGTTGTCCCATGCCCAGCAGGGGGACCGTGTGGCCGACGTCCTCGCCTACGTCAATTTCGATGCCGAGGTGCTGCGTGAGCGGCTGGCCGGCCAGCTGGCCGAGAGCGGCCTGCCGCAGGAGGAGCAGGCACAGTTCCTCGACGATCTCTCCGCCGGGCTGCAAGGGTATACCTACCTCGAGTAAGTGAGGCCGACACACTCAAGCGATAGACGACAAGACGCCCCCGCGTCATACCAGCGCGGGGGCGTCTTGTCGTGAGGCTATGGTCTCGCCTCAGGCTGCCTGGTTCACTCCGCTACCTTGACCGTCGCTTCCAGGCCCCCGGTCAGAGTCATGCGAAGCCTGGCGCCACGGGGTAACTCACCCACTCCTTCGGGCGTACCGGTGAGGATCACATCACCCGGCTGCAGGGTGAAATGTCGGCTCATCTCCGCTACCAGTGTCGGGACCGGGAACAGCATGTCCGAACCTTCGCCATGCTGTCGCAGCTCACCATCGATCTCCAGCTCGAAGGAGAGCGCATTCCAGTTCGGCACGCGGCTGAGCGGCAGGAAGTCGCTGAGCGGGCAGGCACCGTCGAAGCACTTGGCCACTTCCCAGGGGTGACCCTTCTCCTTGAGGCGCGTTTGTACGTCGCGCAGCGTCAAGTCCAGGCCAAGGCCGATACCGACGATGGCGCGCTCTGCCTCGTCCGACGTGGCATGGGATAGCTCCTCGCCGATAAGCAGCGCCAGCTCGATCTCGTAATGTACATCCCCGCGGGAAAAAGGAGGATCGAGCGGCTCGTCCAGGTTGACCACACTGGGGGCTGGCTTTATGAACAGCAGCGGCTCGCTGGGTACCGGGTTATCCAGCTCCCTGGCGTGGTCGGCATAGTTGCGACCAATACACACGACCTTTCCGAGCGGATGGGGAAACTCCTGACCATCGGTAAAACGTGGGACAAAGCGCATGGCGGGTCTTCTCCTTCTCAAATGCGTGCCGCTCTTCAATAACAAGCTAGACAGTCTACCCCACCAAGCGCCCTGTTCCACAATCCCCCAGGCTCGAGGAGGGCATCACTGCTCCGGCGACCACGCTTCGTCCGGAGCATGGGCCAGGAAGCTTGGCCGTCTGCGCCGGGCAGCGAAGGGTTCGACACACGCATTATCACGTCGATTGTAGACGAAGAAGATATTGCTGCGCGGATCCGGCGACATGTTGGCATTCGATCCATGCAGTGTATTGCAGTCGAACAGCAGCAGGCCACCGGCGGCGCCAGTCGGTGCCTCGATGCCGTTTCGCTCGACCAGTTGCCTGAGCGCATCGCGCCTCGGCACGCCGAACTCCTGGCGCTTCAGTGACTGCTTGTGGTGATCATCGGGCGTCTCGCCAAGGCATGGCACATAGATCTTGTGTGAGCCGGGAATCAGCATCAGCGGTCCATTGAAAGCATGGTTGTCGGTCAGCACGATGGAGGCGCTCACCGCATGCATGGAAGGCATGCCGTCCTCGGCGTGCCAGGTCTCGAAGTCGGAGTGCCAACTGAAGCCCTTGCCCTCGAAGCCAGGCTTGTAGTTGATACGCGACTGATGAACATAGGCGTCGCCGCCAAGAATCTGCCGGGCCCGGCCCATCAGCCGCTCATCGTGGGCCAGCTTCCGGAAGTGCTCGGAGAGGAAGTGGACGGCAAACAGCGAACGGATCTCGCGGCTGTCGGGCTCGGTGATGCTGAAATCGCGACCACGGAAGTCGTCGCGCCCCAGCAGCTCGTTCAGCTCCTCATACAGCACCTCGAGCTCCTCTCCCCGGATGAAATTGGGCTCGAAGAGGAACCCCTTGCGGTCGAACTCATCGAGCTGCGCCTGGCTCAGTGGGCCATCCTCGGCACGCCCCTTGACCACTGCCTCCTGGCGGTCGAGCCAGGGCACATCGAGCGGCTCGCTCAGGCGAGTGGGGTAAGGATCCTGTATCCGGTTGGCATAACCTGCTGCCTGGCCGAGAGCGGCTGACGCACCGGCAACGGTGTAGTCGGTTGCCTGTTTCAACTTGCGGGTGGACGATGTCTGCACTGGCATCCCAATCACCTCCTGTGTATCCGTGACCAGTTTTCAGATTGAACTCGCCCCAACGGCACTGTCGCCGTGGCGGGAGGCCCCAGGGGGACCTTGCATGGAAGAATGTGGTGATCATCAGATGGGGTTTCAAGGCCCGGGTAGCAAGTGTGTTTCCCGCTGCGCAGACACGAAAAAACCGCCTCGATGGACGGTTTAAAATAGCTGCAATTCGCTGATTTCCCAAATTTCCACCCGCTTCGGATGGTGCCGGCACCAGGAGTCGAACCCGGGACCTACTGATTACAAGTCAGTTGCTCTACCAACTGAGCTATGCCGGCTCGGGGCCGATCCAGGCGAACTGCAGAATCGGAAAAGCGTTGGCGTGGCTGGGGTACCAGGATTCGAACCTGGGAATGCCGATACCAAAAACCGGTGCCTTACCACTTGGCTATACCCCAGCAGTTTGGTGGCCAGAGACGGAATCGAACCGCCGACACGGGGATTTTCAATCCCCTGCTCTACCAACTGAGCTATCTGGCCGCTGCCAACGGTGCGTATTAAACAAGATACGGCCTTAGGCGTCAAGCCCTTCCGTTTCATGAAGATGGCGAAATGGCATCGATGCCCTCCCGCTCACTGGTCCCGAGGCACGTAGCCCTCGGCCTGGTCGGTCTCGCGGTTGTCGAGGAAGCGCTCCATCTGGTCGTTCAGATACTTTCGTGACTCCGGATCGAGCATGTTCAGGTGCTTTTCGTTGATCAGGCGGGTCTGCAGCGCCTGCCACTCCTCCCAGGCCTTTTTAGAGACATTTTGCTGGATGTCCTGCCCCTTCTTGCCCGGCAGCGGCGGAAAGGGCAATGCTTCCAGCTCCTGCTGATACTTGCGGCAGAATACGGTACGGCTCATGGTGGCTCTCCCTGTTGTGGCTTGAACCCTGAATCTTCGGTGCTTGGGTCGTGGCGAGGCTCAGCTCGCCGGGGGCTCGAGTGAGAATGGCGACAGCGCCATCAGCAGTGACTTGACCGGCGCGGCCAGTCCGATGCTGGCAGGATTTCCCGGATCGTACCAGCAACGCGACTCGTCCACGGCGGAAGCGCCACGGCAATGGGCCAGCTGCGGCGTGATCTCCAGGCGAAAGTGGCTGAATACATGGATGAAGGGTGACCAGGCGCGGCCGAGCTCGGCATCCGGGGCGTGGCTGTCCAGCCAGGCCTCAAGCGACGCGATGTCGTCGAACTGGGGCAGCCCCCAGAGCCCGCCCCACAGGCCGCTGGAGGGGCGCTGCTCGAGCAGGACCCGCCCCTCTGGATCCTGCAGCAGCAGCATCCTGGTGGTGCGTGTAGGCAGCGCCTTCCTGGGCTTGGATTCGGGAAAGCGTCGCTCCTCGCCCCGACGGTGGGCCACGCAGACATCGGCGAAGGGGCAGGCCATGCAGTCGGGCTGTCCACGCCGACAAAGGGTTGCCCCGAAATCCATCATCGCCTGGGTATAGTCGACCAGGCGTTCCTCTGGGGTGTAATGCTCGGCCAGGGCCCAGAGGCTGCGGGAAACGGCCGTTCTTCCCGGCCAACCCTCAACGGCATGCAGCCGGGCCAGGCTGCGCTTGACGTTGCCGTCGAGAATGACTGCCCGCCGGCCGCTGCTCTGGGCGATGATCGCACCCGCAGTGGAGCGACCGATGCCCGGGAGCGCGGATAGCGCCTCCAGGTCCAGCGGCAGCTCGCCGGCATGACGCTCGACGATCTCCCGGGCCGCCTTGTGCAGGTTGCGCCCACGGGCGTAATAGCCCAGTCCGGTCCAGAGATGCAGCACATCATCCTGATCAGCCTCGGCCAGAGTGGCAACATCAGGAAAACGTGTCATGAAACGCTCGAAATACGGAATCACCGTGGCAACCTGGGTCTGCTGCAGCATGATCTCCGATACCCAGACCCGATAGGGCGAGCGCTCCTCCTGCCAGGGCAGATCATGCCGGCCATGACGGTCGAACCAGGCCAGCAGGCGGCGCTGGAATGCTTCCGGGGAAAGAACCGGCGTCGGCATTTCTGTTATCGGCAAAGCTCACCCCGAACAAAAACAATACGATAAAACGACACGAAAAAAAGCGCCGACTGGGGGAAGTCGGCGCAGAAACTGACTTGCTTGATGCTCAATTGAATAGACCACGCAGGGCTTCTCGAAGTTCCTTGCCATCTTCACCCAGGCGCTCTTCGAGACGTTCCAGCGGCCGCTCCAACCGGCGCTCAATCTCACCGCCGGCACGGCGAGAGACTTCATCACGCAGCAGCTCGACCAGGGTGGCTTGAAAGGCGTTGCGATCGAAACGACACCATTCGCCACTATCGCCGCCAAGTTCGCCCGTGCAGCGAACCGGCAGGGGGACCCGCTCCAGACGCGGATTCACCGAGCAGGCTGCCTCGGCAGCATCGACGAAACGTGCCGCAGCTCGCAGGTCGAAGCGTTCGGTTGCCAGATCCAGTTCCCCCTCACCATCCAGGTTGATCCCGGGGATGGTGACCAGAATGCTCTCGCTGCGAGCAACGCCATCACTGATGCGCAAGCTGGCCTCGGCCCGCTCGAAGCGAGTGTCATCGCTCCAGTCACGGTTCAGCTCCTTGCCCTCGACCATGGCAGCCAGGGTACACAGCTCCTCGGAGATATTGACGTCGAGTACCGCCCCCTCGTCGATGTGGCCGCTCAGGCGCCCGTTCAGGCTACGCTTGAGTGCGGGCAAGGTGTTGTAACGCGCTTCCAGTCCACCCTCCAGGGAGAGGCGCCCACGCAACGGCGCCGGCGAGTCGTCCCCGGCAAGCGCCTGGATCATCGGCTCCAGGCGCACCCGGGAGAGCTCGGGAGACAACTGCCAGCGTATCGGGTCACGCGCCAGGTCAAGCTCGCCACTCGCCGTCAGCTCGCCACCATATAGCTTGGCGCTGATCCGCTCCAGGCGATGGCGACCGTCGCTGCCTGACAGCGTCAGGTCAACGTCGGTGAAGTCGAGCCCACCCAGCTTCAGGCGCTCGAGCTCGAGGGCAGCATCCAGGGTCAGATCAGCGAGCCACTCCACGGGAATCAGCGGCGAGGCTTCATCGGCATGGGCCTGGCGGATACCGAAGAAACCGCGCAGGGACGCGCTCTGTTCCGCAGCATTCGGTGGCGGCAGGTAATTGTCCAGGTTCAGGGTATCACCCTGCAGCGCCAGTTTGAGCGCACGCCCATCGAAGCCCATGCCCAGCCGACCGGTAAAGGTGCTGTCATCAAGGACTAGTGTCAGACCAGAAAGCTCGGCCTGGGTCAGGTCACCCCGTATGGGACTGGTCAGTGCCACGTCCGAGAGCGCACGGGAGCCGGCCATGTCGGGCAACTGATCAATGCGCGTCAGCCAGGGGCGAAGCGACAGGGGTGCCAGACTGACCTGCCCGCTGTAGGAAGGTGCCTCGTCGAGCCCGGCCAGGTTGAGGTTACCGCTAAGCCGCAGGTCATCGGGGCCGGTAAGCAACAGGTCACGCAATTGCGCCGTACTCTCCGCCAGATCCGCCTCCATGGCGAAGGCCAGCACCAATGGGACGGCCGACTCCCCCAGCCGGGGATGCTGTACGCTGCCTTCCAGACGCCCCTCATGCAGCTGCATGCGCTGGCGTGACAGGTCCAATACCAGTTGCTGTCCGGTCAGGTCCGCCTGCTGGCGGCCTTCTACACCCCCGAAACGCGTCGCCGTGCTCAGCCTCAAGCCCTCCATGACATAGCGCCGCTCGGCGAGAGCCAGGCTTGTCCGGCCCTCGAGGGAAATCGTGCTGGCCAGCCGCGGTGTTCGCTCGAGTTCGCGCCAATCCAGCGTGCCGTACGAAGTCAGGCTGAAGGAGGTCTTGAGGGGAAAAGCGCGCTCCGGGTTGACGTTGGTGCCGGAAAGGGCGACCTCATCGAGCAACCACTCACTCTCGCTGGCCAGGTCGCGGTAGCGTACGGCACCGTTGCGAACCTGGACATTGGCGATATTGAGCGCCACGGCAAGATTGCTGCTTTCCAGGCTAGGCCCGGCACTGGCGGGGGCCAGCGCCGACTCGGCCCCTTCACGCCGCTCATCCAGGCGCTGGAGCAACGGCTCCCAGTTGCCCTGCCCTTGCTCGTCGCGCACCAGCCGAAGCTGCATGCCATCCAGGGATAGGCCTTCGATGGCGATTTCTCCACGCAGCAGGGGGGCAAAGGCCAGGCTCACCTCGGCCTTGTCGAAGGCCAGGAAGGGAGGCGCATCCGGCGTCTGCTCTGGCAAGTGGCTTTCCACACGCTCCACGCTGACCCCCAGCCGCGGGTAGAAGGACCAGGTCAGTGGCCCGTTCAGCGTCAGCTCCATGCCGCTGTGCTCGCGCACCACCTCGATCAGCCGTGGCTTGAAGTCCTCCGGGTCGAGGAAGGTAGTGACGTAGACGACGGCGGCCACCACCGCCACGCCCAATACGCCAATGGCCGCCAGCAGGGTTTGCAAGAGTCGCTTCATGGTTTACCGCCTCCTTGCAGCGGTGGAGCCAGTTCAAAGTAGTTTCCGGCTGCATGCAGGCGATAACCAAGCCGGGAAAGCAGCAGTTGATCGGCCATCGGCAGCTGGGAGGCTGGCGCACGCAGGTCAAGCCCCCGGTCCGCTGCGGCGCTGCTGACCAGCGCCAGCAGGCGGGAACCGACACCGCGCCTTCGGGTGGTCTTGCGCACGCAGAGCTCCGAGAGCCACCAGGCTTCGGCATCGGCACTCACGGCAACGGCACCCAGCAGTCGATCATTGAAGCGTGCGCAGCCGAAGAAATGGCCAGCCTCGAGGTGATGCTGGATGAAGTCATCCACCGGTGCGGAGAGGCGCGCAGCCGGCGCGTCGGCGTAAATGCGCTGCAGGTCTTGCCGGGCCTGCGCATCCAACGCCCAGGCGGCGTGATCGACGATATGAAGCGTAACCGGCATGGTGGTCTCCCTGGGCCGCGGCGCTGGGCCGCCGCTATGATGGGCGCATTGTAGCGGATGGGGGGCTCGATTCTCTATAATGAACGGCCCCATGATGGCAAGCACCGTCCTTGCCTGCCCGGTAGCCGTTCAGTCAGGGGTTTCCGGGGCCACCCATGCCGACGCGCCAAAGCGCGGGAGAGAGTCCGACATGTCCGAGCGTATCGCCACGGTAACCCGTGACACCCAGGAAACCCAGATCACGGTAACCGTCAATCTCGATGGCGAAGGCCGGCTGGCCTGCGAGACCGGCGTCCCCTTCCTCGACCACATGCTCGACCAGGTAGCGCGCCACGGCGTGCTCGACCTGGACATCAAGGCCGTAGGCGATCTACATATCGATGACCATCATACCGTAGAGGATCTCGGCATCACGCTAGGCCAGGCATTTGCAGAGGCGGTCGGCGACAAGCGCGGCATCCGGCGCTATGGCCATGCCTATGTACCGCTGGACGAGGCGCTCTCCCGTGTCGTGATAGACTTCTCCGGTCGCCCCGGGTTGTTCATGGACGTGGAATTCACCCGCGCCACCATTGGACGGCTGGATACCCAGCTGTTCTGGGAGTTCTTCCAGGGGTTCGTCAATCATGCCCGGGTCACGCTGCATATCGACAACCTGAAGGGCTTCAATGCCCACCATCAGGCGGAAACCATCTTCAAGGCCTTCGGCCGTGCATTGCGCATGGCCGTTGAGCCGGACCCGCGCATGGCCGGCCAGATGCCGTCCACCAAGGGCTGCCTGTAGTGCCGACGACCGAAAACTGAGGAGCCTTCATGACCATTGCCGTCATCGACTACGGGATGGGCAATCTGCATTCGGTTGCCAAAGCCCTTGAGCATGTCACCCACGAGCATGTGATCATCACCCGCGACCCTCGCTGCATTCATGGCGCTACTCGTCTGGTGCTGCCGGGCCAGGGTGCCATTCGCGACTGCATGAGCGAACTGGAAAAGACCGAGCTGCGCGGCCTGGTGCTGGAGCTGTTGGCCAACCAGAGCAAGCCGCTGCTGGGCATCTGTGTCGGACAGCAGATGCTGCTCGATTACAGCGAGGAGAACGGCGGGATCGCCTGCCTGGGTTTTCTCTCCGGCGAGGTGAGGCACTTCCCCACGGATATGCGTGATGCCAACGAGCAGCGTCTCAAGGTGCCTCACATGGGCTGGAACCTGGTACATCAGCATCATGATCACCCGCTCTGGAACGGCATCGACCAGGACGAGCACTTCTATTTCGTGCATAGCTATTATGCCGAGGCCAGCGACGATGCCACGGTGTTCGGCACCACCGAATATGGCCATATCAATGCCCATGTGGCCATCGGCCGAGATGCTACTTTTGCCGTCCAGTTTCACCCGGAGAAGAGCTCCCGGGCAGGGCTCAAGCTACTGGAAAACTTCATCAATTGGGCCCCCTGAAGCCCGAGCCGGTCTTTTCTAGGCCCCCGACGCCGCGCCTGCACAGGCGCCCGGGACCATGCCCACCGAGGACAATGACATGCTGGTAATACCCGCCATCGATCTCAAGGACGGCAAGTGCGTGCGACTGAAGCAAGGCCGCATGGATGACGCCACCACCTACGGCGACGACCCCGTGGCCATGGCTGCGCGCTGGGTCGAGGCCGGCGCACGCCGCCTGCATCTGGTCGACCTGAATGGTGCCTTCGAGGGCAGGCCGATCAACGGCGAGGCCGTGACAGCCATTGCAAAACGCTGGCCGGAGCTGCCGATCCAGATCGGCGGTGGCATCCGCTCCGCCGATACCATCGAGCACTACCTCTCCGCCGGGGTCTCCTACGTGATCATCGGTACCAAGGCAGTCAAGGAGCCCGCCTTCGTCGGCGAGATGTGTCGCGCCTTCCCCGGCCATGTCATCGTCGGCCTCGATGCCCGTGACGGCTACGTCGCCACCGACGGCTGGGCCGAAGTCTCCAGCGTCAAGGCCACCGACCTGGCCAAGCGCTTCGCCGACGACGGGGTCTCCAGCATCGTCTACACCGACATCGCCCGCGACGGGATGATGAATGGCGTCAATGTCGAGGCCACCGCCCAGCTGGCCCGTGAGGGGGGCCTTCCGGTTATCGCTTCCGGCGGCGTCACGAATCTCGACGATCTGCGCGCACTGGTAGCAGCCGGCGAACCGGGCATACTGGGCGCCATCACCGGTCGCGCCATCTACGAAGGCTCGCTGGACGTCGCCACGGGCCAGCGGCTATGCGATGAACTGACTGCAGGGCTCGACCGAGCCGGGAGCTGAACAGATGGGTCTTTCCAAGCGTATCATCCCCTGTCTCGACGTCGATGCCGGCCGCGTGGTCAAGGGTGTGAACTTCATCGGCATCCGCGATGCCGGCGACCCGGTGGAGATCGCCCAGCGCTATAACCTCCAGGGCGCCGACGAGATCACCTTTCTCGACATCACGGCGAGCCACGAGGACCGCGACACCACCGTCGAAATGGTCGAACGCATCGCCGGCGAGGTGTTCATCCCGCTGACCGTGGGCGGCGGCATCCGCACCTGCGACGACATTCGCACCATGCTCAATGCCGGCGCCGACAAGGTGTCGATCAACACCGCTGCGGTGAACAACCCGGAATTCGTGCGCGAGGCCGCCGACCGCTTCGGCAGCCAGTGTATCGTGGTGGCCATCGATGCCAAGCGGGTCTCCGGTGAAGGCGAGCCGCCCCGCTGGGAAATTTTCACCCACGGTGGCCGCCGCCCTACCGGGCTCGATGCCGTGGAGTGGGCGAAGAAGATGGTAGCGTACGGTGCCGGTGAGCTGTTGCTGACCAGCATGGATCGTGACGGCACCAAGTCGGGCTTCGACCTGGGCGTGACGCATGCCATCAGCGAGGCGGTGACCGTGCCGGTCATCGCCTCAGGCGGTGTCGGCACACTGGACCACCTGGTGGAAGGGGTGTTGGAGGGTGGTGCCGATGCGGTACTGGCGGCCAGCATCTTCCACTTTGGCGAATACACCATTCCCGAGGCCAAGCGCTACATGGCCGAGCGCGGAATCGAGATGCGGCTTTAACCGAAAGCTCCTGGAGAGTGATTGTGATACCGGCATGGACGAAGACTCGCCGGCTGGTCGGCGCTTGCCTGGCACTGGCCCTCCTGCTTCCCTCAAAGGCAGTCATGTCAGAACAGCAGCCGAACTGGCCGCCACAGCGGGAGGTCAGCCATGTGCTGCTGCAGACCAGCCTCTATACCCGCCACTTCAATCCCCAACCCGACCACAACAACCATCAGGAGCTGATCAGCCTGGAGCTGCACAACCCCCAGCGCTGGCTGGTCGGGGGCGCCCGCTTCCTTAATTCCTTCGATCAGGAAGCCATCTATCTTTATGCCGGCCGCGAATTTCCCTTTTGGGAGCCCAGCGACAACGTAACTGTGCGCGCCAAGCTTACCGCCGGGATCCTGCAAGGTTACCGCGGCGAGTATCAGGACAACATCCCCTTCAATCGCTATGGAACGGCGCCCGCCGCCCTGCCTAGCCTGGGGATGCAGTGGGGCCGCTTCGAAGCCGACCTGATCGTCTTTGGCACCGCCGGTGCCATGATCCTCGGCGGTATCCGCTTTTAGCGAAAACGGGCTGAGCCTAGCCCGCTTCGAGCCCTAGATTGCTCACACCTTCGTTACACCCTAGCCGACGCAGCGCCTTGAGAGCCTCTCGGTCGAGACTTTCCTCGGCCGCCTCCAGTACCGCATCCTGAAAGTCGATCTCGTCCGCCATCAGCGGGTGCTCCCGAATGCGGACCGCCAGGCGCTGGGCGTCTTCCTCTCCTTCGGTCAGTTCGATGAAGGCACGCACACCGCCCTTGGAGACACGACTGACCTCCAGCACCGCATCGGGGGCCTCGCCGCGCAGGGTATCCAGCAACGCCGACAGTGCCACCACCGCCTCCACCGCCCGGCGGACGCCGAAGCTATCGTCTGTCGCCGTCGGCTCCAGTTCGGCCAGCTTCTCGGCCTGGCGGTCGAAGTCGATGCGCGCCTCCTTGACCGCCAGCTGTTCCCATACCAGGTCAAGAATCGCCCTCAGGCCGGCAGGGTTGCCTTCACCGGTCGTCTGGGCATAGAGCCCGTAGTTGGGTAGCAGCCGCTCGCACAGCGCCGCCATAAAGGCTTGCTGCTGACGCGGCGAAAGGGCCTGAAGGCGCTGATGAAAGCCACCGGTTGGCTGACTCATGGATTCTCTCCGGAAAATGAGGGTCTGAGGGTGAGCGCAAGGAGCGCCAGGGGGATCATGGCCACAGGATCTCGCTGGCAACCCGCCCACCGCCATCGAACAGCACGCCTTCGGAAACCAGCCGTGCGCGCTGTTCGACGGCACCAGGGTGGTCAGCCAGACGACGCGACGCCGTGATCACGCGAAACCAGGGCAGGTCGTGTCCTTCAGGAAGATCCCGCAGCGCCCTGGCCACCAGCCGTGGCGTGCCACCGTCGGTCATCGCCGCGATGCGGCCATAGGTGGTAACACGGCCTGCCGGTATCTCGGCGATGATCGTCAGTATCTGTTCCCGCAGCGCCGGCTTCATGTACTCTTGCGCCCCCTGTCATGTTTCGTATTTCATCGATGGCGAGGTTCCCATGCATCTACACCTGCTTCAACACAGCCCGCACCACGGCCCCGCCCGCATCGCCGACTGGCTGGACAGCATGGGTCACAGCCATACGGTGTTTCATCTGTACGCCGGCGAGGCGCCCCCCGACCTGGCCGACTGCGATGCCCTGATCGCGCTCGATGGCGCCATGAACATCGATGACGTCGCGACCCATCCCTGGCTCAAGCGCGAGCGAAAGCTGATCGGCCGGGCACTGGATGGCAACAAGCCCCTGCTGGGCATTGGCATGGGGGCCAGGCTGATCGCTGCGGAGCTGGGCGCCACGGTGGGTCGGGGCACCTTTGCCGAAGTTGGCTGGCACGAGGTGACGCTGGCGCCAGAGAGCCCTTTCGACCTGCCGGAACAGTTCACCGCCTTCATGTGGCATGGCGATGTCTTCGCCCTGCCCGACGACGCCCTGCCACTGGGCGGCAGCCCGGTCAGCCCCGTTCAGGGCTTCGCCTGGGATGCGGGTAGAGCCCTTGGCCTGCTGTGCCATATCGAGGTGACCCGCGCCGGCGTGGCCGAGCTGCTGGACTGCGAGGAGCGGCCGAAAGGCAGCGACGCGAGCCCTCACGTGCAGGCTCGCGAGGCGATCCTGGCCGATACGTCCCGTTTCGACCGGCTGGCGCCACTGCTCGATCGCCTGCTCAGTCAATGGTTGCGGAGCACACCTGCCTGAGCGGGGGTCAGGCTGGCTGCAGCCGCTCCGGGTCATGTCGCGGCGCTTCGGCCGACCAGGAGCGCGCAGCCGCCAGGCAGCTATCCCAGTCGCCCACGTGCAGGAACCGCTGGGGATCGCGCCGTTCGAGCTGATAGCGGTACATGGGGTCGTAGTATTCCGTCAGCAGCGGCGCCAGCCACGCCTCATGGGCCTGGGTGTTACCGCGCTCGTGCTCGCGAAAGGCCAGGGCCTGAAGCCTGGCGATACGTGACAGGCGAGCACTGCCCAGCCGTTTTCTCAGCCGCGACAGGGCGGTGGCGAGCTGCTTGCGCATCAGCGTCCAGCCCAGCCATTCTCCGAACTGGTGGCGGTAGATAGCCCAGAGGTCATCGATGTAGTCCTTCTGGATCTGGCCGATACGCCAGTCCAGCGGCATCTCCACGCGGATACGCGGTGCCTGCTCCATGGCTCGCCAGAAGGCCAGCGGCACGCTGGCCGCGCCGATCTGGCGTGACTCGTCCTCCACCACCAGCGGGCCGTCAAGCGAGAGCAGGCGCAGCCCCATGGCGTGTTCGAAATCGATCTGAGAGGGTGCCGGCAGCGGGTGACGGCCAAAGGCGGAGCCCTTGTGTCGGGCGCAGCCCTCCAGGTCCAGACCGTTGGGCAGCCGCTGGATCAGCGCCGTCTTGGCACAGCCGGTGAGCCCACCGATCACCAGCAGCGGCTGCTCGGCGGCGGCGTCGATGCGTGCACACAGCCCCTGCCGCATGGCCTTCCAGCCACCGCGGATACGGGGCCGCTCGAACCCCACGTCGGCCAGCCACTGCTGGGCGATCTGCGAACGCAGCCCACCGCGAAAACAGTAGACGATGGCCTCGGGCTGCGCTTGCAGCAGTGAGTGCCAGGCCGTCACCCGAGCCGCCTTGATGCCGCCGCTGACCAGCCGCTGGCCGAGCTCGATGGCCGCCTGCTGGCCGCGCTCCTTGTATTCGATCCCGACCAGATGGCGCTCCTCGTCATCCATCAACGGCAGGTTGACCGCACCGGGCAGACCGCCCTGGGCGAACTCGACCGGCGCACGCACATCGATCAGCACGCGTCCCTCGCGCAGCAGGCTGAGATCGGGTTCAACCAGCGGCAAGCTCATCCGCGCACCTCTATCAGCGCCGCACCTCCGGCCGGGATGATCTCGCCAAACGGCACCAGCTCGATGCCATGGGCACGACCGATACGCTCCACGTCATCCTCCCAGGAGGGGTGGACCGAGATCAGCAGGCCGCCTGAGGTCTGGGGATCACAGAGCCACTGCCAGTGGGGCTCATCCATCTCCTTGAGCGCGGTTCCCAGGGCCTCACGGTTGCGATGGGTACCGCCCGGCACGGCGCCACGCCGACGATACGCCTCGGCCTCGGCCAGCCGCGGCAGGCGCCGGAAGTCGATCCGCGCCGCCACACCGCTGGCGGTGCACACTTCGGAAAGGTGACCGGCCAGGCCGAAGCCGGTCACGTCGGTCATGGCGTGCACGCCCTTCACCTTGGCGAGGTCGATGCCGATCTGATTGGCTTTCAGCATGGTCTCCCGGGCCAGCGTCTGGTGCCCGGACTCAAGCAGCCCCTGCTTCTCTGCCGTGGTCAGAAACCCCACCCCCAGCGGCTTGGTCAGGAACAGCAGGTCGCCGACCTGCGCGCCCTTGTTGAGCTTCAGGTGCTCGAGGTCCACCAGCCCATTGACCGCCAGGCCAAAGATCGGCTCGGGGGCGTCGATGGAGTGGCCACCAGCCAGGGCAAGGCCGAGCTCGCGGCATACCGACTGGGCACCGGCCACCACGTCACCGGCGATCTCCGGCCCCAGCTTGTCCAGCGGCCAGCCGAGAATCCCCAGGGCCAGTACCGGCGTGCCGCCCATGGCATAGACATCGCTGGTGGCATTGGTGGCGGCGATACGCCCGAAGTCGAAGGGGTCGTCGACGATGGGCATGAAGAAGTCGGTGGTGGCAATCATGCCGCGGCCATCACCCAGGTCGTAGACGGCAGCATCCTCACGCCCCTGATTACCGACGAGCAGGCCCTTGTGGCCGGCACCCGGGCCAGCCTTGGCCAGGATGCTGTCAAGTACGTCAGGGGCGATCTTGCAGCCGCATCCAGCGCCATGGCTGTACTGGGTCAGGCGGATTGCACTCATCTCGTTCTCCTTGGCAGTTCATGACAACCATTCTATATCAGTGAGGCCCCGTTGCCTTACAGGGCCTCCAGGGCATCGGTCAGCTTGTCCACGGCAACCACCTCCATGCCTGCCGGGGCGCGCTTTGGCGCGTTGCCCCTGGGCACGATGGCCCGGGTGAAGCCGTGCTTTGCCGCCTCGACGATGCGCTCCTGCCCGCTGGGCACCGGGCGAATCTCGCCGGATAGCCCCACCTCCCCGAATACCACCAGCTCCCGCGGCAATGGGCGATTCTGCAGGCTGGAGACTACCGCCAGCAGCACCGCCAGATCCGCGCTGGTCTCCAGCACCTTAACCCCACCCACCACGTTGAGGAAGACGTCCTGGTCGCCGGTGAACAGGCCACCATGGCGATGCAGTACCGCCAGCAGCATGGCCAGGCGATTCTGGTCGAGGCCCACGGCAACCCGGCGCGGATTGCCCAGGGCCGACTCGTCGAGGAGCGCCTGCACCTCCACCAACAGTGGTCGTGTCCCTTCCCACACCACCATGACCAGGCTGCCCGAGGCCAGCGTCTCGCTGCGTGAAAGAAAGATGGCACTCGGGTTCTTCACTTCCTTGAGCCCGTGCTCGAGCATGGCGAACACGCCGAGCTCGTTGACCGCCCCGAAGCGATTCTTCTGTCCACGCAGGGTGCGAAAACGCGAATCGGCACCACCCTCGAGCAGCAGCGATGCATCGATCATGTGCTCGAGCACCTTGGGGCCTGCCAGCGATCCATCCTTGGTCACATGGCCCACCAGTAGCAGCACGGTATTGCTCTGCTTGGCGAAGCGAGTCAGGGCGGCGGCCGACTCTCGCACCTGCGCCACCCCACCCGGAGCCGAGGCGATATCCTCCAGATGCATGGTCTGGATCGAATCGATGACCAGTATCTCCGGGCGCTCGCGCTCAGCGACGGCCAGCACGGTTTCGACGCTGGTCTCTGCCAGCATCTTGAGACCACGGGTGGGCAGCTGAAGCCGGTGGGCCCGCATCGCCACCTGGGAAAGCGACTCCTCGCCGGTGACATAGAGCACCTGGCGGGACTGAGCCAGCTTGCAGGCGGTCTGCAGCAGCAGGGTCGACTTGCCGGCGCCCGGATGCCCACCCAGCAGCACCGCCGAGCCGGGCACCAGGCCGCCACCCAGCACGCGGTCGAACTCCTCGAAGGTGGAGGAGAGCCTCGGCACCTCGGAAAGGTCGACATTGCCCAGATCCACCACTTCCCGAGAAAGGTTTCCCGCATAGCCGCTGCGACCGGTGGCACCCGACGTAGCCGCACCGGGGCGGGCGGCAGACAGCCTCACCTCAGTCAGCGTATTCCACTCCTGGCAGCTCGAGCACTGGCCCTGCCACTTGCTGTACTCCGCACCGCATTCGGTGCAAACAAAGGCGCTTTTCGCTTTGGCCATGCCGGCCCCTCTTCCAGTTGAGGCACCATTCTAACAGGCGCCCACCAGGCTGTGCCCGAACGCACGAAGGCGGCCCGCAAGGCCGCCTTCGGTTCAATCAAGCCAGGAGAGATTACAGACGCTGTAACTGCAAGGCTTCGTTGTTCTGGAACCGGCGCCGCTGGGGGTCGATCAGCTCCAGCGTTGTCTCGTCGATGCGCAGGAAGTAGTAGATCTGCCCTTCCCCATCGGGAGTCAGCTCGTAGACAGTGGCATCAGGATCGACCGCGGTACCGCTGAGCACCTCCCAGTTGCCAGCGTAATTCTCATCCGGTGGCTCCTGCGGGTGTTCGCGATAGCTGGCACGCAGTGTAAAGGTGCGCTCCTCCAGGGAGGCCTGCTCATCTCCCATGAGCCGCACATCCAGATCGATCCCTGCGCAGTTGCGGCAGGGCAGTGTGCCTTGGTAGGCCACTTCGGCGTCATCCATCGCCGGGTCGGCACGATCATCCATCGGGCCGGCTGCACAACCGGCCAGTAAGGCCAGCATGGCCGAGCCAGCCAGCAGGGTCCTGATTTGCATTTTCTTACTCCTAACCTATGGGCTTGACGCCGTGAACTACGGCAGCCTGTCTCACAGCATAAACCCTCTCAGCTTTAGCAGACAGCCTCCGACTCGTAGGGTTCCCCGGGGATGCCTTCAACTGGCGCCAGGATAGACATGCATGAACACCAGAGCCAGGACGATGGGCATCACCACCAGGCTCCCCAGGTTACCGATCAACACCAGCGAAGCCACCTTGTGGGGCTCCTGCTTGTACTGCTCGGCCACCAGATAGTTGAGCACAGCCGGTGGCAAGGCGGCAAATACCCACAGCGACGCCGCTTGCAGACCGGTCAGCTCCAGCCACAGGATCATGGGCACAGCCAGGATCAGCCCAGAGAGCGGGCAGAGCAAGGCGCCGAGCAGCCCGGTCTTCCAGTCGCCGAAGTCGATATCCAGCATGCGCACCCCCAGCGCGAACAGCATCAGGGGGATGCAGACGCCTCCCAGCATATGCAGTGCCTCGAGCAGCCATCCCGGCAATGGCACTCCGCCCAGATTGAAGCCCAGGCCAGCGATGCTTGCCAGCACGATGGGCATACGCAGCAGTCGCCACAACGGTGTACGCGGGCTGAGAATATAGAGCCCCACGGAGAAGTGCAGCAGCATCTCGACGATGAACAGCACGACCGCCGCCGGCAGGGCCGCCTCACCGAAAGCCAGTACCAGCAGTGGGATCCCCATGTTGCCCGAGTTATTGAACATCATTGGTGGCAGGAACGTCTTCGGCTCCAGCTTCAGCAGCTTGGCCACCGGCCACAGCACCAGGCCGGAACCCAGCACCACCACAGCCGCCGCCAGTGCCAGCCCGGCATACTCCGCCAATGGGGCCTGCCGGTCCGCCAGGACGGCGAACACCAGCATCGGCACAAAGATTTCCATATTGAGGGTATTGAGGCTGCGGATATCCGGGGTGCGAAAGCGCCCATAGAGGGTGCCACAGCCTGCGATCAGGAATACCGGTAGCAGCGTGGCGATTATCTGTGCGGTCATCAAAGGGTTCCGGGTATTCGGTTTCGCTCAAGTGCGCCTAGGCTAGCACGTCAACGGCTTGCGCGGTCACGCCGCTCGGGTCAACATGGGCTTCATCGACCAGCACGACACACTCGGTGATACGCTCCAACAGTGATGCAATGGCATCACGGCAGTGGCCATGGGCAGTCGGTGCCGCGATTACTCACGACAATTGCCGGATACGCTTGAGACGTATCACGTTGTCCTTCCTTTTCAGGAAGAACTTGTCAGCATGATTCACATTGTTAAAGAGCAGACTGTCAATCGACAGTCATAAACCGGTCATCGCGCGGTGCGAGGATGGCTTATGACTGCGGATCCGATCAGGTAATTCGACTGTGAGGAAGTGGCGAAGCCAAACGATCTGAGGCTAGGCGAAAGGTGGCGACGCATAGTTCGCTATGCGAGGAGCCTTTCAACGACGCATCAGGAAGTTTGGTGGAGCCAAGCGGGATCGAACCGCTGACCTCCTGCGTGCAAGGCAGGCGCTCTCCCAGCTGAGCTATGGCCCCCTATCAACATCGACTCCTTCAAAAGGAGCAAATGCAATTTCGTCGGAGACAAGGCGCTTTGGGCCGACGTGTAGCCTGCTACACGAGGTTCAAAGCAACGCCGTATCCGGCGAAATTTGGTGGGTCTGGGCAGATTTGAACTGCCGACCTCACCCTTATCAGGGGTGCGCTCTAACCAACTGAGCTACAGACCCGTCCGAACGGGGGCAGATATTACCTATCCAGCCCCCTGAAAGCAAGGGGTTTCTGGCAGCCTGTCCAACGGCTTCCCGCCGANAATCCTGGTACCCCAGCCACGCCAACGCTTTTCCGATTCTGCAGTTCGCCTGGATCGGCCCCGAGCCGGCATAGCTCAGTTGGTAGAGCAACTGACTTGTAATCAGTAGGTCCCGGGTTCGACTCCTGGTGCCGGCACCATCCGAAGCGGGTGGAAATTTGGGAAAAGTGACTGCCGACGATCTGCTCGATGGGCAGGCCGGTAATGAGGGCACAGGTCGGGTTTGCGGTAGCGATCCTCCCCTGACCATCGAGGGAGAAAACCGCATCGGGATTGTAGGCAAAGAGCGAACGGTAGCGCTGCTCACTCTCCCATAGGGAGCGCCTGTCCGCCTGTCGCTGATGGGCCAGCCCCAGGCTGAATGCCATGAGATAACTCAACAGCAGTCCTGACAGCGCCACCCCACCGGGTATCAGCCCTGCCTTGAGCATGTCGCCGACGGCATCGGGAAAGACATCCAGCGTCAGCTGCAATCCGCCAGGCATGCCGATGTGGCGTCTGGCAACAAGCGGATACTCCAGCTCGCTCGCAGTGCGGCCAGGTGCTCGCATATCGATCAGCGACTCACCTGCGCGGGATACGCGAACCATGGAGTTGCCCAGCTGGACGCGCAGCTCCTCCTTCAGCAGCACCGCAAGATCGAGGCTACTCACCAGCCGCTGCCCCGTCGAGGGCAGCAGGGTGACCATCAGCGCCATACGGCTATGCATCGAGTCGGCCAACATCAAGCGTGGCTGGGGGAAATTCAACTGCAGCCACGACACGACGTCAGGGTCATCCACCCGCTCGGTCAGCCACTGGCCAGCCGCGCCGCTCCGTGAATGCCGCCATGTCCAGGCCCCATCATTCGACAGGCCAATCGCCTGCATGCCGGGGGAGTCCCCGAAATAGGTCTCGACATAATTCTCGCGCGCAGCCTCGTCCGGCGTGATCCCGAGAGCATCCAACCGCTCGGCCATTCGTTGAGCCAGCAGTAGCTGGGCGCTGAAGACCTGCTCGGCGTTGTATTGCAGATTGTCCAATAGATGGCTGGCCTGGAGCTGCTTCTCCTCTTGATAGTGCCAGTTCAGCACGTACCAGGCAGAGCAGCTCAGCAACACGCCAAAGAGACCCGCACCCAGCGCAAGTCTCCCCATTCGCGGTTGTGGTCGGTCGACGCCGATTGCCATCATCAGCATCGACCCTCCCAGGAGCATGGCCAGGAAGGTTCCCAGCAGTGGTGAGGAAGCGTTGTTCAGCGTCCAGGCCACCTCACCGCCCGGCAGGAAGAGCCGGAGCAGGGCCAGGAGACTGATGCATACCAGCAGGACGCCGACACAGGCCCATAGCCAACGACCTGCGCGACGGCCGACACCGATCATCAGGCAGAACGCAGCCAGCATCAGCACCGCTGACGCCAGGGAACCCATCCGTACATCACCGGTTACCCAGGAAAAGCCGACCTCTCTGCCCCCGGCGATGACGTTATGGGCCAGCAGGTAGGCCATGTGCAGCAGCAGGATGAGAGCGACTAAACGAGACAGCAAGGACCAGCGCATCATGAGTGCCAGGAAGCCGACGCCCACCAGCAGAACGGCCAGCGCATTATCGGGCAACACCACGCTGCGCAGGGGGTAGTCGATGCCCAGCCAGAAGGTGAGCAGCCCCGTCCCCCCCATCAGGATGAAGACGGCGGTGGCCATGTAGAGCATGGTATCTCTGGCGATAGCTAGCGTCTTGTGAGGCATAAGGGGCCATGCACTCCTCTGGACTATCCGGATGCGAGACGACCCATCCACACTACTCGCGTATCACCATCAATTATCGGCAGGCGTGGCAAAAGCTTGAGCTGGTGCGCCAGCTCACATTCCGTCAGGACTCGCTGACTTTCGAGAGCCCCGCCTGGACCTCGACTCGGTTGCGCCCCTGGTGCTTGGCGCGGTAGCTGGCCCGGTCGGCACGCTTGACCAGCGGGCCACCGTCCCGATCATCGACACTCAGGTTCGACACGCCGATGCTCGCGGTCACACGGAACGTGTGGCCATCCACCTGAAATTCGAGCGTTTCAATACCCCGACGAATCCGCTCGGCGATTTCGGTGGCCCGCTCCAGCGGGCAGGAGGGCAGCAACAGGGCGAATTCGTCACCACCCAGCCTGGCCACGGCATCCTGCTGACGCACCGACTCCTCGAGCAGCTGTCCGATGAGGCGCAGCAGTTCGTCGCCGGCGGCGTGCCCTGCCGTATCGTTGACTGGCTTGAAATGGTCCAGATCCATCATGATCAGCGACAGCACTTTGTCGCTTTCCCGGCGGTGCAGGGCACAGGCCTCTTCCAGGCGGTTCTCGAAGCCACGCCGATTGAGACAGCCGGTCAGCGGGTCGTGCTCCGCCTCCCAGAGCTGGCGAGTCTCCCGCTCATGACGCTCGGTGATGTCCTGGATCATGCCGACGAACCCCAGCGCCGTGTCTCCCAGCTCCACCCGGCTCACCTGGGCTTCCAGCCAGAGCTGTTCGTCGTCACGCTGGAAGCGATACTGAAGGTGGTGATCATCGCCTCTCTCCAGCGTGGCACGCCACTGCTCGATGAAGGCCGGCCGGTCCTCGGGATGTATCCGGCGCACCCACTCGGAGGTGCGGGAAGCCGCTACGTTGAAGCCGGAGATGGCTTCGAGCGCCGGATTGACGTAGTTGATCCGCCCCTTCATATCGGCAAGGAACATGCCCACCGGGGACGAGGCAAGTACCGCCTGCAGGAAGGCCTCGCGCGCCTCCCGCGAGGCGAGCGCATCGCGCCGCTGATCCTCCAGGCGGTTGAAGGCATCGGCGACCTGATGCAGTTCACGCATGCTGGTGTGAAGCCTGAGCCGCCTGGCGTCGCCACGCCCTACCCGCTCTATCTGGCGTTCCAGCCGATGCAGCGGGGCCAGCCCCAGGCCGAGCAGCCACCAGAGCAGCGGCAGCATCAGGGCCACCGTGGCCAGGCCCACCCAGCGCAACTCGGTGGCATAGCGATTGACCGGCGCCTCGGCCTGGCTCAAGGGCAGAAAGACCCCGACCACCCAATCGGCCGACCAGACCTGGCGAAAGGCCATCAGCGCGGGCTGGCCATCCAGCTGCTCACCCATGCCGCTGCCCTCCCATCCATAGAGGGCCCGATCCAGCAGCGGCAGCCGATCGGCAGCAGGAACCGCCTGCATCAGATAGGCAGGGTCGGGATGGCTGATGATCTGCCCCTGTGCGGTCGTCAAGACAACGTGGCCATCTTCGCCGATCCGCTGCGAGCGCAGGTTGACGAAGGAGGTTCCATCGTGAAGGCTGGCGTTGCCGCCGAGGATTCCCAGGAAGCGCCCCTCGTCATCGAGCAGTGGCTCTATCACCATCACCTGAGGGATGCCGGTCTCGCCCCCCACGTAGGGCTCGCTGACATGGGGACGGCGAAATCCGCGGACATGATGGAAATAGTCGCGGGCGGCGATATTGGGTCCGCCATGCTCGAAGGGGGGCCAGGCGGCCACCGGCTCACCCTGGGCATCGAACACCATCAGCCGGTCGAAGAGTGCCAGCAGTCCTTCCTGACGCTGCAGCTGGGTGAAGAGGTCCTCATCCAATACCAGGGAGGGACGAAGGCGAGCGAGGGCCTGTTGCCGCACATGGATGGAGCGATCGAGCTGCTTGGCAATCAGCTGTGCCTCGTACTCCAGATGCGTGAGGTTCTCGCGCTGGGCCAACGCGCCCCCACTGAGATGGCTATAGGCCAACAGAGCGGCGACCAGCACCAGCCAGCCCAGGCTGACACCGAGCAGCAGGCGCGAACGCAGGGTCGACAACAGCCATCCGGTCAAGGGCGAACCACCGATTTTTGTACGAGCATGAGGCCATCATGGCATCCTGAGCCCATAAGCAAAAGCGGGAATACCCGTCACCCCCCCGAGTGGCGCCCCACCCCCTCTTCCGCCAGCGCCACCAGCGCCTCCATGTCATGGATGGTCAGCTCACGCCCCGCCACCGTGACCATGGCCTGCTGCTGGAAACGAGCGAGCACCCGGCTGACGGTTTCCAGCGCCAGCCCCAGGTAGCTGCCGATATCGGATCGTGACATGGAGAGATGAAAGCGATAGGGCGAGAAACCCCGCGCGCGGAATCGTTCGGAAAGCCCCAGCATGAAGCTTGCCAGGCGCTGGTCGGCGGTGCGTCCCGAAAGCAGGCACATCATGCGCTGGTCGTTGCGCAGCTCCCGACTCATGCAGCGATAGAGCTGGCCACGCAGCTCCGGCAACTGCTCGGCGAGATCCTCCAGGCGGTCGAAGGGCAGCTCGCAGACGAAGGTCGACTCCATGGCCACCACGCTGCCATAGCAGCTGGTCTCACCGATGCCGTCCAGCCCCACCACTTCACCGGGCAGATAGAAGTGGGTCACCTGGTCGCGCTGCCCCTCCTGGGCCACCGACTGCTTGAGGCTGCCCGAGCGCACCACGAACAGGCTCTCGAAGGTGCCCCCCTGTCGCACCAGCGCCTCGCCCCGCTTCAAAGGGCGTGGGTTCTGGACGATGGCCTCGAAGGATTCCAGCGCATCGAGCTCAAGGCCCAGGGGCAGGCAGCGCGCGTGCAGGGTGCAGCGCTCGCAGCGTGTCGCATTGGCCGGCTGGCGTCGTGAGGGCACGAGCGTCATGGGCACTCCTTGGTTGCATCTGTAACCGGAATTCTGAACTGCCTCACCTACGGTGTCCCGCGTGGATGGCGGGCCTTGCCCTAAAATGGACGCTTCCTTGATACGAATCAAGCCCAGTTCAGTTACACAAAGGTGCAGCGCACGGAAAGTCAGTGACACCGCGCAGTGGAAAAGCACAGTGAAAGGGTCCGGCGAAAAAGCGAAAAAAGACCGGTGCAACAAGAGGGGAAAAGCACAGCATAAAAAAACCGGCCCCTAAGGGCCGGTTCTGTCGTCGAGCGAGTCGACGTATCTTGCAATCAGCTTGGGCTCGACTTAGAAGTCGTAGCGCAGACCGACGGTGAACTCGAGGTCGTCGTTGACATCAGCGATAGCCTGGTCGGTATCGAAGTCGAAATCGACCACTTCGAAGTAGGCGAACATCGGCGTGCTGAAGCGGTAGGTCGCACCCAGCACCCAGTGGTTGCGGCTGCTCTGGTCTTCATCAACCATGCGAACGCGGTAGTAGTCAGCGTAGATGTTGCCCATACCGTAGTCGAAGGTGCCGCCCAGGCCCCAGAGGTTGTCGACGCGGCCATCAACTACGCCTTCTGGCAGATCCAAGTCTGCGTTAGTAGACCAGTCTTCGTACTTGATGCGGGCAGCAAATTCAGGGGTGAACTGGTAGGACGCAGTGGCACCCCACAGGTCTTCCTGGTTTAAGCGCTCACCGAAGTCAGCGCTGGCACCACGCTCGGACAGATCCTTGGACTGAACGTAGCCCAGGCCCAGGTAGAGGTTTTCCCAAGTGTAGTTGACCGCACCGATCCACGAGGTGGTGGAGGAGTTATCTTCTACACCGATCGGCGCATTATTTCCGCTGTAGTGCTGAGCCTGCACGTGCGCCTGGAAGCCTTCCAGGTTCGGCGTGGAGTATGCAATGGAGTCGGCCTGGGAGTTGACCGCACCGAAGCCGTCCATCATGACAGCGGCATTCGGGCCCTGGGGCACGTCGAACACGGAGCCAACGGCGGTGTAGTAGACGCTCAGGAAGTTACCCACGGTGACGCGACCCATGCTGTCGCTGTCCAGGCCAACGAAGGTGGAGCGGGTCTGCAGGGTCTGGTCCGCGCGGGTGTCGGCGGCGAAGCGGAACTCGGCGTTGGCGAACACGCTCAGGTCGCTGGAGACCTCGTTGCGGGCACGGAAGCCGAAGCGCGAACCGTTGTTGATGATCTCGGAGCCGCTCGCCTTGCTGCCGCCAGTCTCGGGACCGCCAGTCTGGGCAGCAATGTTGATACGGCCGTAGACGTCAACCTGGGTGCCGTCCTGGTCATAAACGGTGGCGGCCTGAGCGGCAGTAGCGCCGTAGACCATGGCACCGGCAATGGCAGTCGCTAACAGTGTCTTTTTCATCTCTATAGTTCCTTTCACTAGCTTACTGTTTCGATCGTTACTGCACGAATCCGAATGACACGTGCAGGTAGCTTGCCGGGCATGGCCCCCGCCGCACTTGGCTCGGTTCCTTCTCAGGAAGTGGCCAGGGCCGGGCATGTCCGCAGCGAAGCCTTGTTATAGTCCAATGCTCGCAGGTAGAACTCTATACCGGGAGATGAGGGAACGCAATAAGAAAAAACACTGTTTTCCTACGCTGTGCCCCTTCACCTTGGAACTTTCTCCTGAAATTGCGGTCCGCGCGCCTCCCGCCCGTGGGCCGCAGCCGCAGGCCTGTCGAAACAGTTGCCTGGCAGCGATGAGCCTGCACATGATGCCCCGCTGATACAAGGCTGGCAAGGGGAGACCATCAACCCTTCCAGTGACGCACCTTTCTACCCCTTCTGTCAGCGCCCCTCATCCCGGCCATTATGCTTGGCCAGCAGGGCCGAGAGCTTGGCTTCCAGGCGTGCCTCGGGGTCGGCCCGGGTAACGGAATCAGAGGGAGCGTTAGAAGCCTGTGACGGCGGCTGCGCTGCCGCAGCGGGCCGACCACTGGGAGCCTCGCCCCCGGGAGTGCCGCGCTTGCTAGTACGGTTTCCCTTCGCGGTTCTGGCGACTTTCTCACCGCGGCGGTGACCAGGCCCAGGAGCCTGGCCGCGCTTGCGCCGTTCGGCCTGGAGCCGCTCGAGCTTGCGGTGGGCGTGCTCGGCGGCCTGGGCATCGACGCTGCCATCCGGCTGGCCGGCCAGGTCGATGCGCTGCGCGCCTTCACGCACCGCTTTCAGATAGCGCGGCAGATTGACGTAGCCGGCCAGGGCGCGCCGCACCAGTTTCTCCGGCCAGGGCTCCCGGGCGGCCAGGTCCTGATGGATGCCCACTTTCAACGGTCGCGTGTGCCCCTTGAAGAAGGTATCTGGGTAGCGGCGGTACCACTCGGTCAGCAGCGCCTCCGCGGAGGGTGCCTGTTCGATGGGCAGCTGCGCCTGGCGCTCATCCGATACGTTCTTGGGCTGCTCCTCTTTGTTGGCCCGCACGTCGTCCCGCGTGCGCTCAGCCTGTTCCACCGCTCTCTTTTCTTCCTGCTGTTCTTCTTGCTGTTCTTCCTGCTTTTCTGCTCGCTTGTCTTGCTCCCCCAGCCGTGGTTCGCCTTGCCATTGCCGATCACCGTCCTGCGGTGCGGCCGACCCGCCAGGCGATTCAGGCTCATGCTGATGCACCGGGGCGCCCTGCTCGTCTGGGTTGGCGTCGCGTGGACGGTGCCCGATCAACGCGGCGAGCCCCTGGGCGCGACGGGACGGTCCCGGGAACATGGGTGAGGGTTCGCCCTTCCTCAGCCGTTCACGCAGGCGGACATTGTCCTCCTCCAGCTCACGATTCTGCTCGTCGAGCTCGCGATTTTCCTCTTCAAGCTCAAGGCGCGCCGCCTCGAGTTCGGATACACGCTCCTGCAGCTGGCGGATTTTCACGCGGCAGCCGTGCAGCTCGCCGAGGGTGGCATCGGCGCTGACTTCCAGGTCATTCAGCAGGCGGAGTGAACGCTCATCGATCAAACCGGTATCCTCCAGGCAGGCTCGTTATAGACTCGCCCTCTCTACACATTCACTATCGCGACAGGGTCGTGTATCAACTACAGAGGCATGTGGGTGGCACAGGGCTTCCCGCAAGTTTGTGCCAGAAGCCGGGCGCTGACAAATGTCGCCTGTCGGCGACTCGTGCCGTCAGCGGCGGCGATACTCCACGAAGCTGTAGTCGGGCTGGCCATCGGCGGGCTCACCGGGCACACGCTGCACCTCCTCCCACTGGCTGTCGTCCAGCTCGGGAAAGCGGGCATCACCCTCCACCTCGACATCCACTTCGGTGAGATAGAGCCGACTGGCAAAAGGCAGCGCCTGGGCATATATCTCGCCACCGCCCATCACCATGATCTCCTCGCTGCCGTCGATGGTCGCCTGCTGGTCTGCCAGCGCCAGGGCCGATGCCAGGTCATGGCAGACCCGTACGCCATCGTGGCGAAAGGTGCTGTCCCGGGTCACCACGATATTTATCCGACCCGGCAGGGGGCGCCCGATCGACTCGAAGGTCTTGCGCCCCATGACCAGGGGCTTGGCCTGGGTCATGCGCTTGAAGAAGCGAAGATCCTCCGGCAGGTACCAGGGCAGTTGGTTCTCCACGCCGATCACCCGGTTGCGGGAAAGCCCGGCGATCATCGCCACCGGCACCAGCGTCTCGTCGTTCATACCGCCACCTCGGCCTTGATATGGGGATGGGGGTCGTAGCCTTCGATGGCGATGTGCTCGAAGCGGAAGTCGAACAGGTCGTCGACGCCCGGCGACAGCACCAGCCGCGGGGCCGGGCGCGGTGTGCGCGAAAGCTGCAGTTCGGCCTGCTCCAGGTGATTGCGGTAGAGATGGGCGTCGCCCAGGGTGTGGACGAAGTCACCAGGTTCCAGGCCCGTGACCCGGGCGATCATCTGAGTCAGCAGCGCGTAGCTGGCGATATTGAAGGGCACCCCCAGGAAGATGTCCGCACTGCGCTGATAGAGCTGGCAGGAGAGGCGCCCGTTGGCCACATAGAACTGGAACAGGCAGTGGCACGGCGGCAGCGCCATCTCGTCGACCAGTGCCGGATTCCAGGCCGATACGATCAGCCGCCGGGAACCCGGGTTGGTGCGAATCTGGTTGAGCAGCGTGACGATCTGATCCACATGACCGCCACGCGGGTCGGGCCAGCTACGCCACTGATAGCCATAGACCGGGCCAAGGTCGCCGTTCTCGTCGGCCCACTCGTCCCAGATACGCACCCCGTTATCCCGCAGATAGGCGATGTTGGTGTCGCCGCGCAGGAACCACAGCAGCTCATGAATGATCGAGCGCAGGTGCAACTTCTTGGTAGTCACCAGGGGAAAGCCCCGCCCTGGCTCACTTCCTCAAGGTCGGCGTGTTGTGCAATNACCTGGGCAAGGGCAACGCGCTGGTTGTGTTGCAGCAGATTGTAATCGAGCAGCTGTTCGATAAGCCGCTGCAGCTCACGGCCACTGCTGTCGATGAGCGAGAGGATCTCGCGCTGGCGCGGGCTAAGCTCGCCCGCCACGCCATCGGAGAGAAGAGCGGATCCTTCGCGGACGCTGGCCAGAGGGGTCTTGAGTTCGTGGGACATATGGCGCAGGAACTGCTGCTTCTGTGCCTCCAGGTCGCTCAACCGGGTTGACAGCCAGTCGAGCCGATCACCCAGCTGGACCAGCTCTGCAGGCCCCTGTATATCCTCTACCAGAGGCCCCTCGACGCCGCTGCCGATGCTCAGGATACGCCGCTCGAGCTGGCGAACCGGACGAATGATCAGCCAGCTGAACAGCATCATCAGCAGCAGGCTGGCCGACACCAGCGCACCGGTCTGAAGCCAGAGCCGGGACTGAACGGCCTCGGCTTGATAACGAATCATCTCGATACGGTCATCGATGTGCTGGTTGGTTGCCTGGCGCATGGCGTTGGTGTGCTCGGCGAAAGGCACAAACAGGGAAAGCCAGACGTCCAGCGCCTCCGGCTCAAGAACCGGCAGCTGGGAAAGCAGCAGCATCTGCTCTTCCAGCGCCAGCACATCGCTGTTGCCGGGCAGCAGGCGGCGCTGCTGGGTCAACAGCTCAGCGAACTCGGCGTGACGTTCGGCATAGATGTCGAGCAGGCTCTCCTGCTCCACCACAGCGTACTGGCGCGCGCTGCGCTCCATCTCCAGGGCAAGGCTGCTGAGCTGGCGCGCGCGGCGCGATTCTTCGATGGCCTGCCGAGCGCTGACATCGGCCAGGCGAGACAGCTCTGAGAGTGCCTGACCGGCCTGAAACATCAGGATACCCAGCGGCAGCATCACTACAAGAAATGCCAACATCACCAACTGAGGCAAGGAGCGCGGGCGCCAACGGCGCGAGACCCGTTTGGTCATGACCAGTGTTCTATTCAGTAGAGAGGGGACCGTCATTGGTTCATGCCTGCAGGATAACAGATTCCACGCTCCAACCGCGCCTGGCCAGTCCTCAGTACGTATCAGGTCAAAGAAAAAAAGAGGCCGGCATAGCCGGCCCAAGTACGCAGGGAACTGAAGGTTTTGAAAAATATAGGCATCGATCGCCTGGTCGAACCATGTCCATACTTTCCATGGGCCTGGGGGCCCCGAAGCACCGTACCGACCCTTGGCTACCAGGAGCGTTTGGCACGGGTGGGCGGCGAACCGTCCGACTTCGTTTACCGTGTCGTCACCGCCGTGATTCGTACCGCTGGCGATGCCGTTCTGTTCGATCCCCCGAAGGGGATGAGGCTTCCTTGCCGGGGCATCCTTGCCCTTTTGGTACCCTTCCTTGCCTGCTGGCGGTACCCGTCTCATCGCAACCTAAGTTACACATCGCGGAGCAGACGCCGATCATCGTTGGCCCGGATGCACAGGGCATGGGGGGGGGTACCCGAGCTTCCCGATGATCAAAAGTGGTTCGAGCCGTTTGAACCACTTCCGTTGCTCACCCTGTAAATTGCCAGAGTCGTGCCAGAAATCTTGCTAGTCATGCAAAAACAATTGCTTGCAATGAAGAAAGAGCGTGCGAATGCCCAGCGAATCGAAATATCGGTCGAAAAACGAGGTCTTCACCCGCAAAGGTGTCACCATTTGACGACACCAAAACTGGATCCATATAGAATATTTATAGAAATCAATTACTTGCTTCGTACCCTTTTTGAGACAACTTTTACCGCGACGTAGCTACGCAGCGACAGGCCGCTACCGACAGGAAATGCCGGCGCGGCTATAGGGGCAATCAAGGGAGGGATTTGACGAGAATCTTGGACTTGCGGGCGTGATTGTAAGTATCGCGCTTCAGCGGGGGCAGCGCCTCAATATCCGAGGGGCGGAACCCATGCTCGACGAACCAGTGGGCGGTGTGGGTGGTAAGTACGAACAGCGATGTGAGCCCTAGCCTGCGCGCACGACGCTCCAGGCCGGACAGCAGCAGCGCGCCGCGGGCACCGCCACGGTAGTCCACATGGATTGCCACGCAGGCCAGTTCGCCCATCTCGGCCTCGCCGAAGCAGTGCAGTGCGGCACAGCCGATGACCATGCCGTCGCGTTCGATCACCAGATAGTCGTCGATTTCGTGCTCCAGGCGCTCGCGGGAGCGAGGCACCAGCATGCCACGGTGCTCCAGCGGCTCGAGCAGTTCCAGCAGGCCGCCGATATCGCTCAGTTCAGCGGGCCGCAGCTGCTCGTAGCGATGCTGGGTGATCATGGTGCCTACGCCATCCCGGGTGAATAGCTCTCCCAGCAGGGCATCGTGGTTATGCCATGACAGCAGGTGGGTGCGTGCCACGCCGTGGCGGGCTGCAGCACAGGCTGCCGCCAGGTGGCGTGCCGATTCGCTGCCGGGCACGGCCTGCGCCAGTAAGGGCTCGGCTTCCCCGGGGGTAAGCTGGCGCTGAAGCGCGCCGCTCTCGTCGTAGAGGCCGTCGGCTTCGCCCAGCAGGATCAGCTTGTCGGCGCCCAGCGCCATGGCCGCATGCTGCGCCACTTCGGAGGCATCCAGGTCGAATACCTCCCCGGTGCTGGAGAAGCCCAGCGGCGGCAATAGCACCAGGGAGTTGCGATCCAGCAACCCCTGGACGGCGGAGGTACGCACCCGGCGCACCTCGCCACTGTGGTCGAAGTCGATGCCTTCCCGAACGCCCAGCGGCTTGGCCATGACGAGATTGCCCGACACCACGGTCAGCTCGACACCGTGCAGCGGCGTATTGGGCAGCCCCAACGAGAGCCGCGCCTCCAGCCACAGCCGCTGCTCGGCGGCGACACGCTGGACGCACTGCATGATGTCTGCATCCGCCACCCAGCGGCCGTCGTGCCGCAGCGGTTCGATGCCGGCCTCATCCAGGGCCAGCTGTACCTGGGGGCGAATGCCGAAGACAACGACCAGACGAACGCCGAGCGTATGCAGTAGCGCCAGGTCCTGGATCAGCTGCTCGCCTCGCCCGCGCGCCATGGCTTCGCCCTCGATGAGAATCACGAAGGTTCGCCCACGGTGTGCGTTGATATAGGGCGATGAGTTGCGGAACCAGTCGACGAACGGGAAACGAGTATCCAAGGCCGCTCTCCGGCAGCAGGTGAAAGGGAGGGTGTATTCGCCTTCGACTATATCAGAGGCGTGAAAACGGCGGCCCTCTGCCGCCGTCTTGCCGGGCCGTTGTCCGGGGTCAACCGCCGAAGATCGCCTTGAACAGGAAGAAGAACATGATCGCAAGGCCGGCGCCGGCCGGCAGCGTGATNTCGCCTCGAGCCCCGCCTGTTCGGCAACCGAGCCCTCGAGAATGGCATGAATTTCGACACCGGATTCATGGGGCGTGGTGTAGACGCCCAGCTGCATAGGAGGGCTTGCCTCATGGCGGCTCTCGTCGAGAGTGAAGACAGCCCGGGCCAGGCCGTCCGGCGGTGGTCCACACGCCTCCCCGCCCACGGCCCAGGGCAATAGCGTCGCTTGGTTTTCAATGCCAAGGGCCGTCAACTGATGGGGCACACCATGTTCGAACTGCAGATGGCCCTGGCCAATCAGACCGACGACCATCTCCGCACCCTCTACGGCTTCTGCCAGGCCGTAAGCCATGGCCCGATCCCAAACCAGCTGTGCATTGATGAAGCGCTCGAGCCCCGCCTCGTCGCCACGAGACGGATGCTGCGCATATACCTCCGCCAGGCGCTCGCGATAGGCAGCCGGCGGCTCGGCCGGTGCGGTGATACCGAAGCGCTCGGCTTCCGGCACCGCCTCCCAGCCCTCCTCGACCAGCCGTCCACGCAGCTCCGGGGTCACATTGACCGCCTTGAGTGGCACCCGATGCAGACGGGCAAAATGCAGGATGGGCAGGTAGAGGGCCGGATCAAAGCCCCAGGCGGTGTTCCAGCGACTCTCATCAATAAACGCCTGTTCACTGAGTTCGCCCGCTACCCAGGCATCGAGCGCCGGCTGTGCCTCTCGCGGCAGCATCTCCAGGGCGATGACCATATTGGGCCGACGCCCATGCAAGCCCGCCAGGGTATGCAGCTGCCAGCGATGATGATCCATGTTGTCGTGCTGCTCACCAAGCAGCACAACATCGCGCTCGGCCAGCTCGGCAAAGAGGTCATTCGCCGCCAGGCCCGCCCCCTCGGGTTGCAACCACTGCCCGGGCGCGGGACAGGAGCCGGCCTGAACGGCAATGGGGTTCGACAGGAGTGCGCAAACCAGACACACAAGCGTCAGGCGCCCCTTGAGTAAGAAAGGTGGAAATGGCATCGGTGGCTCCTGCACGGTTACACTCACACCATCATGGCGCATTCAGTGCGTCTTGGCAGCCATCACATATCGACCGCAGGCCATCGCCGTTGAAGTCAGGCGCCCTCTGGGCGACCGAGCCAGACCTTGTCGTTCGTCACGTGTCGAGAAGGAGGGCTATTTTTTCAGGTTGTTCGGGAACTGAGGTTTGGATATTCTTCAGAATTGCGGCGATTCCAACTGCGAATGCGTGGTGCCCTGCCGCTGTTTATTCGAGTCCAGGCGAACGACTCATAACCTGGGTTATTGAACAGGCCAGACTATCAAGCAAGATTCACTGCAGCAGCACCCAAGCAGGCAACAGAGGGCTCACTCTAAGGGCGACGAGAGATAGCAGCGCAACGTCGACCTTGGTTCGCCAGATCCCTGCCACTTCGAGACTTACCTCGCCACTTTGCCCTGGTCTGGCCGGGACATTACTGGATGACACTGCGGCCCAACCGCTATATGTGATGCAACACAATTACCAACTTCGATTAGTGAAACTGATACTCACTAACGCCACCTTGAGCTTGATTACCTTACCGACGTTAAAGAGAGCCAATGAAGACAGAGCTACAGGAATTTGAAGAGTCAATGCGGCGTGAAATCAACGCCTTTCAAAATCCCAAGCAGGAGAGCAAGCGACAGCCCCGCCCAGCGCCCGACAAGGAAGCCAGGTCACCAGGGCAATCGGCCAGCTCCTACAAGACGGGACATCTTGTCAGGCTAGCGGTACGCACGCGGTCTCTCGAGCAGGACAGCGTCTTCGAACACCACTCCACCAGCATTTCCAAGCTCGAGGCACAGCTCGAAGCCGAAAAGGCCGCCAAGAAAGCCGGCTACCCCATTATCGGTCACCTTATCGAAATCAAGAGCCTGTAAAACCTGTCAACGGCTCAAAACGCGACTTGATAGTTGACGACCACCGCCGTGTCAGAGCGGGCAGAACGATCATGTTCCGGCTCCAGTGTGTGGCTCAGGTTCAACTACAGGAGACCGTGCCGGCTCGATCGGAAACGGTAGCCCAGCTCGATATCCTGCTGCCGCCCGGAGGGGGCCAGGTCGGCTGTGCGCTCATTGTGTATCACCCGGCCGTCCAGCGTGCGAGACGGGAAGGGCGCATGGCTGTCGCAGCGAGTGCTGCAACTCCTCCTTGCCTCTCGGCATGGCAGTGTGACTGGCCGGTATCAGCCTGATCACGCCAAGCTTGCCCGCTGCACCTGCCGCCCGATCAGTCGATAAACGGGGAATAAACGGTATATCCCGCTATCCCAGCATCAGCTTCACTGCCGTAAGCAGCTGTCTTCCTACCGCATTCTGGTTACACTTGGTGAGCCATCTATCCCACTGGGGGCACTATGCCCAACCGTTCCGGCAGATGCCTCCTGACTGTGTGTGTCACGCTACTGCTGGCACTTGGCCTGCTCGCCTCACCGCGGCCACTGCTTGCCAACGAAGCGCCTCTGACACCGGTCAGCCTGCAGCTGCTTTGGTATCACCAGTTCCAGTATGCCGGCTACTACGCGGCCAAGGCGCAGGGGTACTTCCAGGAAGCCGGCCTGGACGTCGAAATTCGCGATGGTGGGTACCATACCGCTGGCCGGGCGGCGGATCCTGTGCGGGAGGTGGTCACCGGACGGGCTGACTTCGGCGTGTCCCGCTCGGACCTGCTCCTGCATCGTGCCCGCGGTGAGCCGGTCATGGTGGTGGCCAATATCATGCAGCGCTCGCCGCTGGTGTTCCTGACCCTGGAGCGCTTCGGCTTTTCTCGACTTGAGGAGGTCGGTGATCGTCCGATCAGCGTCACGCTGCCGGGAGTGGATGAGCGAATCAGTGCCGAAACGCTGGCTACCTTTCTCGCCGCCGGGGTCAATCTCGAGTCGCTGAACAACGCCGCACCGAGCTGGAACCTGCAGGACCTTTACGCGGGCCGGACACAGCTGGTGCCGGCCTACTCGACCGATGGCCTCTATGCCGTCAGACGGCATGGCGAGGTGCCGGTGATCATCCGACCCGCCGACTACGGGATCGATTTCTATGGGGACCTGCTGTTCACGCGCCAGGCCCTGGTGGAACAGCACCCAGAACGCGTCGCGGCCTTCCGCAAAGCCACCATCAGAGGCTGGGTGTATGCCTTTGAAAATCTCGAGGAGACCGTCGACCTGATCCTGGAGGCCTACCCCAGGCGCCATGGCGATATCGATCGCGACCTGCTGCTGCATGAGGCCGAACAGGTTCGCGAGCTGATGCAACCGAGTCTCATCGAGATCGGTTACAGCAACCCACAGCGCTGGAAGAGTATCGGTGACCAGTACCTGGCCATGGGCATGATCGACGGCTATGAGCTGGAGGGCTTCCTGTTCCAGCCTGCTCCTCCGCCCCTCACCACCCTGCTGCTCACCCTCTGGCGCTGGTTACTGCCCTTCATGAGCGTAGTTGTCGTGGCGGCAGGACTTGCCGGGTATCTGTTGTTCACCAACCGACGCCTCAAGGAGGAGATCCAGCGGCGTCGCGAGGCCGAGGCGGCCCTGCAGCAATTGGCCGACCGGGATGGGCTGACCGGGGCGGGGAATCGACGACTCTTCGAGCAGCAGCTCCAGCAGGAGTTTCAGCGCTCACGGCGCTCGCGCCATGCGCTGTCCATCATCCTGATGGATGTGGATAACTTCAAGCGGATCAATGATGAATACGGCCACCTGGTCGGCGACCAGGTGCTCAAGGAGATCGTCCAGGTGACCCGCAGCATGCTTCGCATCCAGGACCATCTTGCCCGCTATGGCGGTGAGGAGTTCGTGGTGGTGCTGCCCGAAACAGGTCCGGAAGAGGCCTGCCTGGTGGCAAAACGCATCCTGGAGGTCAACCGTACGCATCCCGTGCAGACAGAGGCCGGCGTGATCCGCTATACGCTGAGCCTGGGGCTCAGCGAGCTCCGCGACAGTGACCGTGACCCGTGGCAGATCATCCAGCGTGCCGACGCCAGCCTCTATGAAGCCAAGCATCAGGGCCGTGATCGCCTTTGCATCGATGCTGCGCCAACCCTCCCTTAATCGGATTAACCCCGGATCACGACCCGGGTACCGATGTTGAGCCAGGGATCCAGCGCGCGGATCTGATAGTTATCGACGGCGACACACCCTTCCGTCCAGTCGAAGCTTCGATGCACATCGGGATCGCCTCTGCCCAACCCATGCAGGCCGATCAGCCCCCCGAGGGCCGTGGTATGCGGTGCCCTGCCATGGCGCGCCCGGTAGGAGGCGATATAGTGGTACTCCTCGGGAGTGATCTTGCCGACCCTAAGCGCTTCGGAGGCCACCTGGGCATTGGGGTAATCGATACCGAAGAAGAGACCGAAGCGCGAGGCTCGATTGATCCGATCCACACGGAACTCGCCCAGCGGCGTCATGGAGCTACCCTTTGCTCGCAGCGGAGCCGCCCCTCCCGCCCCATAGGCCAGGTGCTCGATCCGCTTCATCACGTATTCACCGCGATAGACCATGACCAGGCGGCTCTTCAGGTCCACGCTGATCCAGATCTCATCCGGCGTCAGGCCGGCCGGCATCGCCATGGCATCGAGCGCGTGAAGGAACCCGGCCTGGGAAAAGGCCGGCTCGATGCGATCGTCGAGTGTCGTGGAAAAGTCGAAATTGGCCTGTGCCGCACCACTGCTCATCATGACCAGCGACGCAGCGAAAGCGGTCAACCAGTGTGTTGTCCTGTTCATGCTCCCCCTGCCCAGAGCGGTATCGTTTTTTTGATTACCGGCAGAGATTTTACCCATCTTTAATGTGTAACGTCTCGAACTTATTTCAAGTCTTTTCGCGCTTCTAATAATTTAAATATCCTGGCTAACAAGGAGCCACCGTGACGTTGTGCAACCCACAGGGCTCCCACCAAGTTCCAATCCTCGGACGGCTACCGGTCGAAGACCACGGTACGGCTGGCGTGCAGGAAAACGCGACGCTCCACGTGCAGGGCCACCGCACGAGCCAGGGTCAGACACTCGATGTCACGCCCCTTGGCGACAAGGTCTTCCGGGTAATCGGCGTGTCCGACCGGCTCCACCCCCTGGGTGATGATCGGCCCCTCGTCCAGGTCGTCGTTGATGTAGTGGGCGGTGGCGCCAACCAGCTTTACTCCCTTCTCATACGCCTGGTGGTAGGGCTTGGCACCCTTGAAGCCGGGCAGCAGGGAGTGGTGGATGTTGATCGCCCGGCCCGAGAGCCTGGTACACATCTCGCTGGAGAGCACCTGCATGTAGCGGGCCAGGATCACCAGTTCCGCACCGCTCGCCTCGATCTCCTCCCGAACCTGCGCCTCCTGTTCGGGCTTGGTTTCCGGCGTGATCGGGAAGTGGCGGTAGGGTATCCCGTGCCACTCCGCCAGAGATGCCAGGTCGGGGTGGTTCGAGACAATAGAGCGAATATCGATCGGCAACTGACCGGTGCGATAGCGATAGAGCAGGTCGTTGAGGCAATGATCGGCCTTGGAGACCATGATTACCACCGGCATTCGCGTGCCCGGTGCGGTCAGCTCGAAAGTCATTTCGAACTCGGCGGCACGTTCGGCAAAACCAGCCTGGAACGCCTCTGCACCAAACCCCTCCGCCTCCGGTCTGAACTCCGTGCGGATAAAGAAGTGGCCGCTCAGGTGATCGTCGAAGGATTGCTGCTCGGTGATGTAGCAGCGCTGCTCCTTGAGAAACCTTGTCACCACGTCCACCGTACCAAGCCGACTCGGGCACTGGGCGGTCAGGATCCAGCGGTTGTTCTTGTCTTGCATTTTCCGTTTCTCCGAATGGGGCCGGTGACGCACCGGCCCCAGCATCTCAAGCCTCGACGCCGATAGCGTACTCCTCGCCAGCATCCAGCAGCCAGCGATAGCAGTAGTCGGCGAAGCTGCGGCGCAATACCAGCTCCCAGCGATCCTCCGTCGGCCGGCGCAGGATCAGGCTGCTCTTGGCGAACACCGTGGTGACGCCCTTGCCCACCGGGAAGGCGTCGGGGTGGACGTCGTAGGGTGTCGACTTCATCAGCAGTTCGCAGGCTTTTTCGCCTGTCAGTTCAAGCAGCGTCTGGCCACCGCTGACATTGACGATAGCGTAGTGGGCGTCGCCCAGAGCCTGGCGCAGCTTGCCCTCCAGGACAAACTCCTCGCCACCGGGAACGATCAGCAGCCACTCGTCCGGCGAGAGCCACTGGACCGAACGCTCCCCGCTCTCATCATGGCTCAAGGTGTTGGGTCGCCCCGGCAGGCCGAAGCCGAGTACCCGACGGACGGCCTCATCCAGCACGATGGCGCCGCCACGCAGGATCAAATGGCCCAGCATGGCCCGCTCATGCAGCACTGCACGGCTTTTCTCACTGGCCTTCGGGCGGCCAGTATTGTGGTAGGACCAGGCCAGCGGGGACTCCGCCGGGACCTCGACCGAAGGCCGAGCGTCATAGAGGTTGAACCAGTTTGCGGTTTGTTCAGACATGCTGGCGCTCTCCCTTGGGGTCGTAGAAGACCGGACCGACGATTTCTGCGGCGTGAGCCTTGCCGTCGGCCGTGGGCAGGTAGACGGTCTCGCCCATTCGTTGATGACCACCCTTGACCACCGCCAGGGCGAAGCCGCTTTCGAGTGTCGGGCTGTAATAGCTCGACGTCACGTGACCTACCATAGGCATGGGGATGGCATGATCCGGGTCGAAGACGATCTGCGCGCCCTCTTCCAGCACCACCTTCGGATCCTTCGGCTTCAGACCCACCAGCTGCTTGCGGTCGGTGCGGCGGGTATCGGAGCGCGACAGGGCCCGCTTGCCCACCCAGGAGAAAGGCTTGTCGTAGCCGACGGCCCACTGCATGCCCAGGTCCTCCGGGGTCACCGAACCATCGCTGTCCTGGCCGGCGATGATAAAGCCTTTCTCCGCCCGCAGGACGTGCATGGTCTCGGTACCGTAGGGCGTCAGGCCGTACTTCTCGCCGTGCTGGAAGAGGGTCTGCCAGACGTGCAAAGCGTAGTTGGCCTGGACGTTGATCTCGTAGGCGAGCTCCCCGGTGAAGGAGATGCGGAAGACCCGCGCCGGCACCTCGGCCACCTTGCCTTCACGCCAGTCCATGAACTTGAACCGCTCGCGGTCGAGATCGATGTCGGTGATCTCGGCCAGCAGGTGGCGCGCCTCCGGCCCGGTGATGGTCATGGTCGCCCAGTGGTCGGTCACCGAAGTGAAGGTGACGTTCAGCTCCGGCCACTCGGTCTGGTGCCACAGCTCCAGCCACTCCATGACCCCGGCGGCACCGCCGGTGGTGGTGGTCATCAGGAAATGATTCTCGCCCAGGCAACTGGTGGTGCCATCGTCCATCAGCATGCCGTCGTCCCGGCACATCAGGCCGTAGCGGGCACGTCCGACCTCAAGCTTGGCCCACTTGTTGGTGTAGATGCGGTTGAGGAACTCGCGGGCGTCCGGCCCCTGGATATCGATCTTGCCCAGGGTCGAAGCGTCGAGTATGCCGACCTTCTCACGCACCGCCAGGCACTCGCGGGCCACCGCTTCCGCCATGCTCTCGCGTTCGCCGTTGGCGGCGTCAGGGCGTACTTGTGGAAAGTACCAGGGACGCTTCCACTGGCCGACGTCCTCGAACTCGGCGCCATTTTCCACATGCCACTGGTGCATGGCGGTATAGCGCTCGGGATCGAACAGCTCACGGCAATGGCGCCCGGCGATGGCACCAAAGGTCACCGGCGTATAGTTGGGCCGGAAGACCGTGGTGCCGACCTCGGGGATCGTCTTGTTCAGGCAACGCGCCGCGATGGCCATGCCGTTGATGTTGCCAAGCTTACCCTGATCGGTGCCGAAGCCCATGGCGGTGTAGCGCTTGACGTGCTCGATGGACTCGAAGCCCTCGCGGGTGGCAATCTCGATGGCCCCCGCGGTGACATCGTTCTGCAGGTCGACGAACTGCTTGGGCGCACGCAGGGTCGGCTTCTCATGGGGTACCTGGTAGAGCGCACAGGCAGCGCCTTCGCGGATGGCATCGACCTGGGGCAACTCGATATTGCCGGCCGAGTGGCCAAGCGTCTCGAGGGCCTGCGTAGCCATGGCGACGCCGTCGGCCAGCCCTCCCGCCAGGTTGTGGATCCCACGGGCGCTGCCGGCGGCATATACGCCTTTCACCAGGCCGGGCACGAAGCCCAGTACGTCGTCACTCCAGGACGGCCGCGCGCCGGTGTGGGAAGCCAGGTGGATCACCGGGCTGTAGCCGCCGGAGCTGGCGATGGTGTCGCAGGCCAGGGTCTCGGCCTGGCCGGAGACCTTGAAGGCCTCGGCGTCGATGGCGGCAACACGCACACCGCTGACCCGGGTGCTACCCTTGGCCTCCAGTACGGCCGAGCCCGTGATGACGCGAATACCACGAGCGCGGGCCTGTTCCACCAGCTCGCCGTCCGGCGCCGGGCGCGCATCGACGATGGCCACCACCTCACGGCCTGCCCCTTTTCCAAAGTCATGCCAGTCCAGGGCGGCGCGGTAGGCGTGGTCGTTAGTGGTTGAGAGCACCAGCTTGGTGCCCGGCACCACGCCATAGCGCCGAATGTAGGTAGAGACGGCACCGGCAACCAGGTTGCCCGGCACGTCATTGTTGGCGTAAACCAGCGGGCGCTCGTGGGCGCCGGTGGCCAGCAGCACCTGGCCGGCGCGCACGCGATGCATCCGCGAGCGCGAGGAACGAACGCCGTCGACAACCGGGGAGGTCTCGCCGAGATGCTCGGTGCGCCGCTCATGCAGCGTCACGAAATGGTGATCGTGGTAGCCATTGGCGGTGGTACGTGGCAAGAGGGTGACGTTAGCCCGCCCGGCAAGCTCAGCCAGCACTTGCTCCGCCCACTGAGCGGCGGGCTGGCTATCCAGCAGCTCACGGCTTTCGAGCAGCGAGCCGCCCATCTCCTCCTGCTCGTCGCAGAGGATCACCCGGGCGCCGCTGCGGGCTGCGGTCAGTGCCGCGGCCAGGCCGGCAGGGCCGGCGCCAACCACCAACAGGTCGCAGTGCTGGTTCAGATGATCGTAGACATCGGGGTCCGGCACCATGGGGCTCCGGCCCAGGCCCGCGCCCTTGCGGATGTATTTTTCATAGGTCATCCACATGGAAGCCGGGGCCATGAAGGTCTTGTAGTAGAAGCCCGGCGGCATGAAGCTCCCGCCCAGCTTGCCCACCAGACCCATGACATCGCGCTGGACGTTGGGCCAGCCGTTGGTGCTCTGTGCCGTAAGCCCATCGAACAACGCCTGCTGGGTGGCCCGCACATTGGGCACCTGGGCTGCCTCGGTGCTGCCCAGCTGGATCAGGGCATTGGGCTCCTCGGGGCCGGCGGCAACGATGCCGCGGGGGCGCGAATACTTGAAGCTGCGGTTGACGATATCCACGCCGTTGGCCAGCAGTGCCGAGGCCAGGGTGTCACCGGCATGGCCCTGGTAGCGCTTGCCGTTGAAGGTAAAGCTCAACGTGCGGGCTCGATCGATACGCCCGCCTTCACGAAGACGGTTCGGCTGTTTCAAGGACTTGCTCATGCCTTCTCTCCCTTGGCCGATGCCACTGCGGCGTTACTGGCGCCCACGGTCTGTAGGCCGCCATCGGCGACCTGGACGTTGCCCTGCATTTCCCGGCTAGCCAGACTTTCGGCAGTGATCGTCGGCTGTTCACCCATCTTGTAGGTCTCGAGGATCTCGTAGGACACGGTGTTGCNGGTCGGTCAACAGCCGATGATTGGCCCAGGGCAGACCTTTCGCTATACCAGTCGCGCTATCCTGGATGGGCCGGTAGGCGTCATGGAGGGGGCCTATACCTGTGTCGATACTGCCAGCCAGCGGCCCTTCGAGGTGGAAATCCCCCCCTTCCGACTGGCCACTCCCAACCAGATACACTGAAGCGACGAGAACGGCAGGGGGGGGCATATGACGACCGGACGACGGTGCGTATGCTCGCCCAGGAGATGGGCATCAAGTCCGGCAGTCTGTTCCACCACTTTCGCGACAAGCAGGAGATCCTCGCCGCAGTGATCGAGGAGGGGACCCAGAACGCCCTCTCGTTGGCGCGACATGCGCTCGAGCAGTGTGGCGCCTCGCCCGAGGAGCGGCTGCATGCCATGGCGCGAGCACATCTGGAAACCCTCTTGACCGATCGCAACGCCCATGTAGTGGCGCTCTACGAGTGGCGTCGCCTGGATAGCCAGGCCCGGGCACATCTCAGCCATCTTCGCGACGCCTATGAGGCGCTGTGGGAAGCGGTCATCGATGAGGCGCTGAATGCCGGCTTGATTCATGGTGATCGCTTTCTGGTTTCGCGGTTCGTCATGGGGGCGCTGAACTGGACGGTACGCTGGTACGATCCCGAGGGCCCCCGCAAGCCCGAGGACCTGGCCCATGAATTGATCGCCATGATCGCTCCTTCCACCCACGCCGTCCCGGCGGGGTCGACCAAGGTATAGGCTCACAGAACCGTCACGGGGGTTGCCCTGCGCGCGCTTTGCTTCTAGCTTGTACCTAGCGCTTGCTAGGTTGACGCTTACGTTAACTGAATCTATCAAGAAGTAGTCAGTCTTCTACAGCGCAGGTGTCCTCGAGGTCACCTGTACAGCAGCGAAACGTTTCGCCATTGCCAACAACAAGCACAAAGGAGCAGACGGTTCACGTCGCACGTCATACGGTCACTTCCGGCCAGTGTGAGAGTGCCGCGCCGAATCGGGTTCCGAGCACAAGAGGGCAGTAAATGAGCACCCATTCCCTTCCCGAGTATTCCACCTTTCTCGAGCGCTTTTCTATCGAGGAGGTCATTGCCCGGCTCGACGACCATCGGGACGGCAAGTTCAACGCCTTTGAATCCTGCTGTGGCACGCATCTGCGTACGGGGCGTGGTGATGTGCTCGCCCTGGTGCATGAGGATGCCAGCGGTAACGTGAACCAGATGACCTATGCCGAGCTGGAGGCAGAAAGTGCCAAGCTGGCCGGCTGGCTGTCTGAGCGGGGCCTGGGGGTGGGCGACCGGATCGCCTGCATGTTGCCGCGCTCGCCGCAACTCCTGGTGGCGGTGCTGGCGACCTGGCGCATCGGTGCCGTCTACCAGCCGCTATTTACGGCCTTCGGTCCGGATGCCGTGGATTACCGCCTGGGGCGTGCCGACACCAAGCTGGTGATTACCGATCATGCCAATCGATTCAAGTTCGAGGGGCTCACCCTGTGCCCGCCGGTACTCGCCGTGGGCGGGCCGAGCGCCGGGCATGGTGATGACCTGGACTGGAGCGATGCCCTCGCGCATTCACCCATCGAGACTCAGCCGCCACGTCTGTCACCGGAGGCCCCGTTCCTGCAGATGTTCACCTCCGGTACCGTGGGCAAGCCCAAGGGAGTGGCGGTGCCTCTCTCCGGCATGCCGGCCTTCGCGCTTTACATGGAGCTGGCCATTGACCTGCGCGAGGACGACCGCTTCTGGAACATGGCCGACCCAGGCTGGGCCTATGGCCTCTATTACGCCATTGCCGGGCCGCTGCTGTTGGGCGTCACCACCCATTTCTGCGAGGCTGGCTTCAGTGCCGAGGGCGCCATGGCCTTCATGAAACGCCATCGCATCACCAACTTTGCCGCCGCCCCCACCGCCTACCGGCTGATGAAAGCCTCGGGGCTGTTCGATAGTGCCCATGAGGTACTCGATCTTCGGGTGGCCAGCTCCGCCGGTGAGCCGCTCAACACCGAGGTGGTCACCTGGGTCGAGCGTTCACTGGGCTGTCCGGTCATGGACCACTACGGCCAGACCGAAACCGGCATGACCTGCTGCAACCACCACGCCCTGGCGCATCCCAAGCATATCGGCGCCATGGGTGTGCCGATGCCCGGCTACCGGCTGGCGATACTGGATGCCGAGTACAACGAGTTGCCGCCAGGCGAGCCGGGCGTACTGGCGGTGGATGTCGAGGGTTCTCCCGCTCACTTCTTTGCCGGCTACACCTGGCAGGAGAAGCACCCTTTCGCCAAGGGCTACTACCTGACCGGCGACGTTGTGATCCGCAACGAAGACGGCACCTTCCAGTTTGCCGGCCGCGATGACGACATCATCACCACCGCCGGGTACCGGGTCGGGCCTACCGATGTAGAGAACACGGTAATGACCCATCCAGCGGTGGCGGAGTCCGCGGCCGTGGGGCAGCCTGACGAGATTCGAGGCGAGATCATCAAGTCCTATGTCGTGCTGCGCGACGGCTACGAGGCAAGCGATGCGCTGGCCGACGAGATCCGTCAGCAGGTGCGTGAGCGACTCTCCACCCACGCGTTTCCCCGGGTGATCGAATTTGTCGATACACTGCCCAAGACGCCCAGCGGCAAGATACAGCGCTTCAAGCTGCGCGCCGATGCCGCTGAGAAGGCCGAGACAGAAGCCGCCAAATGAACACTGTGGAGACACGCTAGATGCAACTGAAGGACAACACCTTTCTGATTACCGGCGCCGCCTCCGGCCTGGGGGCGGCCACCGCGGAGCGCATCGTCGCCGCCGGCGGGCGCGTGATGGTGTGCGATCTCAATGACAGCGTGGTGGCGCATGCGGAAAGCCTGGGGGAGAGCGCCCGGGCCTGTCGTGGCGATGTGACATCGGCTGTGGACATGCAGGCCGCGGTCGATGCTGCCGTGGCGCTGGGCGGCGAGAAGGGCATGGCGGGCGTGGTGCACTGTGCCGGCGTCGTCAGCGTTGCCAAGCTGGTCGACCGTGAGGGCAACCCCGCGGACCTCGACGCCTATGCCCGTACCGTGCAGATCAACCTGGTGGGCACCTTCAACGTCATGCGGCTGGCGGCTGCCGCCATGGCTGGCAACGCGCCGGGCGAGGACGGAGAGCGTGGGGTGATCATCAATACCGCCTCCGTTGCTGCCTTCGACGGCCAGGTGGGGCAGTGTGCCTACAGTGCTTCCAAGGCCGGAGTGGTGGGTATGAGCCTGCCGGCGGCCCGTGAGCTCTCGCGGCATGGCATTCGCGTCATGGCCATCGCTCCCGGGGTCTTCCAGACCCCGATGATGAGCGAGATCCCCGACGAAGCCGCCAAGGCCTTGGCTGCCTCGGTGCCGTTCCCCAAGCGACTCGGCAAGCCCGATGAGTTCGCTCGCCTGGCCGAACAGATCATCGGCAATCCGATGCTCAACGGTGAGGTGATCCGCCTCGACGGCGGGATTCGAATGCAGTAGTACCGTTTGAAAAGCGCTGAGGAGTGAGGGCTTGGCATCAATTGGCTGGCGCGCTAGATTGTGGTGCAAACCGTAATCCGGAGCGCCAGCCATGGCCCAGAATGACACCTGTTCTACATTACAGCTCGACGATCAGCTCTGCTTTGCCCTCTATTCTACCTCGCTCCTGATGACCAAGTTCTACAAGCCCCTGCTCCAGGCTCTGGGCCTCACCTATCCACAGTACCTGGTCATGATGACGCTGTGGGAAGAGGATGGTCTTACTGCGGGTACCATCAGTCGCCGACTAATGACCGATACCGGTTCTTTGACGCCCATTTTCAAGCGCCTGCAAGCCGACGGCTTGCTCAAGCGAGTACGTAGCACCACCGATGAGCGAGTCGTCGAACTTTTCCTGACCGGCGCCGGGCGGGAGCTACGCGAACGTGCCGAGGAGATCCCGGACTGCGTGGTGATGGCCAGCGGCGCGTCCTTCGACGATCTCAACTCCCTCAAGGCAAGGCTTGAAACACTGCGCGCGCGTCTACAGGAAGCCATGCCCTGAACCTGGGCCTGAACCTGGCCCAAGGCCGACGTCACCCGACATGCACACCGATAGAATTCCGCGTGCTTCGTTTGGCAAAAGGTTCAAACAAGCGCTTGACTCTCGATCTTTTGCAGGCTAGTTTCAAACACATGTTTGAAAGCGGCTGCTGCCGCCTTCACGCGCCCAACTTCAGGCGACCCTCAGCGGTGAGCCTTGGCAGCGACCCTTTGTGGCGACCTTTGTGGAGAGTAAGATGCCCGACTATCAGGCCCCCCTGCGCGATCTGCGCTTCGTAATGGACGAGATGCTGGAATTCCCCGCTCACTACGCTCGCCTGCCGGGCGGTGAGGAAGCCTCTCCCGATGTGGTAGCCGCTATCCTCGAGGAGGGCGCACGCTTCGCCCGCGAGGTATTGCTGCCGCTGAACCAGACGGGGGACCAGGAGGGTTGTCTGCTCGAGGGTGGCGAGGTCAAGGCCCCCAAGGGCTTCAAGGCTGCCTACGAGCAGTACGTGGAGGGTGGTTGGCCCAGCCTGGCTGCCTCGCCGGAACATGGGGGTCAAGGCCTGCCTCATTCGTTGGCCATGGTGCTCAACGAGATGGTGTGTTCCACCAACCTGGCCTGGGGCATGTACCCGGGGCTTTCCCATGGCGCCGCCGATGCCCTCCGTCATCACGGCACCGAAGAGCAGCAGTCCACCTACCTGACCAAGCTGGTGGAAGGTGTGTGGACCGGAACCATGTGTCTGACCGAGCCTCACTGCGGTACCGACCTGGGGCTGATCAAGACCCGTGCCGTGCCCACCGCAGACGGCGCCTTTGATATTACCGGCACCAAGATTTTCATCTCGGCCGGTGATCATGACATGGCCGAGAATATCGTCCATCTGGTGCTGGCGAAGTTGCCGGACGCCCCCGAGGGCTCCAAGGGCATCTCGCTGTTCGTGGTGCCAAAGTATCTGCCCGACGCTGAAGGCAATCCCGGTGAGCGCAACGGCGTCTCCTGTGGCTCCCTTGAGCACAAGATGGGCATCCACGGCAACGCCACGTGTGTGATGAACTTCGATGGTTCCCGTGGCTACCTGGTGGGTCCGCCCAACAAGGGACTGGCCTGCATGTTCACCATGATGAACGCGGCCCGGCTGGGCGTGGGCATCCAGGGTCTGGGTCTGGCCGAGGCGAGCTTCCAGAACGCCCTGGCCTATGCCCGTGACCGCCTGCAGATGCGGGCGCTCTCCGGCCCCCAGGCGCCAGATAAGCCTGCCGATCCCATCATCGTCCATCCGGACGTGCGCCGTATGCTACTCACCCAGAAGGCCTTCGCCGAAGGCGGGCGTATGCTGGTGCTCTATACCGCCCAGATGCTGGATATCGTCGAGCATGGGCAGGATGCCGCCGAGCGAGAGCAGGCGGAGGTGTTGCTGGGTCTGCTCACACCCATCGTCAAGGCGTTCCTTACCGAGGTGGGCTTCGAGGCCACCAATGAGGGCGTCCAGGTCTTCGGCGGCCACGGCTTCATCCAGGAATGGGGCATGGAGCAGCTGGTTCGTGATGCACGCATCACCCGGCTTTATGAGGGCACGACGGGGATCCAGGCTCTCGACCTGCTTGGCCGTAAGGTGCTGATGAGTCAGGGCGAGACGCTCAAGGTCTTCACCAAGCAGATCCACAAGTTCTGCCAGGCCGAAGCCGATAATGCCGAGCTGGCGCCATTCGACCGCCCACCGTACCGCAAGGCCAGGCGCGCCTGCGTATTACCCTCAGTGCGCGACATACCCACGACACCCTCGATGCCCTGCTGGAAGCCCTGGCCGGCCTTCAACAGACGGAGCGTGCTGCATGACGAAACTGGTACTGCTCTCCGGCTGGGGCATCGATGCCCGGATCTGGCAGCCTCTTGCCCCCTACTGGCCCGATGATGTCGAGGTGACGACACCCGACTGGCCGGGCTATGCCGGTCAGGCGCTCGATGAAATGCTGGCCCCCGATGACCTGGCCGGCCTTGGTCGCCGGATGGCGGCGGCGCTTCCTGCCGATGCAATCTGGGTCGGCTGGTCGCTGGGCGGGTTGCTTGCCTGCGCTCTGCTTGCGCACCTGTCTGCACCACGCACCCTGGTCATGCTGGGAACCGGCCCCCGATTCTGCAACATGGAGGGTGTCACTCCGCAGGAACTGGGCACCTTCCGAAGAGCCTTCGCACGCAGCCCGGAAGCGACCTGGCAGCACTTCCTGCGCTGGCAGCTTCAGGGCGAACCCGACCCACGCACAGCCCGCCGACGGCTGCTGGACCTGATCGGCAGAAAGCCCAGCGCATCCCACTCGACGCTGGCCACGGGACTCACCCAACTGGCCACGCTCGATGTTGCCCCTATACTGGCCGCCCCCCCCTGCAGCGTACTGCGCATGGCAGGTCAGCAGGACCCCCTGCTCTCGCCCGCTTCGCGACACGCCGCCGACGTCACACTCAGCGCAACAGGACACTGTCCGATGCTCACCCGTCCAGACCTGCTGGCAGACCATCTGGTAGATATCGCCCAGCACGCTGGCGATGGCCGGAACGAAACCGCCGGCAGCAGGGAGGAAATGTCATGACGGTGGCCGCTCACGTCGTCATCACCCCTGTCGAAGCCGACACTTGGCGCAGCCGGGTGGCTCACGCATTCTCCCGCGCCGCTTCCCGCTATGCCATCCTGGCCGGAGCGCAGCTATCCATGGGCGAGACGCTCTGGCGCCATCTGCCCTCGCGTGCTGCAGCCATCCTCGACCTCGGCTGCGGCCCAGGGCACTGGAGCGCGCGCCTGGCCTCTCGCTACGGGCAGAATGCCCGGGTAACCGGCCTCGACCTGGCCCCCGGCATGCTCGCAAAGGCTCGCGACGACCATGGCGAGTGCATTCGGTGGCTCCAGGCCGATGCCGGCGCGCTGCCGCTGGACAATGCGACGCAGGACCTCGTCTTCTCCAACCTGGCCATTCAGTGGTGCCCCGACCTGGATGTCGTGCTGTCGGAAATTCAACGCGTACTGCGCCCAGGCGGCCGGGCTCTGATCAACACCCTGGGGCCGGGCACCCTGGGCGAAGTGGCCCATGCCTGGTCCTCCTCCGCCCTGCTCGGCTTCCGCTCCCGCGAGCACCACCTGATCGCTGCGCAACTGGCGGGCTTCGACGGCGTCCGGCTGGAGGAGAAAGTCGAGCGTTTCTTCTATCCGGACCTGGCCGCGGTGACGGCATCCATCAAGGGCGTCGGGGCTCAGACTGCTCGCCCCGACGCCTGCCTCACCCGAGCCGACCTGGCCCGAGCCCAGCGCCGCTACGAGTCCCTGCGCGAGCCCCGGGGCCTGCCGGTGAGCTACACGCGCCTGACGCTGATTCTCGACAGGAAATGAGCACAATGCCTGCCTATTTCGTCACCGGAACCGACACCGACGCCGGCAAGACGCTGGCCACCGCCGGCCTGCTGGCCCTGGCTCGTCGCCAGGGCCTCACCACCCTGGGGCTGAAGCCCGTCGCCTCGGGCTGCCGGCGCACCTCAGCAGGGCTGCGCAACGACGATGCCCTTGCCCTGCAGTCGCGCAGCGAGCCAGCCGTGCCCTATGCCGTCGTCAACCCCTTCGCCTTCGCGCCCGCCATCGCCCCTCACCTGGCGGCAAGGCGGGACGGCCGCGTCGTCACCCTGACGGCCCTGGAAAGCCATGTCGAGCCGCTGCTGGAGGGCCTCCAGGAGCTGATCCTGATCGAAGGTGCCGGTGGGTGGCGGGTTCCGCTCAATGACAGCGAGGACCTCTCGGGACTGGCCCTGCGCCTCGAGCTACCGGTGATCCTCGTCGTCGGCCTGAAGCTTGGCTGCATCAGCCATGCGCGACTGACGGCGGAGGCGATCCAAGCCGATGGCCTGCGCCTCGCCGGCTGGATAGGCAACCTGCTCGACGCCGGCTTTGCCACCGATACGACCCTCTATGAAGAGAATCTGGACACCCTCGAGCGCACCCTCCCCGGGCCCTGTCTCGGCATACTGCCACGCCTGGACGCCGTCGATGAGCAGATACGCCCCGAGTCCGCCGCCACCTGCCTCGTGCTGCCCGATGACGATTGACTTGCCGGCGGGCGTCCGTACAATGTGGACGCCTGCCCAACCCTGCGGATGTGGTGGAATTGGTAGACACGCCAGATTTAGGTTCTGGTGCCTTCGGGCGTGGGAGTTCAAGTCTCCCCATCCGCACCATTTCAATACATTGATTTCCTTCATTTCTTTTTGCTTTGCAATGCGAGGCAAGCATTTCGCGTGCCTGGTAGCCTGGCACCGTACCGTCCTGAACCCGCGCCCCTGCCCTCACTCCCTTCCTGTCCGTCGCCACCCAACGGAGGCTATTTGATGTCCCACGTCTGGCACCCCTATGCCCATCTAAAGACACAGTCGCCGGCGCCAAGGGTAATCGGCGGCGAAGGACCTCGTTTCACTCTGGAGAGCGGGGAACGGCTGCTCGACGCCACCTGCTCCTGGTGGTGCATGATCCATGGCTACGGTCACCCCCGCCTGGTGGCGGCGATACGCGAACAGGCGGGCGAGCTGTGCCATGTCATGCTCGGCGGGCTGAGCCATGAGCCAGCCGATCGGCTGGCCGGGGAGCTCGTTCGCGTCACCCCCGAGGGTCTCAACCATGTCTTCTTCTCGGACAGCGGCTCGGTGGGCATGGAAGTGGCCATGAAGATGGCGGTGCAGTATCACCAGTTGAGAGGCAAGCCCGGCAAGCACCGGCTGCTCTCCCTGATGAAGGCCTATCACGGCGACACGGCGGGCTGCATGGCGGTCTGCGACCCCGAGGAGGGCATGCACTCACTGTTCGCCGGCTACCTGCCCCGGCACCACTTCGCCCCTGCCCCCACGGCACCCTTCGACGCCGATCCGGCCTCGGTCCAGGCCGATCTCGACCGCCTCGAAGCGGTGCTGGAGCGTCATCATCAGGAGATTGCGGCCCTGCTGATGGAGCCGCTGCTGCAGGCGGCGGGTGGCCTCAACATGACCTCCCCCCACTATCTCGTTGGCGCGCAGGCGCTATGCGAGGCGTACGACGTGCTGCTGGTCTTCGACGAGGTGGCGACCGGCTTCGGCCGCACGGGCACGCTGTTCGCCGCCGACCACGCCGGTATTACGCCGGACATCATGGTGCTCTCCAAGGGGCTGACCGGCGGCTACCTCGGCCATGCGGCGACGCTGGCCACGGACCGGGTGCATGACGCCTTCATCGGCGACAGCCCCGATCATGCTTTCATGCACGGCCCCACCTTCATGGGCAATCCGCTGGCCTGCCGGGTTGCGCTGGAGAGTCTCGCCATCTTCGAGGAGGAGCGCTACCTGGACCGGATCGCCGTCCTTCATCGGATCCTGCGCGAGGAGCTGGTGCTGGACACCCGCCTGCGCGCGCACCCCCTGGTTGCCGATGTCCGCGCCCTGGGTGCCACCGCCGTGATCGAAGTCCGGGATCCCGCCTCGTTGAAAGGCGTCGCGGAGTACGCCCGCCGCCAGGGCGTCTGGCTGCGATCCTTCGGACGCTGGCTCTATACCATGCCGGCCTATATCACCTCGGAAGAGGACATGCGCCATATCACCGCCGTGATGAAAGCCTGGTTCGCCTGATGCACAAGCGCCGCACTCCTCACGGAGCGCGGCGCTTGTGTGATGCCGGGCCTGAAGAGACTGCCGGCTGTCAGGCCATGGCGGGCTGGGCGTAGGAGATCGGCGACAGCTCGCGCTCGTTCTCGAAGGTCACGATCTCGTAGCAGTCGGGCTGAGCGAGCAGGGCACGGCAGAGCTGGTTGTTCAGCGCATGGCCCGACTTGATGCCGCGGAACTCACCGATAAGGCTATAGCCCAGCAGGTAGAGATCACCGATGGCATCAAGCACCTTGTGCTTGACGAACTCATCCTCGTAGCGCAGGCCACCCTCGTTGACGATGCGATAGTCGTCGACCACGATAGCGTTGTCGAGGCTTCCGCCCAGCGCCAGATTGTTCGCCCGCAGGTACTCGAGATCACGCATGAAGCCAAAGGTACGTGCCCGGGATACCTCCTTGACGAAGGAGGTGGTGGAGAAATCCACCACGGCAGTCTGCTTCTGGTCTTCGAAGACCGGGTGATCGAACTCGATGGCAAACGACACCTTGAAACCCTGATGGGGCAGGAAGCGCGCTTCCTTGCCCTCCTCCTGCACCAGCACTTCACGCTTGATGCGGATAAACTGCTTCGGCGCTTCCTGCTCGGCGATGCCCGCCGACTGGATCAGGAAAACAAAGGGGCCGGCACTGCCATCCATGATCGGGACTTCGGGAGCACTGACATCCACGTAGGCATTATCAATGCCCAGACCCGCCAGGGCCGACATCAGATGCTCAACCGTGGCGACCTTGACGCCGTCCCGTGACAACGCGGTACACAGCGTCGTATCGGTAACCAGCGAGGCGCTAGCCGGAACCTGAACCTCCGGGTCGAGGTCGGTGCGCACGAAAACGATACCGGTATTCACCGGTGCCGGGCGCAGCGTCAGATAGACCTTCTTGCCGGAATGGAGTCCGACGCCGGTGGCGCGGATGCTGTTTTGCAGGGTGCGTTGTCTGATCATGGGCAGTAGCCAGGCAGTTGTTAGTTATCAAACACCGTTCACTATAACACCGAACAAGTGTTTCAACAAAAAAACATCACCTGACCCTGCCAGATCGCGAAGCAAGCCGATCTCAATCGGCCTGACGGCGCAGGAAGGCCGGGATGTCGAGATAGTCATCCAGTTCCTGTGGCGTGCGGCGCTTCTCGGGCTGCGGCTTCGGGGCCTCTTGAGGCTCTGACTTGACCGCTGCACTTTGCTGACGCATGGCCGGCTGAGCGCGCTGACGATATTCGCTGCCCTCGGAGCGCTTGCTGCTCTCGCGACCGGCCATTTTCTGCTGACGCCCTTCCAACCCCGCCGCCACGACGGTGACGCGCAGTTCGTCGGTCATGTCCATATCGATCGAGGTACCCACCACGATGGTAGCATCCTGGGAGGCGAACTCCTGGACTGTAGCACCCACATCGTTGAATTCACCGATGGAGAGATCCGGGCCGGCCGTGATGTTGACCAGGATGCCGCGAGCGCCATGCAGGTCGATATCCTCGAGCAGCGGGCTGCGAATCGCCTTCTCGGCGGCCTCGCGGGCGCGATTCTCGCCGGTGGCACCGCCCGTACCCATCATAGCCATCCCCATCTCGGACATGACGGTGCGCACGTCCGCGAAGTCGACGTTGATGATACCGGGGCTGGTGATCAGCTCGGCAATGCCCTGCACCGCCCCCAGCAGCACATCGTTGGCAGCACTGAAGGCCGTCAGCAGGCTGGCGTTCTTGCCCAGCACCGACAGCAGCTTCTCGTTGGGGATGGTGATCAGGGAGTCGACATGCTCGGAGAGCTCCTTCATGCCCTCCTCGGCAACCCGCATGCGCTTGGGGCCTTCGAACGGGAAGGGGCGCGTCACCACGGCCACGGTGAGAATCCCCAGTTCCTTTGCCACCTGAGCAACCACCGGCGCACCGCCGGTGCCGGTGCCGCCACCCATGCCGGCCGTAATGAAGACCATATCGGCACCACGGATCAAGTCGGCGATGCGCTCCCGATCCTCCATGGCGGCCTGACGGCCGACCTCGGGATTGGCACCCGCGCCCAGGCCCTTGGTGATCTCGCCACCGAGCTGGAGCACGGTTTTCGCCGACACCCGCTTGAGCGCCTGGGCGTCAGTATTGGCGCAGATGAATTCCACACCTTCGATATTGCTTTCGACCATGTGGTTGACGGCATTACCACCACCACCGCCCACGCCGACTACCTTGATGACCGCACTGCTCGAGGGTGCGCTATCTACCAGTTCGAACATAAGCCCCGTCTCCTGGACCGCGCCGCGGCCCTAATCAGAAATTTCCTTTCAACCAGCCCTTGATTCTTGCCAGCGCCGGAATCCCTTCCATTACTCCACGCCGGGAGACGTCATCACGCCCAGGCTGTGCCGCGACCAATTTGCCTTCGCGCCCCCGCCCGTTCCGCACCTCCTGAAGGGCGTAATGTAACAAACCAACGCCCGTCGAATAAATCGGGTTGCGTACTACATCCGCCAGGCCTCGCACGTTCAGGGGGCAGGCAATGCGTACCGGCATATGGAATATCTCCTCGGCCAGCTCTACCACGCCCTCCATCCGCGACGTTCCGCCCGTCAATACCACGCCAGCCGCCACCAGATCCTCGAAGCCACTGCGGCGCAGCTCGTCACGAATCAGTGTGAACAGCTCCTCGTAGCGTGGCTCGACCACCTCTGCCAACGCCTGGCGGGAAAGATCCCTTGCCGGACGGTCGCCAACACTGGGCACCTTGATCATTTCGTCGCTGGAGGCCAGCTGCGTCAAGGCACAGGCGTACTTGACCTTGATTTCCTCAGCGTACTGGGTCGGCGTTCTCAGCGCCATGGCAATGTCGTTGGTAACCTGGTCGCCGGCAATGGGTATCACCGCCGTATGGCGTATGGCGCCCTCGGTGAAGACGGCTATATCGGTGGTGCCACCGCCGATGTCCACCATGCAGACGCCCAGCTCACGCTCATCCTCGGTAAGCACCGCCATGCTGGAGGCGAGCTGTTCGAGAATGATGGCATCCACCTCGAGCCCACAGCGACGAACGCACTTGTCGATATTCTGAACCGCGTTGAGTGCCGCGGTCACCAAATGGACGCGCGCCTCGAGTCGAACACCGGACATGCCCAGCGGCTCGCGAATACCACCCTGGGTGTCGATGGAAAATTCCTGGGGCAATACGTGCAGGACTCGCTGCCCTTCCGATATTGCCCTTGCCCTTGCCGAATCAATAACGCGGTCGATATCGGTCGACATGACTTCGCGATCTTTTATCGCGACCACGCCATCGGAATTCATCGAGCTGATATGACTGCCGGCGACCCCCACATAGACCGAATGGATATCGCAGCCGGCCATCAATTCGGCCTCTTCCACGGCACGCTGAATTGACTGCACCGTAGATTCGATATTGATCACGACGCCCTTCTTCATGCCCCGAGAGGGATGAGAGCCGATGCCTGCGATCTCGATACCGCCATCATCGGTTGGCTGTCCGACAATCGCCACCACCTTGGATGTTCCGATATCCAGTCCGACTACCATGCTAGATGAATTGGAAGTGACTGCCATGCGCCGGGGTATCTCCTAAAACTTGACCCGCTGAGAATTCCACTATTCTGTTTTAAATGGTCATTGCGCCCATTATAGGAACAACTAGCGTTAAACCACCAGTCCAATACGTAAAACTGCACTCACGATACGGGTTATTTCTCGCAAAAGGAACACCGGTTTCGTTCGAATCCTGTAGCCAAGCATTCAAAAAAGGCCTCAACCTGCATCATCACTTTCCGCTGCCTCGATATCCGTTTCACCGTGCCATGCCACTGCAACACCATTGGGATAACGCAGGTCGATATAGCGTATATGCTCGGCCTGCTGACCCAACTGCCGCTGCCAGGCGGCTCCCAGACGGGCCAGGCGTGCTTCACGATCGCTGCGACCCAGCATGACCCAGACCCCATCGTCGAGCTGCAGTCGCCAGGCGCCGCGTGGCTCGAGCCTGAGCTGGCTGATGTTAAGTCCCAGCGCGTCGAAGCGCGGAACCAGCCGGTCATGATACGCCAGCACTTCAGCCCCGCTACCGACGGGACCCGCGAGGTCGGGCAGGCCGGAAGGAGGAACCACCGGCGCAAAGGCGAAGGGCTCGCCCTCCGGGTTGAGCAGGTAGTCGTCGTTCCAGCGGGCCACCGGCACCTGCTCGACCAGCTCGAAGGCCAGCGCATAGGGCCACTCTCGAGCCACACGGACCTCCGCCAGCCAATCCACCGCCCTTGCTCGCCGGCGCAGTGCCGGAAGGTCCGCCGATAGCCAGGTCTCCCCCTGAACCAGGGGCGCCAGCTGCGAGCGCAGGTAATCGGCGTTGACATGGCTGAGGTCGCCACGAATTGAAACCCGCTCGATCGGACGGTCGAGCCAGGTCCAGAGCGCGCGGCCGCCGGCCCCTAGCAGAATCAGCAACAACAGCAATCCGGTCAGCGAGCCGCGCTTGTTCATGTTCGCCCGTTCGTCAGCGTAGCAGCCAGGATCCGACACACCAGGGTATCGAAATCGATGCCAGCGTGGGCCGCCGCCTGCGGCACCAGGCTGTGGTCGGTCATGCCCGGCGAAGTGTTGACCTCGATCAGCCAGAAGCGACCGTCTGCATCGCGCATGACATCGACCCGCCCCCAGCCTTCCCCGCCTATGGCATCGAAGGCCTGGCGACAGAGCTCACCCAGCTCAGCCTCCTCATGGGCGGCCAGTCCGCAGGGCAGATGATAGAGCGTGTCGTTGGAGATGTACTTGGCGTCATAGTCGTAAAAGCCGCCGGGTACCTCGACGCGAATGGCCGGGAGTACCGTCTCATTCAGCAACGAGACCGTATACTCCTCCCCGGCGATAAAGCGCTCGGCCATTACCCGTGCGTCGTAGCGGGCGGCATCCCGATAGGCGGCCACCAGGGCCTCTCGGCTGTCAACGATTCCAATACCCAGCGTCGACCCTTCATGGACAGGCTTGACGATCAGCGGCAGGCCCAGCCGTGCGATCACATCGTCCCAGTCGGCGTCCGGCTCGAGCATCAGCGACTCCGGCGTCGGCAGGCCCACGGACTGCCAGACCTGCTTGGTCAACCGCTTGTCCAAGCCCAGGGCAGAGGCCAGCACGCCGCTGCCGGTATAGGGAATGCCCAGCAGTTCCAGCGCGCCCTGGAGCGTGCCATCCTCGCCGCCACGACCATGCAAGGCAATGAAGACGCGATCGGGAGCCAGCGCCTCGAGCCCGACCAGCCCGCCATCCGCGGGATCGTAACCGATGACATCGACGCCGCTTCGCTCCAGAGCCCCCAGCACCGCCGCGCCGCTCCTGAGCGACACTTCGCGCTCGGCGGACTCTCCACCGTAGAGCACCGCCACACGCCCAAAATCGCTTACCGAGATCATAGCGACACCTCATCGAGCTTGAGCCCACTCGTTGCCAGGCCCAGGGCGATGCCGCCCACGTCCCCGGCCCCCTGGGTGATCAGGATATCCCCGGGGCGGAGCCCCCGCGCCAGCAGCTCGGGCAGCTCCGACTTGTGCTGCACGAAGATCGGGTCGAGGCCCCCTCGCTGACGAAGCGATCCCGCCAGTGTTCGACCATCGGCCCCGGGAATCGGGGCTTCTCCAGCACTGTAGACATCCAGCAGCAGCAGCGTGTCGACACCACTGAGCACCTTGACGAAATCCTCGTACAGATCACGGGTGCGGGTATAACGGTGGGGCTGGTAGACCATTACCAGGCGGCGCTTGGGCCAACCTGCGCGAACCGCACGTATGACCATCTCCACTTCCCGCGGATGATGCCCATAGTCATCCACCAGCATGACCTCTCCCTCACCGCAGGGCGGGGCAAAGTGGCCATGAACCTGGAAGCGACGCCCCACGCCGGCAAAGCCGGCCAGCCCCCGCAGGATGGCGCCGTCGTCGACGCCGGCATCGGTGGCCACCACAATGGCAGCCAGGGCATTGAGCGCATTGTGACGACCCGGCATCGCCAGGCGAACCGCCAACGGGGCCAGTCCATCGGGGCGCAGTGCCGTGAAACGCACCTCGCCACCCTCCTGAGCGAAGTCGACGATACGGTAGTCGGCCTCCTCGCTGAAGCCATAGGTGACAAACTGGCGGTGGACCCGATCAAGCATCCCGCGCACATGCTCATCATCGATACACAGGATGGCCAGCCCATAGAAGGGCAGGTTGTGCAGGAATTCGATGAACGTGCTCTTCAGACGCTCGAAGTCGCCACCATAGGTACTCATATGGTCAGCATCGATATTGGTGACGATCGACACCATCGGCTGAAGATGAAGAAATGAGGCATCGGATTCGTCTGCCTCGGCCACCAGATAGTCCCCCTCCCCCAGTCGGGCATTGGTTCCGGCGCTGGTCAGCCGTCCGCCGATTACGAAGGTCGGGTCCAGCCCTCCTTCGCCAAGCAGCGTTGCCGTGAGGCTGGTGGTCGTGGTCTTGCCATGGGTCCCGGCAACCGCGATGCCGTGTCGAAAGCGCATCAGCTCGGCCAGCATCTCGGCACGCCGTACCACGGGAAGACGGTGCTCATGGGCCCACAGGATCTCGGGGTTGGACTCGTCCACCGCGGTGGAGACCACCACCACGTCGGCGCTCATCACGTTCTCGGCGGCGTGACCAATGGCGACCTGGATGCCCAGCTCCCGCAGCCTTTCCACCACCGGCGAGGCCTTGAGATCGCTGCCGCTGACCTGGTAGCCCTGGTTGGCAAGCACTTCGGCAATGCCGCACATGCCGGCACCACCAATGCCCACGAAATGGATGCGTCGGATACGGCGCATGCCAAGGCCTCGCCCATGGCGTGGCAGCGTTGCCTGACCGGGTACCGGCCTCAGGGTGCTATCGCTCAAGTGCTGTCTCCATGCAACCGGCCACCAGTCGCTCGACGGCATCGAGATATGCACATGCCCGGGAGCGATGCGCCATGGTGGCCAGGATATCGGGTTGCAGCAGTGTCATCAGGCGCTCGGCGAGAGACACTGCCGTCATGTCGTGTTGCGGCAACAGTTCGGCCGCCCCTGCTGCGACCAGGGCACGAGCATTGGCGGTCTGATGGTCATCGACCGCATGAGGCAATGGCACGAACAGCGCCGGCTTGGCGGCGGCCGCCAGCTCGGATACGGTCAAAGCCCCTGCACGACATACCACCAGATCGGCCCAGTCGTAGGCCGCCGCCATGTCATCGATGAAGTCGCTCACCTCGGCCTCCACTCCCTGCCTGGCATACGCCTCCCGGGTGGCCGTCACCTTGTCGCGGCCGGCCTGGTGTCGCACCACGGGTCGCTGGGCCTCAGGCAGTCGGGCCAGGCCCTCGGGTACCCGCTGGTTCAGCGCCAGCGCTCCCAGCGAACCGCCGACCACCAGCAGCCGCAGGGGCCGCCCAGTCATCGTATCGGCACCCCGTGGGGCCGCGCCCAGGGCGGCGATGTCCGCACGCACCGGGTTTCCGATTACCTCGGCACGACCGGGGAATGCCGCATCGAAGGCGGAATAAACCCGTTTCGACAACCGTGCCAAGGCTCTATTGGTCAATCCCGCCACGGCATTCTGCTCATGGATGATCAACGGTCGTCGCGTCAGCCAGGCGGCTAAACCGCCAGGGCCGCTGGCAAAACCACCGAGTCCTACCACCAGTTGCGGATCGAGCCGACTCAGGATACGGCCAGCCTGCCATATGGAACGGGTGAGGTTGAAGGGGGCCAGCAGCCAGCCGACCACACCATTGCCGCGCAGCCCGGCCACCGAAATCCGGTTCAGAGGGATATCGGCTGCAGGCACCAGACGGTTCTCGATTCCGCGAGGGCTACCCAGCCAGTGGACCTCCACGCCCTTCTCCTGCAGCCCTTTTGCCAGTGACAGGGCGGGTATGACGTGCCCTCCGGTGCCCCCTGCCATGATCAAAACTCGCCTTGGCTTCGTCATGCTCACTTGCCGACCCCCTCTGCTTCCAGCGCCCGGCGCCTGACCGTTGCCTCACGATGTACCACGGGCTGCGCCCTTCGCTGCGCCAATCGCGTCTCGATATCGGCACGCAGCAGCAGCGCCACCATCATTGCGCTGATCAGCAGGCTCGAGCCGCCGTAGCTCAACAGGGGCAATGTCAAGCCCTTGGTGGGCAGCATGCCGGTGCTGACGGCAATATTGATAAAGGCCTGGGCGCCTACCACCAGCGCTATGCCGTAGCTGAGGTAGGCCGCAAACGCCATGCCGGCGAGTTCGGCACGCCGCCCCACGGCCATGGCGCGGTAGATCAACAGGGCAAAAAGCCCAACCACGCCGAGCGCACCGAACAGCCCCAGCTCCTCGGCCAGCACGGCGAATACGAAATCGGTGTGGGCCTCGGGCAGGTAGAAGAGCTTCTGTACGCTGTTGCCCAGCCCCATACCCAGCCAGTGCCCGCGGCCGTAGGCGATGAGTGCCTGGGTCAACTGGTAACCGCTGGCGAACTGGTCCGCCCAGGGATCGGAAAAACTGGTAAGGCGAGCCAGGCGATAGGGCTCGGCGATGGCGACGTAGAAGCCCAGCACCCCGACGGCGCCGAGGATCAGCACGAAACGGACCCAAGGGGCTCCGGCCATCAGCAGCATACCCATGACGCAGGCGGTCATGACCACTACGGCACCATAGTCAGGCTCGAGAATCAGCAGCACGGCAATGATGCCCATTACCAGCAGCGGCCGCAGGAAGGCACCCCAGTAACGTCGAACCTGAGGCAGGAATCGCTCCAGGTAGCCGGCCATGTAGGCAATCAGGCACAGCTTGGCGACTTCCGACACCTGCAGGTTGAAGGGTATTCCCGGGATAGAGAGCCAGCGCCGGCTGCCGTTGACCTCGCGGCCGACGAAGAGCACCAGCACCAGCAGTACAATACTGACCAGCAGCAGAAAGGGACCGTTGGCACGCCACCAGGCCAGCGGCGAGCGCAGCGTAAAGCCGGCTGCCACCAGAGCCAGAACCACGAACAGCGCATGGCGCTGACTGAAGTACCACGGGTTTCCGGTCAACCCGGCGGCCACCTCCGTGGAGGCCGACGTCACCATCACCCAGCCAATCAGCATCAGTGCAATGGCGGCAAACGCCAGCCAGCCATCGAAGGGCTGGTCCTGAGTGGAAAGTTGCTGGCGAAGTCTGGCGAACCGGGTCACAGGGAAGCCTCCGCGGCAAGGCGACAGACCCAGCGACGAAAGACTTCTCCGCGCTCCTGATAGTTGGCGAACTGATCGAGACTGGCGCAGGCCGGCGACAGCAGTACGCAGTCTCCCGGCTCGGCGATTGCCTGCGCCCGGGCCATGGCCGCCTCAAGGTCGTCGACCAGGGTGAGACTCACGCTGCCCCGCAGCGCCTTTTCGAGACGCTCGGCATCCAGGCCGAAGAGCATCGCTTCGCGGCCGTACCGGGCAAGGGGTTCAGCCAGCGGGCCAAAGTCGGCCCCTTTCCCCATGCCTCCTGCCAGCAGGATCAGCTTGCCCTCCAGGGTCGGTCCCAGGCCCGCTATGGCAGCAAGGGCGGCACCGACATTGGTGCCCTTGGAGTCGTTGATCCAGCGCACGCCATCAACCTCGGCGATCACCTCCCCGCGGTGCGGCAGACCGGAAAAGCGGCGCAGCACTCGGCACATGGCCGCCATCGGGAACTCCAGGCGATGCCCCATGGCCAGGGCAGCCAGCGCATTGGCGTGATTGTGCCGGCCTGCCAGGCGCATCTCGCGCACCGGCATGAGCGGCGTCTCGCCGTGCATCAGCCAGTCGCCGCCCTCATGAATGGCGATGCCCCATTCACCGTCCTGGGGCGCCTGGGTGGTAAAGCTGTCCTGTGCCGGCAGACGCTCCAGCGGTCGGGTCATGGGGTCGTCGGCATTGATCACGCCGTGCCGGGCACCCCGGAAGATACCCAGCTTGGCGTCACGATAGCCCGCCATGTCGCCATGCCGGTCAAGATGATCCTCGGAGAGATTGAGAAAGGCAGCGGTCTCGGCCCCCAGGCGCGGCGTGGTCTCCAGTTGGAAGCTGGAAAGCTCCAGTACATAGCAGTCGGCATTCGGCTCGTCATCGAGCAGGTCCAGTGCCGGCGTACCCAGGTTGCCGCCCACCGCCACGCGCCGGCCCGACTCCAGGGCCATCTCGCCGAGCAGGGTGGTGACGGTGGACTTGGCATTGGAGCCGGTGATGGCGGCGATCGGCGCACGACAGGCGCGCACGAAGAGTGCAATCTCGCCGACCACCAGGGGTTCCCCGGTAGCATCGCGCACTCGGGCGGCAAGTTCGGCGAGCCCAGGCGTGCGCGGATCCACCCCCGGGCTGAGCACCACTTCTTCCACCTCACTCAGGTCCAGCGATGTCAACGGACCGCAGTGAATCTCCACCCCGGGATGGGCCGCATGAAAATCGTCGACACTCGGAGGGACGGCACGGGTGTCGGCAACCATGTAGGGCACGCCCTGCCGCGACAGGTGTCGGCATATAGCGCGACCGGACACACCGAGTCCGACCACCAGGGTCATGCCCTTCGGCACCTTCAGCATGCTCGCCTCCTGTGCGTTGCGCAGGGTTAGAAATAAAACCTGTCCTGGCGCCTCAGCGAATCTTCAGGGTGGCCAGGCCAATCAACACCAGCACTACGGTGATGATCCAGAAGCGTACGATGACACGAGGCTCCGGCCACCCCTTGAGTTCGTAGTGATGATGAAGCGGTGCCATACGGAATATTCGACGCCCAGTCAGCTTGTACGACGCCACCTGGAGGATCACCGATACCGTTTCCATGACGAAGATGCCACCCATGATGAACAGCACGATTTCCTGGCGCACGATAACTGCCACCACCCCGAGGGCCGCCCCCAGCGCCAGCGCGCCGACGTCTCCCATGAAGACCTGGGCCGGATAGGTGTTGAACCACAGGAAGCCCAGGCCGGCACCCGAAATGGTGGCGCAGAAGACCGCCAACTCGCCGGCCCCGACGATATTGGGAATCTGCAGGTAGTTGGCGAACACCGCGTTGCCGCTGGCGTAGGCAAAAACCGCCAGGCCCATGGCCACCATGACGGTGGGCATGATTGCCAGACCATCCAGGCCATCGGTGAGGTTGACCGCATTGGAGCTGCCGACGATCACCAGATAGGTCAGCACGATGTAGAAGACCCCCAGCGGGATCACGATATCCTTGAACAGCGGTACGATCAGGCTGGTTTCCACCGGATTGCCGGCGGTATAAAAGAGCACCAGTGCGGCAATCAGGCCGATGACCGACTGCCACAGATACTTCCAGCGAGCCGGCAGCCCCCTGGGATTCTTCTCGACTACCTTACGGTAATCGTCAACCCAGCCAATGGCACCGAAGCCCAGGGTCACCACCAGCACGATCCAGACATAATGCACGGTCAGGTCCGACCACAGCAGCGTACTGACGGCGATGGCCATCAGAATCATGGCGCCGCCCATGGTCGGCGTGCCGGCCTTGGACAGGTGAGACTGGGGGCCATCATCGCGCACCGCCTGTCCGATCTGACGCTCGACCAGTCGACGTATCATCCAGGGCCCCAGCCAGAGACAGAGCAGCAGGGCCGTCATGGTCCCCAGGATCATCCGTAGGGTGAGATAACTGAAAACATTGAAGGCGCTCTGGTATTGCGCCAGGAAATTAGCCAGAAAAAGCAGCATGTGTAGCGTTCACCTTGATGCGTCAGCGCGAAGTGCGGCCACGACCCGTTCCATACCGGCACTGCGCGATCCCTTGATCAGTACGCTTGCCCCGGGGGGGAGTTGACTCAGGACGTAGCGCGTCAGCGCGTCGCGGTCGTTGAAATGGCACCCACCCTCTCCGAAGGCGCTGCTGGCTGGCTGTGCCAGCGCTCCGCAGGTGCCGAGCACGTCGATTCCCAGTTCCCGCGCATAGCGGCCGACTTCGGCATGCAGTCGGTCCGACGCCGCCCCCAGCTCACCCATGGCGCCCAGCAGACACCATCGCGGCCCCGGCAACTCGGCCAGCAGCGACAGGGCTGCCTTCACCGCGCCTGGATTGGCATTATAAGTATCGTCGAGCAGCCGGCATCCGTTGATGCCGGGTTCCGCGCTCAGGCGCCCCGGCATGGGCATGACGGCCTCCAGCCTGGCCAGCAGCGGCTCGGGGTCGTGCCCCAGCGCGATGGCACCTGCCAAGGCCGCCAGTACATTGGCCACGCCATGACGCCCCAGCAGGGCGAGCTGGACCCGTCCGCATCGACGCCCATCCACGACAAGCGTGAAAGCATAGCGCCCCATGGCGTCACAGGCCAGCTCGACGGCATGCACCCGCGCCAATTGGCTGAAGCCGAAGTCCAGTATCGTCCGTGGAGCGGCAAGCCGAGACCAAAGCGGGTAGTAGCGATCATCACGGTTGAGTACCGCGATGCCCTCGTCGCCCAGACCGGCGAGAATCTCCGCCTTGGCCTGGGCGATCTGCCCCATGCCGCCGAACTCGCCCACATGGGCGCCGGTGACGTTGGTGATGATCGCCACCTGGGGCTGAGCGAGCATCGTGGTCCAGGCGATTTCGCCCAGATGATTCGCACCGAGCTCCACCACCGCTTGGCGATGCGAGGCACGCAGCGCAAGCAGCGTGAGCGGCGCACCGATATCGTTGTTGAGGTTGCCACGGGTAGCCAGGGTCTCGCCGGGGTGGCCCAGCAGCTGAGAGAGAATCTCCTTGACGCTGGTCTTGCCGCTGTTACCTGTCACTGCCACCAGCGGGCCACCCCAGGCCCGGCGCCGAGCCCGCCCCAGCAACCCCAGAGCCAGGCGGGTATCCGGCACCACCAGCTGCGGCAGCGGATCGTTCACCGACGCCTCGACCAGCGCCGCCGCCGCCCCGGCTTCCCGCGCCTGGGCGAGGAAGTCATGGGCGTCGAAGCGTTCGCCGCGAAGCGCCACGAACAGGGCACCGGGAACCGGACTGCGCGAGTCGGTCACGATGTCATCCAGCCGCCGATCCTCCCCGGGAGGGGCCACTCCGAGCGCTCCGGCCACCTCCGCCAGTGTCGCCAGACCGGGCCTAGGCATCGCTGTCGCCCCCACGCCGCCGCAGCGCCGTCTCGGCCCGCCGCGTATCGCAGAAGTCGTGGCGAATGCCGTCGATCTCCTGATACTTTTCATGGCCCTTGCCGGCTATCAATATCACATCTTCGATGCCGGCCTCGGCCAGCGCCCGGTCGATGGCTTCGCCACGCCCGGCGATGGACCAGGCCTGTCGGCGAGTATCGGCCGACAGGCCCTCCAGCACCTGGTCGCGAATGGCAGCAGAGTCCTCGCTGCGGGGGTTGTCGTCGGTTACCACCAGCCGATCCGCATGGCGCTCGGCGGCCTTTGCCATCAGCGGCCGCTTGCCACCGTCCCGATCGCCGCCACAGCCGAACAGGCACCAGAGTTGCCCCTCGCCGGGGAGGTGGTGGCGCAGGGCAATCAGAGCATTTTCCAGGGCATCCGGCGTGTGTGCGTAGTCGACGATCACCGTGGGGCAGCCGGGCCGACGCACCGCCTGCATTCGCCCCGGCACCGGCACCAGTCGTGTCGCCGCTTCGAACAGCGCTGGCAGCGACTCGCCCAGACCGTAGAGCGTGGCAATGGCCAGCAGCACGTTGTCCATGTTGAAGCGACCCATCAGCGGCAGCTCCAGGGCCATCTCCCCCTCGGGCGTGGCCACCAGCGCCAGCTGACCATGCCCGGAGGGCTTCCAGTCCAGCACCCGCAGCGTCGCTGCGGTATCGTCGCCCACGGCCAGGACCCGCACTCCCGGCGCCACGCCGGCCAGCATCAGGCGTGCCAGGGGGTCGTCGGCATTGACCACGGCAAGCGACAGCTCGGGGCGCCGGAACAGCCGTGCCTTGGCTGCCGCGTAGGCCGCCATGCTGCCGTGATAGTCGAGATGATCACGACTCAGGTTGGTAAAGACCGCCGCCGCCAGTTGGCTCCCATCCAGCCGCCCCTGCTCCAGGGCATGGGAGGAGACCTCCATGGCGATGCGGTTGATGCCGTCCCGTGCCATGCTCCCCAGCGATTCCTGCAGGTCCAGTGGCCCGGGGGTGGTCAGCTCGGCCTCTACCAGCGCGGCAGGTCGGCCGTGACCCAGAGTGCCCACGACCCCGGCATCCCGCCCCACCGCAGCACTCAGCTCGGCCAGATAGTGTGTTACCGAGCTCTTGCCGTTGGTACCAGTGACACCAATCAGCTCGAGTCCTTCCGGGACCGCGAAGAGCTCATGGCCCAGCTCGCCCAGGCGCTGCCTCAGGAAGGGCAAGGCCAGCACGCGCTGCTCCTGGGCAGAGTCGGGCAAGGCCTCTTCTGGCTCGGTATGGTAGAGCACCCAGCCGGCGCCGGCGGCCAGAGCGTCGGCAAGGAAGGCGCGTCCATCCACGCTGACGCCCGGCACGGCAACGAAGATATCTCCCTGTGACAGGCGGCGGCTGTCGAGCACCAGCCGAACCGGTTCGCCCGGTACAACGTCGGGGATCGGCAGGCCGGGCCAGCATCGCTTGAGCGCAGCCTGAAAACGGGAACCACTCACCTCCATGGAAATACCTCTGACGGGAAGCATGAAAGTCTCATCGTATGCGCTGGTCAGGCGGCACATCGAGCAGCCTCAGCGCACCGCCGGTGACACGAGAGAATACCGGAGCCGCTACGGCACCGCCAAAGAAGTCGCCGCCACGCGGGTGGTCGATCATGACGATGGTGACGATTCGCGGGTCGGAAACCGGTGCAACGCCGGCGAACAGGCTGCGGTAGGCATCCTGCTCGTACCCGCTGGCCGAGGTCTTGCGCACCGTGCCCGTCTTGCCGGCCACCCGATAGCCCGGCACTGCCGCCCGGCGCCCACCGGTGCCCGGCTGCACGGATTCCTCCATGATGCGCAACAGGTCATGAGCTATCCCCGGATCGATGGCCGGGGTGCCGGCAGGACTCTCATGCAGCTTGAGAATGGAGGGGGGCATGCGCACCCCACCATTGGCCAGTGCCGTATAAGCGCTGGCCAGCTGTAGGGCGGAGACCGACAGGCCATAGCCATAGGAGAGCGCGGCCCACTGGCTGCGAGACCAGCGCACCGGTGCCGGCATGTGGCCGACGGCCTCGCCGGGAAAGCCCGTATCGGTACTCTGGCCGAAGCCCAGGCGACGATACACTTCGGGGACAAGGGGCTCGTCGAGCTCGAGCACCAATTTCGACATGCCGATATTCGAAGACTTCTCGAGGATACCGGCCAGGTCCAATCGGCCATAATTACGAATATCGCGAATGGTGAAGCGGTCCAGCATCATCCAGCCAGGCGAGGTATCAACCTCGATGTCCAGATCGAACTGCCCACTCTCCATGATCGCCGCCATGGCCAGCGGCTTCACCACCGAGCCTGGCTCGAAGACATCGACAATGGCCTGGTTACGCAGCCCACGCGGGTCGAGGCCAGCGCGGTTGTTAGGGTTATAGGAGGGCTGATTGGCCATGGCCAGCACCTCCCCGGTGCGGGCATCCATCATGACCACGACGCCGCCATCGGCCTCGTGCTCGGCCACCGCGGCCTTGAGTTCACGATAAGCCATGTATTGCAGTCGCTGGTCGATGGAGAGCACCAGCTCGCCCCCGGGCTGTGCCTCGCGCAGGATGGCCAGGTCGCGCACCAGCCGGCCACGGCGGTCCTTGATCACCCGCCGCTGCCCCGGCGTACCGGCCAGAAATGGCTGATAGGCGAGCTCCACACCCTCCTGCCCAAAGTCGTCGACATTGGTAACGCCCAGCAGTTGAGCGGTCACCTCGCCAGCCGGGTAGTAGCGCTTGTACTCATGCTGGGCATAGACCCCGGCCATACGAAGGCCTAATACGCGCTGGGCTGCCTCCGGGGTCAGCTGTCGCCGCAGGTACATGAACTCACGCTCACTGAACCGCTCGAGACGTGCATCGAGGTCGTCCGGGGACATGTTGAGCGCCTGGGCAAGCATCAGCCGCTGGATACGATCCTCGGGCACCTCCTGAGGGTTGGCCCACAGGGTCACAACCGGCGTCGAGATGGCCAGCGGCTCGCCGTTACGGTCGCTGATCATGCCCCGATGGGCACTCAGAGATTCGGTGCGCAGCGTCCTGGCATCTCCCTGCCCTTGAAGGAAAGAACGATCAATGACGTGCAACGTCACGATACGCCCCGCCAGAAGCAGCATGCCCACCAGGATCAGGAAGAGAATCAGATAATAGCGTGCGCCACCCATGGGCGCTGAAGGCGGGCGACGACGCGGCGACACGCCGCCACGGGCATCAGCACTCATGGCCGTATGACCTCGACTTCATTGACGTGTGGCAGGCGCATGTCCAGCCTTTCGGTGGCCAGGCGCTCGATTCTTGCCGGCGACGACCAGGCACTCTCTTCCAGCAATAGCTGCCCCCACTCGGTCTGCAGCTGGTCGCGTTCACGCTCGAGCTGCTGCAGACGACCATACTGCTCCCGCGTCAGGTGGCTGACGTTGATCACTACGGTTGCGGTGATCAGACAGGCCACAACCAGCCCTGTCACCAGTAACAGTCCGGCGCTTGGCATGCCGGTCGAGGCCCAACGGGTCAGGGCCAAGCGTGAGGGTCGCAATCCTTGCTTCATGCCGTTCCTCAAACCAGCTTGCGCGCTGCCCGCATGACCGCACTGCGAGCCCGGGGATTGGAATCGACTTCTTCGCGTGTCGGTCGCCGAGCCTTGCCCAGCGGGGCCAGGCGCCTGGCAAGCTGGTCGTCACGGATCGGGACGCCACGGGGGAGGTCTGTGTCCCCACGCACGTGCTCACGAATGAAGCGCTTTATCCGACGATCCTCAAGCGAGTGAAAGCTGATCACCACCAGGTGGCCACCGGGGGCCAAGGCCTCCAGCGCGGCCTCGAGCGCCGAATCGAGCTGCTCCAGCTCACCATTGATATGGATACGCAGCGCCTGAAAGGCCCGGGTCGCGGGATGCTTGCCCTTCTCCCAGGCCGGGTGAGCGACCTTCAGCACCTCGGCCAGGTCCGCCGTACGGCTGAAGGGACGCTCGGCACGGCGCGTCACCACGGCCCTGGCCAGCCGCTTAGCAAAGCGCTCCTCGCCGTAGGTCTTGAAGACCCGGGCGATATCGGCCTCGCCGGCACGGGCCAGCCAGGCCGCCGCACTCTCGCCCCGGGTCGGATCCATGCGCATGTCCAGCGGGCCGTCGCGCAGGAAGCTGAAGCCACGTTCGGGATCATCCAGCTGTGGCGAGGAGACGCCGACGTCGAGCAACACACCGGCCAGCTTGCCATGCAGGCCATGGCGCTCGGCCAGCTCACCCAGTCGCGCAAACTCCCCCTGCTCGATGGTGAAGCGGGCATCATGGATGTCCGCCGCTTCGGCAATGGCGTGGGGGTCACGATCGATGGCCAACAGGCGCCCCTCGGGAGCCAGCCGGGCAAGAATGGCCCGGGAATGGCCGCCCCGGCCGAAAGTGCCGTCCAGGTAGGCGCCGCCGGGATCGTGAACGAGCGCCTCAACGGCGCCGTCCAGCAGTACGCTGGCATGACGAAAGCCGCGGTGGGCCGGTTCAGGTGCGGTTGACGACATGCGCTTCTCTGGATTGTCGATAGCTGAGTATACCGACCGGCCTGGGGAAACACTGCATAAATGTCTGCGCTTCCCTGGGACCGGTAACGGAAGATTGAAATCAGGGGGAGTCGGCCGATAAGCCGGGTTCTGTCGAGGACAGCCATTCATCTAGGGGCCGCGTCACCACGGCCCTCGAGCAACCTACCCGAACCCGACGCGGGCCACGCCATTGGGTTCCTATTTGGTCTTGCTCCGGGTGGGGTTTACCATGCCACGCACTGTTACCAGGCGCGCGGTGCGCTCTTACCGCACCCTTTCACCCTTACCGGCCTCCCGAAGGAGACGTAGGCGGTCTGCTCTCTGCTGCACTTTCCGTCGGCTCACGCCGCCCAGGCGTTACCTGGCACCCTGCCCTATGGAGCCCGGACTTTCCTCCCCCGGCCGACCGCGAGGGCCGGCACGGCGGCGACTGTCTGGCCGACTCCGAGCGCAAGAATAACAGCGCGCTGGAGCCCCCTCAATGTCTTTCCTCGTCATCGGACGCAGAGCCCAGTACATCAGCGCGCATCCTTGAGCGCCAGGGCCCGGCCATACCAGACCTTCTTCGCCCCCCCCAGCAGGCGTGCCGTCACGGCTGCCGCCTGCTTGACACCGACATCCTCGGCCAGCAGCGCACCCAGCAAGGCATCGGCTTCGACATCGCCAGCCTCGGGGGCGTCGCGCGGCTCGGCACCGGCTATCATGATCACGAACTCACCCCGAGCCTGGTCCGGGTCCTGCTCCATCCGCACCAGGAGCGCCTCCGCACTGCCGTCGAGAAAGGTCTCGAAGGCCTTGGTCAGCTCTCGCGCCAATACCACTCGGCGTCCGCCCAGCACATCGGCGATATCCGCCAGGGTGTCGCGGATACGGTGCGGCGATTCGTAGAAGACCAGCGTTTCCTCGCGGGGGGCAAGCCCTTCAAGACGCAGGCGGCGGGCACCGCCCTTTGCCGGCAGGAAACCCTGGAAGAGGAACCGATCCGTGGGCAGCCCGGCGGCTGAAAGCGCCGCCACCAGCGCGCAGGCGCCCGGCACCGGCACGATACGGCGACCACGGGCACGCAGCTCCCGCACCAGAACGAATCCGGGGTCACTGATCAAGGGCGTGCCGGCATCAGATACCAGGGCGATATTCTCGCCAGCGACCAACCGCACGTCGAGTTGAGCGACGCGCGCCGCCTCGTTATGCTCATGGAGAGAGAGCATCGGCAACGCAAGCCCCAGGTGGCGCAGCAGCCGTGCGGTGTGGCGTGTATCCTCGGCAGCAATTACCGCCACCTCGCTCAGCACCCTGGCAGCGCGTGGCGAGAGATCTTCCAGATTCCCAATTGGTGTGGCGACCACGTACAATGTTCCCTGATTCACGTCAGTCATGTCGGCTCCTGGCAAGCTACCCGGACAAGGAAGAATCATGCTGAAAATGCCCCGCGGCCTGCTGGCCACTGCGCTTCTGGCCATACTGCTGGTCGGCTGTGCGCCCCCCGGCATCGTCGATCGTGTTCCCGACGACGACCCCACCTACCTGCTCGAGCAGGCACGTCAGCAGGAACCCGAGCAGGCAGCAATAAGTCGCCTGGAAGCGGCCGATATCCTAGCACGCCAGGGTCAGCGCACCCAGGCGCTCGAAGTCGCTACCGATATCGATGATCAGCGGCTACCCGTCGAGTATCGCCTTCAATGGGCCATGCTGCTCTCCGAGCTCGGCGAGTCCGAGGGTGAGCCCTGGGCCGTCATCCAGGCCGCACAGCTGCTCGATGAAATCGAGGTGCCGCGAGACGCCGGCCTGATACTGCGCGAGCGGCATGGCCGGGCCCTGGCCCAGGTCGATGAGCATCGCGCTGCCGCGCTGATCCTGATCGGCGTACAGGCTGACACAGACCGTGAGGCACTGAACGACCCCATCTGGGCCTCGCTCTCGCGTCTCGAGGGACCCGAGCTTGCGTCCATGCGCGACGAGACCGATGACCTGGGTCGGGGCTGGCTGGCGCTCGCCAACCTGGTGCGAGAGAGTGGTGGCGATATAGAGCGACTCTTCATGCGCCTCGATGAGTGGCGCGAACGCAATGCCCGGCACCCCGCCGCGCGAAGCGTTCCTGAAGACCTGATAGCCCTGCGCGAGCTGCGCGGCCAGGAAGTCCGGCATATTGCCGTATTCCTGCCTGAGTCGGGCCCGCTGGCCGGCGTGGCCGAAGCGATTCGGGATGGCATCCGCGCCCACCACCAGAGTGCGGCAGAACGCAACGGCGGCGTTCAGCTGTCATTCCTGGATACCAGTCGGAGCAGTATCGATGCCCTCTACGAGGAAGCACGCAACCGTGGCGCCCAGGTCGTCATCGGCCCGCTGGACAAGGACCTGGTAACGGAACTCGAGAACCGCGACCAGTTGCCGTTGCCGACCCTGGGTCTCAATTATGGCCATGGCGAGTCCAACCGGGCCCAGGGCTTCTTCCAGTACGGCCTGTCGGCCGAGGACGAAGCTCGCCAGGTGGCGAGACGGGGCCGTGACGATGGCCATCGTCGCAGCGCCATGCTGGTTCCGGACAACGAATGGGGACGGCGGGTCGGTCGCGCCTTCGAGGAGGAGTGGCGCCGCCTGGACGGCACCATCACAAATGCGGTGGCCTACGACCCCCGCGGCTCCGCCACCGAGAGTACTCGCCGCGTCCTCTCCGGAGGCCGGCCGGACATGCTGTTCCTGCTGGCACTGCCAAGCTATGCACGTCAGGTCCCCCCGACCCTGGACTACTATAACGCCTCCACCCTGCCGATCTATGCCACCTCGCATCTCTTCGAGGGACGCCCACAGCCGTTGCTCGACCATGATCTGGATGACGTGAACTTCATCGACATCCCCTGGCAGATTCCCGATGCCGCCGTCGGCGGGGTGGAAGCCCTTCCTTACCTCAGCAGCTATCAGCAATTGCACGCAGACGCTGACCCCTCCGTCTTCCGCCTGATGGCCATGGGCGTAGACGCCTATGAGCTTGCACGCCGTCTGCCGCAGTTCCAGCTGATGCCGGAGAGTGAGCTCAACGGCGCCACGGGAAGACTGACCCGCGCCGCCGACGGACGCATTGAGCGGCACCTCCCCTGGGCACGGTTCCAGCGCGGCGTGCCGCAGCCGATCCTGGCCATCGACCTGCTCGGCACCGACCTGATGGAAAACGGGCTTCCTGACAGCGAGCCGTCCGCCAATGGCCAGCGGAACTGATGCAAGAGCACGAGGCGCTCATATCGAGCGCCTCGCTGCCGACTGGCTCGCTGGGCGCGGCCTGGCCCTGATCGCCAGCAACCACCAGGTGAAAGGCGGGGAGCTCGACCTGATCATGCGCGATGGTGAGACACTCGTCTTCGTCGAGGTCCGCCACCGTGCCGATACCCGACATGGTCATCCGCTGGAAACCATCACCGTCACCAAACAGCGCCGCCTGATACGCGCAGCGCGTTTTTATCTTGCACGCAACCGGCTATCATGTCCGTGCCGCTTTGACGCGCTGGCCGTGACTGGCACCCCTCCCGCTCTCGACTTCGAATGGGTGCAAGGCGCCTTCGAAGCGTTCTGACCGGCTTGCTCCAGCCCCCAGGACCAGGACCTCATAGAATGGATTTTCAGCAACGCATACTCGGCCACTTCAATGCCAGCATCGACACCAAGACCTATGCCAGCGAGGTATTGCCGCCTTTCATCGAGGTAGCCAGCCAGATGATGGTCCAGTGCCTGGTCAACGAGGGCAAGATTCTTGCCTGCGGCAATGGCGGCAGCGCCGGCGACAGTCAGCACTTCTCCTCGGAACTCCTCAACCGCTTCGAGCGGGAGCGCCCCAGCCTGCCGGCTCTGGCCCTGACTACCGACACCTCTACACTGACGTCCATTGCCAACGACTACAGCTACAACGAGGTATTCTCCAAGCAGATTCGCGCCCTGGGCCAGCCCGGCGACATCCTCCTCGCCATTTCCACCAGCGGCAACTCCGGCAACGTCATACAGGCAATACAGGCGGCCCATGACCGCGACATGACGGTCGTCGCCCTGACCGGCCGCGACGGCGGCGACATGGCATCCCTTCTCGGCCAGGACGACTGCGAGATTCGCGTCCCGGCCACCTCGACAGCACGCATTCAGGAGGTTCACCTGTTGGTGATCCACTGCCTGTGCGACCTCATCGATGAACAACTCTTCGGCAGCAGCGAGTAAACGACATGGCCCTTACGAGACTGATCCCCCTCTTCCTGACCGCCTTCCTGCTGACATTGGCGGGCTGCACCACGGTTACCGGTGTCGCCAACCCCGGCACCATCGACGAGAACTATGGCAAGCGCACCCTTGGCGCCCAGGTCGAGGACGAGAGCATCGAGACCAAGATCGCCCATAACCTGCGGCGCAACGATGCCCGCCTGGGCGATGCCCGCATCAATGTCGACAGCTACAACGCTATCGTACTGCTTACCGGCCAGGTACCCAGCGAGGAGCTCAAGCAGAAGGCCACCGAGATCGCTCGCGACGTACGCAACGTGCGCGACGTCCACAACGAACTCTCCGTTGCCGCCAACCTACCGGCAAGCCAGCGCATGTCGGATACCTGGATCAATACCCGCATTCGCACCAGCCTGGCCACCGACGAGACCATCGACACCAGCCGACTGCGCTTCGTTACCGAGAACGCCAGCGTCTATGTCATGGGCATCGTCACCCGAGCCGAGGCAGACCGCATCGTCAACGCCATTTCACGTATCGGCGGCGTGCAGCGCATCGTCAAGGTGTTTGATTACATGGACTGACCGTCGCGACGTGTACACGAAAACGGCAGGCCCATGGGCCTGCCGTTTTCGTGTTGGCATGCTTCAACCGCCTGAATACCTTCACCTTCAAGCAGGCGGCTTGATTCAGAGTGATAGTCGCAGGCGTATCACTACCATCTACTTGATAACCCGGAGCGACGGGCGCCCCTTGGACTTAGACTTGGCCTCTTCCTGGCCTTCCGACTCATGGCTTTCGCTGTCGACGGCAGTCAGCTCAGGCCGCTCCTTGCCCTCTCCTTCGCCATTTTCTTCGAGTGCCTGCGGGATCACCGGCTCATGACCGAATACCATGCCCACCCCATTCTCACGCGCGTAGATGGCGATCAGAGCCGGCATGGGCACGACCACTTGCATGGGCTGCCCGCCGAAGCGGGCACTGAAGGTGATCGCATCATTCTCGATATGCAGGTCGCGCACGGCGGTTGGGCCAACATTAAGGACAATCTGGCCGTTCTGCACGAACTGCCGCGGCACAATGACACCGGCCTGCTCGGCATCCACGACCACGTAGGGAGTGTGTTCGTTGTCCAGAAGCCATTCGTAGAGACCTCTGGCAAGATAGGGACGGCTCGATAGCATCTCTGCTGCCCTCCTCCGTTTGAAGACGCCGGGCTAGCCCGGCGGCATAGTCAGTTGCGCATTTCTCGCTCGGTCTCACTCAGCGAAGCGACGAAAGCATCGCGCTCGAACAACCTCTCCATGTAAGTCACCAGCGGCTGCACCTGCTTCTCCGGCAGCTCGATGCCAAGCACCGGCAGGCGCCAGAGGATCGGAGCGATACAGCAGTCGACCAGCGAGAATTCCTCGCTCATGAAGAACGGTACGTCTTCGAAGATCGGCGAGATGCCTACCAGGCTTTCGCGCAGCTCCTTGCGGGCCTTCTCGACTTCCTTCTTAGGCCCTTGCTCGATCTGCTCGACCAGCGGACACCACTCACGCTCGATACGATGCATCCAAAGTCGGCTCTGAGCTCGTGCAACCGGGTAGACCGGGAGCAGCGGAGGGTGCGGAAAACGCTCATCCAGGTACTCCATCATGACCTTGGACTCGTACAGCACCAGATCGCGATCGAGTAGCGTGGGCACACTGTTGTAGGGGTTGAGATCGGCGAGTTCTTCAGGACGCTGTTCGCCACCGACTTCGACAATATCCACCGCCACGCCCTTCTCGGCGAGTACGATGCGCACGCGATGACTGAAGTGATCATCGCTTCCGGAATAGAAGATCATCGACGACCGCTTGGCCACTACACCCATGAAACAATCCTCGCATCAATTCGAACCGGGATGATAACACGCACACGCATCGTCGTGCGTGCGCGTTGCAACACAAGACGCAGGGGGCGTATGGCACACCGCCATACGCCCCCTGCCTCATAGACTGACCCGCACGGGATCAGTGAATGTCGCGCCAGTACTCGCGCTTGAGCAGATAGGCCAGCACACCGAAGATGAAGATGAAGAGCAGCACCTTCGGGCCGAGGACCTGAGCCTGCAGCTTGGAAGGCTCACCCACATAGGCCAGGAAGTTGGTCAGGTCATAGACCGCTTCCTCGAACTCGTCCGGCTCCATGGAGCCCGGCCGGGTGACCTGCAGCACATCGCAGGACTGATACTTCCCGGTCAACGGGTCGAGTTCAGCGCCCTCGACAGGACGATCTGTTTCGGCACAGACCTTCTCCTGCACCCCTTGCAGGGGCTCGAGCACGTTGGGCATGGCCACCATGTCGAAGACCTCATTGTTCACCCCGTTAGGGCGACTCGGGTCCTTGTAGAAGGTCAGCAGATAGGAGTAGATCCAATCTGCACCACGCAGCCGACCATGGAGTGTCAGGTCCGGCGCTGGCGCTCCGAACCAGTTGGCTGCGTCTTCGCGTGTCATGGCGATATGCATCTGGTCATTGTAGGCCAGGTCGGAAGAGAAAATCAGATGCTCTTCCACCAGGTCCTGGGGCATGCCGAAATCCTCGGCGGCCCGGGCGAAACGCTGGTGCTCCAGGCTATGGCAGCCCATGCAGTAGTTGACGTAGAGCTGCATGCCCCGCTGCAACGACGCCTCGTCATTGAGATCCGGCGTCATCGAATAGGGAGTGTCAGGCATCGGCGCTGCCACTACCGCGAAGGGCACCAGCGCGAAGAGCAGTGCGAACAGTTGCTTTTTCATTAGCCAGTCACCCTTTCCGGTACGGGTTTGGTCTTCTCCAGTCGCGTATAGAACGGCATCAGCAGGAAGAAGGCGAAGTACAGCACCGTGCATAGCTGGGCCACCGCCGTACGCAGCGGTGTCGCCGGCAGCGCACCGAGGATACCAAGGATCACGAAGCTGATGGCAAAGAGCGCCAGCATCGACTTGGACATCCAACCCTTGTAACGCATCGAGTTCACCGGACTGCGGTCCAGCCAGGGCAGCACGAAGAGCACCGCGATGGCACCACCCATGAAGACCACACCCAGGAACTCGGCCTGCAGGCCCAGGAAGCCGATGTCGAAGGTGATCGCGCGCAGGATCGCGTAGAAGGGCGTGAAATACCACACCGGGGCAATATGATCCGGCGTCACCATCGGGTTGGCAGGCTCGAAGTTGGGCCGCTCGATGAAGTAACCACCCCCTTCGGGGAAGTAGAAGATCACCGTCGCAAAGACGAACAGGAACACCGAGACCCCGAAGATGTCCTTGACGGTGTAATAGGGGTGAAACGGTATGCCGTCCAGCGGCTTGCCTGTCTCATCCGTCTTGGCCTTGATGTCGATGCCGTCCGGGTTGTTGGAACCTACCTCATGCAGGGCGATGATATGCAGCACCACCAGCGCCAGGATCACGATGGGAAGCGCCACGACGTGCAGGGCGAAGAAACGGTTCAGGGTGATGCCGGAGATCAGGAAGTCGCCGCGAATCCACTGCGCCAGATCCGGTCCGATGAACGGGATGGTGGCAAACAGAGAGATGATCACCTGGGCACCCCAGTAGGACATCTGGCCCCAGGGCAGCAGGTAGCCCATGAAGGCCTCGGCCATCAGCAGCAGGTAGATGGCCATGCCGAAGATCCACACCAGCTCACGCGGCGCCTTGTAGGAGCCGTAGAGCAGAGCCCGGAACATGTGCAGGTAGATGACCACGAAGAAGGCGGAGGCGCCGGTGGAGTGCATGTAGCGGATCAGCCAGCCGTATTCCACGTCCCGCATGATGTACTCGACCGATGCAAACGCACCCTCGCCGGTGGGGTTGTAGCTCATGGTCAGCCACACCCCGGTGAGGATCTGGTTGACAAGTACCAGTAGCGCCAGCGAGCCGAAGAAGTACCAGAAGTTGAAGTTTCTCGGCGCGTAGTACTTGGACAGGTGGTCCTGCCACATCTGCGTGGCGGGGAAGCGATCATCCACCCAGCGCATGATACCGCTTTCCGCCTTGACACGATTTGGATTACCCATCACACAGCCTCCTCGTCTTCACCGACGATGATGATGTCATCGGTCTCAAAACGGTACGGCGGAACCTCCAGGTTGGACGGTGCCGGCACATTGCGGAATACGCGTCCCGAGAGATCGAAGTAGGAGCCGTGACAAGGACAGAAATAGCCGCCCGGCCAGGCGGTCATATCGACGTCGTCCGGTTCGGGGCGATAGAGCGGTGAGCAGCCAAGATGGGTACAGATCCCGATCAGCACCGAGATGTCCGGCCGGATCGAGCGCAGCGGACCGGTGATGTAGTCCGGCTGCTGGGGGGCTTGGGAATCGGGGTCGACCAGGCGAGCGGGATCGAAATTCTCGGTACGCTCGATCATGTCGTCGGTACGCTTGACGATCCAAACGGGACGCCCGCGCCACTCAACGGTCATGCGCTGCCCCGGCTCCAGCTTGGAAATATCCGCCTGAATCGGCGCCCCCGCCGCTCGTGCCCTGGCACTCGGCTGCCAGGAAGCCACAAAGGGAACCGCCACCCCCACTGCACCCACCGCACCCACTACGGTGGTGGCACCCAGGAGGAGACGGCGCCGCCCTTTGTTCACGCCGTTATCTGCCATGTTATGGTTTCTCCCATCAGCTTACCCGTCGATCCAGCACGGAAGTGGTATCCCGCGACCACGGATATAAAAATCCGTCGTATCTTAAGGAATCCTGCCGCTTGGCACAAGCCAAAGCACGCCTGACCAAGGTGGTATTTTCTATGCAAAATTCTGTTTTCACAAAAGAAAAAACCCAGGCAATTGCCTGGGTTTTTCTGTCTTGCAAGGCCGTGATCAGCGCTTGGAGAACTGCGGGCGACGACGCGCCTTGCGCAAACCGACCTTCTTCCGCTCGACCTGACGGGCGTCACGAGTGACATAGCCGGCCGCACGCAGTGCCGGACGGAAGTCCTCGTTGTACTCCATCAGGGCACGAGTGATGCCGTGGCGAATGGCATGCTCGATGGTGGCGGCGGCACCGGCACGGTTGGAGGTGTCGAGTGCTCTGTCCAGGCGCTCGCGCCAGTCGCCGCCAGGCGCTGTGCCGGTCACCTGTCGACGCGCATCGGCCTTGCTGCCCTCGAGCTTCAGCGCCTTGTACATCCCCACCATGATCGCGAAGATCACCAGCGAGAAGGGCAGGGCGGTGATCACCACCGCGCTCTGCAGCGCCGCCAGGCCACCCGCCATCAGCAGAGCCACCGTCACCAGGCCGATCATCATCGACCAGAAAATGCGCAGCTTGATCGGCGCGTCGTGGTTCACGTCGGACAGGATCGAGGTGAAGTTGGCCAGTACCAGGGCCCCGGAGTCCGCCGAGGTAATGAAGAAGACGATGCCGAGCACGGTGACCACGGCGGCGGTCAGGCCGATATAGGGGTAGTGCTCCAACAGGGTGTACATGGTGGTCTGCGGCGTGTTCAGGGCCTGCTCCCCGAGCTCGACGATTCCCTGGTTGGCCACCAGTTCGATCCCGCTGTTACCGAACACCGACATCCACACCATCATGAAGGCCAGTGGAATGCCCAGCGCGCCGGCAACGAATTCGCGAATGGTGCGCCCACGCGAGATGCGGGCCAGGAAGAGGCCGACGAAGGGCGTCCAGGCGATCCACCAGCCCCAGAAGAAGATCGTCCACCACATCTTCCACTCGTTGGCCGCGTCGCCGGCAAAGGCGTAGGTATCGAAGCTCTTGGCGATAAAGGTGGAAAAGTAGTCGCCGGCGTTGTTCACCGCCATGTCGAGCAGCTGCAGGGTGTGGCCCTGGAACAGCACGAACAGCAGCAGTGCCAACGCCAGCAGCATGTTGAACTCCGACAGACGCCGGATGCCCTTCTCCACGCCGCTGACTACCGAGATGGTGGCCAGGACCACCACCAGGGCGATCAGGATGATCTGCACCGAGAGGCTTTCGGGCACGTCGAACATGTAGGCCAGCCCGTAGTTGAGCTGCATGACGCCGATGCCAAGGCTGGTGGCGATGCCGAATACGGTGGAGATCACCGCGGTGATGTCCACGGCATTGCCGATGGGGCCATGGATGCGCTTGCCGAGCAGCGGGTAGAGCGCGCTGCGGATGGCCAGCGGTAGCCGGTGACGGTAGCTGAAATAGGCCAGTGCCATGCCCATCAGCACATAGAGTCCCCACCCGGATAGCCCCCAGTGCATGAAGGTCTGGACAACGGCGGCGCGCATCGCCTCCTGGCTCTCCGGCGTCATGTCCGGTGGCGCCAGGTAGTGGGCGACCGGTTCGGCGACGCTGAAGAACAGCAGGTCGATCCCGATGCCGGCGGCGAACAGCATCGCCGACCAGGAGAGCAGCGAGAACTCCGGCCGCGAATGGTCGGGGCCGAGCCGGATGCTGCCGAAGCGTGACAGGCCGATGGCGATCACAAAGATCAGGTAGGCGAGCACCGCCAGCATGTAGTACCAGCCGAAGGTCTGGCTGACCCAGGCCAGGCCGGCATCAAAGAAGGCGCCGGCTTCCTCGGTGAAGGTCATGGTCAAGACGAGGAAGACCAGGATGCCGGCGACGGAGCCGTGGAAGACCACGGGATTCAGTCGATCACGTCGTTCGGGAAGCGGATTATCAAGCGCCATGTGGAGCCTACTCCTGTCGGTTGGATAGTCCCCCGCCGGTTTCCGACACCGAGACGCGCTGTAGATTGTTCTTCACAATCGATAGCACGCCTGCTTTCGCCACGCTTTTATCAATGCTCATTGTCAGCGGCTGGCTCGACGACTGTATGGCGGGAGCGTTTTTTAAATGAACGTTCAAATAAAATACGCACATCCTGTCGTAGCTTCAACCCTGTGTTTATGGGAGGTCAGGAAGTATCAGTAAAGACAGTAAGGACAGTGATGCTTTCCGTCGGCTGAAGGGCCGGACGTGCTCTACAACTAGCAGGCGTTTACCCATAGCGGATGAGCGCCCATGAAAAGGCCCGACAGACAGGTCGGGCCAGGGTATACAGGCGTTGAGCCAAGAATCAGCGGTCGTGCTTCTGTCCATGCGCCTTGCCATGGCCCTTGTGGCCTTGTGGCTGCATCATGGCCTTCATCGCTTCGATCTGCTCTTCGCTCAGTACTTCGCCGAGGGCTTCCTGATGCTCGTCGCGCAGCGCCTGCCAGGCTTCACGCCGCTCTTCACGGGAATCGAACGACTGCTCGCGCAGCTCCCGCATATCAGCATAGAGGGACTGGCGAAGTTCGGTGAGTTCTTCACGCTCCTCGTCGGAGAGATCCCAGCTGTCGACCAGGGTGCTCAGGCGCTGTGGGAAACCCTGGCGGCCATAGCCCTGGCGTTCGCCATGATGCTCCTGGCGCATCTCGCGCTTGGCCTCGCGTAGCGCCTCACGTTCGTCTTCGTCGAGAATCTCATCCATGCGCTCGCGATGCTGCTGGTGCAGCTCGCGCAGGGCCTGGCGGTGCTCGTCATGTGCCTCTTCCAGGGCCGCTCGGGTCTCCTCGTCGAGGCCGGCGCGCTCGAACAGCGCCTGGCGCTGCTCGCTCCAGCCCTTGTCGCCCTGGCCGGCAGTTGCTGCCAGGGAGAGTGGTGCAATGGCGACGGCGAGCAGGGCAGGCATCAACAGCGTGCGGGACATTGAACGTTTCATATCAAGCAACTCCTCGGTGCTGGGGTGATGGTGTCAGTATCCGGAAGTGGCGTGCAGCGGGCGTGCAGGGAGTGTGCAAACCCTGTGGAGCCTACTCCTCGGGCTGATACTTGTAGCCTACCCCGTAGACCGAGCGAATGATCTCGCGTTCAGGCCAGGTGTCCGAAATCTTCTTGCGAAGCTTCTTGACGTGGCTGTCAACGGTGCGCTCGGAGACGATGCGGTGGTCGCGGTACATACGGTCCATCAGCTGGTCGCGCGAAAAGATCCGCCCAGGCGACTGCATCATCACCTTCAGTAGCTGGTATTCGACGGCGGTCAGGCCCAGGTCCTGGCCATCGGCCAGGGCGCGCCAGCCGTCGTCATCCAGCACCAGGTTGCTGCCGTCGCTGGCCGCAGGGTCACTGGCGGCCCGGCTGCGGCGCAGTACGGCCTTGACCCGGGCGACCACTTCCCGCGGGCTGAACGGCTTGCAGATGTAGTCGTCGGCGCCCAGCTCCAGGCCCAGCAGGCGGTCCACTTCCTCGACCCTGGCCGTGAGCATGATGATGGCGAGCTTCGGCCAGCGCTGGCGAATCTCACGGCACAGGGTCAGGCCGTCGGTACCCGGCAGCATCAGGTCGAGCAGCACCAGCGACGGGGCGCCCTCGCCAGCCATGTTCTCCTGCAGCCAGGGCAGTACCGCGTCGCCATGGTCGATAGGGTGCGTGGCGAAGCCGCTACCCTCAAGGTAGTCGGCCACCAGGCGGGCGATCTTGGGCTCGTCTTCGACAATCAGCAGGGTGTCTCGCGGGGCGTCGGCGTCGTGCATGGGGTCCTTTCCTTATCGGCTGGGTAAGTCGTCTTCCAGGGCGGGAAACTCGATGGTCCAGCATAACCCACCCAGCGAGGCGGCAGAGGCATGCATGGCGCCACCGTGGCTCTTGACCAGCGCGCTGGCGATGGAGAGACCCAGCCCGCTGCCGCCGCTGGCCCGGTTACGTGAGTCCTCCACCCGGTAGAGGCGCTCGGTGAGACGGCCGAGAGCGTCTTCTGGTACGCCAGGTAGGCTATCCTGCCAGGTGATCCGGACGCGATCGCCCTCGTGGCTCAGGCTAACTTCCAGCCGGCCGGGCGGCGCGGTATAGGCGCGGCTGTTATCGAGCAGGTTGCTCCAGAGCTGGCGCAGTCGGCGGGCATCGCCACGAACCCAGGCCGGTTTCTGGATGTCTGTGGCGAGTTCCAGACCGCTGTCTTCGAGCCAGCCGTCGGCCTCCTCGAGCCATGCGGCGAGGCTTTCGGCCAGGTCCAGGGGCGCGAGCTGCACCTCCAGGGCGCCGGCATCGCTCTGCGACAGTAGCCGCAGGTCGGTAACCAGACGCTCCAGCTGGCCGACCTCCTGGGAGAGAGAATAGAGGTTGTCCTCATTGAAGGGCCGGATACCATCCTGCATCGCCTCGATCTCGCCGCGCAGTATCGACAGGGGCGTACGCAGCTCGTGGGCGATGTCCGAGACCCAGCGGGCCCGGGCCTCACGGCTGGCTTCCAGGGTGGCCGCCAGCACATTGAAATCGTGGGCCAGGCGCGAGAGTTCGTCACGCCCCTGCTCAGGCAGGCGCGCGCTGTAGTCGCCCTCGGTGAGACGTCGGGTGGCCAGGGCCATGCTGCGGGTGCGGCGACCCAGCCACCAGGCGAGCCCGCCGGCCAGCAGCAGCGAGGCCACGCCCAGCGCGGCGATGATGATGCCCAGGTTGCGCTGCTGGCGGGATAGGAAGATGCGGTCCATGCGGGCCATCAGCTGCTGGGGAGGGCGGTAGCCCAAGGTGCCGACCTGCTCGCCCTCGTGCTCGATGGGCAGCCAGTGCAGCTCCGAGGCGGTTTCACTGTCATCCGGGGCAAGCCCTATCACCGGCAGGCCATCGGCATCATGCAGCACAAAGTCCCGGGCGTCGCCCAGGCGGCGCTCGATGCCGTGGGCGGGGGGGCCTTCGCCGGGCCAAAGCTGCTGGCGAACCAGGCCCTGCCAGGCCGGCGGAGAGTCGCGCAGCCACTGCCATCCGCCACGTCTTGCCCACTCCTGGCCGAGCCCTTCCGCCAGGGTCTCGGCACGGCTGGCCTGGGTGGTTTCCAGGTAATCGATGAAGCCGCGATCCAGGCTACGCGACACCGCCAGGAAGACCAGCCCGGCAATACCCACGTTGACCACCAGGATGATCACGAACAGCTTGATCCCCAAGCGTGAAATGGCGGGGCGGGGAAGACGAAGGCTCATCGGGTGGACTCCAATGACTCGGTGGTGAGTTGGCGGCCGTGGATGCGTTCGCGCAGGCGCTCCAGCATCAGGTAGAGGCAGGGTACCAGTACCAGCAGGATCACGGTGGCGAAGAGCATGCCGAAGCCGAGCGAAATGGCCATCGGGATCATGAAACGAGCCTGACGCGATGTCTCGAAGATCATCGGGGCAAGCCCGAGGAAGGTGGTCATGGTCGTCATCATGATGGGTCTCAGACGACGTGTCGCGGCGGCGACGATGGCTTCACGCGCACCCAGGCCTTCCCGGCGGCGCCGGTTGGCATAGTCGATCAGGACGAGGGCATCGTTGATGACCACGCCGGAGAGCGCCAGCATGCCCATCAGGCTGATCACCGACAGCCCGTAACCCATGATCATGTGACCGGCCACGGCCCCGATCACACCGAAGGGGATCGCGGCCAACACCAGCAGCGGCTGCAGATAGCTGCGGAAGGGAATCGCCAGCAGGGCGTAGAGGGCGATCAGCGTCAGCCAGGTGGCCTGGGAGAGCACCGAGACGTTGTCAGCGGTCTCCTGCTGGCGGCCGCCAGGAGCGATCTCGAGCCCCGGCCAGCCGACCTGGAGGGCGGGAAAGACGTCGGCCTGCAGTGTGCCCAGCACCTGATTGACCTGGGTTTCACTGGCCACCTCGGCGGTGACGTTGATGATCCGCCGGCCGTCGATACGCTGAAGCGTTGTGGCAGCACGGCCCAGGTGGATATCGGCTACCCGATGGAGCGGCGCCGTCACGCCATCGGGGGTGCGGATCGGTAGCTGGTAGAGGTCGCTCAGGCTGTTCCTTTCGCTGCTGGGTAGCCTCACCACCACGCTGATCTCGTGACGACCGATGAACTGCTCGATGGCGGTGGCGCCCTGAAGCGGGCCGCGTAGCTGCCCGGCCAGATCTGCGCCGGTCAGGCCCATCGCTCTTCCTTCGGGAGACAGCCGGATTTCCAACTGGGGCTTGCCGTCGGCCAGGCCGCTGTCGATATCGGTGAGGCCATCGAGTTGGGCCAATTCATCGGCCAGACGGGTTGCAGCGGCCTCCAGGGCCCCGCTGTCGGGGTGGGAGAGGCGCAGGGTCAGGTCGGCTCCCTGGCCGGGGCCACCGAAATCAGATTCGAAGCGCACGGCCTGGACCCCGGTGAAATCGCCGGCTTCTTCCCGCCAGGCCCGTGCCACCCGGGAGGGAGGCCAGTCGTCGAGGCTGTCACGCGCCAGGGTGAGGCGTACGTTCAGACGATCACCGTCGATCTGGGCGCGGGTGGCGGAAAAGCGCGGACCACCTTCCTGTTGGCTCAATACCAGGGCACTCTCCAGCAGCTGGTCACGGACTCGGCGATCCTCGCTGATGGGGCTGCCGACGGGCAGGGTTACCGTGGCCTGAACCCGGTCTGACTCGGCCCGCGGCATCAGCGAAAAGCCGAGTCGGCCGCTCATGGCCCAGGCGATGGCGACGACCAGCAGGGCAATGGCCAGGCAGACGGTCAGCAGCCGCTGATCCAGGGCGCGCTGCAGGAAAGGGGCGAATTGGTGCTGGGTGAAATGCGACAGTCCGCCCTGCAGGGTCCGACGCAGGCGGTCCAGAGGCTTGAGCCAGGCCGAGCCTTCTCGGCCACCGGCACGGTGGGCCAGGTGGCCGGGCAGAATGAACAGCGCTTCCAGCCAGGAGACCAGGAATACCGTGATCACCACCACCGGAACCACGGCGAAGATCATGCCCAGAAAGCCCGGCAGGAACAGTAGCGGAAGGAAGGCGACAATATTGGAGAGGATGGCGAAACTGATCGGCACGGCCATCTCCCTGGCGCCGCGTACCGCGGCCTCGCGCAGGGAGTGGCCCTGCTCGCGATAGCTGTGGATGTTCTCGCCGACCATGATGGCATCGTCGACCACGATGCCCAGCGCAATGATGAAAGCGAACATCGACATCATGTTGATGGACACGCCCAGCCAGGGCAGGAAGAGCATGGCGCCGAGGAAGGCCGTGGGGATGCCCAGGGTGACCCAGAACGCCAGGCGTGCCTCGAGGAACAGCGCCATCAGCACCAGCACCAGTGCCAGCCCCAGCCAGGCGTTCTTCAGCAGCAGAGAGAGGCGGTCGCGGTAGACCTCGGATGTGTCCCGCGACACGCTCAGACTGACTCCTTCGGGCAGTCCGGCGCGCAGCCGCTCGAGCTGTGCCGTGACGGCGTCACTGATGCCGATCGGCGTCTGGTTGCCAATCTGGTACACATCCAGGCTGATACCCGGGTCGCCGTTGAACAGTACCTCGCTATCGGTTTCGGCGAAGCCGTCCACGACCTGTGCGATATCGCCAAGCCGCAGCTGTGCACCGTCAGGGGAGCCGATGATCGGCAGGTCGGCGAAGCCCAGGAGGTCGTCGCGACGCCCCTGGTAGCGGACCAGCCACTCCCCTTCGCCGGTGGCCAGTCGGCCACCGGCGAGGTCCATGGCTTCGTCGCCGATCCGGCTTGCCAGTTGACGGTGTTCGATGCCGTGTCGCCGCATGGCCTCTTCGTCGAGGAGCACCTGGATTTCGCGGTCACGACTACCCGAGAGCTCGACCCGTGAAATGCCGGGAGCCGCCTGCAGTTCAGCACGGATGTCCTCGGCGACCTCATGCAGCAGCCGTTCATCCACCCAGCCATGCAGCTGCAGGCTCATGACGCTGCGTGAGCGACCTGCCAGGCTGAAGCGTGCCGGGTCGGCCGCGGCAGGCAGCGTGGTGATCGCATTGATGGCCTGCTGTATTTCCTGGTAGACCCGCATCACCTCGACGCCTTCGACCAGGGTGGCCGACACCCGTCCGGCCCCCTCACTGGCGGTGGCGGTCAGCTCGTCGATACCATCCACGTCGGCCAGTGCCGCCTCCATGGGCAGCAGCAGGCTGCGCTCCACCTCTCCGGGAGTGGCACCGGGATAGCCGATGGCGACATGAATGATCTCCAGCTCGAAATCGGGGAAGACCTCTTTCTTGATCGTGGTCGATGCGGCCAGGCCCCCGACGATCAGCAGCAGCATCAGCAGGTTGGGAGCGACGCCGTGATGGACCATCCAGGCGATGGGGCCGCGGCGCATCATGAGTCATGCCCCCTGTTGGCTCCGGCGGGGCGTTCGCTGTCGGCGACCCGAGCACGAAGGCGCATGCCCTCCCGGGGCTGGCCGAGCTGGGAGATCACGATGCGCTGGTCCTCCTCGAGGCCCTCTTCGATCAGTACACGCTCGTCGCCCCGGTGCAGGACCGTGACCTGGCGGCGGCGAAGGCGGTCCTCATCGTCCAGCACCCAGATCTCATCGCCGGGGCGCAGCGCCGCTACCGGCAGCACGAAGAGCCCCTCACGGGGGCGGGCGGCGAAGTCGAGCCGCGCCATGTCGCCGAGACGCAGGGCGGGGGAGCCCAGCTCGAGGCCGAGAGGATCGTCCACCGCCACCAGCAGCTGGGCCTGAAGGCCGTTCTCCTCCAGCGTCGGCAGCACGGCGATCAGTTCGCCCAGCCGTTCGTGGCCGGCGGGCCAGCTGCGGCTGCTGATGGTGACCTGGCTGCCGGGAGCGTCGTCCGTTGCGGTGTCCAGCCAGCCCAGTGCCTCGCCGGGCAGCGAGACCCGGACCCAGAAGCGCGTGACATCGACCAGATGCAGCAGCTCGGTGCCGTTGGATACCTCGCTGCCGGCGCCCAGCAGCCGAGACTGCACCATGCCGCGCCAGGGCGCGGTGAGAGTGGTGCGCTGCAGGTCGAGTCGGGCCCGGTCCCGGGCCGTCGTGGCGCGTTCGACTTCCGCTTCGGCCACGCGCAGCTGTGGCTCACGCAGCACCAGGGCTCGCCTGTCGGCGGGCAGGTCGCGACCGAAGCTTTGATACTCCGACTGGGCGCGCTGCTGTTCGCCCCGCTCCATGGCCAGTTGGGCCTGGGCCTGGGCCAATCCCGCTTCGGCGTCGCGCAGCGCCAGACGCAAGTCGGTGTCGTCCATGAGGGCCAGGGGAGTGCCGGCCTCCACCACCATGCCGGGCAGGGTGTTCGGGGCGAACTCGAGCAGCTGGCCGGCAATCCGGCTGGAAAGATGCGCCTCGCGCTCGGCCTGAACGCGACCGAAGCCATGCAGTGAGGGTGCCGCAGCGCGCTGGTGGGCGGTGACGACGTCCACCAGCGGGGGCGGTGCCTCGGCAGGGGCTCGGCGCTCCACCCTTGGGGGCTGGCTGATCAGCCACCAGGCCAGAAACAGGCCGCCCGCCAGTACCAGCAGCGCCAGCAGGGGGCCAAGCGTGAGGCGACCCCGTTGTCGAGCATGGAAACAGGAGCGATGCGGCGCGCGGGGAGCGGCGGCGTGACGAGGCATAGGGTGACTCACGACGGGGGGACGGCCCCGTCATCATCCACCCGTGCGATGCAGCCAATGGTCAGGAATCGTGCAAGCAATATGCAAGCAGAGGGCAGGTGCCGTGGTCAGGGACAGGTGTCACCGACCAGGAGTTCGGTATGCAGCATCTTGGCATGGGGTTCATCGAGCCCCAGGATCATGCGGGCTGCCAGGCGTCCCTTGGCATGGCTCTCCTGACACACGGTGGTGAGCCTTGGCGCCCGGTACTGCCCCTCGGCGATACCGTCGAAGCCGGTCAGCCGTAGATCCTCGGGAACGCGAATGCCACGCTGCTCGGCCAGGGTCAGGGCGGTCAGAGCGAGACGGTCCGACATGCAGAACAGCAGGTCCGGCCGCTCCTCGTCCGGCAGGTCGAGAATCGACTCGATCACCGGGGCGCAGACGTCGTAGGTATTCTCTTCCACGTTCCATTTCGGCACCCGGTCGGTCTCGAAGCCATGCTCGGCCAGGGCGCGGTCAAAGCCCATCAGTCGAGCACGGGTAATGGTGCGGTCGGCCGGCAGCAGGGCATGGTCGGGCGTGATATAGCCGTTGCATGGCTCGACGGTCAGGCGCAGGTTGACGATCGCGGGTCGCCTGGGCCTTCTTGCCTTCAGCGCATACTGGGCGATGGCATAGCAGGCCGGCTCGTTGTCGATATGTACCGATGGATAGCCCGTCACATCGAAATCCACTGCCACCAGCGAAGCCTGAACGGGAAGCGAGTCGAGTAGCTCCGAGGTGGGGATCAGGCCATAGACGATAAAGCCGTCCGCCATGCTTGCCGAGCCCGGGATCGGGCTCTGGGCCTGGCGCGCGGAGAGCAGCAGCAGGGTATGGCCCTGGGCGTCGAGAACCTCGGCAACCCCCGAGAGGAATTCGCTCGATACGGCGTCGTTGAGACTGTAGGTGAGGCTCTCGGCGAGCAGCACCGCAATGATGCGCGAGCGGCCGGTGCGCAGGCTGCGGGCCTTGGCGTCGGGTCCGCGATAGCCGAGCCGCTTGGCTTCGTCGAGGATGCGCTCCCGCAGCGCCGGTGAGAGCTGGTCCGGCCGATTGAAGGCATTGGAGATGGTGGCGGTGGAAACGCCCATCTCCCGTGCCAGGTCCTTCAGGGTCATGCGGCGCGACGGTTTTGACACTTTTTCTTTTCCTGCTAATGAGTGCATGCCAAGCATACCGCCCCGGTCGTGGCCGCGACAGTCCCGCTCATGCCACGGCGCTTACGGTCTTGACCGGGAGCGCCCGGCCTTCGCCGTCGAACAGATGGACATGCGCCGGGTCCGGGGCCAGAGCGACACGCTGCCCGACCGACCAGTGGGTGGGCGCCTCGCTGCGCTGGATCAGCAGGGTGTCGCCCTCCTTGGGGTCGAGGTAGACATAGACCTCGTTGCCCAGGTACTCGACGTTGACGATCTCGAAGCTGTTGACGCCCCCCTGGGCCTCGGTCAGGCGCAGGTGCTCGGGGCGTACGCCGATCGTCAGGCCGGCGCCCTTGGCCTGGCCGACAGCATTCTGGGGCAGGTCGAGTTGGGCCATGCCGCTGGCGCTGACACGACAGCCCGATGCGTCGGCTTCGAGTAGTTTTGCCGGCATGAAATTCATGGTCGGTGAGCCGATGAAGCCGGCCACGAATCGGGTCGCCGGGCGCTGGTAGAGCTCATGGGGGCTGCCTACCTGTTCGATACGGCCACCATTGAGTACCACGATCTTGTCGGCCAGGGTCATGGCTTCCACCTGATCGTGGGTGACGTAGATCATGGTGGACTCGAGACGCTGGTGCAGGCGGGCGATCTCGTTGCGCATCTGGACCCGCAGCGAAGCGTCCAGGTTCGAGAGTGGCTCGTCGAACAGCAGGATGCGGGGTTCGCGCGCCATGGCCCGGCCCATCGCGACGCGCTGGCGCTGGCCGCCGGAGAGCGCCTTGGGCTTGCGCTCCAGCAGTTCCTCCAGCTGCAGGATGCGGGCGGTGGCCATGACCCGTTCATGAACGGTTTCCTGGGATGCCTTGGCCAGCTTGAGCCCGAAGGCCATGTTCTCGTAGACCGTCATATGCGGATAGAGGGCATAGGACTGGAACACCATGCCGACACCGCGCTCCCGAGGCGGCAGATCGTTGACCACGGTGTTGCCGATGGAGAGCTCGCCGTCGCTGATCGATTCCAGCCCGGCGATCAGCCGCAGCAGGGTGGACTTGCCGCAGCCGGAGGGGCCGACGAAGACCACGAATTCGCCGTCACCGATGGCCAGGTCCACATCCTTGATGATATGGGTGCTGCCGAAGACCTTGTTGACCTTGTCGAGTTTGACGCTTGCCATGGAGTATCTCCTTGCCGGCCCGCTGATGGGTTGCCTCGTGACGGACCGGCAGTGTTGTTATGAGCACTGTTATGAGCGTTGTTATGAGCGTGTCTCAGACGGCGAAAAATGCGGCCTGATAGGGCGGCAGGCACAGTATCTCGCCGTCGCGCTCATGGGTGAAGCCATGCCCTTCCAGAGACCTGCCCACCGCAAGCGGCAGTCGAGCCTCATGGGCCTGGCCGGTGAGGTTGAAGACACAGAGGATGCGCTCGTTGCCCTTCTCGCGGATGAAGCCCAGCAGCGCTTCCTCCACATCGACCAGTGTCAGATCGCCATCGAACAGCGCCGGATGGGCGGTGCGCAGGGTGAGCAGGCGGCGGGTGGCGCTGAGTACCGACTCCGCGTCGTCCTGCTGTTCGGCGACGGCGAGCGGCAGCTGGCGAGCCTCCACCGGTAGCCAGGGCGTAACGCCCCCGGCGGTAAAGCCGCCTTCCTTGGCGTTCTCCCAGGGCATGGGGGTGCGACAGCCGTCGCGGCCCTTGAACGCCGGCCACAGCACCTTGCCGTAGGGGTCCTGGATGCGTTCGAAGGGCACCTCGGCCTCGGGCAGGCCCAGCTCCTCGCCCTGGTAGAGGCAGACGCTGCCGCGCAGCGAGAAGAGCATGGCGAGCGCCACCTTGGGGTAGGCGATGGGGTCCTCGCCGTCGCCCCAGCGGGAGGCGCTTCTCACCACGTCGTGATTGGACAGCGCCCAGCAGGGCCAGGCGTCACCGGCCAGGCGCTGGAAGCGTTCCAGCACCTCGCGGATATAGGCCGCCGAGTGGGGGGCGTTTAGCAGGTCGAAGGTATAGGCCATGTGCAGCTTGTCACCATCGGCGGTGTACTCGGCCATGCGCTCGAGGGGGTTGTCGTCGCCGATCTCGCCCACCGTGGTGGTGCCGGGGAACTCGTCCATCAGTGCACGCAGCTCCCTGAGGAAGCCGAGGTTCTCCGGGCGGCTCAGGTCATAGACGTGGCGCTGCCAGGTGTAGGGGTTGGCATCCGGCGCTCCGAGGGTCTTGGCGGCGCCTGCCGGCACCGGTGGATTGTCGCGCAGTTCGGCGTCGTGGAAATAGAAGTTGACGGTGTCCAGGCGGAAGCCGTCGACGCCAAGCTCCAGCCAGAAGCGCATATTGTCCAGCTGCGCCTGACGCACTTCCGGGTGGTGAAAGTTGAGGTCCGGCTGGCTCGACAGGAAGTTGTGCAGGTAGTACTGGCGGCGCCGCGGGTCGAAGGTCCAGGCCGGCCCGCCGAAGATCGACAGCCAGTTGTTGGGCGGGGTGCCGTCCGGCTTGGGGTCGGCCCAGACGTACCAGTCCGCCTTCGGGGTGGTGCGGTCGGCGCGGCTCTCCTGGAACCAGGGGTGCGCCTCGGCGGTGTGGCTGATGACCTGGTCGATCATCACCTTGAGGCCAAGCGTATGGGCCCGGGCCAGCAGCGCCTTGAAGTCATCCAGGGTGCCGAACATCGGGTCCACGTCGCGGTAGTCGCTGACGTCGTAGCCGAAGTCGAGCATCGGCGAGGTGAAGAAGGGCGACAGCCAGATCCCGTCCACGCCCAGCGAGGCCACGTAGTCGAGCTTCTCGGTGATGCCGGCCAGGTCACCGATGCCATCGCCATTGGCATCCATGAAGCTGCGCGGGTAGATCTGGTAGATGACGCCGCCGCGCCACCAGAGGGTGTTGTCTTGCATCGGATTTCCTTGAAACATGGCGTTGTACAGCCTTCTCGGGTAACCGTGTCGAGGCCCAGGACTACCCTGGTGACAGGCGCTCTGCGAAGACGCTGTGAACCCTTCCTTGGGCGCTCCATTCTTCATCCCTGAAGAATGAGCTTCGCGTCGACCTGTCCCCAGCGTCCCTCAGCAACTCAACTGCGATGATCTGGCATCATGGGATTAGCCCTTGACCGCACCGGCGGTAAGGCCGGAGACAATGCGCCGCTGGAAGATGATCACCAGCACCACCAGCGGCACCGTGACCACCACCGAGGCTGCCATGATCGGCCCCCAGGGCAGCTCGTAGGCGCTGCCGCCGGAGAGCAGGGCGATGGCGACCGGCACGGTGCGCTGGCTGTCGGTGAGGGTGAAGGTCAGGGCGAAGAGGAACTCGTTCCACGCAGCGATGAAGGCGAGCAGGCCTGTCGTCGCCATGGCCGGCCACATCAGCGGCAGGAACACCTTGGTGATGATGACCCAGGGGGTGGCGCCATCCATGATGGCGGCCTCCTCGAGTTCCATGGGCAGCTGGCGCATGAAGGTGGTCAGCACCCAGACGGTGAAGGGCAGGGTGAAGATGGTATAGCTGAGAATCAGCGCGCCCGGGTTGTTGTAGAGGTTGAGCGCACGGATGTCCTCGAACAGGCCGGAGAGCACTGCCACCTGGGGGAACATCGAAACACCCAGGATCACCAGCAGCACGGTGCTGCGCCCGCGAAAGCGCACTCGCCCCAGGGCATAGGAGGCCGTGATACCGAGTAGCAGGGCGATGAACACCACGCTGGTGGCAACCAGGATCGAGTTGAAGATCGCCTGCAGGAAGCTGCGCTGGCTGAAGATCTGCACGTAGTTGGTGAAATCCAGGCGAGAGGGCCATAGCTCGACCCGGAAAAGCTCGCTGGAGGGGGTGAAGGAGGTCTTTACCGCATAGTAGAACGGAAAGACCGCGATCACGACGATCAGGGCTACCAGTACCCAGAAACCGATGCGGGTGGCGTGTTTGGAGAGCTGGCGCGAGGTCATCAGTCGCCTCCCAGTTTCAGTTGATTGCGACCGAGGTAGAGGTAGGCGATGGTTGCAAGGGCGATGATCAGGAACAGCAGGGTGGAGGCGGCGCTACCGTAGCCCACGTCCTGGAACTCGACCAGCTGCTGGCGTGCGTAGATCGACATTGACATGGTGCTGGTGGAGTTGGAGGTCAGCACGTAGATGACGTCGAACACGCGCAGGGCGTCGAGCAGGCGGAAGATCACCGCCACCATCAGCGCCGGGGTGATCAGCGGCAGGGTGACCCTGAAGAAGACCTTTACCGGATGGATGCCGTCGACCTCGGCGGCCTCATAGCAGTCCTTGGGCAGCATCTGCAGGGCGGCCAGCACCAGCAGGGCGACGAAGGGGGTGGTCTTCCACACGTCGACCATGATCACCGCCCACATGGAATAGTCGGCATCCGCCGTCCAGGCGATCGGCTCGCCGATGATCCCGATCACCATCAGCAGGTGGTTGATGATCCCGAACTGGTCGTTGAGCATCCAGGCCCACATCTGCGCCGAGACGATGGTGGGGATCGCCCAGGGGATCAGCACCGCGGCACGCACCAGCGTGCGACCCTTGAACTCGGCGTTGAGCACCAGCGCCACGATGATGCCGAACACCACCTCCAGCGAGACCGAGACCACCGAGAAGTAGACGGTGTTCCAGACGGCGCGCCACCAGATGGGGTCGGCCAGCACGCCGTACCAGCGACCATCTTCATATATCAGATAGTTCTCCAGTCCAATGAACAGGGTATCGCTCAGGTCGGACAGGGAGGCATCGGTAAAACTGAAGTAGAAGGTGCGCAGCAGCGGCCAGCCCGCAACCAGGACAAGGACGACCAGCATCGGGGCCAGAAAGATCCAGGCGGCACGCACCCTCTGGCGACGCACCTTGGTGCTGCGCTTGTGCCTTGCCAGGTGGCGCGCTGCGATCGGCGCGCTTTCGGTTACGGGAGTCGACATTTCGGGCTCCAGGAGGTTACCAGTTGCGACGCTTGACGCGGGAGAGTTCACGATCGAGATCGCTGACTGCCTGCTCACCGGTCTTGTTGCCGGACAGCACGTCATGGGCGGCACTGAAGAAAGCATTGCTGACGCGGCCGTAGGCATCTCCGGTGGGAGCGGAGGGACGCGCCACGGCATTGATGAAGGTCTCGTAGAGATCGCCGAAGAAGGGCACCGCCTCGAGCACCTCCTCATCCTTGTAGAGCGACTCCAGGGTGGGGTTGTAGGCGCCGGCAATGGCACGACGCTTCTGCTCCTCTTCGCCGGCGAGGAAGGCCACCAGGTCGACGGCGAGCTCGGGATTCTCGCTGTAGCGGGAGACGGCCAGGTTCCAGCCGCCGAGGCCGGCGGCACTCTGACCGTCGCCGCTGTAGGGCAACTGGGTCACACCGACCTTGCCACGTACCTCGCTGTCCTCGCTCTGGGCCAGGGCCCAGGCGTAAGGCCAGTTGCGCATGAACACGGCGTTGCCGCCCTGGAACACGCCTCGGGCTTCTTCCTCGGTGTAGTTGAGGACGCCGTTGGGTGAGATATCACCGATCCAGGTCGCCGCGCGATCGAGTGCGGCAGCGGCCTGGGGGTTGTCGATGGTGATCTCACCTTCACTGTCGACGATGGTGCCGCCGCCGTGGCTTGCCACCCACTCCAGGGCGTTGACGGTCAGGCCTTCGTAGGCGCGGCCCTGGAAGACGAAGCCCTGCATCCGCTCGCTACCCTCGGCGCGCTCGGCATTGCGGATGTCCCGGGCGGTCTCTGTGAGCTGCTCCCAGGTTTTGGGCACCTCATGGCCGTGCTTCTCGAGCAGGTCTTGACGGTAGTAGAGCACACCGGCATCGGTGAACCAGGGCATGGCGACCAGTCGGCCGTCTATGGTGTTGTTCTCGATGATGGTCTCGAAATGACCCTCACCGGCCTCGTCGCCGAGTACCTCGCGCAGGTCCAGCAGATGGTTGGCGAGCAGGCCAGGCCAGACCACGTCGATCTGCATGATGTCGATGTCGGTGGAGTTGGCGGAGAGAATCTGCTGGTAGAGGGAGAGGCGCTCGGTGGAGGAGTTCGGCGTCGAGACCACATCGACGCTGTGGCCGGTCTTTTCCTCCCAGGCTCTGACACCCTCCTGGCAGAGGGTCAGCTCGGCGCCGACGGCGCCACAGGAGATGGTCAGGTCTGCGGCCTGGGCGTGGCTGATACCGGCGGCTCCAGCCATGATGAGCGTGGGAAACAGTGTCTTCTTGAGCATGGCAGTTTTCCTTGTCGGCTTGTTCTTATGGGGCTGGCTGTTTGAGGACTTAAACGATTAAGTTTGTCGGCGCTCAGTTAGCCGCTTATTGGCACGGAGATCAACCTAGACTTTTGGCTAAGTGTAGCGGAGGCGCGCATTCTGCCGCTGTGACAGCGTCGTCGCCTCGCGGCTCAGAGCGACAGGAAGAAGAGGATCAAGGGCGGCGACAACAGCGAAAGAATGAATCCGCTGACCACGGCGATCGGCACACAGGCCACCCCGCCGTGCTGCTGGATGACCGGCAGGGTGAAGTCCATGGAGGTCGCACCACCGTAGCCGATGGCCAGTGGCGCGTGGCGGTGGATCAGCAGCGGGATGAGGATGAAGGCCAACAGTTCACGGGCCAGGTCGTTGAAGAAGGCCACGCCGCCAAGCAGTGGCCCCAACTGGTCCCCGATGAGAATGGCGGAGAGCGAATACCAGCCGAAGCCGGACGCCAGCGCCAGTCCTTCGTTCCAGTTCAGGCCGAGGAGCGGGGCGGCGATCAGGCCGCCAACCAGGGAACTGGCGGCCAGGGTCGTGGCGATGGCCAGGCCGTGCCGGTTGAGGAATATCTGGCGCAGCGGCATGCCCGAATTGCGCAGCTGGCAGCCGATCAGTGCCAGCAGGGCATAGAGCGCCCACTCGGCCAGCCGTTCAGCGGTGGGGAAGATGGTCTGGCCGCCCAGCCAGCTCAGGGCGAGCCCGATCAGCACACCGAAGACCACCACCGCGACCAGCGCCAGGGAGCCGATCAGGGCGGCCAGCTTGGTGGTCGGTGCATTGGCGACGACCGGTGAGGTGTCGAAGCGTAGCCCGAGCCGGCGAGACAGCCACCAGAGGGCCGCCAGGTTGACGGCAGTAATGACGCTGAACAGCAGCAGTGCCTGGCCGCCCATGCGCGACAGCTCGCGCATCAGGTCCTCTAGGCCGGCCAGGCTCACCCCCATCAGCAGCAGAATGAGATAGACCGAGGCGTTGACGCCGCGGTTGATCAGGTTCATCAGGCCGGCATGGCGAACCGGCACCAGGTAGCCCAGCAGCAGCGGCAAAAGGACGATCAACAGCCCGCTCAACATCGAGACCTCTTCCCTTGTCGTGGCCGCCGGGCGGCACAAAGCGCCACACTCTAGCAGCCTTTTGCGGCGAGTGCTGCCGTCGGCTCGACCGGCCTCGATCGAGCCGACGGGGCACTCACCGGGAAGAAGCGATCATGCAGCGTGTCAGGGGGCTTGGGTGTCGAGGGGTGTATCGAGAGAGGTGAGCCGCAGCCGGCTCTTGCGCTTGCCGTCGCGGCGATAGTCCACGGCCAGCAACAAGCCGGGAAGCTCGGAGTGGAAGTGGAAGGTCATCGTCCGGTCAGGCGTTTCCGGGTCCATCACCTCGACCTTGACCGCCTCGAACTCGCCGGCCGGGAGGCTCAGCGTCTCTCGGTCGTGCACCCGGTAGTCGAGGGACTCCTCACGGCCACGATGATCCTGATAGACCAGGCGACAGCCGGCCTCCTCCTGGCAACTGCCATTCAGGGCGCTCAGGGAGAGGTCGAACAGGGCGGCCTGACGATCGGGCAGCTCGCTCAGCTCGTCGCTGCCGAGCCGGTAGTCGCCGCCGATGCCGAGCAACGAATAACCGCTGGCGTAGTTCACCGAGCGAACGCCTTCCGGGGTCAGGAAGAAGCGGCTGCGTTCATTGCCGCGAGCCACGGCGATGGAGGCATTCATTCGGCTCTGCCAGTGATGGTTGTCCCGGATCAAGCGGTGCTCGATGGAGGCGTTGGGCCAGCCGCTCACCTCCAGCCGGTATCGCGCGTCGAAGGGCTGGGGAGTGACCCGGCGTTCGGTATCGCTGACCGACGCGGGCTTGGCAGCCGTCGGGGCCGCCATGGCCTGGGCGCTGCCCAGCGACAGCAGTAGCAGCGGCAAGGCCAGCAGGGTGAGAGGGCGCAACAGTCGGTTCATGGGACTCAACATGGGGTGGTGAGGAAAGGAGTGACGAAGTGACAAGGAGTCTGAGCACGGGAAGGCACCCTGGGTTCCCCGATGCACGCTTGTTGCATGTTCTCCGGGACGCCATCACCGCTGCTGCAGGCGCTTCAACTGCTCGCTGAGCTTCACCGGGTAGTTGCTCTCGCCCGGTGCGAGCCGGGTCAGCGCCTCGGGCATCTCCGCGAGAGAGTTTCGGACCCGTTCACGGGCATCGGCGGCCATGGCCATGACCGACTCGTCCAGCTTGCCGCCCTGTACCAGGGGCACCAGCAGCGGTTCGCCATCGACGATCGCTTCGTCGCGGCTGGCGATGATGTCGCCGGCATAGCGGCCCTGGGCGTCCCGTCGCCGGTAGAGCTGCTTGCGCCCGGGCAGGTTGACCTTGCCCGTCGAGTGCTTGACCCGGGGTATGCCCGCATACTCCACCAGCTTGTAGGAGAGGTCGATGACCGGCGCGTCGGCCGAGACCCCCATCTGCGTGCCCACGCCGAAGGCGTCGATGGGCGCCCCGTCCTCGACAAGCTCCTGGATCCTGTATTCATCGAGGCCACTGCTGGCGATGATCTTGATCTCTTCGAAGCCGGCCTCGTCAAGCAGGGTGCGGGAGCGGTGAGCGAGTTCGCCCAGGTCGCCGGAGTCGAGTCGAATCGCACTGACGCGCAGGTCGGGCTCCTCCGCCATCAGCTCGATGACCATGCGGACACCCTCCAGGGTGTCGTGGGTATCCACCAGCAGGGTGGTGTCCGGATAGTGGCGGGCGAAGGCACGGAAGGCCTCGCGCTCGCTGTCATGGGCCAGGATGTAGCTGTGCGCCATGGTGCCGTTGATTTCCAGGTCGTGGCGCAGCCCGCCCAGCACGTTGCTGGTGGCGGCTAGGCCCGCGGTACGGTAGGCGCGCACCCCGCGTACCGCCGCGTCGACACCGTGCATGCGGCGCATGCCGAAGTCGACCACCGGCCGGCCCTGGGCGGCCATGACGAGGCGCACGGCCTTGGAGGCCAGCACCGTTTCCAGCTGCACCAGGTTCATGATCAGGCTCTCGAGCAGCTGTGCCTCGGCAATCGGTGCATCCACTTCCAGGAAGGGCTCGTTCGGGAACACCGGCGTCCCTTCCGGCAGGGTCCAGATATCGCCGGTGAAGCGCCAGCCGGCCAGCCAGTCGAGGAAGGCATCGTCGAGCTTCCCGGTGCCGGCCAGTCGGCTCAGGGCGGATGACGAGAAGCGCAGCCGACTGGCCAGTGCGGCGGCATGCTGCTGGCCGCAGGCGAGCATGAAGCGCCGGGTGGGCGGCAGCTTGCGAAAGTAGAGGCTGAAGGTGGCCCGCTCCTGCATCGACTCCTTCCAGTAGGCCTGGAGCATGGTCAACTGGTAGAGGTCGGTGAGCAGGGCCAGGTCGCCGTCATCCACCTGTACGGAGATGGGCTGACTCATTGGCGAACCTCGATGCCTTCGGCTTCCAGCTCACGAATGCAGCGGCCCCGGGCCTCGGGGTCGACGGGCGCCGTCAGCCCGGCCAGCAGCACGACCTCGAAGCCTTCCTGGCGTGCTTCCTTGGCGGTGGCCAGCACGCAGACGTCCATGGCCAGGCCGCACACCACCACGCGACTGATGCCTCGGTCGCGCAGGTAGCCGCCCAGGCCGGTGCCGTCGAAGGCGGAGTAGGCATCGGCATCGAAGGCCGTGGCCTTGCTGACACGGATGGTGTCGTCGGTGAAGTCGAGGTCCGGGTGGAAGGCGGCGCCGGGGGTGTCCTGTACGCAATGCACCGGCCAGGCGCCGCCGCGATGTTCGAAGCTGACATGGTCGATGGGGTGCCAGTCGCGGGAAGCGACCACCAGCGCACCGGCGGCACGGGCGGCCTCTATCTCGGCATTGATGCCTGGAACCATTGCCTTGCCACCCTCCACCGGCAGGGCGCCGTTTTCGCAGAAGTCGTTCTGCATGTCCACGACCAGCAGGGTGTCTTGCTTACGGTAGTCCAGTTGCGTCGTCATCATGCACCTCCAGGGAGGGCGATGGGTATGGCTTTCAGACTATCTCCTATCTCGCCGTACTTGTAGGGATGAGGTCGGGGCCGTGGCGATTCAATAGCCGGCGCTGGGGTTCACGGTCTCGAGCGTTTCGCCCGCTTCGAAGGCCTCGATCAGTTCAGCGACCTGTCCCACGGCTTCCTTCAGCGGGGTAGGGCCAGCCATGTGCGGCGTTATCCATACCCTCGGGTGCGACCAGAGCGGGTTTTCCCGGGGCAGCGGCTCCTCGGGAAAGGCATCGAGCAAGGCGCCGCGAATCCGGCCCTCGGTTTCACCTTCCCCCAGCGCCTCCAGCAGTGCCACTTCATCGATCAGGGTGCCGCGCCCGGGATTGATCAGGCTGGCACCTTCCGGCAGGGCGGCCAGTGTCTTGGCATCGATGATATGCCGGGTCTCTGGGGTTCCGGGTAGCAGCAGCACCAGGGTGCGTACTCGACCGAGCAGTTCGGGCAAGCCGTCGTCACCGTGGTGGCAGGTGATGCCGTCGAGCCGCTTGGGAGAGCGACTCCAGCCGTGGACCGGAAAGCCGTCGGCGGCGACCATCCTGGCTACCTTGGCGCCGATGGCGCCGAGGCCCAGCACGCCCACCGGCCAGTCACCCTTGTCGTCAACGGCATGCTCCCGCCATTCACGGTGGGCCTGCTGACGACGATAGCGGTCGAAGTCGCGCTGGAAATGCAACACGCCGTAACGCACGTAGTCACCGATCAGCTCGGCCATGCCGGCATCGCGCAGCTTGACGATGGGCACGCCCTCGGGCAGGCCAGGGTTGTTGAGCAGGGCGTCGACACCGGCGCCCAGGTTGATGATCCCCTTCAGATCGGCGTGCTCCCGCAGCAGCGACTCGGGCGGCTTCCAGGCGGCCAGGTAGTCGATATCCCGGCGTTGGTGGGCGGGTGCATCGCTGGTGACGATCTCGGCGCCAGGCAGATGCTCGGCCAGGGCGTCGCGCCAGCTGGCCGCCTCGTCGATATGGATCAAGATACGCATCAGTATGTCCTTCTCCTTGTTGAGTGAAGGTCAGTAGATAATCTGCATCATCGGTGGGGGAGACTCATCGAGCAAGATTGCCAGTCGCTTCAGACCCTCCTCCAGACGCTGCAGGTCCTGTTCTGCCCCCAGGCTCACTCGGATGCGACGCGGGGGCGGCGTCTGCTCCACCATGAACGGTACCGCGGTGGTAATGGCCAGGCCCTCCTGTTCGGCCTGCTGCTGCATCTCCTCCGCTCGCCAGGCATCGGGGAGTGTCACCCAGACATGCAGGCTGGTGGGGCGGGATGTAAAGGCGTGATGGCCCAAGAGTCGGGAGACAAGTTTCTGGCGCTCGCCCAGCAGCTCCCGCTGTTCGGCGGCCATGGTCTCGATGCTGCCGTCGGCGATCCAGCGGTCGGCTAGCTCGAAGATCAGCGGCGTGGCCATCCAGGTGGTGGCCCGCATCCGCGGCAGCACGTGGTGCAGTTGGCCGCGGGGCACGGTCAGGTAGCCAGCGCGCAGTCCCGGCACGGTGATCTTGGTCATGCTGGTGACATGAAAGCCGAGCTGGGGAATCCGGGCGGTCAGGGATGTCAGGCTAGGGGCCTCGAGCAGGGCATGCACATCGTCCTCGATCAGCCACACCCGATGACGCGCAAGTACCTCGGCCACGGCGTCACGGCGGGCCTCGCTCCTGGTCGCGCCGGTTGGATTCAACTGGGTCGGCGTCAGGTACACCGCTCTCGGCTTGAAACGATGACACGCCGATTCCAGCGCCTCAGGAATAATGCCTTCGCTGTCGATGGCCACGCCGCGGAGCTGGAAGCCCAGGGTGCGCGACAGGGCGACCAGGCCATGGTCGGTGAGGGCCTCGGTGAGGACCAGGTCGCCATGCTGCACCACGCTTGCGATGGCCAGCATCAGACCATGGGCCGCGCCGTTGCAGAGAATCCTGTCGTCCATCTCGCCGGGCACACCGAGTCGGGACTGCAGCCAGGCGCTGGCCCGCTCGCGCTGGTGAGGTAGTCCGGCGATGGGGCGACAGGCGGTGATTACGTCGGGGCTGGCATGGTCCGCCAGTTCCATCAGCGCCTGGCGAAAGCGCAGGTGGTGCCCGGGCGGACAGACCGGATGGGCGATGGAGAGGTCGATCAGGGCGCTCTCATGACGTGGCTCATGACCGCGTAGATAAGCGGACTCCCGGGCATCATCCAGGGCATTCACCCAGGTGCCGCTGCCGACTCGCGCCTGTACCAGGCCCATCTTCTCGGCCTGGGCGTAGGCCCGTGAAACGGTTTGCACGCTGACGGCGAGGTTTTCGGCCAGCTGTCGATGAGGTGGCAGGCGGGTGCCCGGGGTGAGCTCCCCCAGGCGAATTGCCTCCGACAAGGCGCGGGCAATGGCCAGGTACTTGGGACCGGTGTCGGTCAAGTAGGGAGTCAGATCAATTGTCATGATGCAATAAAGCCTTTGACCGCCAGCAGAGGTGTGGTGCTAGTATCAGCTTAGCGACATTGACCGGAAATTGTCATGATTTTCCTCGTGAATAATCATGACAATAATCGCTCTTCGACCGGTGTCGACAACCCCTGGTCCGGCCCTCTCCCCATGGAGACGGCCGGTTATTGGTGATGCTATGGCGAACGCTTCATGAATCAGGTCTCTCTGCCCTTCACTCGTCAGGAATATGCCACCCGGCTGTGGAAGGTCCGGGCCGAGATGGCCAGCCGAGGCATCGACGTGTTGATCATCAGCGACCCGTCCAACATGGCCTGGCTGACCGGCTATGATGGCTGGTCCTTCTATGTGCACCAGTGCGTGCTGGTGGGGCTGGAAGGAGAGCCGGTATGGTATGGCCGCCGCATGGACGCCAATGGCGCATTGCGGACCTGCTGGATCGATCCGGACAACATCACCTACTACCCCGATTACTATGTCCAGAATCCCGACATGCATCCCATGGATTACCTGGCCCAGTCGATCATGCCCGATCGCGGCTGGCACCAGGGTGTTGTGGGCATGGAAATGGACAATTACTACTTCTCGGCCAAGGCGTACCAGTGCCTGCTGCGCGAACTGCCCCATGCCCGCTTCCTGGATGCCAATGCGCTGGTCAACTGGTGTCGGGCGATCAAGTCACCCCAGGAAATCGCCTACATGCGCATCGCCGGCAAGATCGTCGAGGGCATGCATACGCGTATCCTCGAAGTGATCGAGCCCGGCCTGCCCAAGAGCAAGCTGGTTTCCGAGATCTACCGGGTCGGTATCGAGGGCTGGGTGGATGATACCGGTAAGGTCTTTGGCGGCGACTATCCCGCCATCGTGCCCATGCTGCCCACCGGCAAGGATGCGGCAGCGCCTCACCTGACCTGGGACGACACGCCATTTCGCGAAGGCGAAGGCACGTTCTTCGAGATTGCCGGTGTGTTCAAGCGTTACCATGCGCCGCTGTCGCGCACCGTGTTCCTGGGGCGGCCGCCCCAGGATTTCATTCGTGCCGAATCGGCGCTGCTGGAGGGCATCGAGCGCGGCCTGGCCGTGGCCAAGCCCGGCAATCGCACCGCCGATATCGCCATGGCGCTGGGCTCGGCAATGGACAAGTACGGCTTCGACCGGGGTGGGGCGCGCTGCGGCTATCCTATCGGTATCTCCTATCCACCCGACTGGGGTGAGCGCACCATGAGCCTTCGCCCCTCCGACGAGACCATCCTGCAGCCGGGCATGACTTTCCACTTCATGCCTGGCCTGTGGCAGGACGAGTGGGGCCTGGAGATCACCGAGAGCATTCTGATCACCGAGACCGGCTGCGAAGCCTTGGCGAACTTCCCCCGCCAGCTGTTTGTGCGCTGAACTCGCATACCGTCAACGAAGGGGCGCTGGGGGCAAGCCGAAGAGGAGGTCTTTTGCCATGGAAGGCAAAAGTAGCGTACAGGGAGGTATTCACAGCGCCTCCTCGCTGGCTTGCCGCCAGAATAGCCCCGAGCAGTAGCCTGCTGCCACCGAACAAGGAGTTCCAGACAATGACCAAGCGCCCAAGCCCGATCAGTGCCACCGTCGACTTCGATGCCGACGGCGTCCAGCACGGCTTCCTCAAGCTGCCCATCTCCGTGGACGAGTCCGCCTGGGGAGCGGTGATGATCCCGGGGACCGTGGTCAGGAACGGTGAGGGTCCCACGGCCCTGCTGACAGGCGGCAACCACGGCGATGAGTACGAGGGCATTACCTCGCTGCTCAAGCTGTCGAACACCCTGCGCGACGAGGACGTCAGCGGCCGGGTCATCATCGTGCCCTGCATGAACACCCCGGCGGTGATGGCCGGCAAGCGCACCTCGGGGCTGGACGGCGGCAACCTCAATCGCAGCTTTCCCGGCGACCCCAACGGCAGCGTGACCGAGAAGATCGCCGACTACTTCGCCCGGGTGATGGTGCCGATGTGCGACGTGGTGCTCGATCTCCACTCCGGTGGGCGCACCCTGGACATCATCCCCTTCGGGGCTTCCCATGTGCTGGAGAATCCCGACCAGCAGCGCCAGGCCCTAGAGGGTGCCAAGGCCTTCGGCGCGCCCTACGCCATGATGATGTTCGAGCTCGATGCCGCCTCGCTGTTCGACACCGTGGTAGAGGAGCAGGGCAAGATATTCGTGGCCACCGAGCTGGGCGGCGGCGGCACCTCGACGCCGGAGAGCCTGGCCATCACCGAGCGCGGCATCCGCAACTTCCTGATTCATTTCGGGCTGATCGAGGGCGAGGTGGAAATGCCCGCCGAGCCGCAGATCTATCTCGATATGCCCGATGCCAGCTGCTATGTGCAGAGCGAGCACTCGGGGCTGCTCGAGCTGACCCTGACGCTGGGCGACGTGGTCCGGAAGGGCGATGTGATCGCCCGGGTCTACGATCCGGCCCGCAGCGGCACGCCACCGGTAGAGTATCGTGCCGGCCGCAGCGGCGTGCTCGCGGCCCGACGCTTTCCTGCCCAGGTCAACATGGGCGATACCATTGCCGTGATTGCCGAAGTCGTGGAGTCGCTGGGGTGATGAAGCTCGATCGCTATGATCTGAAGATCCTCGAGATCCTCTCCCGGGACGGGCGCATTACCAAGTCGAAGCTGGCCGAGGCGATCAACCTCTCGGTCAGTCCCTGCTGGGAGCGTGTGCGTCGCCTGGAGAAGGCCGGCATCATCGAAGGCTACAGTGCGCGTATCACCCCCGAGGCCCTGGTGCGCCGCACGCCGGTCTGGGTTCAGATCGAGCTGAAGCAACACAACGCGGCAAGCTTCGCCCGCTTCGAGGCACTGGTCCACGCCACACCGGAGGTGACCGAATGCGTGGCGGTGGGAGGCGGGGTGGACTACCTGATGAAGGTGGAAGCCGACTCCGTCGATGCCTATCAGCGCCTGATCGATGCCTGGTTGACCTCAGAGACCGGCATCGAGCGCTACTTCACCTACATCGTCACCAAGAGCGTCAAGCAGAAGCGCGCTCACACGCTTCCCGACGGCCTGGCCTGAATCATCGGCTGGGCTACGGCGACACTTGAGAAAGCATCGTTGATTACATGTTGATGGATTTGGCTTAAGCTTGAGGCGAGCCTTTGCTCACCTGTGCCGGGCGATCCCGCTGACGCTTCCTTGATGACGTTGACCGCACAAGACAGCGCCCCGGATGTACCGAGATCGCCTACGGAGACGAACGACAATGTCCTATTTCACCATTGCCGGTGTGCAGATGCATGCGCTGCACCACGGCGACAATACCGAAGCGATGCGACACCGTGTCGACGTGTTGATGAGTCGCTTTCCCCAGGTCCAGATGGTGCTGTTCAGTGAGCTGATGCCCCTGGGGGCGTCACCGCACCATGCCCAGGCGATGCCCAGCGCTGCCGAGGCGATGTTCTGCCAACTGGCCGAACAGCACCGCATCTGGTTGATTCCCGGCTCCATGTTCGAACGGGTCGGCGAGAGCGTCTATAACACCCTGTCGGTGATCAATCCACATGGCCATGTCGTGGCCCGCTATCGCAAGCAGTTCCCCTTCCTTCCCTACGAGGCGGGCGTGGAGAGCGGCAGCGAGTTCGTGACCTTCGATGTGCCCAACGTGGGCCGCTTCGGGGTGTCGATCTGCTACGACATGTGGTTCCCCGAGACCACCCGCACTCTGGCCGCCATGGGGGCGGAGGTGATCCTTCATCCCACCATGACCGATACCATCGACCGCGATATCGAACTCTCCATTGCGCGAACCAATGCGGCGGTCAACCAGTGCTATTTCTTCGATATCAACGGTGCCGGTGCCCTCGGTAACGGTCGTTCCATCGTGGTGGGCCCCTCCGGTGACGTCATTCACCAGGCAGGCACTGGCGAGGAGGTCATGCCCATCGAAGTGGATATGAACCGGGTGCGCCGCGAGCGCGAAACCGGCCTGCGCGGCCTTGGGCAGCCGTTGAAAAGCTTTCGCGACCGCCGCGTCGACTTCTCGGTGTACCGCAGCGAGAACGGCTCCGCGGCGTTTCTGGATACTCTGGGCCCGTTAGCCAAGCCTCTGCGAGCCGACATCGAGGAGTACTGAACCGCCTGCAACGGCACCAGGCGCGATGGGAGAGTGCCAAGCTGGAGAACCTGATTCGTGGCCTGTGTCGATTGTTCGGCCAGGCTCCGGTGGCGGGCTTTATTCCGCCGCTGTCTACCGGACCCACCCAGGAGGCGGGTTCCTCTACTGATGGAGCGACAAATATGCGCAAGATAACAACAATTGCCGACGTTCGCCGCCATTTTCTCAGCAACAAGGAGCCGATCTACTTCATCGCGGCCTGGTTGAAACACTGCGCGCCCACCTCAAGAAATTCGCGCCGTTCTACAAGTCGGAACTCAGGGTGCGCGACGACCTTGCCCTTGTAGGGCTTATCGGCAAGGAGGCCAAGGCCCTGGCGGAGGTTCGATTCGACCTGGTGCCGCCGGCCATCTGGCACCAGTCCGGTGACGAGAACGTTCAGTTGCTGGCGCATCCCGGGACCCAGCCCCGTGTGTTGGCTTGCCTGCCTATCGATATGGCAGTCGAGATCGTCTCCCGGCTGACCCCGCAGGCGAGCCTGGTCGGCAACGCCGTCTGGTGTCTCCACGACATTCAGGCCGGACTCGCCTGGCTCACCCCGCATCATGAAGACGCCCTGCTGCCACAGATGATCAACTGGGAGGCCCTGGGCGGCATCAGCTTCAAGAAGGGGTGCTATACCGGGCAGGAGGTGGTGGCACGGGCCCACTTCCGCGGGCAGGTGAAGAAGCGGCTGGCAAGGGCCCAACTCGAGGGAGACAGGGTGCCGGCACTCGGCACCCCCCTTCTCGACGAAAACGGCAAGTCACACGGTGAGGTGCTGGCCGCCGAAATGGACGCCTACGGTCAGCCCGAGATACTGGCTGTGACCAGTACCCGAGAGGAGATCGGCCCACTGAGCGTCGACGATCAGCCGGTCAAGCTGATGAAGCTGCCCTACCCCATTGAACGGCTGGATCCGGAAAGCCTGGCCTTGGCAAGCGCGTAACACGATGAATCAGGGCTTACGACAGCCCGAATACCCGCTTGGCGGTTGCCGTACTCTGTGCGGCAATCGCCTCCGGCGTCTCGCCGCGCAGATTCGCCACCATCTCGCAAACCTGGCCGATGCGTGCCGGCTCGTTACGCTGACCCTGGTGGCCACATAGCGGCATATCGGGGCTATCGGTCTCCAGCACGAAGCCATCCTCAGGCAGGCTCTTCACCGCCCGCCATAGACGCTGGGCTCGCTCATACGTCACGGCACCGCCCAGGCCGACCACGAAGCCGAGATCGAGGAATTTCCAGGCCTGATCCGGCGAACCGGCGAAGGCATGGATCAGGCCCCCGGCAGGCAGGTCGAGCTGGCGCAAGCGCTGGGAAACCTTGTCGTTGGCATGCACGCAGTGGATCACCACCGGCAGCTGGCGCGACTTGGCCAGCCGAAGCTGGGCGTTGAACAGCGCCCACTGATCGGCCAGGCTCTCATCGAAGCGGGCGTCGATCCCGCACTCGCCCAGTGCTTTCACCTCTGGGTGCTCATCCAGGGCCTGGGCCAGCGCCTCGACATCCTCCTCCCGGTGCTCGTCCATGAAATAGGGATGCAGCCCCAGGCTGATACTGACGTCATCTCTCTTTTCGCCCAGCGCCAGCACGCCAGGCCAGCGCTCCCGCGTGGTGCCCGGCACCATGAAGTGTCCGACCCCGACCGCCCTGGCCCGCTCGAACATGGCGTCACGGTCGTCGTCGAATTCGGCGAAATCGAGATGGCAGTGGGCGTCGATGAGCATCGGCGATACCTCTGTTGCTGGCCTCGAGTCGCAGCTACCCCAGGGACAGCCCTACGCGGAGGCGCTGTAAATCCCTCCCTGGACGCTACCGATGCCATCCCTGGCATCGGACCTCCGCTTCGGGCTGTCCCCGGCGCTGCTCGGATTCGCGCTTTCTCTGCGTGGAAACTCGATCAAGAGCTAAGTCGCTCGAAGCACGTGGCTTGCAGCCTGTCGCGCTCAATGCTCGCGTGTGGCGGCGAACCGAATATCCGGCCAGCGCTCCTGAGTCATCTGCAGATTGACCCGCGTAGGGGCAATGTAGGTCAGATAGCCGCCACCATCTATCGCCAGGTTGGCACTCGCCTTACGCTTGAATTCGTCGAGCATCTTGGCATCGTCGCAGTAGACCCAGCGGGCGGTCTGCACGTTGACCGGCTGATAGACGCAGTCGACCTTGTATTCCTCCTTGAGCCGATGGGCCACCACGTCGAACTGCAGGGTACCCACGGCGCCGAGGATGAGGTCGTTGTTGTCCAGCGGCTGGAACAGCTGGGTGGCGCCCTCCTCCGACAGCTGCTGCAGCCCCTTCTGCAGTGCCTTGAGCTTGAGCGGGTCCTTGAGCTGCACGCGCTTGAACAGCTCCGGGGCGAAGTGGGGAATCCCGGTGAAGCGCATGTCCTCCCCCACGGTGAAGGTATCGCCGATCTGGATGGTGCCATGATTGTGCAGGCCGATGATGTCGCCGGGCCAGGCCTCTTCGACATGGGTGCGATCGGAGGCCATGAAGGTCAGCGCATCGGCGATCTTGACGTCCTTCTTGATGCGCACGTGACGCATCTTCATGTTCTTGTCGTACTTGCCGGAACAGACCCGCAGGAAGGCGATACGGTCACGATGGTTGGGATCCATGTTGGCCTGGATCTTGAACACGAAGCCGGTGAATCTCGGGTCGGCGGCTTCCACGTTGCGGGTATCGGTCTCCCGGGGCTGGGGCGGCGGCGCGTACTCGACGAAGCCATCCATCATCTCCCGCACGCCAAAGTTGCCCATGGCGGTACCGAAGTAAACCGGGGTCAGCTCACCGCGCAGGTAGGCATCATGGTCGAACGCGTGCGATGCCCCACGCACCAGTTCGACCTCCATGCGCAGCTCCTCGGCCAGGTCCTCGCCGAGCACCGTATCGACCTCGGGGTTATCGAGCCCTTCGATGCGCCGGTCCTCGGGGATCCGGCTGCCCTGACCCTGGGTGTAGAGATGGATCACATCGTTGTAGAGGTGATAGACACCCTTGAAGTTGCGACCCATGCCGATCGGCCAGGTCATGGGCGCACACTGGATATCGAGCACCTCCTCCACCTCGTCCATCACCTCGACGGGGTCGCGAATCTCCCGGTCCATCTTGTTGACGAAGGTAAGGATCGGCGTGGTGCGCAGGCGACACACCTCCATCAACTTGATAGTGCGGGCCTCGACGCCCTTGGCCCCGTCGATCACCATCAGCGCCGAATCAACGGCTGTAAGAGTGCGATAGGTATCTTCGGAAAAGTCCTCGTGGCCCGGGGTATCGAGCAGGTTGACGATACGTCCACCGTAGGGAAACTGCATGACCGAGGTGGTAACAGAGATGCCACGCTCCTGCTCCATCTTCATCCAGTCAGACGTGGCATGGCGGTCGTTGCGCTTGCTTTTCACCGAACCGGCCAGCTGGATGGCGTTGCCGAACAGCAGCATCTTCTCGGTGATGGTGGTCTTCCCCGCATCGGGGTGCGAGATGATCGCGAACGTCCTGCGCAGCCCGACTTCACGGGCCAGAGTGGCTTCTGACATCAGTTTTCGATTTCGCCGTCATGGCACCGGCTGAGGGTGCGTGAATGGAATGCCACGCATTCTACGGCTTTGCCGGCGGCAGTTGTAGGTCAGTGTCGGAAGTTGTAGGTCGGCACGGGAGATTGCGGCTACCCGTATTCAGGTGGCTCCCCGGCAAACGTCCGCAAAGAGGTCGTATGAGCAATGTGCGAGCGTCGCCGTCAGACATGCGCGCCCCTACCACAGGAGTACATTGCAGCGTGACGTTCTGAACGCCGGGTGTTGCCCAATGGCGCCAGGACCGTCGTGCTCCGCCCTGAGGTGGCCCTCCAACCCACTGCCACTCTCATCCACTTGCCCCTCGCCCTGCGCGCGGCCCGTTGGCGACAGTTTCGCCACGTCTGCTTTTGCGTGGGCGAGAACAATAACAAGCGGGAGAAGCCCTGATGAAGAAACCCGAAAACCGTTCCCCATCCGGCAAGCCAGCGGCCGGCGCCGAGGGGGTGCCACCCCCGGAAGGCCCCAGTGACCTGATCGAAACCGATTACGTGATCGGTCAGGACAATCTCACCGGTCATGTAAAGATCGATCTCGATATCCACGGCAAGGTCTTCGGCATTTCCGCCCTGGTCACCCTGCTATTCGTCCTCCTCACTCTCGCCCTGCAGAGCGAAGTGGAGCCCCTGTTTACGGGGCTGCGCAACTGGCTGACCGGTCACCTGTCATGGTTCTTCCTGCTCTCGGCCAATGTCTTCGTGGTGCTGTGCCTGGCACTGGTGGTCTCGCCGCTGGGCAAGGTGCGTATCGGCGGCCTCGATGCCAGCCCCGACTTTTCCTATCTCTCCTGGTTCTCCATGCTGTTCGCAGCGGGCATGGGTATCGGCCTCATGTTCTATGGTGTCTCGGAACCCATGTCGCACTTTTCCAGTGCCATGGGTGGTACCGCCATGGAGAATGGCGTTCGCAACGACTGGGCACCGCTAGGAGCGGCTGCCGGCAACGCACAGGAATCGGCTCGCCTGAGCATGGCGGCCACCATCTTCCACTGGGGCCTTCACCCCTGGGCGATCTACGCCATCGTGGCGTTGGCGCTGGCCATCTTCGCCTTCAACAAGGGATTGCCGTTGACGATGCGCTCGATATTCTACCCGATCCTGGGTGAGCGCATCTGGGGATGGCCGGGCCATGTCATCGATATCCTGGCGGTATTTGCCACCCTTTTCGGTCTGGCAACCTCACTGGGTCTCGGCGCATCGCAGGCCGCCGCCGGACTCGGCTACCTGTTCGGCATCCCGGACGGCAACTTGACCATGATGCTGTTGATCGTCGGTATCACGTTTATCGCCATCCTTTCCATCGTTGCCGGCGTGGACAAGGGCGTGAAACGGCTTTCCCAGCTCAACATGGTGCTGGCCTTCCTGTTACTCGCCTTCGTCATCGTCGTCGGACCCACGCTGGTCATCATGAACGGATTCTTCGACAGCCTGCTGGCCTATGCCACCTACCTGCCGGCGCTATCCAATCCGTTCGGTCGCGAAGACGCCAACTTCAGCCAGGGCTGGACCGCCTTCTACTGGGCCTGGTGGATCTCCTGGTCTCCGTTCGTCGGCATGTTCATCGCCCGGATCAGTCGTGGCCGCACGGTGCGCGAGTTCCTGATCGCCGTGCTGCTGGTGCCATCGCTGGTTTCTGTATTGTGGATGTCCGCCTTCGGCGGTACCGGTATCCACCAGTTGGTATCGGCGGGGTTCGAAGGGGTCCAGGATGCTGCGCTCGAACTGCAGCTGTTCGTGATGCTGGCCGAGCTGCCGCTGGCAGCCATAACGTCCTTCATCGGCATCGTGCTGGTCGTGGTGTTCTTCATCACCTCGTCGGACTCCGGCTCACTGGTCATCGATACCATCACTGCCGGGGGCAAGGTCAACGCCCCCAAGCCCCAGCGAGTTTTCTGGGCAACTGTCGAGGGATTGATTGCCATCGCCCTGCTGCTAGGCGGTGGGCTCGCGGCCCTTCAGGCCATGGCGGTCTCTACCGGCCTGCCCTTCACCCTGGTGCTGCTGGTAGGCTGCTACACCATCGTCAAGGGACTGATGAGCGAACCCCGCAGCAAGCCAGTACTCAAGACAAACCTCGGCTGACCCTGGCGACACAGGGAGGCCTAAGGGCCTCCCTGAAACGGGGAGCATGGAACAGAAAGAGAAAGCGTCAACGAGAAGAGCCCCGCATGTGCGGGGCTCTTCTTGTGGCCGACCAAGGAGTGACTGGCCTAGGAGTGTCGTTGGGCAGCCTAGAAATCGACGACCACATTACCCTTGGGCGTACTACAACATGAAAGGATATACCCCTCGGCAACATCCTCATCGGTAATGCCACCGTTGTGCTCCATTTCCACCTCGCCGGAAGCCAACGGGACACGACAGGTGCCACAGATGCCCATACCGCAGGCCTTGGGGATGTGGAGCCCGAGCTTCGCGGCAGCGGAATGCACCGTCTCGCCCGGCTGGATGCGCACGCTCTTGCCTGAGGTGCTGAATTCCACACTGAGCATGTCGGCGACATCGACCTCCTCGGCCTCTGCCTCGGCCTGTTCAGCCAGTTCCAGTACGTCCTCTCGCACATCCAGCGGCGTGGCGCCGAAGGACTCCTCATGATAGTGGCTCATGTCGAAGCCGTTATCGTGCAGGATGCGCTTGATTGCGTTCATGTAGGGCGTGGGGCCGCAGCAGAAGATCTCACGATCCAAAAAGTCGGGTGCCATCAACTCCAGCATCGGCTGGGTCAGATACCCGCGGTAGCCGGCCCAGGCCTCGCCAACGTCATCCTTTTTCTCACACACGATATGCAGCTTGAACTCGGGAATTCTCGAGAACATATGCACCAGTTCGCGATGGTAGATGACGTCACGCGGGGCACGCGCACTATGAATGAACTCCACATCGACACTGGCGTTGGTGTCGAAGAACCAGCGGGTCATCGACATCAGCGGCGTAATGCCAACGCCACCGGAGAGGAACAGTACCTTGTCGGCGGGAAAGTCAATCGAGTTGAAGTTGCCCACCGGACCATGCACCGGCAGCTCGTCGCCGACCTTCATGTTGTCATGCAGCCAGTTGGACACCCGGCCACCCGGCACCCGCTTGACGGTGATCGAGATGCTGTAGGGAATCGATGGCGAACTGGAGATGGTGTAGGAGCGCATGATCGCCTCGCCATCGATCTCCAGCTCCAGAGTCACGAACTGCCCCGGCTTGAAGAAGAACAGCACCGGCTGCTCCGCCATGAAGCAGAAGGTACGCACATCCCAGGTCTCCTGAATCACCTTGACGCAGCGCACCATATGGCGGCCGTTGGTCCATGTCTGGGTAGTGACAGGATTGAGGAAGTTCATTGTCATATCTCGTCTCGCCAAGGGTAAGCCAGAAGGTTGGGGGCCAGCCGTTCATGGCTAGATCGTTGTTTAAGGACATTTTGAGGGTTGGGAGACTCCCCCCATTGTTCTGCCAGCGACATCGACTTGCCTGAAGAGGCCAGCCGCCCATGACATCGACATAACCCAGGTCGTAACCACACCTGTCGGCGTCGCTGCAAGGCATGGACCCATCTCGACGCTGGACCACACTCTGCTTGCCTCCGATGGTTCCGCAAGGTCCCGGATGACGCGAACCTAATTCACCAGCCCGTCAAAAAGGATGCCCTTGATGTCCACTGCTACACCCTCGCCGCTCGACGACCCACTCTATGCCACTCGTCATGATGTGGCTTCCCGTCTCGACAACCGCCAGCCTGGCTTCTCGCTGGCTCAGCCGTTCTACAACGATGGCCGATTCTTCGCCCTCGACATGGAGACGATCTTCGAGAAGGAGTGGCTGTTTGCCGGCATGAGCTGCGAGATACCGGCCAAGGGGAACTACCTTACTCTCGACGTGGGCGATAACCCCATCATCATCGTCCGTGGTGCCGAGGGTGCCATTCACGCGTTCCACAATGTCTGCCGCCATCGCGGGTCGCGGCTCTGCACCCAGTCACGCGGCAAGGTGGCCAAGCTGGTCTGCCCCTATCATCAGTGGACCTATGAGCTCGACGGCCGGCTATTGTTCGCTGGCAGCGATATGGGCAGCGACTTCGATCTCGCCGAGTATGGATTGCGCCCCATCGCCGTAGAGATTGCCGGCGGCTTCATCTTCATCTGCCTGTCCGACACGCCTCCCTCCATCGATGACTTCCTGGCGAGCGTATCGCGCTATCTGGCCCCACATGACCTGGAGAACGCCAAGGTCGCCGTGGAGTCCACCATCGTCGAGCAGGCCAACTGGAAGCTCGTCATCGAGAACAATCGCGAATGCTATCACTGTAACGGCGCTCACCCGGAGCTGCTCAATTCGCTACAGGAATTCGACGATACCGACGATCCTCGTGCCACCGATGCCTACAAGGCCCTGGTGGCAAAAAAGCAAAGCGACTGGGATTCGCTCGATATCCCCTGGGCGTTGCAGCGCCACGGCCGCCGGAATCGCCTGACCCGCACCCCCCTGCTCGAAGGGCGCGTTTCCATGACCATGGACGGCACACAGGGCTGCAAGCGACTGCTCGGCAAACTGACCGACCCCGACATGGGTTCGCTGCGCATCCTGCACCTGCCCAACTCCTGGAACCATGTCATGGGCGATCACGCGGTGGTCTTTCGCGTCATGCCGCTGGGACCACAGCAGACCGTGGTGACAACCAAGTGGCTGGTACACAAGGACGCGGTGGAAGGCGTCGACTACGATCCGACGGCACTACGACGCGTGTGGGACGCCACCAACGACCAGGACCGTCGGCTGGCCGAAGAGAACCAGCGCGGCATCAACTCGAAGGCCTACTCGCCAGGCCCCTACTCACCCACCTATGAGTTCGGCGTCATCGACTTCATCGACTGGTACTGCGAGCGACTGCAGGAACATATCGGCCAGGTCACACCCAGTCTTCAAGTCGTACGCGGCTGATCGCTGCCCCCCCTACCTGACGGGACCCGCCTCTGCGCGGGTCCCGTCATTTCAGCTCGCGTTGTTTCGACCACGTCATGACCAGGTCAACAGGGATGACCAAGCCAACAGCGATCAGGCCGACGATGTGGCACCCTGACATGGGCCTGGCACACCGAAAAACGCCCCCAACTCTCTCGAGTCAGGGGCGTCGTCCAGTATTACGCTACGTTGATTCGACCCTGCTATTGGAGGGCAGGCAACAGGACCTCATGCAGTGCCGCCCTCACCGAGGGCAGCATGATGTCGGTCCGCTCGCCAAGCGCCTGCACCAGCTCCTGAAGACCGGGCACGCCCTCCTCGTCATGCTGAAGCCGTGCCAGGCGGGCGCTGGTTTCCGGACTGGCTCCCTCGGGGATACGGATACCGAGCGCCACCAAGCGGTCACGGAAATCATCGTCATCGATCAGGTCGACGATCATCATCGGTCTGCTCTCCTCCTTATACGCTCTCCACCGGCGCCGATGCCTTTGCGGCACTCAAGCGACAGGCGGCATACTTGAACTCCGGAATCTTGCCGAAGGGATCCAGCGCCGGGTTGGTCAGGATGTTGGCGGCAGCCTCGGCGTAGCAGAACGGCACGAAAACCATACCCTCGGGCATGCCCGGGTCGGTACGTACCGACAGGGTAATGCTCCCCCTGCGCGTGGTGATGGTAAGGGCAGAGCCGGGTTCCACCCCCAGCCGGCGCATCTCAGCCGGTGCCAGGGTAGCCACCGCTTCCGGCTCCAGGTCGTCGAGCACCTGGGCACGCCGGGTCATGGAGCCGGTATGCCAGTGCTCCAACTGGCGCCCGGTCGTGAGCACGACCGGGTACTCGGCATCGATCGGCTCGTCCGGTGGCAGCGGCAGGGTCGGCGAGAAGGATGCGCGGCCGCTCTCGGTGTGGAAGGCATCGCTGAATACCACATCGGCTCCCGGCTCGTCGTCTGCCGGGCAGGGATAGGTCACCGACGCCTCCCGCTCCAGGCGCTCCCAGCTGATGTGATCCAGCGAAGGCATGCCCTGCTTCATTTCCGCGAAGACGTCGCGGGGGTGATCGTAGTGCCAATCGAGGTCGAAGCGCCGGGCGATCTCCTGGATGATCCACCAGTCCGTCCGGGCTTCCCCGGGCATGGGCACAGCGGCGCGGCCAAGCTGTACCTGTCGGTTGGTATTGGTAACGGTGCCATCCTTCTCCGGCCAGGCGGAAGCCGGCAGTATCACATCGGCGAACTGGGCGGTCTCGGTCACGAACAGATCCTGCACCACCAGATGTTCCAGTTGCGCCAGGGCACTGCGGGCATGAGCCAGGTCCGGATCGGACATGGCGGGGTTCTCGCCCTGGATATACATGCCCTTGATCGTACCGTCATGAATGGCGTGCATGATCTCCACCACGGTCAACCCCGGCTGGTCGTCCAGCGGCGTATTCCACAGCTCTTCGAAAGCGGCACGAACCTGGGCATCAGCGACCGGTTGGTAGTCGGGCAGCACCATGGGAATCAGGCCCGCATCGGAGGCTCCCTGGACGTTGTTCTGCCCACGCAGCGGATGCAGGCCCGTGCCCGGACGGCCGATCTGGCCGCAGGCCAGCGCCAGCGAGATGAGGCAACGGGCGTTGTCCGTGCCGTGGGTGTGCTGGGAAATACCCATGCCCCAGAAGATCATCGCCCTCTCCGCGGTGGCATAGACACGCGCCACTTCACGGATGGTTGCCGGATCCACGCCACATGCCCCGGACATCGCTTCGGGGGTCATGGGCGCCACATGGGCCTTGAGCGCTTCGAACCCCTCGGTGTGTTGGGCGACATACGCCTCATCAAAGAGGCCCTCGGTGACGATGACATTGAGCAGGGCATTGAACAGCGATACGTCGGACCCTGGCGTGAACCGCACGCTGAGGTGTGCATAGGCATCCAGCGACTGGCCACGGGGATCGATGATGATGAACCTGGTGCCGCGCTTGGCCGCCTGCTTGAAGAAGGTCGCTGCCACCGGGTGGTTGATGGCCGGATTACAGCCGGTGAGGATGACCACGTCGGCCTTTTCCGCCTGCATGAACGAGGCCGTGACCGCCCCCGAGCCGATGCACTCCATCAGCGCCGCCACCGAGCTGGCATGGCACAGCCGAGTACAGTGGTCGACGTTGTTGGTGCCGAAACCGGTACGTACCAGCTTCTGGAACAGCCACGCTTCCTCGTTGGTACACTTGGCGCTACCGAAGCCGGCCAGCGCAGCGGGGCCATGCTCTACCTTGAGCCGCTTCAGGCCATCGGCGGCCATATCCAGTGCCTCATCCCAGCTCGCCTCACGAAAATGGGTCAACGGCGCGGCAGGGTCAAAGGCGGGATCGAGCCCCTTGGGCACCCCGGCCTTGCGGATCAAGGGCCGGGTGATTCGTGCGGGATGATTGGGGTAATCGAAACCGAAGCGGCCCTTCACGCAGAGACGATTCTGGTTCGACGGGCCGTCGCGTCCTTCGACAAACAGGATCCGGTCATCCTTGACGTGATAAGTCAGCTGGCAGCCTACGCCGCAATAGGGGCAGACCGAGTCGACCTTGCGATCGGCCGCACGGGAGTCGCCATGGCCGGCCGCATCGACCAGGGTGGCCGGCATCAGCGCGCCGGTAGGACAAGCCTGCACGCACTCGCCGCAGGCCACACAGGTGCTATCCCCCATGGGGTCGTCGAAGTCGAAGACGATCTTCGACGCCGCGCCCCGATGAGCCATGCCGATGACGTCATTGACCTGGACTTCACGGCAGGCTCGTACGCAGAGATTGCACTCGATACAGGCATCGAGGTCGACGGCCATCGCCGAGTGGGAGCGGTCCTGCGTCAACGAGGACTCGCGGTCGGCCACATGATGCACCGTCGGCTGGCTGCGCTCGCCCTGCTCAGGCAGCCACTGGCGCACCGCATCGGCATCGACGGCGAGCTGGTCGGCCATGGCCCAGAAGTGGCTGGAGCGATCCGGGCTCGCATGGCGAGCAGGCTGGTCGACGGCAAGCAGCTCCAGGACGCCCTCACGCGCCACCCGGGCACGATCGGAGGTAGCACTCCTGACCACCATGCCGGCAGCGGCCTGGCGCAAGCAGCTCGCCGCCAGGATCCGCTCGCCTTCGATCTCGACCATGCAGGCACGGCAGTTGCCGTCACTGCGATAGCCCGGCGCATCCTTGAAGCAGAGATGGGGGATGGTCTCGCCGGCGCGCTTGGCGACCTGCCACAGGGTTTCCCCCGGCGTGGCGCTAATCTCATGCCCATCCAGGGTCAGGGTAAAGGTTTCCTGATTCATGGTTTCATCCCCTGACAATCACGTTCTGATCGGCCAATTCGGTCCGAAAATCCTTGAGCAGACCGAGTACCGGATTCGGCGCAGCCTGGCCCAGCCCGCAGATCGAGGCGTCCATCATTACCTGGGACAGGCGATCCAGCGCCGCTGCATCCCACTCCGGGCGCTCCAGCAGGGTCAGCATCTTTTCACTGCCGACACGGCACGGCGTGCACTGGCCGCAGGATTCATCGGCGAAAAAGGCCAGCAGGTTGGTGGCCACCCCGCGCAAGTCATCCTGGTCGGAGAGTACGATGATAGCGGCGGAACCAATGAAGCAGCCGTGCTCCTGAAGGGTGTCGAAGTCCAGAGGAACGTCAGACTTGCTCGCCGGCAGGATACCGCCTGAGGCACCGCCCGGGAGATACCCCAGCAGACGGTGCCCGTCTGCCATGCCACCGCAGTACTCATCGACCAGTTCGCGCAAGGTGATGCCGGCCGGCGCCAGATGCACGCCGGGATAACGAACCCGGCCGGATACCGAGAAGCTGCGCAGCCCCTTGCGACCATGCCGCCCTTGGCTTGCGAACCACTCGGCGCCACGCTTGTGTATGACGGGGATCCAGTAGACCGTTTCCACATTGTTGACCAGGGTCGGCCGGTCGAAGAGCCCCTTCTGGGCCACGAAGGGAGGACGATGACGCGGCTTGCCCGGCTTGCCCTCCAGCGATTCGATCAACGCCGACTCCTCGCCGCAGATGTAGGCCCCGGCACCGCGACGCAGCACCACGTAGCCGGGGTCGACCAGACCGGCCTGCTCCAGCTCTTCAGTCGCCTCGCGTAGTACCCGATGAAGGCCCGGGTACTCATCGCGCAGGTAGATATAGAGCGCCTCGGCCTCCACGGCCCAGGCACTCACCAGGGCGCCTTCCAGGAAGCGATGCGGTTCGCGCTCCAGGTAGTAGCGATCCTTGAAGGTGCCAGGCTCACCTTCGTCGGCATTGATGACGCAGTATCTAGGCCCGGGTTCGGCCCGCACGAAGTGCCACTTGCGGAAGGTGGGAAAGCCGGCACCGCCCAGGCCACGCAGGCCCGCCTTTTCCATCTCCTGCATCAAGGTTTCGACCGACACGCGCCCTTCACGGCAGTCTGCCAGAAGCGTGTAGCCGCCAACGGCCCGGTAGTCGGCTAGACTGGGCCAGTCGATGGAATCGGGATGCAGCTCCCCTGCTTCCAGGGCCGCCGTCACGCTCTCGGGGGTGGCATGACCCAGGTGGCGATGGCCCACTTCCACCACCGGCGCGGTCTCGCAGCGTCCCATGCAGGGCGCCCGCAGCACGCGCACCTCAGCGGGATCGGCACCCTCCTCCAGCCGGGCCCGGAGCGCCTCGGCACCGGCCAACTGGCAGGAGAGTGAATCACAGACCCGCAGCGTGATCGCGGGCGGGGCCTGCTGATCGTCGTGGGTCACATCGAAATGCGCATAGAAGGTCGCCGTCTCATAGACCGCAGCCATGGGAAGATTCATGTAGCTGGCAAGGGCGCGAAGCGCTGCCAGGGGGAGATGCCCGCGACTATCCTGAATCGCATGGAGATGCTCGATCAACAGGTCCCGCCGGCGCATCTCGGGCTGCTCTCGCTCATCACCAATCAGCAGGCGCAGCGCCGCAAGCTCATCGGTGTCGAGTTCGCGGCCGCGGGGCTTACCACGGAAACGGCGCTTGGGATTCACGGTCTGGACGGTCATGGGGACTCGTTATTCGGTCTTGTTGGTAGTGGCGGATTCATGGTGACACTCCCCCCTATACTAGGACAATGGCCGGCACGCCAGGCAATACACTGTCCTCGCTGGGGGCATGATGGGATGGGCCTCGATTAGAGCCGAGGCCCATCGCCTATCACGACGCTATACCTGCCATCATCCGGTCTCAGGCAGCCACGCTGCCGTGGGGGTCAATGACGAATTTCTTCGCCGCACCGCCATCGAAATCGGCGTAGCCCTGCGGGGCTTCGTCCAGGGTGATCATCTGGACATTGACCGCATCGGCGATCTTGACCTTGCCGAACAGGATCGCCTGCATCAGCGGGCGGTGGTACTTCATCACCGGGCACTGGCCCGTGTGGAAGCTGTGGGACTTGGCCCAGCCGAGGCCGAAGCGCATGCTCAGGGCGCCCTGCTTGGCGGCTTCGTCGGCCGCACCCGGATCTTCGGTCACGTAGAGGCCCGGGATACCGATCTGGCCACCGGCGCGGGTCAGCGACATTGCTGAGTTGAGCACGGTGGCGGGCGCCTCCTTGCCGTGGTTGCAGCCGCAGGCGTGGGCCTCGAAGCCGACGCAGTCGACGAAGGCGTCGACCTCGCGCTCGCCGAGGATGACCTCGATCTTGTCGGCCATGTCACCATCCTGGGTCAGGTCGATGGTCTCGCAACCGAAGCTCCTCGCCTGGGCCAGGCGCTCTTCGATCATGTCACCGACGATCACGCAGGCCGCGCCAAGCAGCTGGGCGGAAACCGCCGCCGCCAGACCCACAGGGCCGGCTCCGGCGATATAGACGGTGCTGCCGGGCCCGACACCGGCGGTCACGCAGCCGTGGAAGCCGGTGGGGAAGATATCCGAGAGCAGGGTCAGGTCGCGGATCTTCTCCATGGCTTGGTCGGTGTCCGGGAACTTCAGCAGGTTAAAGTCGGCGTAGGGCACCATGACGTACTCGGTCTGGCCGCCGACCCAGCCGCCCATGTCGACGTAGCCGTAGGCCGCGCCCGGGCGCGCCGGGTTGACGTTGAGGCAGATCCCCGTCCGGCCTTCCTTGCAGTTTCGGCAGCGTCCGCAGGCGATGTTGAAGGGCACCGAGACCAGGTCACCTGGCTGAATGAATTCGACATCGCGTCCGCACTCTACCACCAGGCCAGTAATCTCGTGGCCAAGCACCAGGCCGGAGGGCGCGGTGGTACGTCCACGTACCATATGCTGGTCGCTGCCACAGATGTTGGTGGTAACGACCTTGAGGATCACACCGTGGTCGCATTTGCGATTGCCGAGGGCAAGCTCCGGATAGGGGATGGACTCGACGTCGACCTTACCCGGGCCCTTGTAGACGACGCCGCGGTTGGCTTGGCTCATGGCTGACTCCTGTACTTGTTGTCAGGGTATTGCTGAGGGGTGAAAGACGACCTTTCTGGTCGTGCTGCTCCAGCCTATGCCTTCCCGGGCACGCCACTTGCCCAAAAGAGGCATCGGCATGCCTGTGCGAGACAAGGGCCGGCCTGGCCTATCGCAGCACCCCTTCTGCCTCGAGCAACTTGAGGATCGCCTCGGCCCCCTGCTCCGCCGACACGCCCTCCAGCACCTGGCCGCTGCCGCCCTCCGCCTTGGCGGCGGCGGCCTTGAAACGATCCCTTGCCGAAGCGGCCTTGACGATCTTCAACCGCTTGGGGCGCTTGCGAGCCGGGGCCAACTGCCACTGGGCAAGTTCCCGGTCGGGTTCGGCGGCCACCGGGGTGGCATCAAGCTCGGCCCGTCGAGCCGGGCCGAACGCGCTCTGGCGCGCCGCCGGCGCCGCCCCATCCACGCTGACGATGGCCGGCAGGCGCACCTTGAGGCGCCGTCGTTGGCCCCGCGGGAGGGCCTGCAGCACCGTCGCCACGCCATTCTCGACCTTCTCCACCGCGGCCAGCCCATTGACCAGGGGCCAGCCCAGGCGCTCGGCCAGGGCATAGGGCAGGAGCCCCGAGCCCTCGCCTCGCTCCGCCCGGGCCCCGGTGATCACCAGCTGCGGCGGTGCTTCGGCCAGGTGCCGGACCAGCGCCGGGATGGCATCGCTCTCCTCGGCCTGCTCCAGCAGGGTCAGGGTGTCCAGCCCCGTGCCAGCGCCTGCGGCGATGCCTAGATAGCCGCGCAGCGCCGCTTCGCTTTCTTCGCTGCGCGGGCCGGCATGCAGCAGTCTCACCCGGCTGCCGGACAACTGGCGTTCCAGGCCCAGGGCCAGCTCCAGCCCCCGGGCATCCTGATCGGCGCGACGGGACCGCCCGGTAATGGGGTGGCGGCCCACCGAGACCAGTACCGCCACCTCGATTCCCTTCTGCTCAGGCCGCATCGCTCTGCCCTCCTCGCTGTTGCTCCACCATAGCTACCAAGGCGGCAAGGATCTCGGTGCTATCACCGATCACTGCCAGGTCAGCGCGCTTGATCATGTCGCATCCAGGATCGAGATTGATGGCCACCACCTTGTCGCAGCTCTGGATGCCCTGTAGATGCTGGATAGCCCCACTGATGCCCACCGCCAGATAGACCCGGGCGGTAACCCAGGTGCCGGTGGCCCCCACCTGGCGGTCGCGTGCCATGAAACCGTCGTCCACGGCCACCCGGGAGGCCCCTTCCGTGGCCCCCAGCACCTTGGCAGCGTGGTGGAAACCCTCCCAATTCTTGACCCCATTGCCAGCGGACATAATGAACTCGGCTTCGGCCAGGGCCACGCCGGCCGGGTCGACGGCGACCTGCCCCAGGTCCTCGATCCGCGACAGGGTCGCAGGCGGCTCGATGCTGAGCGCCAGCCGCTCGGCGCCATGCCGGGTCTCGTCCACCGGTTCGGCACACTCGGCCAGCGCCAGCGTGACCCGCGGCAGCGGGCGCTGGATATCCAGGCTCCCCGCCGCACCACGAGCGGTACAGCGCCAGCCAAGGGGGGCGGCGCCATCGGCCTCGATCTGCCAGACGCCGGTGGCGGCACGCTCGCCACTCCCCTCACTCAGGCGCAGCGCCAGGCGCCGCCCCAGATCGGCCCCGCCCAGGGGGGAGTCGGGCAGCAGCCAGTGACGCGGCGCCAGCTCCCGCTCCACGGCACAGAGCGCCGCCAGCCGCGCCTCTGGGGCGAAACCGGCGTAGGCGTCACCATTGACGTGAAGCAGTCGATCGATGCCCGCCTCGCCAAAGGCATCTTCCTTATGCTCGCCAAATACCACGGCCAACACGGCGCCGGGACGGTCGGCGTCGGCATCCGCCAATTGCCGGGCCAGGCCCAGCAGGTCCTTGTCATGGCCGGATAGCCGCCCGCCTGGCATATCCGGCACCACCGTCACCAGGAAGGCGGGATCCTCGATGATGACATCACGACGGCTATCCTGGGCTGCCTGGCGGGCCGCGCCCGTCGCCTGGTTACCCTGCTGGGCACCGCTGCGGTCGATGCGCTTGACGCCATTGGGGCCGATAAAGCCGATGGCACGAGGATTCTTGCGTATCACTCCGTTGGGGCCCAGCCACTCGCTGATGGCGCCCCCCTCCTGCTCGGCCAGTGCTGCGGCGTGCTCGGGATGCAGACGATTGCGGGCGATCCACTCGCGACGTGGATCGCGGCGACGAATCTCGCTCATCAGGTCACCTCCTCGGCGGTCGTCTTGTTGGCGGCGGCATCGACCACTTTGACGGCAGGACGCGCCACCAGGGCATCGGCCACCAGCTCGGCGATATCACGCACTTCCGCCGAGGCATCCACCACACCCTCCAGCATGGCGGTACACTGGGGGCAGCCCACCGCCACCAGCTCGGCACCGGTCTGCTTGACGTCGTTCATGCGCATATCGGGAATCCGCCGCTCGCCGGGTATATCGGTGATGGGGGCGCCACCGCCACCGCCGCAGCAGCGCGACCGGTAGCCGGAGCGCTCCATCTCCTTGACCTCTATGCCCAACGCCTTTAGCACGTTGCGCGGTGCTTCGTACTCGCCGTTGTAGCGGCCCAGATAGCAGGGGTCATGGTAGGTGACCTTGCCGCCCTTCCAGGGTGCGAAGTGCAGGCGCCCCGCCTCGAACAGTTCGGCGATATAGGTACTGTGGTGGCGTACCTCATAGCGGTCCGGCGATCCGGGGCCGCCCAGCTCGCCGTACTCGTTACCCAGCACATGGAAACTGTGGGGATCACAGGTGACGATGCGCTGGAAGCGGTACTTCGCGAGGGTGGCGATATTGCGCCTGGCCAGGGACTGGAAGGTCGCCTCGTCGCCCAGGCGACGCGCCACGTCGCCGCTGTCGCGCTCTTCAACGCCGAGCACCGCGAACTCCACCTCAGCGGCCCGCAGCACCTTGACCAGGGCTCGCAGGGTGCGTTGGTTACGCATATCGAAGGCGCCGTCGCCCAACCACAGCAGCACATCGGCCTGCTTGACGTCCGCCATCAGCGGCAGGTTGAGATCCGCCGCCCAGTGCAGCCGCGAGCCGGGGTCGAAGCCGCCAGGGTTATCGGTGGCGATCAGGTTATCGAGCACCTCGGCACCCTTGTTGGGCGTATTGCCGTGCTCCAGGGTCAGGAAGCGACGCATGTCGACGACGGCATCCACGTGCTCGATCATCATCGGGCACTCCTCGACGCAGGCACGGCAGGTGGTGCAGGACCACAGGGTCTCGGCGTCCACCAGGGCCTTGCCACTCTTCATCGAGTCAGGCGCCACGATGGGCCCATGGGGAGAACCAAAATGCTCGCCCACCGGCTTGCCCCCAGGCCCTTGCGAAGGGTGGGGAGAGCCGGCATAGGCCGCGTCGCTTCCCCCGGCCAGGCCGACGACCATGTCCTGGATCAGCTTCTTGGGATTGAGCGGCTGGCCGGCGGCAAATGCCGGGCAAACCGCCTCGCAGCGCCCGCACTGAACGCAGGCATCGAAGCCGAGCAGCTGGTTCCAGGTGAAGTCGCTGGGCGTCTCGACCCCCAGCTTGGCGCCGGGATCGTCCAGGTTCAGCGCCTTGAGGCCGGTTGAGCGCCCCTCTCCTCCCGACTTGGTGGAGAAGCGCTCCGGGCGGCGATGGAAGGCTAGGTGCAGGGCGCCGGCGAAGGCGTGCTTCATGGGCCCGCCCCAGGTCATGCCGAAGAACATCTCGCCCAGGCCCCAGACCAACACCGCGCTCAGTACCAGCGCCAGGAACCAGCTGCCAGCGTCTTGCGGTAGCACGCCAACCGTCGGCAGGGTGATCAGGAAGACGCTTACCGAGAACGCCATCAGGCTCTTCGGCAGCCGCATCCAAGGCCCCTTGGAGAGCCGTGCGGGCGGATTACGCCGCCGCTTGGCGACGAACAGGCTGCCAACGAACATCACCGCACTGGCGGCCAGCAGCAGCCCGCCCAGCACCGGGTTGGCGAGTCCGAAGCCATGCACCAGGATCATCAGCACGGCGGCGGCCACGAAGCCACCGGCGGTGGCCACGTGGGTATTGGACATCACTTTATCGCGCCCGACCACATGGTGGAGGTCCACCAGGTAGCGGCGCGGCATGGCAGCAAGCCCGCGGAGCAGGTCGACCTCGGCGGGCCGCCCCTGACGCCACAGGCGGATACGCCGCCAGGCGCCGACCACCGCCAGCGCCAGGGCGGCGAAGATCAGAATCGGCAGGAGCGTCTCGAGCATGGTGCTCACCTCATCGATAGTGGTATAGCCAGGGTTAACGTCCGACATAACGGCTATTCACCGCCTTCGCATGCGCCGGCATTGCCGTCCGAGGGCCATCCTCAAGCGCGCCACGCATTCGCTGTGCCGAGTCTCGACTGGCAACCTGCGGTCACGGCGTGGAAGGGCCATCCCTGGCCCCCACGCCTCTGCCGAATCCCTTCGGCAGAACCGCGTTGCGGCGTCTCGACTCGGGCGAATTGCTGAAGGCGCAGCTTGCGCATGCCCTCGGCCTGGAGCGGACCTCTGGCGGTTAAAAATCCTTGCAGATCCGCAGGGCGTCGTAGATGGCCGCATGGGTATTACGCGGCGCCGTGCAGTCGCCCAGGCGGAACAGCAGGAAGCCGTCCCCCGCCTCGCTCAGGCAGGGCTGGGGCTGGATGGCGTAGAGCGCCTCCAGGTCCACCTGGCCCTTGTTGCGGGACTGGTCCTTGAGGGCGTAGTACAGCGCCTCATCGGGACGCACGCCGTTCTCCACCACCACCTGGTCGACCACCCGCTCCTCCAGGGCCCCGGTGTACTCGTTCTCGAGCACCGCCACCAGGCCGTCGCCCTCACGGTAGACCTTGTGCAGCATCAGGTCGGAGGTCATAATCACCTCCTTCTCGTAGAGGCTGCGGTAGTAGGTCGGGAAGGTGGTGCCGCCCACCGCCGCGCCCGGCTTGATATCGTCGGTGACGATCTCCACCTTGGCGCCCTTGTCGGCAAGAAAATCCGCCACCGAAACCCCCGAGAACTCACAGATCGCGTCATACACCAGCACGTTCTTGCCCGGGGCCACCTTGCCCGAAAGGATGTCCCAGCTACTCACCACCAAGCTCTCCTCGGGGTTTTCGGCGTAGCCCCACTCGGGATACTGATCCATGAACGGCTGACCGCCGGTGGCCAGCACCACGATATCGGGTCGCAGATCCTGGATCGTGGCCTCATCGGCACGGGTGCCAAGGCGCAGGTCGACCTTGAGCCGCGCAAGCTCCAGCTGGTACCAGCGGGTAATGCCGGCAATCTGATCGCGCTGCGGGGCCTGGGCGGCGATGGTGATCTGCCCGCCCAGGGCCTCGGCGGCCTCGAAGAGAGTGACGTCGTGGCCGCGCTCGGCCGCCACCTTGGCCGCCTCCATGCCCCCGGGGCCGCCGCCCACCACCACCACGCGGCGCTTGGGGCCTTCGCTCTTCTCGATGATATGCGGCAGGCCCATGTATTCGCGGGACGTCGCGGCGTTCTGGATGCACAGCACGTCCAGGCCCTGGTATTGGCGGTCGATGCAGTAGTTGGCGCCCACGCACTGCTTGATCTGGTCGACCTGGCCCATCTTGATCTTGGCGATCAGGTGCGGGTCGGCGATATGCGCCCGGGTCATGCCCACCAGGTCCACATAGCCACCCTCGAGGATACGCTGTGCCTGGTTAGGGTCCTTGATGTTCTGGGCGTGGATCACCGGCACGCTGACCACTTCCTTGATGCCCGCCGCCAGGTGCAGGAAGGGCTCAGGCGGGTAGGACATGTTGGGAATGACGTTGGCCAGGGTGTTGTGGGTGTCGCAGCCGGAGCCGATCACGCCGAAGAAGTCCACCATGCCGGTAGCATCGTAGTAGGCGGCGATCTGCTTCATGTCGTCATGGGAGAGGCCGTCCGGGTGGAATTCGTCGCCGCAGATGCGCATGCCGACAACGAAGTCGTCGCCGACCTCGGCGCGCACCGCCTTGAGCACTTCCATGCCGAAGCGCATGCGGTTCTCGAAGCTGCCGCCCCACTGGTCCTCGCGCTTGTTGACCCGCGGGCTCCAGAACTGGTCGATCAGGTGCTGGTGTACGGCAGAGAGCTCGACGCCGTCGAGGCCCCCTTCCTTGGCCCGGCGCGCAGCCTGGGCGAAATCACCGATGATGCGCCGGATCTCCTCCTCCTCGATGGTCTTGCAGGTGGAGCGGTGTACAGGCTCGCGAATACCCGAAGGCGATACCAGTGTCGGCCAGTCGAAACCGTCCCAGCGTGAGCGGCGTCCCATGTGGGTAATCTGGATCATGATCTTGCCGCCGTGATGATGCACGGCATCGGCGAGGTTCTGGAAGTGAGGAATGATCCGGTCGGTGGAGAGATTCACCGAGCTCCACCAACCCTGGGGGCTATCGATGGAGACCACCGAGGAGCCGCCGCAGATGCTCAGGCCGCAGCCGCCCTTGGCCTTCTCCTCGTAGTACTTGACGTAGCGGTCGGTGGTCATGCCGCCGTCGGTGGCATGCACCTCGGCGTGTGCAGTGCTGACGACCCGGTTACGGATGGTGAGCTTGCCGATCTGGATCGGCTCGAAGAGTGCCTCGAATGCCATGGATATCTCTCCTCGTCGCCGGGATTAGTGGGCGGCGCCGGTCAGCGGTTTGGTCTCGAAATAGCCCACGTCGCAGCCTTCCTCGGCCGCACTCTGGGTCTGCTCGGCGACGGTGCGCAGGCTGTTGCCGCGTGCCGCCAGGATCTGGTCCATGGCGCCAGCGAACCAGCCGGTGAACATGTACTCAACCTTGCGCCCCACCTTGCCCAACTGGTAGACGAAGGCGCTGTGCTCCAGGCGCACCCGGCAGGTTCCCGCCTCGAGGTCGATCGCCTCGGTGATGAACTTGCCCCAGCCACGCTGCGAAAGCCGCGTCATATAGTGATCGAACACCGCCTCGCCCTCGAGGCCATGGCATTCGGCCTCCTTCTCGCACCAGTGCCAGGCACTCTTGTAGCCGGCGTGGTATAGGATCTCGGCGTACGTCTCTGCACCCAGGGCCTTCTCGACGGCGACATGGTTGTTGATGAAGAAGTGGCGCGGCACATAGAGCATCGGCAGGGCATCGCTGGTCCAGACGCCGGTCTCGCTATCCACTTCGATGGGCAGTTCGGGGGCCATCTTGGTCACGGTCTTGTTCCTCGAAATCGTTGTTATGCAAGGTGAGCGGCGCCGGGGATAGGTCGTAGAGGGGGTCTTTTGCCATGGATGGCAAAAGTAGCGCCCAGGGAAGGGTTTACAGCGCCCCCTCATAGACCTATCGCCGGTTAAGCCGCGTCTTCGGGCCGGCGCTCCTTGCTATAGGGCTATCTCAGCCGCCCCAGACATCCTTCAGTACACGCACCCAGTTTTCGCCCATGATCTTGCGCGTCTGGGACTCGCTGAAGCCGCGGCGCAGCAGCGCTTCGGTGAGGTTGGGGAACTCACCGATGGTACGGATGCCCTCTGGGTTGACGATCTTGCCAAAGCGGGTCAGACGGCGGGCATAGCCCTTGTCGTGGGTCAGCCACTCGAAGAAGTCCTGGCCGTGGCCCTGGGTGAAGTCGGTGCCAATGCCGATGGCATCCTCGCCGACGATGTTCATGACGTACTCGATGGCCTCGACGTAGTCATCGACAGTGGCATCGACGCCGGCGCGCAGAAAGGGGGTGAACATGGTCACGCCAACGAAGCCGCCGTGATCGGCAATGAAGCGCAGCTCCTCGTCGGACTTGTTGCGGGGGTGTTCCTTGAGGCCCGAGGGCAGGCAGTGGGAGTAGCAGACCGGCTTCTGCGACTCGAGGATCACCTCCTCGGAGGTCGTCGAACCAACGTGGGAGAGGTCGCACATGATGCCGACCCGATTCATCTCGGCGACGATCTCGCGACCGAAGCCGGAGAGTCCGCCATCACGCTCGTAGCAGCCGGTGCCCACCAGATTCTGGGTGTTGTAGCACATCTGCACGATCCCCACGCCGAGCTGCTTGAAGATCTCCACGTAGCCGATCTGATCCTCGAAGGCATGGGCGTTCTGGAAACCGTAGATGATGCCGGTCTTGCCCTCCTCCTTGGCGCGACTGATGTCGACGGTAGTGCGCACCGGGCGCACCAGGTCACTGCAATCCGCCATCAGTTGGTTGGACTTGACGATGTTGTCGACGGTGGCCTGGAAGCCCTCCCACACCGAGACGGTACAGTTGGCCGCCGTCAGGCCACCGCGGCGCATGTCCTCGAACAGCTCACGGTTCCATTTGGCGATGATGAGGCCATCGATGACGATGGCGTCCTGGTGCAGCTCGTGGGGGCTCATGACCGAATCTCCGTGTTGTCGTTGCCTGCCGGCAGCATAGCGCCGGCAAGCTATCTACACGGAGGCTGGAAGCGACGGGGAGAATTCCAATTGCGTCACGCCTGTCGTAAAGGCGACATCTCCCCGGCTATTTGGTGACCGTTACGCTGGCATAGGTGGGCTCCCCCCGTGCCTGGTCAAGCGCGACCAGGGCGCTGGAAACCGGCTCACCGGATATCACCTCGAAGGCAGCATCCTTGAAAAGGGCGTCGACCTGCAGGCGCGCAACCGGCTGGAGGTTGCCAATGCGCTCATCCCTGGGAGGAAAACCGAAGAACTCGCGGTAGCACTTCGAGAAGTGGGGGGTCGAGACGAAGCCACAGGCCGATGCCACCTCGATGATCGACATCGATGTCTGCTTGAGCAACTGACGGGCACGGGTCAGGCGAAGCTTGAGGTAATAGCGGGAAGGCGAACAGTCAAGGTTCTTCTGGAACAGCCGCTCGAGCTGACGCCGGGAGATACCGACATAGCAGGCCAGTTCGTCGAGCCCTATGGGCTCTTCCAGATTGGCCTCCATCAGTGCCACGCTCTCGAGCAGCTTGGGTTGCGTGGTACCCAGCACATGAAGCAGGGGGATGCGCTGCTGATCCTGCTCGTTGCGCACGCGCTCGCAGATGAACATCTCGGAGATACCGGCAGACAGCTCCCGGCCATGATCCTTGGCGATCAGGTTGAGCATCATGTCCAGTGGCGCGGTGCCTCCGGAGGAGGTGGCACGGTCACGGTCGATACAGAACAGCCGTGTGGTCAGCTCGACACGGGGAAAGGCCTCACGCATCGCGGCCATGCATTCCCAGTGGGTACTGACGTCGTAGCCATCGAGCAGGCCGGCCTTGGCCAATGCCCAACTGCCGGTACAGATTGCGCCGAGACGACGGGATAGTCGGGCCTGGCCCTGCAGCCAGGCGACATGCTCCCGCTGCACGCTACGATGGGGACCGACGCCGCCACAGACCACCACCATATCCAGCGTCAGCGGAGTCCGCAGGGAGACGTCAGGCGTCACCTTGAGTCCATCGCTGGCGCTGACGGGTTTGCCATCGGCGGTGAGTGTGTACCAGCGATAGAGTTCATGACCGGCCAACTGGTTGGCCATGCGCAGGGGTTCGATGGCAGAGGCCAGCGAGATCAAGGTGAAATTATCCAACAGCAGAAACCCGATGGCCTGGGTCTTGATCCCGTTGCCCTTGGTCTGCAGGCTCCTGAATCCGTCAGGATCCTTGCGTGATGCGTTCGTCATGGTAACTCTCCCCAGCGGCTCAGGTGTGACACTTATGGCCACCCCACAGTCCGATTCCTATTTGCAGTGCTTGTCCACGCGCGACATCCTGTCGCATATCGGCATGTTTTTCACTTTATCGAATCACGAGCTTGATCGCTTATCGTATTTTTCTCTATGTGCGCACCTTTCCCATTGAGTGACACAATCGAGGAGAGCACTGGCTCCCACACCAACGCCACGGGTTATGATAGGGAGAAGGTTCTACAATGGAGCACCCATGCCCTCCGCACTGCCCCTGCCGCTTTCAACACCCAGCCGCAACCTGGTCCGACTGACCATCGTACGCGGTATCACCTGGACCGGTTTCCTGGCCGCGGTGATCATCGGCGTTGAGCTGCTTCACTTCGAACTGAAGGTGGTTGCAGTCATCGGGGTTATTGTTGCCATGGGGCTCATCAACCTCTTCACTTGGTGGCGACTCGGCCGTCAATGGGTCGTCAGTCACTCTGAATATGTACTGCACCTACTCGCTGATGTCCTGGGCCTGACGTTGCTGTTCTACCTCACCGGTGGCTCCACCAACCCCTTCATCAATTACTACCTGATCCCAGTAACCATCGCCGCCGCCACGCTGCCCTGGCGCTATGCCTGGCTAATCGCCTCTGCGGCCATGGCCTCCTACACGATGCTGATGTTCGATTACTATCCCGTGCCACAGCTGACCCATCACTATGATGACGAAGCCATCGACCTCCACGTGCTGGGAATGTGGCTGAATTTTGCCCTTTCCGCCGGTCTCGTCACCTTCTTCATCTACAAGATGGCCCACGCCCTGCGGAGCCGAGAACAGGCGCTATCACGCACGCGGGAAGCAGCCCTGCGCAACGAGCAGGTCGTGGCGGTGGCCACCCAGGCCGCGGGAACCGCTCATGAACTGGGCACACCACTATCGACCATGGCCGTTCTATTGAGCGAGATGCGCGAAGAAGTCCGTGGCGACAGGGGGCTGGAAAAGGATGTCGACCTGCTGCGTCAGCAGGTCGATATCTGCAAGGAAAGACTGCGCCACCTGGTGCAGAGTGCTGACCGAGGCCGGATGGCAAAACCCCAGGTGTGCGATGCGCGCGAGTGGCTGGCCAGCGTCGTACAACGCTGGCTGGTGTTGCGACCCGACGTCAGCCATCGGCTGGACATTGGCAGCCAGAGCAACACGCCCTGGCTCAAGGTGGACGCCACGCTTGAACAGGCCATCACCAACCTGCTCAACAATGCCGCGGATGCCAATCCGGACAACATCAGCATCCGGCTCGACTGGTCCGCCAAAGAGGTGGTAATCGATATCCGCGACCATGGCCCCGGGGTCGCCCTGGAAATTGCCGACCAGCTCGGCGAGACCTTCGTCTCGACCAAGAGCAAGGGCCTTGGAATCGGCCTCTTTCTCACCCACGCGACCATCAACCGATTCGGCGGCGGCGTTAGCCTGTATAATCATCCTGACGGGGGAACGCTGACCGAAGTGACCCTGCCGCCCAGTGAGCCCTGACCGGGCGGTATCCCTTACGAACGAAGCGCCGAGGTTGCCATGCAAGACGCCGACACACGCCTGCTGATCATCGACGACGACGAAATGTTCTGCCATGTCCTATCGCGCGCCATGACCCGGCGTGGTTTCGACGTCATCGTGGCACACGATGCAGAACAAGCGATTACCCTGGCTCGGCGCCACCGCCCGGCTTTCGCCACGCTGGATCTCAAGTTGGAACAGAGTTCTGGCCTCAAGCTGCTCCCGGAGCTGCTCGACGTGCTGCCCAGTTGTCGTATCGTGGTATTGACCGGCTACTCCAGCATCGCCACCGCCGTCGAAGCGATCAAGCTCGGTGCCGTCAACTACCTGTGCAAGCCGGCGGATGCCGAGGAGATCCTCATCGCCCTTGGCCGCGAGCAGGGCGACCCAGACGCGGAATTGGCCGTCACCCCTCCCTCAATCAACCGCATCGCCTGGGAACACATTCAAAAAGTACTGCAGGAACATGACGGCAACATATCCGCAACTGCCAGAGCCCTGGGCATGCACCGTCGAACCCTGCAGCGCAAGCTGCAGAAACGGCCGGTGCGGCGGTAAATCCCGCAGAAAGCGTGCTTACGTCTCGCCGTCGACGCTCATCACCTTGTCCATCATTCGCTGTGCCAGCCGACTCGCCTCCTGCAGAGAGTCGAGGTCCGAAAGGTCGTCCATGAGTTCGCAGCGCCACAACCAGAGCGTCTGACCCAGCCGCTCCGCCACAAAAGGATAACGCCCCGACGGCAATGCGAACTGACGACGGGTTCCTGGCTCGGGCGATGGGGCGTTTTCTTCGGCCGGTACCAGCGCCAGCGAAAGCGACACCGGTGTGACCAGAGCACCAGCCAGAAAGTGCTCTTCTCCGTCGCCTGGAGAATCCTTCGATAGCGCCTGGAAACACAACGCATCTACAGTCAGCCGCGGATTGTATTGGGGCGATGCCTTCAGGCTTCGGCCCTGCTGCTGCTGCCAAGCGGCAGCCAAATCGCGAAGACGCTCGTACTGCTCGGGGGTCAGGGCCTGCATTGGCGCTCCTTCTCAGCTAGTTGATCGTGCCATTCGGCTCGGCAGGAAATTACAACGGCTGCTATTCTGGCAGTTCCAACTGCGACGAGGAATGCTCATGCTTCCCCAGGACCGCCTCGAGCTGGCAGTGTCGATCGCAACCCAGGCCGGAGAGCACATCATCGCGGCTCGCCAGGGCCAAGCATTCAACCAGCGCTACAAGAAGGGACAGGAACTCGTCACGAATGTCGATCTTGAGGTCGACACACTGATCAGCGAGCGGCTGGAGGCCGCATTGCCGGACGAGTCACGGCTCAGCGAAGAACTGGCGCCGGATCACAAGGTAATGGCCACGGCAGAAGCCCTCTGGGTCGTGGACCCCATCGACGGAACGGTGAATTTCGCCCATGGTCTTCATCATGTCGGCGTCTCCATCGCCTGGGTCAGCGAGGGCAGGACCCGGCTCGGCGTGGTCCACGCCCCCTTCCTGGGAGAAACCTACACCGCCCTGTATGGCCAGGGTGCCTGGTGCAACGGCAAGCCCATCCATGCCAGTCGTCGCTCCAACCTGGAGCACTGCCTGGTCGCCACCGGCTTTCCCTATCGGCGCGATAGTCGCCCTCCCCTGATGCGCCGTCTGATGGCAATTCTTCAGCACTGTCAGGACGTGCGCCGCAACGGCTCGGCGGCACTGGACCTCTGCGACGTCGCCTGCGGCCGGCTTGACGCCTACTACGAAAGCGTCTCGCCCTGGGACTTCGCCGCCGGTCTGCTGATCGCCCGCGAGGCCGGCGCCAGGGGCGGTCATCTCTACCCTTGCCCGAAGGGTATCCCCGAAGACCTCTACGGCGAAAACCTGCTGGTCAGCGCACCGGAGATCCATGCGGAACTCGCCGACCTGCTTCGCGCCGCCGATGACAATGAGCTGATGCAATACTGAGGCTGTCCGACGCCCAGCAACACCATTGGCAAAAGGCTACCTGATTACGACTCAGCTGACGCCTGGCGGGGGCCGCGACGTCGGTGGTTATCGCAGACATCGGCAACACCACCGGGAGGCCTTCGGCCTCCAGTCGTGAGCTGAAGCTACTCTTACAGCGGCGTGGCAACGTTGGCGGAGAACATCGCCAAGGATAGGCAACAGCAATAGTCCTGGGCAATGCCTTGGCTAGCGGGTCGCTATTGGCGCCCAAAGAGGTCATCGGTCACAATAGCGCCAACATTATTCAGGAGTGCTCCTATGTTCGTCGTGATTTTCGGCCGTCCCGGCTGCCCCTTCTGCGTTCGTGCCCAGGCGCTTGCCGAGCGGCTGGAAGCGTCCGGTGCCATCGAGGGCCACCGCTACGTCGATATCCTGGTAGAAGGCATCAGCAAGGCCGACATGGAGAAGACCATCGGCAAGCCGGTCACGACCGTGCCGCAGATATTCGTCGACCAGTCCCACGTGGGTGGCTTTACTGAGTTCGACCAGTATGTGCGTGAGCACGACCTCTTGTCGCAAACCAGTAACGGCTGACAGCCAATCCTCGGGGAGCAGACTGCTCAGCTCCCCATAGCGTCCTTACTTCGTTGAGCGCTCTTTCTGCGTTGAAAGCCAATTGCCGGCAGCACCTATACTGACGCCAAGCGTACTGTGACAGGCGCCTCAGGAGACAAGGAACGGCAACGATGCAGCGGGAAGAGTTCTTGCAACAGCTTTGGCTGGACTATATCCACCAGAATACGGAGGTAGGGGCCCTGCGCCTGTGGCCCACCAGCACCTCAGCCGAATACCTGGCGATACTGACGCTGAATCAAGCGCCCTTTGCTTCTGCCGATCTCTTGCCCACCCTTGGACATCTCGGCTTTCGTCCCATCCAACGCTATGCCATGGCGGACCGTGGCCTGTTGGTCACCCTGCTGGCCCCGCCCGATGACGGTCCATGGCTGATACTGGCTGAGCTGCAGATGGGAACACTATCGCGTGAACCCAGGGCCCGACTCGCCGATCTCGTCGCCAATACGCATCCTCAGGATACCCGCGGGCAGAACCTTTTGACGCGCGGTCGTCCCTGGGCGATGCCCGACTGGTCCAGTTATCGCATGCTTTGTGATGCCCATCCGCTGGCCGGCTGGCTATCTGTCATGGGTCCATGCATGCACCATGCTGGATACGACTGCGAGCATATCGGGCGAGAAATCGACAGCCTCGACGAAGCCCTCAAGGAGGCCGGGCTGAACGGTAGCGAGGATCGACAACATGGTCTCTTCCCTATCTCGCCACTGCTCAATTATCGCTTCTATCCCACCTGTTCACGACGAATCGCTTTCGCCGACGGCGATGAACACCGTATTCCCCAGGGGGGCCTGGCCCTGATGCAAAAGCGTCTGAGCGGCGACCATGAACGAGCCGTCGAGCTTTTGCTACCGCACCATACCCGCTGCGAAATTTCTTGAAGCTCACGCTTATCCACAAAAACTGTGGATAACACTGTGAAAGACAAGGTTGCAAGACCTTGCTACCCAGAAACCAGAAGGGCTCATACGAACTGGTCACAAAACCATCATCTCTTGTAACCTTGCCGGATGGCTCCCAGAAAAAAGCCCGGGCATCACGGCCCAGGCTTCATCAAGGTAGCGCTTGACAGGAATCAGTCGTCAAACGTCATCTCAGGTACGTGTTCAGGCACCACCAGCTTGCCCGCTGTCTTCTCGACGATCTCTTCCACGCTGACGCCCGGCGCCCGTTCCTTGAGGATAAAGGCCCCGTTCTCGATCTCCATATAGGCCAAGTCGGTCAATACCCGGTTGATGCAGCCTGCACCGGTCAATGGCAGGGTGCACTTCTCCAGCAGCTTGGACTCACCGTGCTTGGACGCATGTGTCATGGTACAGATGATATTCTCTGCACCAGCAACCAGATCCATGGCGCCACCCATGCCCTTGATCAGCTTGCCAGGAACCATCCAGGAGGCGATATTGCCCTCCTGATCGACCTCGAATGCACCGAGAACGGTCAGGTCCACATGGCCGCCGCGGATCATTGCAAAGGACTCCGCGGAAGAGAAGATCGCGGCGCCAGGGCGTGCCGTCACGGTCTGCTTGCCGGCATTGATCATGTCCGGGTCGACTTCCTGCTCGGTTGGGAAGCGGCCCATGCCCAGCAGCCCATTCTCGGACTGGAGCATGACGTCGATACCATCGGGAATGTAATTGGCCACCAGCGTGGGAATGCCAATGCCCAGGTTGACATAAAAGCCGTCCTGGAGTTCGCGTGCCACGCGCTGTGCCATCTGTTCGCGAGTCAGTGCCATCTTCTTGCCTCTTGTCGTTGTGAGCCACTTCGGTCAGGCCGGAAGGCTCGAATCGAATCCATGGAAAGTCGCGGTTCAGTCGCGAACGGTGCGCTTCTCGATGCGCTTCTCGAATGAGCCCTGGATGATCCGGTCGACGTAAATCCCGGGCGTGTGGATCTGACTGGGCTCCAGCTCCCCCGGCTCGACGATCTCTTCCACTTCAACCACGGTGATCTTGCCGGCAGTGGCGGCCATGGGATTGAAGTTCTGAGCCGTATGACGGTAGACCACATTGCCGTAGCGGTCGGCCTTCCAGCCCTTGACGATGGCGAAGTCGCCGACAATTCCCTCTTCAAGAATATAGTGGCGGCCGTTGAACTCGCGCACCTCCTTGCCCTCGCCGATTGGCGTCCCATAGCCCGTGGCGGTGTAGAAGGCGGGAATGCCAGCGCCACCGGCGCGCATGCGCTCGGCCAGGGTGCCCTGGGGCGTCAGCACGACCTCAATTTCGTTCTTGAGCATCTGCTGCTCGAACATGGCATTCTCGCCCACGTATGACGCATAGATCTTGCTGATCTGACGATCTTCCAGCAGTAGCCCGAGGCCAAACCCGTCGACCCCGCAGTTATTGGAGACCACGGTGAGGTCCTTGACGCCACGGCGTTTGATCTCGGCGATCAGGTTCTCCGGAATGCCGCACAGACCGAATCCGCCAGCGATCACGGTCATACCGCTTTCGATGCCTTGCATTGCCTCTTCGTAGGAATATACGCGCTTGTCGAATCCGGCCATCGCGAAGCCTCGTCTTGTTGTGGGATGAAAGAGTGACAGTACCTGATCAGTGTTGACCCGACGAATATATTTGTTAAGTTTGTTTTTTTTATCAATTAATCGGTATGGCAAATAAATCATGCCCATGACTATCAAGCAGCTTCGCGCCTTCCAAGCCGTTGCCCAGACGCTAAGCTTCACCCAGGCCTGCGAGCGCCTTCATCTATCCCAGCCGGCTTTGAGCCTGGCCATCAAGGGACTGGAGGAGACGCTGGGCGGCGCGCTGCTGATTCGCAACACCCGAAGCGTACGCCTGACACCCGAGGGCGAGACACTCCTGCCCATGGCCAAGCGGCTGCTAACCGACTGGGACAACGCCGAGGAACTGCTCCGTCAGCGTTTCACGCTGCAGCTGGGCCGCGTGGCGGTTGCCGCCATGCCCTCTATCGCCTGCAACCGACTGCCTCATGCCCTGCGCGTCTTCCGCGAGCAGTTCCCGCGGGTCAACGTGACCGTACATGATGTCATCAACGAGCAAGTCATCGAGATGGTTCGCCGGCAGCAGGTCGAGCTCGGCGTCGCTTTCGAACCGGAAACCAGCGAGGGGGTCGACTTCCTGCCTCTCTTCGACGATACCTTTGTCGCCGTTGTGCCGCCCGATTCACCGCTGGTGGATGCCGGGGCTATCGACTGGAAGGCCCTGCTCGCCTACGACTTCATTACCCTGCAGCGCCCCTCCATGGTAAGGATCCTGATGGAGCAGGCCCTGCTACTGCGCGGGACCGAACTACCCGTTGCCTTCGAAAGCCACCAGTTGGCAACGGTGGGACGGATGGTCGCCAGCGGGCTCGGGGTCAGTGCCGTACCTACCCTCTGCCGGGAGCAGATGCACGAGCTGGGTGCCCGCTGCATTCCGCTGCACGACCCGCAGATACGGCGAACCGTCGGCGTGGTCATCGGGGCCGGCCAGGAACTCTCCACCGCTGCCCGCGCACTTTATGATGTTCTTGGATCAACGCTTCAGCGAACCGGTCCGTAACAGCAGGTAGCGCTGGGCAGCCCACCCTCGATCTATTAGCATGAGCGGCTGTCATGAATTCGATGCAAGGAGTGAGGCATGTCGACCCTGAAGGGGATCGTCAGCGTGCTACTGCTTATTCTCAGCACCCTGTTCTGGGGGGTTCCCCTGGTTCTGCTGACTGCCCTAAAGCTGATTACCCCCGGGCGCCCTCTCCGGCGGCTCATCCTCCGTGGGCTCAATGGCGTGGCACTCAACTGGATCGGCTTCAACCTGTGGTGGATGCGCCATTGGCTGAAGCCCCAGGTGAGCATGAATCTGCCAGAGGGGCTGGCCAGGGACCAGTGGTGGCTGGTGCTGTCGAACCATCGTAGCTGGACCGACATCTTCATGCTACTGATGGGGCTGCATCGGCGCATTCCCATGCCCCGCTTCTTTCTCAAGCAGCAGTTGATCTGGGTACCTATCGTGGGTCTCGCCTGGTGGGCGTTGGAATACCCGTTCATGCGCCGCTATAGCAAGCAACAACTGGAACGCAAGCCGCAGCTCGCCCGCATCGATCGAGAGGCGACGGAGCGCATGTGCGAGCGGGCTCGCGAAATGCCGATTGCCATCTTCAATTTCGTTGAAGGTACGCGATTTACGCCAGCCAAACGCGACCTGCAGAATAGTCCCTTTCGACACCTGCTCAGGCCCAAGGCCGGGGGCATCGCCCAGGTGCTCAACCTGCTCGGCGACCGACTCAGCGGCATACTTGACTTCACTCTGCGCTACCAGAACCCCAACCCGACCTTCTGGGGGTTCCTGTGCGGCCGAGAAGGGCCGATCCAGGTCGAGGCACGCCGCCTTGACGTACCCGCCTGGATGCTGGAAGGCAGCTATTACGACGACCCGCACTATAAGGAGCGCTTCCACTCATGGCTCAATGCCCTCTGGCAGGAAAAGGACGAAGCGCTCGACTCGCGCTGACACTCGCCATTCTGCTGTGGCTGGCCGGCTGTGCCAGCAGCGGTAGCAGCGGCGACGTGCAGCGCAGTGGCGATCCTGGCATCGCCGGGAGCTGGGTCACTGTGCAACGTGGCGATACCCTGGGAAGCATCGCGGCCCGGGCGGATGTGCCGTTGGCCCGATTGCAGCGTTTCAACCCGGATGCCAACCCCAATCGGCTGGCGGTAGGACAGCGGCTGCTGGTACCGACGCAACAGGAGCGCGCACCTTCCGGTGGCCCCTACCGCTACCAGGTACGTCCCGGCGACACCTATTCCGGCATCGCCCGACGCTTCTCCACCACGTCTGCCCGGATTCAATCGGCCAACCCCGGCATCGAGCCCACGCGGCTGAGGGTGGGACAGGTGATTCAGGTGCCCTTGCAGGGAGGACCTGCCCGCTCGGCACCAGCCGCTGCGAGCCGTCCGCAGAGTGGGGCCGGCTCCAGTGCCAGCAGCAATGCGACCCGCTCCACGCCACCTGCGACCGACACCAGTTCGCTACCCAGCTCCGCTCGCAACTGGCCATGGCCACTGGAGGACTACCGGGTCGTTCGTCCCTTTGGCAGCGACAGCCGCGGCACACTGCAACCGATGCTACTCGCCACCGGCAGTGGCGCCAAGGCAAAGGCAGTGGCCGATGGCGATGTCCGTTTCGCTGGCAGCATGCGCCAACTAGGCCGGGTCGTCATCGTGCACCATGCCGACAACCTGCAAAGCGTCTACGCCCTTTGCGATTCTATCCTGGTAGACGATGGCGCCCGGATCAGCCGTGGTACGCCACTGTGCGAGGTCGGTTACAGCAACAGCACCGAGCGATACGACCTGCTATTCGACCTGCGCCTGGGAGGCAAGCCGATCGATCCGCGCCGAGTGTTGCGCTGAGTTCATGATGAAACTCGACGCTGATCGTGGTGACACCCTGTTGCGCTCGCCGCTATTGCAGCGCTTCCCTTGCCTGCTCGGCGAGCCGACAGCGAGCGAGACCTTGTCCCGGCTGGACAGCGAATTGGCATGGGAACAGCCTCGCCTGCGACTCTACGGTCGCGAACACCCGATCCCCCGGAGACAAGTGTGGATGGGCGATGGCGAAGCGTATTACCGCTATTCGGGGCAGGGTTTCCAACCCGTGCCATGGCATACCGATGTTGCCGGCATCCGTGACGCCGTCGTCGAACGATTGGCCACTGCCGGTGTGGCCGCCAGGTTCAACAGCGTCCTGCTCAACCGTTACGCCGATGGCGAGGAGCGCATGGGCTGGCACAGCGACGACGAGCCCGAGCTTGGCCCTGACCCGCTGATAGCCGCCGTCAGCCTGGGCGCCGAGCGCCCGTTGCGCATGCGCTGGCGCCAGGGCTCAGGCGTAGCGTTCAACGTCTGGCTGCCCCATGACAGCCTCCTTCTAATGGGACCTGGAGTTCAGCGTCAACTACAGCATGCACTGTTACCCCGCAGGATTCCCGGACTCAGGATAAGCCTTACCTTTCGCTGGATCTGGCCAAACTCCCGCCGTGACTAACGGTCCCAGTCACCGCCTCAGGACAGGATGAATGAGCATCATCCTGGCAAGGAGTTAACGGTATAAAATCAACCGCGGAAATACCCCGGCTCCACGAACGGCATCTTGCTCACCGTCATCGGCAGGCGCTTGCCACGCACCTCGGCGTAGACGGTTGTGCCGATCTCTGCGTTCTCGATGGTGACGTAACCCATGGCCACGGGCTGGCCAACGCTGGGGCCGAATCCGCCGGAGGTAACCACGCCAATCGAAATATCATCACTGCTGAACAGCTCGGCACCCTCACGTACAGGAGCACGTCCATCGCCAAGCAAGCCCACCCGCTTGCGCTGGTGATCCTTCTTTTCGACCTGGTGCAGGATCAGGTCGGCGCCAGGAAAACCACCCTGGCGCTCGCCACCACGCCGACGCGGCTTGCCGATCGCCCAGATGAGCCCCGCTTCCACCGGCGTGGTCTCGGTATCGATGTCATGCCCATAGAGGCAGAGCCCGGCTTCCAGGCGCAGGGAGTCCCGGGCGCCAAGGCCGATTGCCTCCACCTCGTCTTCGGCTAGCAGGCGACGGGCCAGCGCCTCGGCCTGGTCTGCCGCCACCGAAATCTCGAAGCCGTCCTCTCCGGTATAGCCGCTACGACTGACCCAGACAGGAATATCATCGATCTGGAAACGTCCATGCTGCATGAAGACCATCTCGCAGGCCGGGGGGCACAGTCGCTGCATGACACTCGCGGCCTGGGGGCCTTGAAGCGCCAGCAGACCACGGTCGAGGACCTCGACCCGATGCTCGGCATCCAGCCCGATCTCGAGCAGGGCAATATCCTGATCCTTGCAGGCCGCATTGACCACGAGATAAAGATGGTCTCCGACATTGGCTACCATCAGGTCGTCGAGGATGCCGCCCTCCTGCCCGGTGAAGAGTGCGTAGCGCTGCATCCCCTCGGGCAACCCGACGATATCCGCACAGACGAGGGTCTCCAGCGCCTCCGCTGGCCGGGGGCCGTGCAGCAGCACCTGCCCCATGTGAGAAACGTCAAACAGACCACAGGCCGCCCGGGTATGCTCATGCTCCTTCTTGACACCGAGTGGGTACTGCACCGGCATGTCATAGCCGGCAAAGGGAACCATCTTCCCCCCCAGCTCAAGATGAAGGCCATGAAGCGGCGTGTGCTTGAGATCGCTCATGCGGAAGTCCTCGGGTAGTGATAGGTGGTGGACGAAATATCCGAACGCGGGTTTCAGCGGTAGCAAAGGCGCCCAGTGGACGCCTATCGAATTGCCGGTTCCCGAAATCAACGCTGGCCGTGATCGAGATCCTCGCCCGGCAGGACCTCCTTGCCATCGAAATAGTCCCGGGTCACCTTGAATACCACCGGCGAGAGCAGTGCCAGGGCAATCAGGTTGGGAATCGCCATCATGGCGTTGAAGGTATCAGCCATCAGCCAGATGAAGCCCAACTGCGCCATTGCCCCCAGGGGAATGGCAAGCACGAACAGTGTGCGATAGAGCATGATCGACCGGGTCCCGAACAGGAACTGGAAGCACTTTTCACCATAGAAGGACCATCCCAAGATGGTGGTGAAGGCAAATACTGCCAGCGCCACCGAGACGACCTGGTTGCCAAAGCCCGGCAGGGCCGCATCGAAGGAAAGCGCCGTCAGTGAAGCGCCCTGCTCACCATCGATCCACACTGTGGACGTCAGGATCACCAGCGCCGTGATGGTACAGACGATGATAGTATCGATGAAGGTACCCAACATGGCGATCAAGCCCTGGCGGACAGGGTTCTTGGTCTTGGCGGCGGCATGGGCGATAGGCGCACTACCCAGGCCAGCCTCGTTGGAGAAGATGCCTCGCGCCACACCAAAGCGGATGGCTGCCATCACGGCTGCCCCGGCAAAGCCGCCCGCCGCTGCATGGGGGTTGAAGGCATAGTAGAAGATCAGTCCGAAGGCTTCACCGATCTGACCGGCATTGACGATCAGGACGAGCAACCCCGCCAGGATATAGAGGATGCCCATGATCGGCACCAGCTTGCCCGCCACCTTGGCGATACGCTTGATGCCGCCCAGGATGACCGCCCCGGCCAGAACCATGATCACCACACCTGTCAGCCAGTGCGGGATATTGAAGGTGGAATCCAGGGCATCCGCGACGGAGTTGGACTGCACGGTGTTACCGATCCCGAAGGCAGCGACGGCGCCGAAGAAGGCAAAGGCGCCGCCCAGCCAAAGCCACTTCTTGCCGAGGCCATTCTTGATGTAGAACATCGGCCCACCGACGTGATAGCCGGTACTGTCAGTCTCACGAAAGCGCACCGCCAGCACCGCTTCCGCAAACTTGGTTGCCATGCCCACCAGTGCCGTGATCCACATCCAGAAGATCGCCCCAGGCCCACCCAGGGCGATTGCGGTTGCCACACCGGCGATATTCCCCGTGCCGATCGTAGCCGAAAGCGCCGTCATCAAAGCATTGAAGGGAGATATCTCACCCTCCTCTTCCACTCGCTTCTTGTCGCCCGGTGCCGGCTTGGCCTCACGCCCCTGCCACATCAGCTTGAAACCGATGCCCAGCTTGCGGATAGGCATGAATTTCAGGCCAAGCTGTAGGTACAAGCCGACGCCCAGCAGGAGAATCAGCATCAGCGGGCCCCACACCACGCTGTTGATGGCCGTAAATAGTGCTGTCAACGTTTCCACGCACGCTTCCCTCTGTTGTATGGATGTGTTGTTGGGGCTGCCAATGCACGACCCGAATGCACCGGCACCAACGTTAATCTTGCCACTACCAACTTACTCGAACGATCAGCGACACAAACCGGCGTACCATAGCGGAATCCACCGTCAAAATGCCACCCCATCGAAGAGTCCACTTTCCAAGTCAGAGCTTGCGCTGGCGTGAAAGCGTAACGCGTGTTTCGTATCGGAAACAAGCATCTACTCTCTCCCACCTCGGCACTCCAGTCACGCGCAGCCGTGGCATCGTCTCGCGCAGGCCTGGCTAAAGGCTAGTGAGCGCAGAAGGAACTGTCTAACAGGAGAATCGACTGGTATCAGCAGCGGTAGTAACCTGACATAGCGGAGATGCGTGCCGCCGCCGGCTCGTACTGCTCTCCCACCAACCTGCTGGAACACGCATCAACACCGTTGAACCAGCCAGGCACAGGGACTCGCCAAACGCCGTCAATGGCGTTAGCATTCAACTGTTCAGAAACCTTTTTCGTATAGGAAAACCATCATGAGCACGATTCCCGCCAATCTGCGCTACAACGACAGCCATGAATGGGTGCTGGACAATGGCGACGGCACTGTCACCATCGGCATCACCGACCATGCCCAGGAAGCCCTGGGAGACGTGGTATTCGTAGAGCTCCCCGACGTAGGACGCAATCTGGCTAAGGGCGACGAGTTTGGAGTGATCGAGTCGGTAAAGGCCGCCTCAGACCTCTATGCACCGGTGACTGGCGAGATCATCGAAGTCAACGAGGCGCTGGAAGACTCGCCGGAGACGATCAACGAGACGCCCTACGAGGGTGGCTGGATCATGAAAGTGCGTATGGAAGATACCGCCAGCCTCGACGACCTGCTCGACGCCGACGCCTACCAGGCGATTACCGCCGAAGATTGATCCCCGCTGCTATCACCCGGCCCACGGTGGCCGGGCTCATTACTTTCTATCGACAGGGTGCTCCATGGCTTTTGACAATCGCCGCCTGGCCGAACTGGCCGATCACGACGCCTTCATCCGACGCCACAACGGACCCGGTACCGATGACATCGCCGCCATGCTGGCGTCACTGGAAATGGAAAGCCTGGACGCCCTGATCGAGCGCACGGTGCCGGCGGATATTCGACTGGGGAGAGAGCTGGATCTGGATCCGCCCCGCAGCGAGGCCGAGGCGCTGGACTACCTGAAGCGCCTGGCCCGCCAGAACAAGGTCTTCAAGACATACATCGGCCAAGGCTACTACAACACCCATGTCCCTGCTGTAATACAGCGCAATGTTCTCGAGAACCCTGGCTGGTACACGGCCTACACCCCTTACCAGCCGGAGATCGCCCAGGGCCGTCTCGAAGGGTTGCTCAATTTTCAGCAGATGGTGATGGACCTCACCGGCATGGAGCTGGCCAACGCCTCACTGCTGGATGAAGCCACTGCGGCGGCCGAAGCCATGGCGCTGTGCCAGCGCGCCAACAAGAAGTCGAAGAGCAACGCCTTCTTCGTCGCCGACGACGTGCTGCCGCAGACCCTGGACGTGGTGCGCACCCGCGCCCATTACTTCGGCTTCCAGCTGATCGTCGACGCCGTAGACAGTCTTGCCGAACACGACGTCTTCGGCGCCCTGCTCCAGTACCCGGGGCAAAGTGGCGAGGTCCGCGATCTGGCGCCACTGCTCGCCACGGCGCGAGAGAAGGGCGTGATGACCTGCGTGGCCGCCGACATCATGAGCCTGGTGCTGCTCAAGGAGCCGGGCGCCCTGGGCGCCGATATCGTGGTGGGCAGCAGCCAGCGCTTCGGCGTACCCATGGGCTTCGGCGGCCCCCATGCCGCCTTCTTTGCCACCACGGACAAGCTCAAGCGCTCGATCCCGGGGCGCATCATCGGCGTCTCCAGGGACTCCCGTGGCAACACCGCCCTGCGCATGGCGATGCAGACCCGCGAGCAGCACATCCGTCGCGAGAAGGCCACCTCCAACATCTGTACCGCCCAGGCCCTGCTGGCCAACATGGCAGGCTTCTACGCCGTCTACCATGGCGCCGAGGGGCTCACCACCATCGCCACGCGCATTCATCGCCTGACCACTATTCTCGCCGAGGGCGTGGCCAGCAAGGGCGTAAAGCTTGCCCACGACAGCTGGTTCGACACCCTGCGCCTGACCGGCGTCGATGCCGGCAAGATTCACGGCCGGGCCATGACCCACGAGATCAACCTGCGCTATTTCGACAATGGCGACATCGGCGTCAGTCTCGACGAGACCACGACCGCCCACGATCTCGACACCCTCTTCGATGTCATCCTCGGCGAGGAACACGGCATGTCGGTCTCCGCACTGGATGAGACCGTGGTCAATTCAGGCAAGACAGGTATTCCTGCCGCCTGCCGCCGCGAGTCGGGCTTTCTCGATCACCCGACCTTCCAGCGCTACCGCAGCGAGACCGAGATGCTTCGCTACCTCAAGCGACTGGAGAATAAGGACCTGTCGCTCACCCATGCGATGATCCCGCTGGGCTCCTGCACCATGAAGCTGAATGCGACCAGCGAGATGATCCCCGTCACCTGGCCGGAATTCGGACAGATCCACCCGTTCGCCCCGCGCAACCAGGTGGCCGGCTACCAGCAGATGATCGATGAGCTGGCCGCCTTCCTGGTCGAAATCACCGGCTATGAGCATATTTCAATGCAGCCCAATTCCGGTGCCCAGGGCGAATATGCCGGACTGGTTGCAATCCGCCGCTACCAGCAGGCCGAGGGACAAGGGCATCGCGACATCTGCCTGATACCCAGCTCGGCCCACGGCACCAACCCCGCCTCTGCCGCCATGGCCCACATGAAAGTGGTGGTAGTCGAGTGCGACAGCAACGGCAACATCGACCTCGACGACCTGCGCGCCAAGGCCGCCCAGCATAGCGATGCTCTCTCGGCGATCATGCTGACCTATCCCTCAACGCATGGCGTATTCGAGGAAGGGGTGCGGGAAGCCTGTTCAATCGTCCATCAGCACGGTGGTCAGGTATATATCGACGGCGCCAACATGAACGCCCAAGTTGGCCTGTCCCGCCCCGGCGACTTCGGTGGCGACGTCTCGCACCTGAACCTGCACAAGACCTTCTGCATCCCCCACGGTGGCGGCGGGCCTGGCATGGGCCCCATTGGGGTCAAGGCGCACCTGGCGCCCTACGTCTCCAACCACGTGGTCACGCCGATCGCAGGCGTCAATGCCGACTGCGGCGCCGTCTCGGCGGCGGCATTCGGCAGCGCATCGATCCTGCCGATCTCATGGGCCTATATCAAAATGATGGGCGCCCGCGGCCTGCGCGAAGCCACCGAGCTGGCCATCCTCAACGCCAACTATGTCGCCAGGCGCCTCGAGGCGCACTATCCGGTGCTGTACCGTGGCGTCAACGGCACCGTGGCACACGAATGCATCATCGACATCCGCACGCTCAAGGCGACCTCCGGCATCAGCGAGGAGGATATCGCCAAGCGGCTCATGGACTACGGATTTCACGCCCCGACCATGTCCTTCCCGGTGCCCGGCACCCTGATGGTCGAACCCACCGAGTCGGAGTCTCGCTACGAGATCGATCGCTTCTGCGATGCCATGATCAGCATTCGCAAGGAGATCGCGGCGGTGGAAGCTGGCGAGTGGCCGGCGAATGACAACCCGCTCGTCAACGCGCCACATACCATGGCCGACCTGATGGACGACGCCTGGGATCGCCCCTATGCCCGAGAGCTCGGCGCCTTTCCCTCCGACGCAGTCAAGGCCGCCAAGGTATGGCCGGCGGTCAACCGCGTCGATAACGTCTTCGGCGATCGGCAGCTGATCTGCTCCTGCCCCAGCATCGACGAGTATCGTGACTGACTGGAGAATTCCTGCCCTTACGCAATCGACCCGCCAGCGGCGGGTCGATTGCGTTCCAGTCACGGTGCTTCCGATGCGTCAAATGGCCGGCGCCCCATCGCTGTATCCAAAGCGCTCCCGCAACCGCTGTTCGCGAAACCCCTCCAGCAGACGCTCATAACGACGGGGGACCCGGCTACTGGTGCGGGTGACCAGGTGCAGGGATTCATGCTCCACCACCGGAAGATCGAGCTCCTTGACCTGCCGCTGCCAGGGAGAGGTCTCGAGTACCAGGCGCGAGACCACCGTAAAGCCGAGCCCACGAGCCACTGCATCCAGCACCATGGCTACCTCATTGGTAAAGCCCTGACGGCGAAACTGGCTCATTGAACGGAACTCATCGGGAAAGTTGCTGCGCAGCAGCGCGCCGGCATGGTTGACGCCGTCGGAGTAGTTGATGAAGCCGATGCCCATCAGTTCGCTAAGCGTTGTCCCGGCAAAATCGGCGGGGACAACCAGGCAAAGCGGCTCCTGGTGCCATTGCGAACAATCCAGCTCAGGATGTCGAACCGGTTCAGTAATGATGCCCAGGTCGTGCCGGCCGGCCAGCACATCGGCAACGATCTCATGACTGAAGGCGAAGCTGTAGCTGACCGTCAGGCCCGGGTACATCTGCTGCTGCCCAAGAATATAGGGGTACAGCATCAGCCCGACACTACCCGGCGAGCCTATCCGGCATTCCCCGGTATCCAGGGCCTCATCGTCCAGCGAGTGTCGGAACTGCTCATGCTCGGTGAACAGGCGAAGGCCGTAATCATAGGCGCGCCGACCGGCCTCGGTCAGCGCGAAGCGGCGGCCGTGACGCTCCAGCAACGACTTGTCGAGATAGTGTTCAAGCTTTCGCACGTGCTGGCTGACGCCAGGCTGGGTCATCTCAAGCCGTTCGGCCGTGCGAGTGAAGCTGCCGGTCTCTACCAGTGTGATGAAGGTACGGAAATATTGAGCGTTGAACATGGGCTTCGCTTGCGATGCGGCCAGGGCCTGATAGCCGCCATTCTACCAGTACCGCTCAAGCCGCGCAGCGCTGCGCCCTGGGCAAGCTCATGGTAGGATTCGAAGATTAACCAGACCCTATCCGGCGGCCTTGCTCCCCCGAGATCGTCCGCCAACCTGACCTGACAAGGACCGTTCCATGCCCGACACCATCTCCAGCACCGTTTCCCCTCTGGGCAGCCTGGAAGTACTTTCCCAACATGAAGTCAACCGGCTACGCGACACGTCCAAGGCAGGCCTCCATGATCTGCTGCGCCGCTGCGCCCTGGCGGTGCTCAGTTCCGGCAACATGACGGACGACAGCCTGGTGCTGATGGAAACCTACCACGACTTCGATATCGAGGTGATACAGCAAGACCGCGGCATTCGCCTCAAGGTGACCAACGCTCCGGCTGAAGCCTTCGTCGATGGCAAGATGATTCGCGGCATTCGTGGGCACCTCTCCTCAGTTTTGCGCGATATCGTCTATGTCTATAACGAAATCCAGCACCATTCCCGCTTCGACCTGACCACGGCCGAAGGGACAACCAACGCCGTGTTCCACATTCTGCGCAAGGCCGGCACCCTGAAACCGGGGCGGGACCCGAGTATCGTTGTATGCTGGGGCGGCCATTCCATCGCCCGCGAAGAGTATGAATACACCAAGGACGTGGGCTACCACCTGGGGCTGCGTGAGCTGGACATCTGCACTGGCTGCGGGCCCGGCGCCATGAAGGGGCCGATGAAAGGCGCCAACCTGGCCCATGCCAAGCAGCGTATCCAGGACGGCCGTTATCTCGGTATTTCCGAGCCGGGCATCATTGCCGCCGAGGCCCCCAACCCGCTGGTCAATGAACTGGTGGTGATGCCAGACATCGAGAAGCGCCTTGAAGCCTTCATTCGCCTCGGCCACGGTATCATCGTGTTCCCCGGCGGGGTCGGCACCGCCGAGGAAATCCTATATTTGCTAGGCATTCTGCTTCATCCAGACAATGCCAACATGCGCATGCCGGTCATCTTCACCGGTCCCGCCAGCGCCTCAGACTATTTCAAGCGTATCGACGAATTTCTGGTCTATACCCTGGGCGAGCAAGTGCGTTCCAAGTACCGCATCATCGTCGACGACCCCACCGAAGTGGCCCGTATCATGCGCGAAGGTATCGACGACGTCACAAACTTTCGCCGTGAACATCAGGACGCCTATCACTATAACTGGCGCCTGACCATTGCCCGCGACTTTCAGGAAACCTTCGAGCCGACCCACGAAGCCATGGGCAGCTTAGCGTTGCACAGGAACCAACCAGTCCACGAACTTGCCGCCAACCTGCGCCGAGCGTTTTCCGGTATCGTCGCTGGAAACGTCAAGGAGAACGGAATTCGCGCCATCGAGGCGAAAGGCCCCTTCTCTCTGCACGCAGAACCGGAACTGATGCGGCGGCTCGACGAGCTGCTGGGGTCCTTTGTTGCACAGGGGCGGATGAAGCCACCGGGTCGCGATTACGAGCCCTGCTACCGGCTGGTATAGGGACTGGCGCCACCAGGCGCCCCGGCGGTCGTTGCCGAGGCAGGAAAAAACAGCTGTTGGAGCGTTGGTTCCCATCGCGACTGGCGCCGAAAGGCCCCTCGGAGGAAGCTGCCAACGCTGGCGGCAATCACCAGCATTGGCAACACCGCCGGGAGGCCTGCGGCCTCCAGTCGTGATCTGAAGATACTCCAACAACGGCGTGGCACCGCCGGTGGATAGAATCGCTGCTGGAGCGCTCGGTTCGGCGCTCCGACTCCGCGTCGCGACTGGCGCCTTGGCGGTCATCACCACGGCAGGAAAAAACAGCTGTTGGAGCGCTGGTTCCCATCGCGACTGGCGCCGCCAGGCGCCCCGGCGGAGGCTGCCAGCGTTGGCGGCAATCACCAGCATTGGCAACACCGCCGGGAGGCCTTCGGCCTCCAGTCGTGATCTGAAGATACTCCAACAACGGCGTGGCACCGTCGGTGGCAAGAATCGCTGTTGGAGCGCTCGGTTCGGCGCTCCGACTCCGCGTCGCGCCAGTCGCCTCGGCGGATTCATTATTGTCAACGACGCCTACCGAGACTCCGCCGGGCGCCACAGCAGCCACAGAACGTGCATCAGCAACCCAGCCGTGGCGGCGTGGGCGATGAACAGCTGCCAGCTGATCCAGTCGGTCATCAGGGCGTGCCAGGCGCCCATCAGCCCCAGGCCGGCAAGCAGCGAGGCACCAAAGCGCTTGAGCAGCATCGGCAGGCGACGTCGCTCGCTCGCTTCCAGCATGCGCCAGTGCACCACCGTCACGGCCGCAACAACGACCAGGGCGAGCGTGATCATGGTCAGGCGATTGTCGTGCCCACCCGCCAGGTAGCGCGGTATGGTGGAGAGCATCAGCACCAGCAGGCCCAGCATGACGCTCAGCCGCTCGGCTGTCGGCGAGGCGTTCATCAGGCCACCTTCAGCCGCTGGGCATCGATCCACTCTTCCACCCAGGGGATCGCCGCATCATCGGCCATGAACGTTTCCATGGCATCGATTTCCAGGCGCTCTCCCAAACGGTTGGCTCCCAGCCCCTGGAGCATCTCATCCAGCTGCCGGCCGGCACCGCAGAAGGTATCACCGTAGGAACTGTCACCCAGCGCAATCACGCCGTAACGTAAGTCAGTAAGCCCTGGGCTCTGCTCATCGAGACCACGGGCGAAAGGGACGAAGTTGCCGGGAAAGTCACCGCTACCGGTGGTGGAGACGCAGAAAAGCGCAAGATCGGTGGGGGAATCGGTCAAGTCCGAGACGGTCGGCTGTTCGAGGATGTCCACCTCATAGCCGGCCGACTCGAATAGCGGCTTGACCTGTTCGGCGACATCGAGCGCGCCACCATACATGGTTCCTACAAGGATCTTCAGCATTGGCATGTCGAGGGTATACCTGAGTATTTTGGTCGGATATTAGCATAGCTCGAACGGCTCAGAAACCGTCACGCTAGCGACATGGGGCCGCATGCAGCCGGGGGAATGTCCGAGTATAATAGTCGGATTTTATGCCAAGGAGGCGACATGCTGCAGACCTTCGAAGCCTGGATCACGCCGATCATGATCGGTGGCCTGGTCCTGTTCATGAGCTTCATCATCTGGGATCTGGCCAAGCAATCCCAGGCCGGGCGATTCGGCACCATCATGCTGTTCGTGGTGTTAGGCGCCGGCATTCTCGGCTATCTACTGAAAGTGGTTATCACCTGGCTCATAGAACGCGGTAGCGTCTAACGATCCAGAACGACCCGATGCAACCCACAGGGGCGGCATCGGGTCATGACACTTCAACTGGGCAGGGGCCCTTCGAAGCGCTCAACCTGGCTCTTCAGCTTCTGGCCGGGCCGAAACGTCACCACGCGGCGAGCAGAAATAGGAATTTCCTCGCCCGTCTTGGGGTTTCGCCCCGGGCGTTCGCGTTTGTCGCGCAGGTCGAAATTGCCGAAACCCGACAACTTGACCTGCTCGTTCTCCCGCAAACAGGCTCGTATTTCCTCGAAGAAGGCCTCCACCATCGACTTGGCTTCCCGCTTGGTCAACCCCAACTCGGCATGAAGGTGTTCGGCCAGTTCCGCCTTGGTCAACGCTCCCATGTCTACTCCTTCAGAGTGGCGGTCCAGCCCGTCACCGGTCATTCATCATTACTTGTGTCGCAAGCCACGTGAACACACGACTCCGGTCATTGCCGGAATAGTCAACCGCGTAGCTCGGCCCCCAGGTGTTGATGCGATTCGGCGACAATGGCATCGACCAACTGATTGATTTCCTCGTCATTCAGCGTGCGCGAAGGATGCTGCCAGGTCAAGCCCAAGGCGATGCTCTTGTACCCTTCTGTTACCCCCTTGCCCTGGTAGACATCGAAAAGGCGCAGTTCCTCGAGCCACTGACCGGCCTTTTCCCGCACGCAGTCGAGCAGCGCCTGAACCGGTTGCTCCTCCTTGATCAGGAAAGCCAGGTCACGACGCACTTCCGGATGGCGCGACAGGGGCACGAATGCCGGCAGTACACCACGTACCAGAGCATCCTGCCGCACCTCGAAGAGTAGTGCATCGGTCTTGAGGCCCAGCGCAGCCTTGACCCCCGGATGCAACGCACCAATCCAACCGACTGCCTCGCCGCGATAGAGAATGCGCGCGCTCTGGCCAGGGTGCAGCGAAGGGTGCTCGCCCGGTTCGAAGCGCCAGGCATCGGCCTCCCCGCCCATGGCAATCAGGCTTTCCAGGTCGCCCTTCAGGTCGAAGAAGTCGACCTTTTCACGACCGCCGGCCCAGCCCTCGGGCTCGCGGGAACCACAGACCAGCGCTCCAAGCATTGGCGTTTGCTGAAGGTCGTCTAGATCCCCACGAAAGACCAGTCCTGCCTCGAACAACCGCACACGGCTCTGTTGGCGGTTGAGGTTATGCTCCAGGGCTCGCACCAGCCCGGGGAACAGGCTCGCCCGCATCACCGAGAGGTCGCTGGAGATGGGGTTCGCCAACCTGGGAGATACGACGTCGGGCAGCATTGCCTGCTGCAGCTCAGGTGCCACGAAGCTGTAGGTCACCGCCTCCTGATACCCTCGGGCCACCATCTGCCGACGCAGGCGAGCCAGCGGGGTGCGCGCCTCATGGTCCGGGCGCAGCGCCAATCGTGCGGAAGGACGGCGCACCGGGAGTCGGTTGTAGCCATGAATCCGCGCGATCTCCTCGATCAGGTCCTCTTCGATGGAAATGTCGAAACGCCAGCTCGGCACTCGCGCCTGCCAGCCAGACTCGGTGATATCGACCGTCATCCCCAGCCGCACGAGGATGTCGGTCACCTCCTCCTCCGGCAACGCCTTGACCAGCGCCTGCTCGAGGCGTGAAGAGCGCAGCGTCACTTCACGCTCGCCGGGCAGTTGCGCCTGGCTTGTCGCGTCGACCAGCGGCCCCGGCTCGCCGCCGGTGATCTGCAGCAGCAGGGCCGTGGCGCGCTCGATGGCGTCCACCGTCAATTGCGGATCGACGCCCCGCTCGAAGCGGTGCGACGCATCGGTGTGCAGGCCATAGGCGCGCGCCTGTCCGGCCACGGCCAGGGGCGAGAAGTAGGCCGCCTCCAGGAAAATATCCTGCGTTGCGGTACTGACGCCCGAGTCCTCACCGCCCATCACCCCGGCTATGGCCAGGGGCCCACGCTCATCGGCAATCACCAGGGTCGACGCGCTCAGGGTAATCTCCTGCCCATCGAGCAGCACCAGCCGCTCACCCTCACGGGCCAGGCGCACGACCACACCGTCATGCAGGTTGGCACGGTCGAAGGCATGCAGAGGCTGGCCCAGCTCGAGCATCACGTAGTTGGTAATGTCGACCACCGGATCGATGGAGCGCACGCCACTGCGGCGCAGTCGCTCGACCATCCACAGCGGCGTGGCGGTCGTGACGTCGACACCCTTGATCAAGCGCCCGATGTAGCGTGGGCAGCGCTCGGCATCTTCGACACGAACCGGGAACGTATCGTCATGGGTCGCCGGAACGGGCATGACGCTTGGTGAAACCACCGGCAGCCGGTTGAGTACGCCCACTTCCCGCGCCAGTCCCTTCAGGCTCAGGCAGTCCCCGCGATTTGGCGTCAGGTCCACTTCGATGGTGTTGTCGTCAAGGCCCATCCAGGCACGGAAATCCTCCCCCGCCGGCGCCTCCAGCGGCAACTCGAGAATTCCCGGCGAAGTCTCCTCCTCCAGGCCCAGCTCCGAGGCGGAGCAGATCATGCCGCGGGACTCCACGCCCCGAAGCTTGGCCTGACGGATCGTAAAGTCACCGGGCAGCACGGCGCCGACGCGGGCAAAGGGCACCTTCTGCCCGACCGCCACGTTGGCTGCGCCACACACCACCTGGACCGGCTCACCGCTACCATCCAGCACCTGACAGACATTGAGCTTGTCGGCATCCGGATGCGGCACCTTTGCCACCACCTCGGCGATGACCACGCCGCTGAAGAGCGCCGCTACCGGCTCGATGGCATCCACTTCAAGGCCGGCCATGGTGATCTGGTCGGCCAGCGCCTGAACGCCCAGCTGCGGCGAGACCCACTCGCGCAGCCACTGTTCGGAAAATTTCATGACTTATCCTGTGTTCTGCCGAAGTTCATGTAACGTCGCACGGTCAGGCGAACTGGCGCAGAAAGCGCAGATCGTTCTCGAAGAACAGCCGCAGGTCATTGACGCCGTAGCGCAGCATGGCCAGGCGCTCGGCTCCCATGCCGAAGGCGAAGCCCTTGTAGCGCTCCGAATCGATGCCGGAATGGCGGAACACCTCCGGATGCACCATGCCGCAGCCCATGACTTCCAGCCATCCACTATGGGAGCAGACGCGACAGCCATCACCGCTGCACATGACGCACTGGATATCGACTTCGGCCGAGGGCTCGGTGAACGGGAAGTAGGAAGGCCGGAAACGGACCGAGAGATCATCACGCTCGAAAAAGGCGTGCAGGAAGTCCTCGATGGTGCCCTTGAGATCGGCAAAGCTGACATCCTCGTCGACCAGCAGCCCCTCCACCTGATGAAACATTGGCGTGTGGGTCAGATCGGAATCGCTGCGATAGACCCGCCCTGGGCAGACAATGCGAATCGGCGGCGCCTGCTCCTTCATGGTGCGCACCTGGACCGGCGAGGTGTGAGTGCGCAGTAGTCGGCTGGCATCGAAGTAGAAAGTATCGGCCATGCCCCGCGCGGGGTGGTGAGCGGGAATGTTGAGCGCTTCGAAGTTGTGGTAGTCGTCCTCGATTTCCGGCCCCACGGCGACGTCATAGCCGATGCGAGTGAACAGACCTTCAATTCGCTCCAGGGTGAGCGTCACGGGATGCAGGCCTCCGCTTGGCTGGCCACGACCGGGCAGCGTCACGTCGATGCGCTCGGCGGCCAGCTGCGCCTCCAGCGCCGCCTTCGACAAGGCCTGCCGCCGCTCGTCCAGCTCCTGGGCCAGTGCCTGCTTGGCCTGGTTGATACGTTCGCCTGCCGCGGGACGCTCATCGGCCGGCAGCTTACCCAGCCCCTTCAGTTGAGCGGTAATCTCGCCCTTTTTGCCGAGATAGCGCACGCGCAGCTCATCGAGCGCCGCAATGCTGTCGGCGGCCTGGATGGCTTGACGGGCCTCGGTGACCAGTGTGGGAAGGTGGTCCATCCGTTGAGCTCCGAAATCGTTGATCTTGTCTGAAAAAACGTCGTGTTTCGATCGACAAAAAAACAGGGGAAGAGCGGCTGCTCTTCCCCTGCGACGGTCTGGCGTTGAAGGAGACCGGCCAACGCCGGCCCGACGCCATCGGTCGGAATCGCTTACTGGGCAGCCTTGGCCTTCTCGACGATGGCAGCAAAGGCAGCCTTCTCGTGAACAGCCAGATCGGCCAACACCTTGCGGTCGATCTCTATACCAGCCTTTTTCAGGCCACCGACGAAACGGCTATAGGACATGCCGTGCTGGCGCGCACCCGCGTTGATACGCTGGATCCACAGGGCACGGAACTGACGCTTGCGGTTGCGACGGTCACGATAGGCATACTGGCCTGCCTTGATGACGGCCTGCTTGGCCACGCGGAATACGCGTGAACGAGCGCCATAGTAGCCCTTGGCCAGCTTCAGTACTTTCTTGTGACGACGACGAGCGACGACACCACGCTTGACACGAGTCATAGCTTTCTCCTGACGTTAAAATAGAACAAGCAGAGGCTTACAGGTTCGGCAACATGCGCTGAACGAGGGCCTTGTCGGCGTCGTGGATAAGCTTGGTGCCACGCAGATGACGCTTACGCTTGGTCGACTTCTTGGTCAGGATGTGGCTACGGTAAGACTGCTTGTGCTTGAAGCCATTGGCAGTCTTCTTGAAGCGCTTGGCAGCGCCACTATTGGTCTTGATCTTCGGCATGAGTCAATTCTCCGCTCGAGTTTTTTAGAAAATCCGTGGCCTATGGCCGGCAATGACGCCGACCATCCGTTTGACTGGCCGTCGGATCACTTCTTCTTGGGGGCAATGATCATGATCATCTGGCGCCCTTCCATTTTGGGGAAAGACTCCACGGTCCCGATCTCGTCGAGATCCGCAGCGATCCTCTCCATCAGCTTGCGGCCGATGTCCTGGTGCGCCATTTCACGGCCGCGAAAACGCAGCGTGACCTTGCCCTTGTCGCCACCTTCGAGGAATCGGATCAGGTTTTTCAGCTTGACCTGATAGTCGCCCTCGTCGGTGCCAGGCCGGAATTTAACTTCCTTGACCTGAATCTGCTTCGTTTTCTTCTTTTGAGCTGCCTTCTGCTTCTTCTGCTCAAAGACGAATTTACCGTAATCCATGATCTTGCAGACGATGGGGTCGGCATTGGAAATCTGGACGAGGTCCAAACCGGCCGCTTCGGCTCGCTCCAGTGCTTCACTGGTGGGCACTACGCCCAGCTGCTCGCCGTCGCTGTCGATCAGGCGTACCTGATCCTCGGTAATACGCTCGTTCATTGGGGGGCGCTTGTCCTGAGGACGTCCGCGCTGGCTGCTTCGCTTGATCGTTCCGTCTCCGTTCCGGTAATTGACAGTGTCGTTACCAACCTTCGGCCCGAACACGCTCGATGAATTCATCGACGGTCTGGACGCCGAGGTTTTCGCCGGTGCGGGTGCGCACGGCAACCGAGTCGGCTTCGACTTCCTTATCCCCTACCACAAGGAGATAGGGAACTTTCTGCAACGTATGCTCGCGGATTTTAAAGCCGATCTTCTCGTTCCTCAAGTCCGCCTTGACGCGAAGACCGATTTTCTGCAAGCGACGCTCCAATTGTACCGCATAGTCGCGCTGCGCATCGGTAATTGTCATCACCGCCACCTGCTCGGGCGCCAACCAGAGCGGCATCGCCCCGGCGTAGTGCTCGATCAGGATACCGATGAAGCGCTCAAAGGAGCCGAGAATGGCCCGATGCAGCATGACCGGCGTCTTGCGCTCACCGTCCTCATCGACGAATTGAGCGTTCAACCGGCCGGGCAGATTGAAATCCAGCTGCAGTGTACCGCATTGCCAGACGCGATTCAGGCAATCGCGCAAAGCGAATTCAATCTTGGGTCCGTAGAAGGCGCCCTCACCCGGCTGCAGCTCCCATTCAAGGCCGGTGGCATCGAGGGCCGCCTCCAGTCCCTGCTCGGCCCGGTCCCACAGCCCTGCCTCGCCCATGAAGCCATCGGGGCGAGTCGACAGCTTGAGCTCCACGTCGTCGAAGCCCAGCTCCTTGTAGACCTTGAGCGTCAGGGCGATGAAGTCTTCCGCTTCAGCCTGAATCTGCTTCTCGGTGCAGAAGATGTGCGCATCGTCCTGGGTAAAGCCGCGCACCCGCATCAGGCCGTGCAGTGAACCGGACGGTTCGTTGCGATGACAGCTGCCGAATTCCGCCAGGCGCAGGGGCAGGTCACGGTAGCTCTTGAGCCCCTGGTTGAACACCTGCACATGGCAGGGGCAGTTCATCGGCTTGACCGCGTATTCGCGCTTCTCCGACTCGGTGGTGAACATCAGGTCGCTGTAGTGCCCCCAGTGACCGGACTTCTTCCACAGCGACAGGTCTACCACCTGCGGGGTGCGAATCTCCTGGTAGCCGTGCTCGACCTGTACCTTGCGCATGTACTGCTCGAGCGCCTGATAGATGGTCCAGCCATTGGGGTGCCAGAACACCATCCCCGGCGCCTCCTCCTGAAGGTGGAAAAGGTTCATGCGCTTGGCCAGCTTGCGGTGATCGCGCTTCTCGGCCTCTTCGAGGCGCTTGAGATAGGCCTTCAGCTGCTTCTTGTCACCCCAGGCCGTGCCATATACCCGGGTCAGCATCGGGTTGCTGGCATCGCCACGCCAGTATGCGCCGGCCAGCTTGGTCAGCTTGAATGCCTTCAGGTGCCGGGTGTTGGGCACATGGGGCCCCCGACACATGTCAGTATATTCCTTGTGCTGATAGAGCCGAATCGTCTCCCCCTCGGGAATCTCACGGACGATCTCCTGCTTGTAGGGCTCATCGCGATGCAGGAAGGTCAGCATCGCCTGATCGCGGTCCACATACTCGCGAACGACGTCATACTCCTCGTCGATCAGCGCCTTCATGCGCGTCTCGATCGCGGCCAGATCGTCCGGGGTGATGGAAGCACCAAAGTCGATATCGTAGTAGAAACCATCGTCAATCACCGGACCGATGGCCATCTTCGCCTGGGGATAGAGCTGCTTGACCGCATGGCCGATCAGGTGAGCGCAGGAGTGGCGAATGACCTCGAGACCTTCCGGATCGCGGGCGGTGATAATTGCCACTTCGGCGTCATGATCGATGACATCGGCAGCGTCCACCAGTGCGCCGTCAATCTTGCCGGCGACACAGGCCTTGGCCAGGCCAGGCCCGATCGATTCGGCCAACTGCATTACGGAAAGGGATTCGTCGAAGGTTCTCTGGCTGCCATCCGGCAGGGTCACGATGGGCATTGAAGCGTCCTTGTGCGCAGTGGTGATCCATACCAGGGATCACGTGCCGCAGTTAGTGGCGTAGTTCAAAACAGTTCAAAACAGTCCATGACGGGTCACGACAGCCGACAAGACTACCAGATGCCCCCCTTCTCACGCCACGCCATGAAAGCTGGCCGTGGCAGGCCGGGGGTGCGGAACGGAACAGGGGCACCCGAAGGTGCCCCTGTCTACTACAAGCGGCCTTGATTCAGGCCCCCGGGTCCGATCGTGAGATCAGTCCCAGTTGACGATTTCCACGCGACGGTTCTGCGCGCGACCTTCGTCAGTCTCGTTGGTGGCGACCGGACGCGATTCGCCATAGCCAACGGTGGTCATGCGGTTGGCGTCAATACCGCGAGAGACGAGGAAGTCCCTGACGGAATCGGCGCGACGCTGGGAGAGACCCTCGTTGTACTCGGCAGAACCGACATGATCGGTGTGGCCTTCGATACGCACACGCATATCGGGATTCTCACGCAGGGTATTCGCAACCTGTTCGAGCTCGCGGTATGCACCTTCACGAATTTCGGAAGAATCGAAGGCGAAGGTAACTTCGCTATCCAGCACTACCGGTTCGAACTCCGGTGCAGGTGCCGGTGCAGGCTCCGGCATCGGCTCGGGCTCAGGCTCGGCAACCGGTGCTGGCGTGCGGTCGGCACACAGCAATGCACCAATAGCTGCACCGGTAGCGCCACCAACACCAACACCCTGGTCCTCATCGGAGCTGCCGCTGACGGCATAGCCGATGCTGCCGCCGATCAGGCCACCAGCGACACCACAGACCACAGGCTGCTGATACCAGGGACGATCTGTTGAGGCAGTCGCCCCACCCTGAGTATTGGCACAGCCGGAAAGACCGATGACGAGAGCAGAACCTAACAGCAAGCCAGTCGTAGATTTTTTCATTACAAGACTCCTTCTTGATTCATCTTCGGGCAGTCCATTGTCGAGGACCCGAAATATCCGGGAATTCTGGGACCCGGTTCTTCACAGTGTAGGCCTTAATCAGCCACTCTCAAAGCATAACCTAATTCAACTGTCCGAGAATTAGGCAGCCTCGACGCCAAGCGCAGAAGACTATACAAGCCTGCGCAAACAATCAAAGCGTTGCATCGAAATAGTACTGTACAATGCATGTACAGCATAGTCATGTCCAGGCCGTGCTTGCCTCAATGGAGGCTGCCGGGCCAGGTCCGACGAAATTCCAGCACCTCGGCCGCGGCCTTCAACACTGGCTGGCGCAGTTCTGCCTCCACCTCCAACCGCTCGCGATCCTCTCGCATCCTGTCGCGCGGGGTGAGCGCCTTACGTGCTGAATGGGTATGCAGGTGCTGGGTCCGGGCATAAACCTCGCCAAAGGGACGAAAGGCCGGACGTTCCAGCAACTGGGGGTCGAGTATCTCCAGCAACACCTTGCAGCGCCAAGCCCCCTCGGTGACGTCCACCTGCTCCTGCAATAGCGACGAGGCGACGATCTCCAGATTTTCCAGACAGTTGGTGTGAGCGCGCTGGATCTCATCCTGCTTGGCGGCTTGCCGGCGATTGATCTCACGCCAGAGTGTTAAGGCGTAGGCGCCCATACCGGCAGTGATGGCCACGCCCACCGCAAGCAGGATCAGGGCAGTCGTTGTCGTCATGGCTTCTTCCAGCCTGTGGTTACGAATTAGCTTGAATTGTACCTCACCCATGGGCAGGCGATACACTCAGGGCAGCAGATGAGCCACCAGGGTAGCATCGCTACAAGCCACGAAAGGCGAGTTGATTAGGCTTTCAGCATGGTTGTAGCGCAATGTCAGCCCGCTCTCCAGGCTCAACACCGCCCCGCCGGCACCCTCCAGAACGCCCTGCCCTGCAGCGGTGTCCCACTCACAGGTTGGGCCGACTCGCGGATAGAGGTCAGCACCTCCTTCGGCAATCCGACAGAACTTCACCGAACTCCCATATCGCTGCAGCCGAGCATCGGGAAACATCGAAACCAGACGCTGGGTCGCGTCGTCAATATGAGCCCGACTGGCCACGATTCGGAGTGGGTTACCGACGCGCACCCTCAAGGGCTCACGGAAATCCTCGCACCAGCGCCAGGCGCCCAGGCCCGAACCGCCGGCCCACGTCAAGCCAGTGGCAGGGGCATGGACCATACCAAGCAACACATGGCCATCCGTGACAAGCGCCACATTGACGGTGAAGTCGTCATAGCCATCGACGTAGTCGCGCGTGCCGTCGAGTGGGTCGACAAGCCAGTAGCATTGCCACTCCCGCCGGACCGTCCAGGGCACTGTCGCCTGCTCTTCTGAAAGCACAGGCAGGTCCACCAACTGGGGCAAGCCTGCCGCAAGGCGTCGGTGAGCGGCGTAATCTGCCTCGCTGACAGGACTCCCGTCACGTTTATACTGCACATCGTGACCGATCGATCGAAAGGCCAGTATATCCCGCCCCGCCGCTTCGCAAAGCCCACGCAACGCCTCAAGGCTCGGCAGTTGCATCGGCGTATCGCCGCTAGACATCGCCACCCCCTTTGCCAAACGGAGAACCAACGCCATCGGAAAAAATGGCTTTGACCCGCTTCACCCCTACCGGAGCGAGCTATCAACCAAAGTATAATAGATCAGCCGAAAGGGTCATCAACGACAGGCGCAGGAGAGTCCCAGGCCGTCATTGATACCGAGAGGGAAAAAGAGGCAAAGAAAGGAAGTGAGGGAGGAGGCGAGCGTCAGGGCGCCGAGGTTTCGGCGCCCCGCCATTACAACGCCCAGAGGGCTGCGTAGTGATCAAGGAGCAGAACCCCGAACACGCCAAGTATATAGCGAATAGAGAACCAGAATGCGGCCAGAGGCGCCTCGGGATCGTGGCCTCGCCAAACCTTCCAGTTCCAGTACATGAAGCGGCTATTCAGTGCCAGAACGCCAACCAGATAGACCGCGCCGCTCATGCCCTGATGATCGACGGCGTAAAAGCCGGATGGCAAGAGCACCGCCGCGGCGCTCTGCGAGCCGGTCTCNGGCTATCGAAGTACTCGCCGCCGCCACGGGCGGCAAAGCGCTCGAACTCGGCCTGAAGGCCGATCTCGTCGATATGGAAGCCGACGATATTGAGGCGCACGTCCACCCCCTCCTCGATCAGTGCCTCCACGGAGGCGGCCACATCCCCGTCACAGGTCTCCTCACCGTCGGTAAGCATCACCACCAGGCGAGGCTGACCCGCGAAATCGGAAAGGTCATCGAGTACGGCACTGATCGAGGCCGCCGGCGCCCAGGCGGTGGGAGTTGTCATCGCTCTGGACCGGCAGGAGTGCGGTGTGGATGAAGGTGCAGGCAAGCATCAGAGCGCCATTCAGGAAGTCGAGGCACGTTACGGCATGCCGGTCATCAGCATCGTGACGCTGGATATGGTGCTCGCCTACCTGGAAGAGCAGGGCGGCGAGGCGTTCAGCGGCCATGCCGAGGCCATCCGCGACTACCGTGCCCGCTACGGTATCGCTGTCGATTAGTCGTTGTCGATGAGATGTCACCAATAAGGAGCATTCGATGAAAACCCTCACGAGGCAGTTTGCCCTTGCCACCTTCGCGGGCGCCCTTCTGGCAGCGAGCGGGGCGCACGCGGCTTCCGGTAGCCTGGACTTGAACCTGGGCCCGGATGCGGTGCAGTTCGAGGCAAACGGCGAGCTGGCGCATGGTATCAACCTGGGGGGCGGCGTGCTTCACAGCGACTATCGTGACGATGCCACCATTTATCATGCCCAGCTGCTCGGCGTTCAGCGCAATCGTGACCGTGATATCGGCGTGGGCGCGCGCTGGACCCATTACGATACCGATCATGGCAACGGCGGCGGTCTGGGCCTGGGGGGTTATGGCTATGTCTTCCTGCCCCAGATGCCCGATGTCTCGGTGGGCGGCTACGGTTTCTATACGCCCAGCGTGGTGACCAGCAGTGACCTGGACGACGGCTACGAGCTGGGTGTTCGTGCCCGTTATTCCTTTACTCCCAACGTGGATGGCTATGTGGGCCTGCGCCAGGCGGCGGCCGATTTCGACAATGGTCGCGGCAATCGCACCCTGGACCGGGGCGCGCAGGTTGGCGTGCGCCTGAGTTTCTGATACCGGCAATATGCCCTGTATCGGCGGGCCCCTGCGGGGGCCCGCATGCGTTCTCACTGGCAGGTCGCCATGCTCGATGTCGTGCTGTACGAACCCGAAATACCGCCCAACACCGGCAACCTGATCCGGCTGTGCGCCAATACCGGCTTCCGGTTGCATCTCATCGAGCCGTTGGGCTTTGTGCTCGACGACAAGCGCCTGCGGCGCGCCGGGCTCGACTACCATGAATGGGCCGCGGTGAGGGTGCATCGCGACTGGCCGGCCTTTCTCGATGCGGTAGCGCCCAAGCGGGTGTTCGCCGTCTCGACCCGGGGCCGCACCGGCTATCATGAGCCGGCCTACCGCGAGGGCGATGCTCTGCTCTTCGGCCCGGAGACCCGCGGCCTGCCCCAGGCAATGCTCGATGCGCTGCCCCCTGAGCAGCGGCTGCGTATCCCCATGCTGCCCGACAGCCGCAGCCTCAATCTTTCCAACGCCTGTGCGGTGATCGTCTTCGAGGCCTGGCGTCAGCTGGGCTATCCGGGCGCGCTCGATCTCGCCGGCAAGGAGTGAAGCATGTCGATCAAGCAGCGCCTGGCCAAGCTCAACCCTCGCCAGCAGGAAGCGGTGCGCTATATCGACGGCCCCTGCCTGGTGCTGGCCGGCGCCGGATCCGGCAAGACCAGCGTTATCACCACCAAGATCGCCTACCTGATCCAGGAGTGCGGCATGAGCGCCCGCCGCATCGCCGCGGTGACCTTCACCAACAAGGCCGCCCGGGAGATGAAGGAGCGCGTGGGGACGATGCTCAAGGGCAAGGAGGGCCATGGCCTGACGGTCTCGACCTTCCACACCCTGGGGCTCAACGTCATTCGCGGTGAGCTCAAGGCGCTGGGCTACAAGCCGGGCTTCTCGCTGTTCGACTCCGAGGATGCCAAGGCGCTGCTGCGCGACCTGATGAACAAGGATGCCCAGGTCGACGCCGATCAGATCAACCAGGTCCAGCATCAGATTTCCGCGTGGAAGAACGACCTCATCCTGCCCGGCCAAGCGCTCTCCCATGCCGCCGACGAGAACGAGCAGTATGCCGCCAGGGTCTACGAAGCCTACGTGCGTCACCTCAAGGCGTACAATGCCGTGGACTTCGATGACCTGATCCTGCTGCCGGTGGTGCTGCTGCGCGATAACCCTGACGTGCTGGCACGCTGGCGGCGCAAGATCCACTACATGCTGGTGGACGAGTACCAGGACACCAATGTCTCGCAGTACCTGCTGGTCAAGCTGCTGATGGAAGAGCGCAAGACCTTCACCGTGGTGGGCGACGACGACCAGTCGATCTACGCCTGGCGCGGTGCCCGGCCGGAGAACCTGGTGACCCTGGGCGAGGACTTCCCGCGGCTCAACGTGATCAAGCTGGAGCAGAACTACCGTTCCACCGGCACCATCCTGCGGGCGGCCAACACCCTGATCGCCAACAACCCCCACGTCTACGAGAAGACCCTGTGGTCGGAGATGGGCCAGGGGGCGGCGATTCGCGTGGTGGTCAACAGCCACGAGGAGGCCGAGTCCGAGCGGGTGGCCAGCGAGATACTCACCCGGCGCATCAAGGAGCGGGCGGAGTGGCGCGACTTCGCGGTGCTCTATCGGGGCAACTTCCAGGCGCGGCTGCTCGAGCTCAAGCTGCAGCACTACCAGATTCCCTACAAGCTCTCCGGCGGCACCTCCTTCTTCTCGCGCAACGAGATCAAGGACGCCATGGCCTACCTGCGGCTGCTGATCAATCCGGCCGACGACAACGCCTTCCTGCGTATCGTCAACGTGCCGCGCCGGGAGATCGGCCCCGGCACCCTGGAGAAGCTGGCCAACTACGCCACCGAGCGCGGCGCCTCGCTGTTCGCCGCCTGTCACGAGCTGGGCCTGGAGCAGCAGCTTCCGGCCCGGGCGGTGGAGCGCCTGGGGCGCTTCACCCACTTCATCGACGGCGTGCGCCGCCGGATGGACGGCGGGGATGCGATTGCCGCCATCCGCAGCATGCTGCACGAGATGGACTACGAGGCATGGCTCTACCAGAACGCCAGCGCGCCGACCATCGCCGAGAAGCGCATGGGCAATGTCTGGATCCTCATCGACCAGCTCGAGAAGTCGATGCGGACCGACCCTGAAGACATCAGCCCGGAAGAGAGCACCGCCAGCGAGGAAACCGAGACGGATACGGTGGAAGCCGCCATCTCCCGGCTGGTGCTGCGTGACATCCTCGAGCAGCAGGCCGAGGAGGACGACACCGACAAGGTACAGCTGCTGACCATGCACGCCTCCAAGGGGCTGGAGTTTCCTCACGTTTACCTGATGGGGCTCGAGGAGGAGCTTCTGCCTCACCGCAACGCCATCGAGGCAGGTACCGTGGAGGAGGAGCGACGCCTCGCCTATGTGGGCATCACCCGCGCGCGACGCACCCTGACGCTGACCCTGGCCCGCCAGCGCAAGGCCTTTGGCGAGCTGATGGACTGCGCCCCCAGCCGGTTCCTCGACGAACTGCCGCAGGAGGATCTGGAGTGGGAAGGCCAGCCCGACCGGGAAGACCCGGAGAAAAAACAGGCGCGGGGCAAGGACGCCATTGCGGGGCTGCGCTCACTGTTAGGCTGAAGGCTCTTTATTGGGCTGAGGGCTCTTGCCACCAATGCAAACGGGGCGCCAATGGCGCCCCGTTTGGACTAACGTGACTCGAATCAGCGAGTCGGCTCGACCAGATAGTCGGTAGCCGCGCGCACCTCGTCGTCGGACAGGTTGGCATGGCCACCCTTGGGCGGCATGGCGCCGATGCCGGTGATGGAGTTCTCGTAGAGAGTCTCCATGCCTTTCTCCATGCGCTCGGCCCAGTGGCCTTCATTGCCGCGAATCGGCGCGCCGGCGGCCCCGGTCATGTGGCAGGCCATGCAGGCCTGATTGTAGATCGCCTCGCCGTCGATATCGGCCCATGCTGGCTCGTCATCGACGGGAGCTGCTTCTTCCGTAGCAGCTTCTTCAACGGCTTCGTCTTCGACCGCTTCTTCGGCTGCGACGGCTGCAGCTTCGGCTTCCTCTTCCACCGGACCTTCTTCGGTCACGGCTTCTTCGTCGGCTGCAGCATCCTCGGCGGGTGCTTCGTCAGCTGCCGGCTCCTCATCGGCGGCGGGCGCTTCATCAGCCACCTCTTCGTCACCCACTTCCGGCACGTCCATCACCGGCTCGAGTAGATAGGCGGTAGACGCGGCCACTTCCTCGTCGGAAAGGTTGGGGTTGCCGCCACGGGCTGGCATGGCACCGATGCCGTTGATGGAGTTGGCCAGCAGCTCGTCCCAACCCTTGTCGATGCGGTCTGCCCAGCCGCCCTCGTCGCCGCGAATCGGCGCGCCGGCAGCCCCGGACTCATGACAGGCCGCACAGACATTGCCATAGATGGATCCACCATCGATGCCGTTCGCGGGTGCATCCCCTTCCGCTTCGCGGGCGGCAGCGGTGCCGCAATCCTCACCCTGCAGGCAGAGGTTGCCGGCAGGCTTCAGGCGCTCGGCAATGGCATCCCGGTCCACTTCGGCATGGACGGACGAGGCGCCCGCGGTCAGGCCCAGGGTGGCCAGACACCCCATGATCAACTTGCTGGATTTCACTCTCACCACCTCCCGACGGTCCTGTAATCGTTATCAGCTCGTGGCGCGTCGGCACACGAAAGCCGCGGACACCATGAAGCACACAATGCAGCGTAGTATACCGATAACCCAAACCGCTGGAAAACGCCGTTGCCCATGTCTTTGGCATGAGAGGCGGGCCACGACACGGCTGCAGCTGTCGCAGGGGGCGTTCGGGCGCTTCCTGGCACAGTTCTATGGCCGCTGTGGCCTGCAACAGGGTATCGTGGGCATCCTATCCTGATATGACTCGATGACGACAGGGGCGCGCGTGTACGACTTCACTATCATTGGCGGCGGGATCCTCGGGCTTTCCACTGCCATGCAGCTGATTGAACGCTTTCCTGAGAAGAAGATCGTGCTGCTGGAGAAGGAGGCGGGGCCCGCCCACCACCAGACCGGCCACAACAGCGGCGTGATCCACGCGGGCGTCTACTACGCCCCCGGCAGTCTCAAGGCGCGCTTCTGCCTGGAGGGCAACCGCGCCACTCGCGAATTCTGCGAGCGCCATGCCATCGACTTCGAGATCTGCGGAAAGTTGCTGGTGGCGACCAATGGCCAAGAAATGCAGCGTATGGAAGCGCTGTGGGAGCGCACCGGGGCCAATGGGCTGGAGCGGGAGTGGCTTTCAGCCGGGGCGCTCAAGGAGCGCGAGCCCAATATCACCGGCATCGGCGGAATCTTCGTTCCCTCCAGCGGCATCGTCAATTACGCGCGGGTCGCCGAGGCCATGGCGACCGAATTCGAGCGCCACGGCGGCCAGATCCGCTATGGCCATGACGTGACGGCGCTTGCCGAGCGAACCGGTGAGGTGATCGTCACCACCTCCCAAGGAGAGTTCAACAGCCGCTACCTGGTGAGCTGTTCGGGATTGATGGCCGACCGGGTCGTGCGCCTGCTGGGCCGGAACCCGGGTTTCACCATCTGCCCGTTTCGCGGCGAGTACTACCGTTTGCCCGACAGGCACAGCGGAATCGTCAACCATCTCATCTACCCCATTCCCGACCCCTCCATGCCCTTTCTGGGCGTACACCTCACCCGCATGATCGATGGCTCGGTGACGGTGGGACCCAATGCGGTGCTGGCACTGAAGCGGGAAGGGTATCGCAAGAGCGATTTCTCGCTGTCCGACATGGCACGCATGTTCACCAATCCGGGAGTGTTAAAGGTTCTGGGCCGCAACCTGAAGCCGGGCCTCGCCGAGATGAAGAACTCGCTGTTCAAGAAGGGCTACCTTGCGGAGGTGCGCAAGTACTGCCCCAGCCTGACCCTGGAAGACCTCGAGCCCTGGCCCGCCGGGGTGCGTGCCCAGGCGGTTTCCCGGGACGGTCGACTGATCGACGACTTTCTGTTCGTGAACACCCGCCGTACGGTTAATGTCTGCAACGCCCCTTCGCCGGCGGCCACTTCGGCCATTCCCATCGGACACCATATCCTGGAAAAGGTCAGCGAGATGGTGCAGTCCACCTGAGTCTCACGGCACCTCATATCTCGCCGTGGGCGATAACGTACGCTTGCAGCAGCGCAACACGGGGGACGCCAAATGATCAGGCACGCAACCGCACGCTGGCATCCTTGGGTTCGTCGCGATGGTCACCTGGCCCTGGTCGTGGCCATCCTGCTGGTCTGGTCAGTGGTTGGCTCCAGCATTGCCAGCATGCTGTTGCTCCCGGCCTGGGTCATCACGACCCAACTGATATTTGCCGGCAGCCTGGAGACGGCACGGCTCAGGCGGCGAGCCTGGCTGGGCCAGTACCTCCAGGCAGCCTCACCTTGGCATCGCTGGCTGCGAGGCGGGCTGGTGATGATTGCCTGGCATCAGCTGCTGGGTATCCTGCTGGCCCTGCTGCTATTGGTGAAACTACGCCTGCTCTCGCCGGTCTACTGGCCTGTGCTGTGGATTGGCGTAGCGGGGCTGATTTGGCTGCGCTCCGTCATGCGTCGTCGCCTGGCGCGCCACGTCATCGCCGAGTATCTGCCGGCGGTGACGCGACGACTGCAGGCCTGGCCGCTGGGCCTGCTGTTGACGGTGTTGCTGGTGCTGCTGGCACTGTGGCTGCCCCAGCACTACCTGGTGGGGCTGGGCTGGGAGGAGGCGCTGATGCGCCATGTGCCCGCCGATGGCCATGATTCCCTGCTGGGGTTCTTCGAGCGGCTGGCCAGGGCGCTTGAGGTCACCCAGTACTGGGCAATGCAGAATGCCACCGAGCGAGGCGAGCTAAGCGAAAGCCTGGCTCTGGTGGGCTGGCTGCTGCTGTTGCTGGTGCAAAGCGCCTTCGCCTGGGCCTACGTGCGTTTGCTGATGGGGGCCGAAACACTGCGCGAGGCCACCCTGGAGGCCCTGCCGATGAAGAGAGGGAAGGAGCGCGAATGACTGCACCGCGGGAGAGCGTCGGCTTGGGAGCTGCCGTAAGTCTACCTGCAGCTCGGTGGTGGCGGGCGCGTGGCTGGCAACCGTGGGGCGTCTCCCTGCTGCTGGTTGTGCTGCTGATGGTGGCGCTTACCCAGGGGTACCGTGCCCTGCAGGACCGAAGCGACGCCCCGCTGTTCCGGGTCGTGGTCAGCGGTGAAACCCTGATCCTGGATGCAGATACCCATGCCGCCTTCGGCCGGGAGCTTGCCGAGCTCACTCAGGCTGCACACCCCCGGTTGCTGCAGGAGATGCAGCTCTGGATCGACGAGCGGGTCGATGCCAGCTTTGCCCCCCTGGAAGCGGCCGTGCCGGCTTATCTCGACTGGTACTTCTCGCTCCGGGGTAGCTATCACAGGTTGGGTGTCGCCATTGTTGGCGATCTGGACAAATGGCTCGAAGCGCAGCTCACCGAGCGACTCATCGAGGAGAGCGGCTTCGCATCGGCACTGGCTGAGCTTCAGGCGGATTTCCCGACCCAGCTGGCATTGACCCACCAGGTCCTGGTGGAGGATATCGGCCGGACGCTGCACGCCCGTTTCGCCGACCGCCAGGCTGCGGGAACCTCGGACAGTGCCGATGCGATTCACACTATCGATCTCGACCTGACGCTGAGCCAGGCCTTCCAGGGGCAATGGGATACGGCCCGCTGGGGCACGGCCGGGGCAGGTGCAGTGGTGGGCTTTGTCACCAGTCGCGTTCTTGTCCAGCGGCTCGCCTCCGGTGCCGCCGCAAGAGGCGCACGTGTGGTGGCCGGCAGGGTCGTGGCGCGGCTGGGGGTCCATGGCGCTCGCTCGTTGGCGGCCGGCGGCACTGCGGCGGTTGCCACCGCTCCCACCGGGCCGGGCGCGTTGCTGACCGGCGCTGCGGTGGCATTGGCCGGCTTCGCCGGTACTGAGTACGCCCTGCTAAAGGCCGAAGAGGCGCTATACCGCGCCGAGATGGCGGCGGAACTCGAAGCCGAGGTGACCCGGGCCAAGGCTGAGGTGAAGGGGATGCTCGAGAGCGGCACGACGGGCAGCGCCACCGTGCTCGAGCAGCAGCTCGAAGTGGCGACGCGTCGCGCCGAGGCGTCCGGCGGGGTGAGTGAGCGGTACCGTATCGTCGGGGGCGACGGATAACGACGGCTGCGGGACGACCAGGCTGGACAGTCCGGGCGCTGACGGTTACGATGTTGCCGCTTCATAGCAAGCAAGCGCCCATAGCTCAGCTGGATAGAGTACTGCCCTCCGAAGGCAGGGGTCGTAGGTTCGAATCCTACTGGGCGCGCCAATAACATCAGCAAAAACGGTCACTTAGCTTCTAACGGCGGTGGCCGTTCTTGTCTCTTTCCGAGCACTTAGCTCGCTCAGCTTGGATTTGCCTGATTTAAGGTGCCCGGATACTGTCGGCTTACCTCGAGCAGCCCCTGGGCTCAGCGCCACCGCGCATAATGCCAGCCCCACGGAAGCAAGGAAGATTCGCACGCTAGTCGAATCCTTGGTGGTGATAGCCAAGAGCAAGGCTATTGTTCCAAGTGCTAGTGCAAAGATGAATTTCATAACATTTCCTGATTACGCATATTAGTCAGCTATCGCGCGGCTCGGAGCGATATCGACCCTCCATGTATTTAATTTGATATTTCATGACATCAACACCTGTCTACTGGCAGAAATAACTCACCTGCCGCTTTACTGGTGTTGTTCATAAATAGGTTGGGTGTTGCTTAAAGCAGCCGGAGACTCAGTCAAGATAGGCGGAAATTGCGTCCATGTAAGATAGTTGAATCCGCGCCCGTTCGCCCCAGAAATCCAGGGCTTCAGCATCAAGCGAGGTTGATTTAATTTTCACGAAAGAACTGGCTTTAAGGTTCATGGTTTTCATGAGTGTTGCTCCCAATAGGTTTGTATTATCACGCCTCTAGCGCTGAGCGCCACATCCTGTGTAGGCACTTCCTTTGCCACGCTCAACCGAGGATGGACCTTATGGCACTCACTCACTGTGCGCTGGCGAACGCAGCGTTGTGGAATCGAATCGGCGGGTAAGCTGCGGAAGGCCGGCCTGATCTCTTACCATCGCCGGCGCATCACTATTCTGGACCGGTCCGGCCTGGAGGTGTGGATCTGTGAGGGCTATGCGATCGTCAAGAAGGAGTACGACTGCCTGCTCCCCTATCGTCGCCCGCCCCGGAATAAGGAGGTTCACGATGACATCGGCTGGCGTGCCCTGGGTGTGGGTGAAGCTGTCTGACGAGAGTGCTCGGATAACGAAATAGACCCCGTTCATGAATCCTGCCGGCATGGTGGTGCTTGCTGTTGTCGTCGCCATCCTCAGTAATGACGTCGAAGCAACATGGATCACCCATAAAGAGACTCCCAATGAATGTTGGGCGTGCTGGGCTGTGCGTCCAACTGCAATTCCTTCTCGATATGATCCAGGTGGTGGAGCATCAAGCGTACGGCAGTGTCCTCATCGTGAGCCGCAATGGCCTCGACGATCTGGCTATGCTCGTCCTCGGGACAGGCGGGGGTCTGGGGAGCGTCATAGAGCGCGATGATGAGACACGTCAGCGGGCATAGCTCCGCCATCAATTTCTCTATGAAGGCATTACCCGCTAACGTCGCCAGCAGCATATGGAATTGACCCGAAAGTCGGATGATTCGCCGTCGGTCTCCTGCTAAGCGAGCTTGTGCCTCATTTGCTAAGTGCTGGTGCAGGCGAGCGATATCGTGTTCGCAGGCCTTAGCAATAACATTACGGACAATTTCGGGCTCCACCAAACGCCGTGTGGCGAACAGGTCGCGGGCTTCGTCGGCGGTGGGACGGGTCACGAAAGCGCCACGGTTGGCATGCAGGGTGACCAGCCCCTCCTGGGCCAATAGCGTCAGTGCCTGACGGATCTTGGTACGGCTGACACCGAAGGCACTGGCCAGCTTTTCCTCCACCAACTTGATCCCGGGGGGGAGGCGGTGCTCCATCACGGCATCGGTGATGTGGTCTGCAATCTGCTCGATAGCGGGTTTGGTGGGCAAAGCTTCCATTGTCGGTCCTGTCCTTTCAGTGTCTTGCTCCAGTATGCCGCAGGTCAGCGTGGGTCAGTAGTGTTGTTCCGAGCTAGCGGTTGACGCTCTGAATTCCCCTGGTCCGACGCACTGCAAATGCGCTTTCACACTTATTTTTGCACAATTTGGGTGCGTGATCTATCTTACAGATTGTACGCAATCTGTTGGACAATCTTTCGCAGTATGATTCTACACATTTTTTTCTCGATTAAAAACAATGGATTGGATGATTTTGCCGCGCGATTCGACGTTTCAGGCATGGCAATTGCTCTTTCATTTCAGGTGATTGACTGCGCTGCATTTCGATCATCTCCTTAATGACAATCCCTGGAGGGACTCATGATGATCAAAACAAGAACGGTAAAAATGGCCGCTGTGATGGCAGCAGGCATGCTGCTCTCGTCTTCGGTGCTGGCGACGGAACGGTTACGCGTGGCCGGTAATTTTCCCACCGACCACTCGGTTTCTCGGGCCATGGAGGTCTTCAAGGAGCAGGTCGAGAGCGAGTCAAACGGAGATATTTCTGTCGAGCTGTTCCCGGCGATGCAGTTGGGCGGGGCCACAGAGAACGTCGATCAGGTGCGTTCAGGCAGCATCTTTGCCGTCTTTACCTCGATCGCCTATTTCACTCGATCGGTCCCCGAGTACGAAGCGGTGAGCCTGCCGTTCCTGTTCGATAGCCGTGATCAGGCCTTTGCGGTAATGGATGGCCCGGTCGGCAAGCACCTCGATGAAAAGATGGCCGAGCTGGGCTTCGTCAACCTTGGCTACGGCGAGCTCGGTTTCCGGCATGTCACCAACAATCTCCGCCCGATTACGTCGGTCGAGGATTTCGAGGGGATGCGCATTCGCCTGCAGCCTAATGAAGTCCACCTGCAGACCTTCCGTGCACTGGGGGCCAACCCGGTGTCGATGGACGTTTCTGAACTCTACTCCGCGCTCCAGCAGGGAGTGCTTGATGGTCAGGAGAACCCCTACAACATCATCGCCAGCCGTCGCTTCAACGAGGTCCAGGAGCATCTCTCCGATAGCGGTCACTTCTACGACTTCATCAACGCCGTCGCCAATCAGCGCAGCTATGAGCGCCTCTCCGAAGAGCATCGCGTGATCGTCGATGAGGCGATGATAGCGGCCATGGAGTGGCAGCGTGAGGCTGCGGCAGAGGAGGAGGAGTCCTGGCGCGAGCAGCTGATCGAGGCAGGTATGGAGTTCACTCCGATCTCGGCGGAGCTGCGCGCCGAACTGCGCGAAGCGACCATGGAAGTCGCGGAGAGCCTCGCGGAGCGCGTTGATCCTGAGTTCCTTGAGCTGGTGATCCAGGAAGCCGAAGCGGCGCTGTGAGGTCAGGCATGACGGACACTTCTGCACCACCGCACGACAATACCCAGGCGCGGGGGCCCCAGCCCCCGCCACGTTCCAGTGCTTTCAGGCGTGCCAAGCGCATCGTGGAGCTGCTCGATGCCACCACCTACTGGGGCATCGTGGCAGTGATGGGCCTGATGGCGACCATCGTCTCCCTGCAGGTGTTCTGGCGCTACGTATTGGGGTCATCGATCGACTCCGCCGACGAGCTGTCGCGGCTGTTCTTTGTCTGGGCCATCTTCCTGGCCATTCCCCACGGTGTGAAGCACGGGGTGCATGTGGGCATCGATTTGTTCGTCATGCTGATGCCTGAGTGGATGAAGGAGGTGCTGTTTCGCCTGATGGCTGGCGTTTCGACGACCCTGATGCTGATGGTGATGCTGGGGGCCTGGGTGGCGACCCTCGATCGCTGGCCCGAACTGATGCCGACGCTGCCGATCACCTCGGCGATCTATTACATCGCGGTGCTGATCTGCGGCGGCCATGCCTTCCTGCACCTGGCCCTGTTGGCCTGGGGCGGGTCGCGAACCTGGGAGGAGCTGACATGACCTGGCTGGCGATAGGGTTGTTTTTGGGCTTGGCCGTCCTCGGCATGCCGTTGGCCTTTGCCCTCGGCTTTGGGTCGCTGGCGGGCCTGTGGATGCTCGATTTCGAGCTGGTGGTGATGCCGCAACGAATGCTGCACGCCGTCAACAGCTTCCCGCTGATGGCCATTCCGCTGTTCATGCTCGCCGGTGAGCTGATGGTGAGAGCCGGGATCATGGATCGACGCATCTCCTTTGCCAACAGCCTGGTGGGCAGGATGCACGGCGGCCTGGCCCACGTGACGATCACTTCCGGCACCATTTTCGCGTCGGTAAGCGGTGCTGCTGTGGCCAGCGCCAGTGCCATGGGCAGTACGCTGGTACCGTCGCTGCGTAAGTACTACCCGGATGCCTACTCAGGTGCCGTGATTGCCTCGGCGGCCAATCTGGGCCCGGTGATCCCACCCAGCAATGCGATGATCGTCTACGCCTTGATGGCCGGCTCTTCGGTGTCGGTGGGTGGCCTTTTCATGGCGGGTATCCTCCCCGGCATCTTGCTGGCCGTGGGCTTCATGGTCATTGCCAGTTGGATCTCCTGGAAGCGCGGCTATCCGCTGACCGGCGAGCGCTTCAACCTCTGCAACGTGGGGCGGCAGGCGCGGCGCGCCATCGTCATCATCATGATGCCGGTGATCGTGGTAGGCGGCATCGTAGGCGGCATCTTTACCGCGACCGAAGGGGCAGCCATCGCGGTGGTCTACTCAGCTTTCATCGGATTCGCCGTCACGCGCCGTCTGCGTATCGCCGACCTGCCGGGCTGTCTCTACCGCGCCGCGGTGACCTCGGCGATGGTCGGGGCGCTGATCGCGTTTGCGTCGGTGCTGACCTTCATTTTCACCATCGAGATGGTGCCGATGATGCTGTCATCGTTCATCCAGTCGCTGACCGCGGATCCCATGATCTTTATCTTGCTGACCATGGCACTGCTGGTGGTGATCGGCATGCTGATCGAATCCAACGCCGCCTACATCATGCTGGTGCCGCTGTTCGCGCCCGTCGCCGTGCTGTACGGCATCGATCCGCTCTATTTCGGCTTTCTGTTCATGTACAACCTGGTGGTCGGCATGATGACGCCGCCAGTTGGCGTGCTCTACTTCGTCATGAGCGGCATAACCAAGGTGCCGATGATGACGCTGGTCAGAGAGTCACTGCCGTTCGTTGCCTTCCAGTTCGCGATCCTCGGTCTTTGCATCGCCTTTCCGCAAATCGTCACCGCGCTGCCTCGTGCACTCGGTTACTGAATCCTGAGGAGCATACCATGCCGACACCCTCTCCGTTCGACGCCGAGCACCCTGCCGACCTGGTGATTTACGGCGCGCGCTTACTGACCGTGGACCCACAGCTCGGTGAGATCGCCTGCGGTCGCTTGGTGATCCATCAGGGCCGCCTGGTCGAGGTGGGCCCCCACGCTGCCGGTGAGCCGCTCCCGCCCGCCCGCCGTACCCTGGATATGCATGGTCGTGTGATCATTCCAGGTTTCGTCAATGTGCATACCCACACCATCCTGAGCATGGTACGGGGCGTGGCCGAGGACATGGGCTTCGCCCCGGCCTACACCCCGGGCGTGCCGCACGGCCATGAGGTCCGCGAGGAAGAAGCGGTGGCACTGGCGCGACTGGGCGCCGCCGAGGCGTTGCTGTTCGGTTCCACCCTGATCAATGACAGCTATGTGCATGCCGACCTGACGCTGCCGGCAATGGGCGAACTGGGCATGCGGGTGATCACCTGTGGCCGCATCCATGATGTGGATTTCAGTCGCGTCCATGAAGGGGTGTGGGAGCATCGCACCGCGATTGGCGAGAAGACGCTGGGTGAGGCAGTGTCGCTGCATGAGCGCTGGCAGGGCAAGATGGACGGCCGCCTGGGCGTCGAGCTGGCGGCCCATGCGCCGGACACCTGCTCCCGCGAGCTGCTGGTGAAGGTGGCCGAGACCCGCGACGCCCTGGGCATCCAGGTCAACGGCCATCTCTCCCAGAGCCGCAAAGAGAATCGTCGCGTCGAGGAGCGCGACGGCATGAGCCCGAGTGAGCTGCTCGAGGATGTCGGGCTGCTCGGGCCGCGCTTCACGGCCGCCCACTGCATGTACGTCAGCGACAGCGATATCGCGCGTATCGGTCGCGCAGGCACCAATATCGCCCACGTCCCGCGCGGCAATGCCACCGGCGGGCGCATTGCCCCCACCACCCGACTGCGTCAAGCCGGCGCCAATCTGACACTGGCCACCGACAACATGCACGCCGACATGGTCGAGGTCATGCGCTGGGCGCTGATCATGGGCCGCGTCCAGGAAGGCGAGGTGAACGACACCTGGCAGCCTCACCATGTGCTGGAGATGGCCACCCTGAACGGCGCCAAGGCGCTTGGCCTGGGGCATGAGCTGGGCTCGCTGACGCCCGGCAAGCGCGCCGACTTGGCGGTCTTCGATTTCCGCCGCCCGCACCTGGTGCCGCTGATCAATGCGCTGGGCAATTTGGTGCATACCGCCCAGGGACGCGATGTGGAGATGGTGGTCTGCAATGGGCAGGTGGTGGTCGAGGGGGGCGAGCTGTGTCTGGCGGATACGCCGGCGCTGCTGGCCGATGCCCAGCACGCGGCCGAAGCACTCTGGTCCCGCGCCCGGGCCCAGGTCTGACCCTGCTAACGGCTCGAGGGAGCGCCCATGAAACTGCTGATCGTCAATCCCAACATCTCGCAAAGCGTCACCGAACTGATCGAGGCCGAGGCGCGCCGTACGGCCAGTCCGGGGACTGAGCTGACCCTGCGCACGGCGGCGCTGGGCGTGGCCTATATCGAGACCCGCGCCGAGGCTGCCATCGGCGCTTACGCAACGCTCAACGAGCTGGCCGACCACTTTTCCGGACACGATGCCGCCGTGGTGGCCGCCTTTGGCGACCCGGGACTTGAAGCGGCCCGCGAGATGCTGCCGATACCGGTGGTGGGCCTGACCGAGAGTGCGCTGATGAGTGCCGCCATGCTCGGCGGCAAGATCGGCATCGTGGCTATTTCAAGGCGCATCCGTGCCTGGTATGCCGAGCCCGTGGTTCGCTACGGCATGACGTCGCGTCTGGCCGTTATCCGCTGTCTGGACGAGCCGCTGGCAAATATCGGCAGCGTGCAGCAGGACAAGGGCGAGCAGCTGGTGGCGCTGTGTGAGGCGGCGATTCGCGACGATGGCGCGGATGTGTTGATCATCGCCGGCGCGCCCTTGGCGGGTCTGGCGCGCAGCGTGGCACAGCGCATACCGGTGCCGGTGGTGGATGGCGTGAGCTGCGCGGTACAGCAGGCGGAGTTGCTGTCCCACCTCGGCCCCGCCAAGGCGACGGCGGGCAGCTATGCCGCGCCGCCGGCGAAAGGTGCCAAAGGCTTGTCGCCAGCATTGGGGCAGCTGATTGGCCGGGGGGATGTGCAATGAGTCGTCCTCAGCCGGAAGAGAGCAGCGTACGCCTGCGCCTGGTCTCCAACGACCTCGAGTTCCTGGCCGAGCTCCGTCCCGATGCCCCGCACAGCGTGGCGGCCTTTCTGGCGTTACTGCCCTGGGAGACGCAGCTGGTGCATGTGCGCTGGAGCGGTGAGGGCGTCTGGATCCCCCTGGGCGAAAAGGACTTCGCGCTGCCTTGGGAGAACACCACCCGCTATCCGTCTCCCGGCGACGTGCTGTTCTACCCCGGCGGGTACAGCGAGACCGAGATTCTGCTGGCCTATGGCGCGTGTAGCTTTGCCAGCAAGCTGGGGCCGATCGCTGGCAATCATTTCATGAGCTTCGTCGAAGGACTCGAGCAGCTCCCGGAACTGGGACGACGCTGCCTATGGCAGGGCGCCCAGCCGTTGATCATCACTACTCACCCGACCACAGGAGCCTCCCGGTGACCGTCATCCGCAGCCGATTCGGCGTTCTCACGCCCTCATCCAATACCGCCCTGGAGCCGCTTACCTCAGCCATGGTGGCCAAGGTTCCCGGGGTCAGCGCGCACTTCTCCCGCTTTACCGTGACCGAGATCGCGCTCAGCGCGCGAGCCCTCGGCCAGTTCGATGATAGCCACGTGCTGGCGGCAGCCCGTCTGTTGGCCGACGCCCGGGTGGATGTAATCGGCTGGAGCGGCACCTCGGCCGGCTGGCTGGGGTTCGACCACGACGAGACCTTGTGCCAACGCATCAGTGAAGAGACCGGTATTCCGGCCACGACCTCGATGCTGGCGCTGAATGAAATCCTCGCGGCATACGGGCTGCGCGAGTTCGGTCTGGTGACGCCCTATACCGACGACGTACAGCAGCGAATTCTCGACAACTATCGTGGCGAAGGGTTTGACGTGGTGGCCGAGGATCACCTGGGCATCAGCGAAAACTTCGCCTATTCGGAGGTGACCGCGGCAACACTCACTGCCCAGGTTCGCCGTGTGGCCCAAACCGGGCCGCCGGCCATCGTGGTGGCCTGCACCAATCTCTATTCGGCCGACCTGGTTCCGGCGTGGGAGGCGGAGCTGGGAGTGCCGGTGCTGGATACCACGGCCACCGTGGTGTGGAAGATGCTGCGCATGACCAGTCATGGCGACGTGCCGGTGGCCGGTTGGGGCCAACTGATGGAAGGAGTGATGGCACATGGCTGAATTCGATCTGGTGATTCGGCGCGCCCGCTGCGCCACCGCCGCCGATGTGTTCGAAGCCGATATCGGCATCCGCGACGGCGTGATCACGGCGCTGGGCAGCGGTCTCGGCGCCGGACGTGAAGAGATGGATGCCGCCGGCCGCTGGGTGCTGCCAGGCGGCATCGACGGGCACTGCCATCTGGACCAGCCCACCTCTGACGGCTCGAAGATGGCCGACGACTTTCTCAGCGGTACCCGCTCGGCGGCCTGCGGCGGCACCACCACGGTCTTTCCTTTTGCCTGCCAGATGAAAGGCCAGAGTCTGCGCGCCGCCGTCGACGACTATCACCAGCGTGCCGAAGGCAAGGCGTGTATCGACTACGCCTTCCACCTGATTGTGACCGACGCGACCCCCGAGGTGCTGGCCAATGAGCTGCCGGCACTGATCCGCGAAGGCTATACCTCGTTCAAGATCTACATGACCTACGACGACCTGAAGCTGTCGGACCGGGAAATCATCGACGTGCTGGCGGTGGCTCGTGAGCACGGTGCCATGGTCATGGTGCATGCCGAGAATGCCGACTGCATCGCCTGGCTCACCGAACGTCTGCTTGCCCATGGCCATACCGCTCCCCGCTATCACGCCGAGGCGCGGCCCATGCTGGTCGAGCGTGAGGCCACCCACCGCGCTATTGCCTATGCCGAGCTGGTCGACGTACCGATCCTGATCGTCCACGTCTCTGGGCGTGAGGCGATAGATCAGCTGCGCTGGGCGCACAGCCACGGCCTGCGCATCTATGCCGAGACCTGCCCGCAGTACTTGTTCCTGACCGCTGACGACCTAGGCATCGAGGACGACGATCACCACGGTGCCAAGTGCATCTGCAGCCCGCCGCCGCGCGACAAGGCCAACCAGCAAGTGGTCTGGGATGGCCTGGAGAGTGGCGCCTTCCAGATCTTCTCCTCGGATCATGCGCCGTTCACCTTCGCTGGCCCCCAGGGCAAGTTCGCGGCCGGCAGTGACGCCAGCTTTGAACGTATTCCCAACGGCATCCCGGGACTCGAAACGCGTCTTGCCCTGCTGTTCAGCCATGGGGTGGAGACGGGCCGCTTGACCATTCAGCAGTTCGTGGCACTCACCGCCACCAATGTGGCGCGCATGTATGGCCTCTATCCGCGCAAGGGCTCGATAGCCGTCGGCGCCGATGCCGACCTGGTGATCTGGGAGACCGGCCTGGACCGGCGCATCCGCAACAGCGACCTGCATCACGGCGTCGACTACACCCCCTACGAGGGCATACCGGTGTCGGCCTGGCCGGCCCTGACGCTGTCACGTGGCGAGGTGGTGTGGCGCGACGGTGACTACCTGGGCGTCGCCGGGCGCGGCCAGTTCCTGCCCTGCGCCCTGCCCGCGCCGGCTCGGCCCAAGCCACGGCCGTCGGGAGGTGATGCGTGGTAAGCCGTTCACACATGCCCGGACGCCTCGAGGCGCTGATAGCGAGCGGGGTGTCCCCATGAACTCACGCACGTGGCCTGGGGGGCGCCTGATCGAGTCGCTGCTGGCACTCGTGGTGATCGCGGTGGGGGTCATGTTTCTGCGCATCGTGCATAGCACGCCGCCGCCGTTTGGAGACCCCCGCGATATCGGGTCGGCGGCGTTCTTCCCCGGCTTGATCGCACTGCTGGTGACCGGCCTCGGCGTGGTGCTGCTGCTGTCCGCCTGGCGGCCAGCGTCCTCGGTGGCCTTCGAGTCTGGACACACCGCCCGGGCGCTCGTCGCCTATGCGCTGATGGTGGCCATGGTCGTATCGATCCGCTTCCTGGGCATCTGGCTGGTCACCATGCTGGCCGTGCCGCTGCTGGCACTCTGCTTCGGCGAACGCCGCTGGTATGTGTTGCTGGCGCTGGCGGTAGTGCCGCCGGCGCTGGTGATCCATCTTTTCGAGGGCGTCATGGGGGTCTACTTCCCCAGAGGGGTGGTGCTGTGATCGACCTGGCCGTACTCCAGCAGGGGCTTGCCATGCTGGCCAGTCCCTGGACCTTCCTGGCGCTGTCGGCGGGGCTTGCCGGTGGCATCCTGATCGGCGCCTTGCCAGGGCTCACTGCCACCATGGCGGTGGCGGTGCTGGCGCCCTTCACCTTCTTCATGGAGGCGACCATTGGTATCCCTTTTCTGTTGGGAATCTACAAGGGGGCCATCTATGGCGGCTCGATACCGGCCATCCTGGTCAATACTCCCGGCACTGCGGCGGCGGCTGCAACGGCCCGTGACGGCTATGCGCTGACGCAGCAGGGTAAATCGCGCAAGGCACTGGAACTGAGTCTATACAGCTCTGTGGTGGCGGATTTCATGGCCACCCTGGTGCTGATCATGGTGGCTATCCCGCTGGCAAGCATCGCGATTCGCTTCGGTTCACCGGAGTTTGCGCTGCTCTACCTCATTGCATTGACGATGATCGCCACGGTCAGCGGAGAGAGTTTCCTGAAGGGGATGATTGCTGCCGGGCTCGGCCTTCTGGTCGCATCTATTGGGCTCGATCCGATGTCGGGTTACCAGCGCTTCACCTTCGGCAATACCGATCTGCTGGGCGGCGTTTCACTGATTCCCCTGCTAATCGGCATGTTTGCGCTGAGTGAGATCCTCATGCAGCTGACGCATCCGCCCGAGCGGCCTAGTGGTGCCCTGCCAGTGGTGGAACATGGTGGAGAAAGGCTCAAGTGGGCAGAGTTCTGGGCCCTGCGCCCGACCATCCTGCGCTCGACCTCCCTGGGAACCTTTTTGGGGTCATTGCCGGGACTGGGCGCTGAAATTTCCTGCTGGATTGCCTATGGCCTGGCCCGCGAACGCTCCCGTGAACCGGAAAAATTCGGCAAGGGATCGCTCGAGGGACTGGCAGCGGCAGAGTCCGGCAACAACGCCGTGGTGCCCGCGGCGCTGATTCCCATGACCGTGTTCGGTATTCCCGGTGACACCATCACAGCTGTATTGATTGGTGCGCTGATGGCGCAAGGCATGATGCCGGGACCGCTGCTGATTCAACAGAACCCAGGCTTCCTGTTCGGGCTGTTCCTGGTACTGCTCGTCACCAACGTTCTGCTGCTGATATTTGGCTTGGCGGCGATTCGTTGGCTGAAGCAGGTCACCCGCATTCCATCCACCGTGCTTTATCCCTGCGTCCTGTTGCTATGCGTCTGCGGCGCCTATGCGGTCAATTCCAGCACCTTCGATCTGTTGATCCTGGTGGTAGGTGGTGGCCTGGGGTACTTGATGCGTCGCACCCACTTCCCCATCGCCCCCTTGATTATCGGCCTGCTGCTGGGGCCGGGTTTCGAGAGCGCCGTGCGTCAGTCGCTGGTGTTCTCCAACGGCAGCCTGGCGATCTTCTGGTCGCGGCCAGGCAGCCTCATCCTGCTGATCCTGCTAGCGCTGGTCATCCTTACGATGGCATGGCGTGGACTGGTGAAAGCAGGTGTCATGCGCAAGCGATCCAAGTCCCACCCACCCAAGTCCAACAACACCTGAGGCAACTCACTATGTCCCGTTCCCTCCTGCCCCGTACCATACTGGCCGCATCGCTCGCCGCGGCTACCACCCTTACCACCGGCCAGGTTCTCGCCGAGGAGAGCCACCTGCCCGATGAGCCGATCCGCTTCGTCACGCCCTATCCCGCCGGAGGCTCCCACTCCCTGCACGCCGGCATCATTACCGCGGTTGGCGAGGAGTTTCTGGGCCGACCACTGATCTCGGTGATCCGTGGCGGCGGCGGCGGTGCGGTGGCCGCCGCCGAGGTGGCCGGCAGTACGCCAAACGGCACCATGCTGCTATTCGGTGACCCGACCATCAATTCACTGCGCCCGCAGGTCGAAGATCTGCCCTACGTGATGGATGACTTCGTGGCGGTTGCCCGCATCAACTATAGCCCGGCAATCTTTGTCACCACCCCCGATCAGCCTTTCCAGAGCATCGGTGAACTGGTTGAGTACGCTGAGGAAAATCCCGACGAGGTGGTCTACAGCTCCGACAACCGGAACGGCTTCACCTATACGGTATTCGAGATGCTCAAGTCCACTGCCGGTATTGATATGCGTGGCGTCGAACTGGGCGGCGGCGGTCCGGCGGTGACCCAACTGCTGGGGGGCAATACCATGGCCTATGCCGGTGACCCCAGCGTGGTGGGTGAGCATCTCGAGGCAGGTAGCCTGGTTGGGCTTTGTGTCACCGATACCGAGCGTTTCGAGGCCTATGGAGACATCCCCACCTGCCAGGAAGAGGGCTACGACGTGGTCTTCCAGTTCTGGCGCGGGGTGATGGCACCGGCTGGTACACCGCCCGAAGTCATTGCCGAGCTCAGCGATGGATTCCAGCGCTTGACCGAGGATGAAGGCTTCCTGCGGCTGATCGGCCAGATTGGCTCCGGCATCCAGTTCCTCGGGCATGAGGCCTTTGCTGATGCACTGGCGGCCGAGCAGGCGGCACTGCGTGAAGCTTACCTGGGCGAATAGTCCCTTCACCGCATAGGAGAGTGTCGACGGCCCCGCGGATGGGGCCGTCGACCGTTCGTGATGACACAGAATGCTGACAAGACCACGACGCTGTTGGGCACACGGCCTCTCAGCGAGGACGGCAGTCATGTCCTACAGTCGCCGATGGATATCGTTATCCGTGATGGCGTCATCCAGGCGATTCGTCCGGCGGGGGATGCTTCACCCGAAGGCGAGGTCGTCGACGCCTCCGGCACGCTCGCCATGCCGGGCTTCATCAATGGCCACCACCATTCCCACGAAAATTTCCACAAGGGGCGCTATGACCGCTTGCCCCTGGAGCTGTGGATGAACTACGTGCGGCCGGCCAGGCCCTTGCCGCTGACTGCCGACGATGTCTACCTGCGCACGCTGGTGGGCGCCTGCCAGGCCCTGCTATCAGGCACCACCTGCATCGTTGACGACTTCAATGCTTCGCCGGTGCTCGACCACGAACATGTCGAGGCCGCACTGGCCGCTTATGAAGATGTCGGCATCCGCGCGCTGTTGGGCCCTACGCTATTTGACGTGCCCTTTCACGAAAGCGTGCCGTTTATTCACGAGGAGTGTAGTCCCGCGACCCTGGCCAGTCTGGCGCCGGGCAAGGCGACCCCGTCGGCAGAGTATCTGCGCCTGGTCGAGTCACTCGCCGCGACGCGTCATCCTCGGGACAACCGCGTAGGTGTGCTACTTGCACCCTCAGCGCCACAGCGCTGCACTGATGCCCTGCTCGGCGAGGTGAGGGCGCTGGCCGACCGAACCGGTCTACCGGTGATCATCCACGTCCAGGAAACCCGCCTGCAGGCGGCCTCGGCCTGGCACCAGCGAGGCAAGACGCTTTTCCAGCATCTCGATGACCTGGGCTTTCTGGCGCCGGGAACCTCGCTGATTCATGCGGTGTGGCTGACCCCTGACGATATCGCGCGGATTGCCGCCAGTGGCGCCAGCGTGCAGCACAACCCCAACAGCAACCTCAAGCTGGGTTCGGGGCTGATGCCCATGCGTGCCCTGCTGGATGCCGGGGTCAATGTGAGCCTGGGCACCGATGGCTGCGGATCACTGGAGTCCACCGACATGCTCAGGGTGGTGGCCAACACGGCCCTGATCCACAAGCTGCGCGGAGACGACTATCGTCACTGGATTGGTGCCGAGGAGGCGCTTGAGGCCGCCACCCAGGGCGGGGCCCGGGCCTTGGGCCTTGACGGTTACTTAGGGCAGGTCGTGACTGGCCAGCGGGCCGACCTGGTGCTCTATCGGCTTGATGCACCAGCCTTTACGCCGCTCAATGATCCGCTGCGCCAGTTGGTCTTTGGTGAGAGCGGTGGCGGTATCCACTCGGTATGGGTGGAAGGCGAGCAGGTCGTCGCCGATGGCAAGCTGACCCGTCTCGACCAGCGCGTGATATCCCAGCGTATCGACCAGGCCATGCAGCGGCTGAGGCCGGCAATCGATGCCGCCGAGGGGATGACCGAAACCCTGCGACCAGCCTATGAACGCATCTGGTCCCGCTGCCAGGCCCTTCCCTTGGCACCGGGGACCATCCCTGCGCGCTTCGACGAATGAGCCTCGAATGGCTGGGCATACAGTTGCTCGGTGGTGTGGCTGCGCTACTCGGCGTGTTTGCCTTCCAGTGCCGGCAGGATGTGCGCATGCTGCTGCTGCTGGCAGGCTCCTGCCTGGTCTGGAGCCTGCATTTCCTGATGCTGGCACAGCCCACGGCTGCCTTGCTCAACCTGATCACCGCGGTACGCAATCTGGTAGGGATTCGCTACAGGGGCGCCTGGCTGGCCGGCTCGTTCATCACGCTCTATCTGGTCTCGGGTGGGGTGAGCTGGCGCAGTGCTTGGGACCTCCTGCCGGTCATTGCCGTGGTGACGGGCAGTATTGGTGTGTTCTTCCTCCAGGGATTGTCGCGTCGCAGCGCACTGCTGGTCGGCAGCCTACTCTGGCTAGTCTTCAACCTGCAGGCCGGTTCGGTTCCGGGTGTGATCGTGATGGCGACCGATGCGGCGTCCAATGCATTTCGGATAACTCGTTGGCGTAAAACCGTCAACTCGCTCAAACCAGAAGAGTGAAGTGAATCAGGCAGGGGCCTGAAATGGCCCAAGCCGAAGGCTACACTACCTGGTCGCGCCGCTGTGCCCTGTCGTGACACCTATCACCAGCCTGCGGCGGAAAGCAGGTCGGTTGGGCGCTTGTTCCTATCTCTCTCCTTCGCTAGCCACCTTCGTTAGCCCTGACCCAGTGACCCAGGCGAGCTGCGATCCCGTGACGAGGTTCACATCCCCGAGCCTGATCGGCGCTGCACTACCCCGGAAGCGCCACCGGCGCTCTCCCATGGGTAGAAAAAAGCGACCGGTAATGCCGTAAGGCGATGAAAATTTTAGGCATTTCTGTAGCCAATGGGCCGATTTGCACTAGTGATTGGTGTTGTCTCCTCCCGCTGGCCATATTCGTCCGTACAGCAGAAAAGCACGCCATGAAGCAATTCAGGCTGGGTCAAAACCCCGCGACGCAGGTCGCTTGAGGACGAAGGAGACAACAAGATGCAACTTCCATCGCTGATCGAGATTCCCAACGGGCAAAAGGTTTTTCCCACCTTCTCGGACGCCGAGATGCAAGGAAGGCTGGCGTGCCTCAGGAAGGCCATGGCAGCCAATGATATCGACGCCGTGGTGATGACGTCATATCACAACATCAACTACTTCAGCGATTTCGTCTATTGCAAGTTTGGGCGTGACTATGGCCTTGTCGTCACGCAAGACCGCTTCACGACCGTCACCGCCAATATCGACGGCGGCCAGCCTTGGCGGCGCAATCGCCTGGGCGACAATATCGTTTATACCGACTGGCAAAAGGACAACTTCTTCAAGGCGGTCAAGCAGCTCTGCGAGGGCCGCCGCCGGGTCGGCGTCGAGTTCGATCACCTGACGCTGCAGAACCAGCAGAAGTTCCTGGCGGCCTTGGGTGAGGTGGAGCTGGTGGATATCGGCATGCCGACCATGCAGATGCGCATGATCAAGTCTGCCGAGGAGATCGCACTGATTCGCCAGGGCGCGCGTGTCGCCGACGTGGGTGGCGTGGCCGTGCGTGATGCCATTACCGCTGGCGTGCCGGAATACGAAGTGGCGCTGGCGGGCCAGGCTGCCATGGTGCGCGAGATCGCCAAGACCTATCCCAACAGCGAGCTGATGGATACCTGGGTCTGGTTCCAGTCGGGCATCAACACCGACGGCGCCCACAATCCGGTGACCAGCCGTCGCGTCCAGCCCGGCGACATTCTGAGCCTGAACACCTTCCCGATGATCTCGGGCTACTATACCGCTCTGGAGAGGACCCTGTTCTGCGAACACGCCTCCGACGAGCACCTGCGGCTGTGGGAGGCAAACTGCGAGGTCCACCGCCGGGGCCAGGAGCTGATCAAGCCCGGGGTGCGCTGCTGCGACATCGCCCATGAGCTCAACGACATCTTCGCCAAGCATGACCTGCTCCAGTACCGCACCTTCGGCTACGGCCATTCCTTCGGTACCCTGAGCCACTACTATGGCCGTGAGGCGGGCCTGGAACTGCGCGAGGATATCGAGACGGTGCTCGAGCCCAACATGGTCGTCTCCATGGAGCCCATGATCATGGTGCCGGAAGGGCGTCCGGGGGCCGGCGGCTACCGCGAGCACGACATCCTGGTGGTCAACGAGCATGGGGCCGAGAACATCACCGGCTTCCCGTATGGGCCGGAGCACAACATCATCAAGTAATTGAGCGAGGGGGCCTCTGGCCCCCTTTCTGCGTATAAGAATAAAAGAAAATATAGGAGTCTGGATATGGTCCTGCACTCGGGCCCCTTCAAAGGGGTGAATCCGCTGGTTACTCTGGTGTCTGTCGCCCTCATAGCGGCCTTCATCGCTCTCGCCATCCTCTTCCCTCAAACGACTACCGAGCTGATCGACCGGGGAAGAACCTATGTGACTTTCTACTTCAACTGGTGGTATGTCGGGCTTGCAGCGAGCTTTCTCATTTTTCTTGTTGCCCTGGCGTTCAGCAAGTATGGACGACTCAAGCTGGGCGCTGACGATGACAAGCCGGAGTTCGGCTACTTCACCTGGTTTGCCATGCTCTACGCGGCCGGGCAGGGCATCGGCATCATCTTCTGGTCCATTGCCGAGCCGATCATGCACCTCTCCCACGGGACCCCCTTCTCGTCGGCGGTGGGCAACGGCGAGGCAGCCGATGTGGCGATGCGCCTTGCCTACTTCCACTGGGGGCTAAATGCCTGGGCCATCTACTGTATCGTTGCTCTCAGCCTGGCGCTGATGGCCTATCGCTACGGAAAACCGCTCAGCATTCGCTACACGCTCTATCCCATCCTTGGAGAGCGAGTCAATGGCTGGATTGGTAACCTCATCGATATCATTGCTGTCTTTGCCACCCTGTTCGGCATTGCTACCTCTCTGGGGCTTGGCGTACAGCAGATCAATGCTGGGCTTAACTATCTGTGGGGTGTGCCTGTCAGTAGCCTGGTACAGGTTACGCTGATTGCCGGCATCACCGTGCTGGCACTGATTTCGGTACTGACGGGCCTGAAGCGGGGTATCAAGTATCTCTCCCAGGCTAACATGTGGCTGACCTTCCTGCTGCTGGCCTTCTTCTTCATCTTTGGCCCGACCCGCTACATCATCGGCGGCTTCCTGGACTCCATGGGTGACTACCTGAGAACGGTGATACCCCTGAGCTTCTATACCGGCAGCAACGCTACGGCTGCCAATGGGGGCGACTCCTGGCAGGACTCCTGGCAAGGCTGGTGGACCGTCTTCTATTGGGGGTGGTGGATGTCCTGGGCACCGTTCGTCGGGGTCTTCGTGGCGCGTGTCTCCAAGGGAAGGACCATCCGAGAGTTCATCTTTGGCGTGGTAGGTGTCTCGTCACTACTCTCGTTTGTCTGGCTGTCTGCCTATGGGGGCACGGCCATCTATCAAGAGCTCTTCGGCAGCGGGGGAATTTCCGATGCGGTCTCCAATGATGTCTCCCTTGCGCTCTATGCCACTTTCTCGGCGATGGACTTGGGCATTCTCGGGGTCTTGGCCGGGTTCTTCGGCACGGTACTGGTGGCAACCTATTTCATAACCTCATCCGACTCGGGCACCCTGGTCATCACCACCATACTCAGTGAAGGTGCCCCGCATCCGCTGGCACGGCACCGCATCTTCTGGGGCGTCACGGAAGGAGCCATAGCCGCCGTACTGCTTCTGGTGGGGGGCACCTGGGCATTGTCGACCCTGCAGACGGCAGCCATCCTCTCGGCGCTTCCCTTCTCGATCATCATGGTGCTGATGGCCTACTCGATCCTGCGAGCCGTTCAGCAAGACAGCTACTTTCTCGAGCAACATGCGCTAACGTCCGCTGCGGAGGCAAAGATCTGATGAATAGCGTCAAGATAGCGGAAATGGACTGGGTAACCTATCGCGACACGGTGGGGCAGGGTACCTGCAAGATCCTGCTGCCCGTTGGTGCCATCGAGCAGCATGGGCCCCATATGTCGTTGAACCCTGATGTGCTGATCCCGGAGCATATTGCCTGCCGGGTGGCCGAACGAAGTGGCAACATGCTGGTTGCCCCGCCCATCGCCTATGGCTACAAGTCCCAGGTCAAGTCAGGGGGAGGAAACTTCTTTCCGGGCACCACCTGCGTGAGTGGCCGCGCCCTGGAGGAGTACGCCTATGACGTGATCCTCGCGTTCATGGCGCACGGGAACCGGGAGTTCATCGTCCTCAACGGCCACTACGAGAATTCGATGTTCCTGGTGGAGGCCGCCGACCGTGCCGTGAAACATGCCAGACTCGCCGGCATCGAGATCAAGGTCGTGCTGCTCTCGTACTGGGACTTCATCAACGAGGCCACCATCGAGAAAGTGTTTCCGGACGGCTTCTCGGGCTGGGCGGTCGAACACGGGGGCGTGCTCGAGACCTCGATCATGCTCAAGATCCATCCCGACCTGGTGGACATGTCGAAGGCCGTGGATATTGCACCGGCCGAGTTCCCACCCTATGACGTCTTCCCGCCCGACCCCAGCTGGGTGCCCAGTTCGGGAACCCTCTCATCACCGGCGAAAGCAACGGCTGAGAAAGGCGGATGGATACTCGATGAGTGCATAGAGAAGATTTCTCGAACCTTCGGTTAAGCCACAGGCACTGCCAGCCCATGGGCTGGCAGTGCGCCGCTCATATATTGGCCAGTCCCGAGCGCAGGAAATCGAGCACGTGGCGGGATGCGACATTGAGCTCGCGCTCCTTGTAGTACAGGCCGATGCAGACGCTCTCGAGTTCCGGCAGGTCCCTGGCACTGCTGGCATGCTTCAGGTTGTGGGGTATGACCGATTTGGCCATGGCCGTGATCCCTAGGCCCTCCTCGACCGCCGAGAAAATGCCCAGCAGGCTGGTGCTCGTGTACATGAACCGGAAAGGGTGTTGCTGGCCCTGCAGGGCCTCCTCCATGATGGAGCGGTAGACACACCCCTGGGGGTAGGCAATTAGCGGGATGGGCTCCTCATAGCCATTGATGAGGCGGCTGTCCTTGTAGACCCATTCCAGATTCTCCAGCCGGTAGTCCCGGGCGTCCCTGTCCTCGTTCTCCTTGGCGCGCTCCATGGCCAGGGCGATGTCATAGTGCCCCTTTTGATAGCGCTGAAGGATCACCTTGCTGATTTCACAGTCCACTTCCACGATGATGTTGGGATAGACCCGGGACAGGTTTCGCAACGCCTTGGGCAGGAAGGCCAATTCGAAGTCATTGGGAATGCCGAGCCTGACCTTGCCGGAAACATTGTCTCCCCTGACCTTGGCAATGATCTGATCATTGACCTCCAGAATCCGCCGCGCAGCCTCATAGAGATATTCCCCATCCTCGGTCAGCTCGAGACTGGAGCCTCGCAGGAATATCTTGGTATTGAGTATCTCCTCCAGCTTCTTTATCTGGAGGCTGATCGCCGGCTGGGAGCGGCCGAGTAGCTCGCCGGCGCTGGTGAAGCCTCCCAGATCCTTTATCGTGACGAAGGTCCTCAGCAGGTCGGTCGGTATATTCGTCATAGGCTTACCTTTGTCATGTCTGACGCGCCGGGCCATCGAGCTGGAAAGCAACACTAATTCCGAGTGCATCGTCTCGAGTATATCGCACGGAGCCACGCCAGCGGCGTCATGGGGCGTGCCCAAGTGTTGGAGAGGGTTGCGACAGCATGCCGGCAGGGAGGGGACCCCCCTGGCGCGCATATTGGTTGCCCGCCGTGGTGAATGCGTTAGAGTCGTGAAATGAACGACATCAAAGGCCCTACTCACGCTGCAGGCCGAACCAACAAGAGTGCCGCCTTGATCGATATGGCATCAGGTGCGTCGCTCTCCGTCGGTTTCGTCCTGCTGCACCGCTTCACCCTGTTCCCCTTTGCGGCCTTTGTCGACTGCCTGCGACTGGCGGCCGACGAGGGTGATCGCAGCCGCCAGCTGCGCTGCCACTGGACTTTCATGACCAGCACTGGTCATGAGGCCGTTTCCAGCTGCGGTGCTGCGGTCTCACCCTGCCTGACGTACCGGGATCCCGGTGAATTCGACTACATCGTGGTGATCGGCGGTGTCCAGGACCAGCAGGACCGGGTCGATACCACGGCGCTGGCCTACCTGCGCCAGGCGGCGGCTGCTCAGGTGCCGCTGGTCGGGCTGTGTACCGGGGTATTCGCCCTTATCCAGGCGGGGCTGATGAAGGATCGGCGCTGCTGTGTCAGCTGGTATCACCATCACGACATGGTCCAGCGTTTTCCCGCCATCGAGCCGGTGGCCGACCGGCTCTTCATCGATGATGGCGACCGCATCACCTGCGCGGGAGGCGCGGCAGGGGCGGACCTGGCCGCCTACCTGGTCGAGCGGCACCTGGGGAAAGCGTGGGCCATGAAGAGCCTGCATATCATGCAGCTCGACGAAGCGCGCACCGGGGTCCATGCACAACCGCAGCCGGTGGTCTTCGGCAAGGTCGAGGATCGCCTGGTGCGTCGCTCTATCGCCCTTCTCGAGCAGCACCTGGGTGAAGCGATCTCGATGGAGGTGCTTGCCGAGCGCGTAGGGACGTCGCGTCGCAATCTGGAACGTCGCTTCCGTGAGGTGCTGGGCGTCGGCCCCCAGAAGTTTGCCCGAGACCTGCGGCTGCGCTACGGGCTCTGGCTGCTGCACTACACCGGCAAGAGCATCACCGAGATCGGCGAGCGCTGCGGTTTCGCCGATACGCCGCACTTTTCCCGCCACTTTCGTAGCGCCTTCGGCATGACACCATCACAGATGCGCAAGCGTGCCAGCGAGCCCGGCGGTGACAAGGTCGACCCCTTTTTCCTGCATGTCGAGGGCCGCCCGGCGCTCTGAGCCGCCTTCCCCCTTCCCCTCGCCCTGTTCCTTCGGCTTCAAGCCAATGCAGCTTCCCGGGCGCCGGTCCGGTCATGGCCGCGTTCTGAATCGGCTCGCGCGTTCAGGGAGTCTGTCGCATTTATTCAATCTTTCTCCCTCCCCCAGGCCTTTAATCGCTGCATGAGCTGAATACCTTCGCGCTGATTATCTGCGCATAAGGATTTCAAATTTTTCATGCAGGCAGGTTGCCGATAGATTCGAAGACACACCCTGCTCAGTACCGATAACAACAGGAGTCAGTCATGAACCAGGTTGGCCTCACCACATTCGATTCCCAGATTGCCGCTGCCATCGCCGACGAGGTGGCCCGGCAGGAAGCCCACGTCGAGCTGATCGCTTCCGAGAACTACGCCAGCCGCGCGGTAATGGAGGCCCAGGGCACTCAGCTGACCAACAAATACGCCGAGGGCTATCCTGGCAAGCGTTACTACGGCGGCTGCGAGCACGTCGATGTGGTCGAGAAGCTTGCCATCGAGCGCGCCTGCGACCTCTTCGGTGCCGACTATGCCAACGTCCAGCCCCACTCCGGCGCCCAGGCCAATGCAGCGGCGTTCATGGCCCTGGTGAAGCCGGGTGATACGGTACTTGGCATGAGCCTGGCCCACGGCGGCCACCTGACCCACGGGGCGGCACCCAACTTCTCCGGCAAGCACTACCACGCCGTGCAGTACGGCCTGAACCCGGAGACCGGCGAGATCGACTACGAGGAAGTCGAACGCCTGGCTCGCAGCCACAAGCCGAAGATGATCATTGCCGGCTTCTCGGCCTACGCCCGGGTAGTCGATTGGCGCCGCTTCCGCGCCATCGCCGACGAAGTAGGCGCCTGGCTGCTGGTGGACATGGCCCACGTGGCAGGCCTCGTGGCGGCCGGCCTCTATCCGAGCCCGCTGCCCCATGCCCACGTGGTGACCACCACCACCCACAAGACCCTGCGCGGCCCGCGCGGTGGCCTGATCCTCTCCGCCCATGGCGATGCGGACCTTTACAAGAAGCTCAACGGCGCGGTCTTCCCAGGCCAGCAGGGCGGCCCGTTGATGCACGTGATCGCGGCCAAGGCGGTGGCATTCAAGGAGGCCATGAACCAGGACTTCGTACGCTACCAGCAGCGGGTGATCGACAACGCCCGGGCCATGGCTGGAGTCTTCGTCGACCGCGGCTATGACGTGGTCTCCGGCGGCACCGATGACCATCTGTTCCTGGTCTCGCTGATCAAGCAGGGCGTCACCGGCAAGGATGCCGACGCGGCGCTGGGCCGTGCCCATATCACCGTCAACAAGAACGCCGTGCCCAACGATCCCGAGAGCCCCTTCGTCACGTCGGGTTTGCGTATCGGCACCCCGGCAATCACCACGCGCGGTTTCGGTGAGAGCGATAGCGTCGAGCTGGCCGGCTGGATCTGCGACATCCTCGACGTGCTGGCCGAACGCGGCAATACCGATGCCGTGGAAGCCGAGGTGCGCGAAAAGGTCGCCGAGCTCTGTGAACGGCATCCGGTCTACGGTGCTGTTGCCCCGGCAACGGCCGACGAAGCCGCCACTGCCTGAACCCGTATGGGCTGGCCTCGCCCGCGGGGTCGGCCGAGGAGAGAGAATATGCAACGCTATTCAGGATTCGGGCTGGCGAAGCACGCCCTCAGCCATCACGAGAACTGGGAGCGCCAGTGGCGCAATCCCACGCCGAAGAAGCAGTATGATGTGATCATCGTTGGCGGCGGCGGCCACGGTCTGGCCACAGCCTACTACCTGGCCAAGGAGCACGGTATCACCAACGTTGCCGTGGTCGAGAAGGGCTGGCTGGGTGGCGGCAACACCGCACGCAACACCACCATTGTACGCTCCAACTACCTTTGGGATGAGTCGGCAGCGCTCTACGAGCATGCGATGAAGCTGTGGGAGGGGCTCTCCCAGGACATCAACTACAACGTGATGTTCTCCCAGCGCGGCGTCATGAACCTGGGCCATACCCTGCAGGACATGCGTGACATCCAGCGCCGGGTCAATGCCAACCGCCTCAATGGCATCGACGGCGAGGTGCTCAACCCCGAGCAGATCCAGAAGATCGTGCCGATCATGGACTGCTCGAAGAATGCCCGCTATCCGATCCTCGGTGCCTCCTGGCAGCCGCGGGCCGGCGTGGCGCGCCACGATGCCGTGGCCTGGGGCTATGCCCGCGCCGCCGATGCGCTCGGCGTGGACCTGCTGCAAAACACCGAGGTCACGGGCTTCAAGATCCGCGACGGTCGCGTCTTTGGCGTGCATACCAATCGTGGCGATATCGAGGCCAAGACCGTCGGTTGCGTGGCGGCGGGCAATTCCGGCGTACTGGCCAAGATGGCCGGCTTCCGCCTGCCGCTGGAGTCCCATCCGCTGCAAGCGCTGGTCTCCGAGCCGCTCAAGCCAGTGCTGGATACGGTGGTGATGTCCAATCATGTGCATGGCTATATCAGCCAGACCGACAAGGGCGACCTGGTGATCGGTGCCGGCATCGACGGTTATAACGGCTATGGACAGCGCGGCAGCTTCCCCACGGTGGAACACACTCTGCAGGCTATCGTCGAAATGTTCCCGATGTTCTCGCGGGTGCGGATGAACCGTCAGTGGGGCGGGATCGTCGACACCTGTCCGGACGCCTGCCCGATCCTGTCGAAGACGCCGGTCAAGGGCCTGTTCTTCAACTGTGGCTGGGGCACCGGCGGCTTCAAGGCCACCCCGGGCTCGGGGCATGTCTTCGCCTGGACCCTCGCCAAGGGGCAGACGCATCCACTCGCCGCTCCTTTCTCCATCGACCGTTTCCATACCGGAGCCCTCGTCGACGAGCATGGCGCCGCTGGCGTAGCCCACTAGAGGAGCAAGTAACATGTTTCATATCTATTGCCCCTACTGCGAGGAACTCCGTGAGGAAGAGGAGTTTCACCCCAAGGGCCAGGCGCACATTCCCCGTCCCGCAGATCCGGACACCTGCAGCGACGAGGTATGGGGCGACTACCTGTTCTTCCGCGACAATCCCCGCGGTATCCATCATGAGCTTTGGGTCCACGCCGTAGGCTGTCGCAAGTTCTTCAACATCACGCGCAACACCGTGTCCTACGAGATCCTCGAGACCTACAAGATGGGTGAACAGCCGACGATCACTGCCGAAAGTCTGGCTAGCCGGGAAATGCAGGGCAACGTCCAGGTCGCCGATGGCGGCCTACAGACCGTGGGCGCCAGTAACGCCGCAAGGCGAAAGAGGAGCAGCGCGAGCTGGTATGAACCGCGCCGTATGACCGCAACGGGCCCTGATATCAGGGCCCGTTTCGTATCGGTTCTACATACCTTGGGGTGAGTTTCAGGTGCCGCAGAAGGTGCGAAAAACCCGTTCGCGTGGCGATGCCGGCAGGCTGTAATCCTCGCGGCCGGGCTGCGCCTCGAATGGCCGGGTGACCACTGCGAGCAGCTCTTCGAAAGGCGCGAAGTCGTCCTCGTCGATGGCTGAGGTCAACGCCTGCTGGACCCGGTGGTTGCGGGGAATGTAGGCGGGATTGACGAGCCGCATCTGCCGGGCCCGCTCGGAGGGCGCCGCCGGCTCCTGGGCCAGGCGTTCGCGCCAGCGCTCGAGCCAGGCCTCTATGACCTCCGGGCGCTCGAACAGGTCGCCGAGGGCGCTGTCCGCTTCGCCGGATTCGGCCGCCTCGCAGAGCTGACGGAAGGTCAGGGTGAAGTCGGCATGCCCCTGGTGCATGGCATCCAGCAGCGACTCGGCCAGCGCCCGGTCGCCCGCCTCCTCACGGGCAAGACCCAGCTTGGCACGCATCACGGCCAGCCATTCGGCCTCGTACTGTGCCTCGAAGGCCTTGATCACCTCGGTGGCCCATTCCACCGCTCGCTCCTGGTCACTGTCGATCAGCGGCAGCAGGGTCTCGGCCAGCCGCGCCAGGTTCCACTGGGCGATCCAGGGCTGGTTGGCGTAGGCATAACGCCCCCCCTCGTCGATGGCGCTGAACACGGTCCTGGGATCGTAGGTTTCCATGAAGGCACAGGGGCCGTAGTCGATGGTCTCCCCCGACACGGTGGTGTTATCGGTGTTCATCACGCCATGGATGAAGCCGACACCCATCCACTTCGCGATCAGTGCCGCCTGCCGCGCCTGGATCGCCTCGATCAACGCCATGTAGCGCTCATTGCCGGACAGCCTGGCCAACTCGGGGTAGTGGCGCTCGATCACATGATCGGCCAGCTCGCGAATGGCATCGGCATCGCCACGAGCGGCAAAGTACTGGAAGGTGCCGACACGGATATGGCTGCTGGCCACGCGGGTCAGGATCGCCCCCGGCTCGGGAATGCCACGGACCACCCGCTCACCGGTGGTCACCGCCGCCAGGGCCCGGGTGGTGGGAATCCCCATGGCGTGCATGGCCTCGCTGACCAGATACTCCCTCAGTACCGGCCCCAGTGGCGCACGACCGTCGCCGCCGCGGGAGAAGGGGGTGCATCCCGCTCCCTTGAGCTGGATATCGCGCAGCCGGCCTTGCCGGTCCGTGACCTCACCCAGCAGCACCGCTCGGCCATCGCCGAGCCGGGGCACGAAGCCGCCGAACTGGTGGCCGGCATAGGCCTGCGCCAATGGTTCGGCCCCGGGCGGGACCACATTGCCGGCAAACCATACGGCGGCCTCTTCCCTGTCGAACGCGCCCAATTCGAAGCCCAGCTCTTCAGCCAGGGAACGGTTGAAGGCCACCAGCCGGGGAGACGCCACGGGCACGGGATCGAAAGACGCGAAGAAGCGCTCGGGAAAGCGAGCATAGCGAAGGGTAAACGGGGGAAACATGGCGGCTCCAAATAGCGACTGGGCACGTAAAGCGGGGTTCACTCTCGTATGACAAGGCACCCCGGGCAACATTCCCTGCGCGCACCTCGGCCTGGCGGCATAGAGTGAATAGACAACGCAGTCTAGCGCCTATGAAGTGTCGCGGCTCTCCTGCCGGCCCCATGGATGACTCTCCTTCACGCAGGCCGCAAAGCGCAGCTGTGCTGCCCGCGCCGCCAGCAGATGGGCCCGCATGACCGATGCCGCCCAATCCCCATCGCCAGCGTCCAGGGCACGCAGCAGTTCACGGTGGTGGTTCATGCTGCCGGCCAGCTCCTCCTGGGTATAGTGGTGATAGCTGCGACGCGAAACCGGCACCTGCACGATGGTTTCCAGCAGGCGCTGAAGGCGCGGACTCCCCGCCGCCGCCATGAGCCTGGCGTGGTAGTCATCATTCAGAACGGCAATCGCCTCGAGGGCATTCTCCCCCATTTCCCGACACAGCTCTTCCATCCGTTCGGCCAACGACTCGAGCTTGTCCAGCTGGGCACGATCGATGCGGGAGGCCGCCCGACGCGCCACCTGGGGCTCGAGCAGGACCCGCAGCTCGAACACCTCTTCCACGTCGCGCTGGGTCCAGGAAACCACCTGGGCACCGTGATGAGGAATGGCCTCTACCCAGCCATCCGACACCAGACGCCTCAGGGCTTCTCGAATCGGCGTGCGGCTAAGTTCCAGCTCCTGGCCGATGGCCGCTTCACGCACATAACTTCCCGGAGGGTATTGCCCGTCGAGGATACGTTTCCTGATGATCTGATAAACGCGATCGGCAGCGGTCATTGATTGGCTCCTTGCAGTGAGGACGCGTCCCGGTGCGCCTCTTCGGCCCGACTGTCTGCTGGAAGTCGACCAAGGTTGCAACGCTAATCGTACACAACAATTTGCATGAGAAGCACTGTAGGCCTACATTTGGCGGAAATCGAGCCGAATTGCATACAATTAGAATGTGAACCAGCATCTGACAAGGAAGTGATGGCATGAGCCTGACCCCACCACAGCTCGCCGATATACGCTGCCTGGCATTTGACGTCTTTGGCACGGTGGTCGACTGGCGAAGTAGCGTGATACGCGAAGGTGAGTCCCTAGGGCAGGCCCGCGGACTGGAAGTGGACTGGGCCGCCTTCGCCGACGCCTGGCGCGCGGGCTATGTCCCGTCGATGAGCCGGGTTCGCCAGGGGCGCCTGTCCTGGACCTCGCTGGACCAGCTGCATCGCATGACCCTCGACCGCATCCTTGAGGATTTCGGCATCACCGGGCTGTCGGAAGCCGACAAAGCCAATTTCAATCGCGTCTGGCACCGGCTCAAGCCCTGGCCGGATGCCGTGGGCGGCATGCACCGCCTGCGCGAGCGGTTCACTCTGACCACCCTTTCCAATGGCAACATGGCGCTGCTGGTCAACATGGCCAAGCAGGCCGGCCTGCCGTGGGACTGCGTCCTCTCGGCCGAGCTGGCCCGACACTACAAGCGTGACCCTGAGGTCTACCGCATGGCAACCCGGCTACTGGATCTGAGCCCGCAGCAGATCATGATGGTGTCCGCCCACCAGGACGACCTCAATGCCGCAAAAGACGAGGGACTGCGCACCGTCTTCGTGATGCGCCCGCTGGAATTCGGGCCGGAAGCCAGGCCCGACCTGACCATCGACCCGAGCTTCGACTACGTGGCAAACGATTTCCACGACCTGGCCGACCAGTTGCTGAGCCGTTCGGAAGCTCGCCAATCGCTGGCCCTTTCATAGTCATCAAGGACTACCGAATGAAGATCGTGATACCCGATGACTATCAGGACTGCGTGCGCACCCTCGATGCCTTCGCCAAGCTGGAAGGCCAGGACGTCACCATCCACAACGATACGGTGACTGACCTGGATGCCCTGGTCGAACGCTTCCGAGGTGCCGAGGCGCTGGTGCTGATCCGAGAACGCACGCCGATCACCGCCGAGCTGCTGGCGCGCCTGCCCAACCTCAAGGTGATCAGCCAGACCGGTGGCGGCGCGGCCCATGTGGACATGGATGCCTGCCGCCGCCACGGCATCACGGTCATGGCAGGCACCGGCTCGCCCCATGCCGCCGCCGAGCTCACCTGGGGGCTGGTCATGGCCGCCATGCGCCATATTCCCCAGGAGTTCGCGAACCTCAAGGCCGGACGCTGGCAGCGCACCCTGGGCACCGGGCTGAAGGGCCGCACCCTGGGCATCTTCGGTTACGGCAAGATCGGCAAGCTGATCGCCCGCTACGGCCAGGCCTTCGACATGAAGGTGCTGGTGTGGGGGCGCGAGGGCACCCGGGCGCGAGCCGCCGAAGATGGAATCGAGGTCGCCACAAGCCAGGAAGAGCTGTTCGAGCGCAGCGACGTGCTGAGCCTGCACCTGCGATTGAACGCCGATACCCGCGGCATCGTCACTGCCGATCATCTGGCACGCATGAAGCCCACCGCCCTGCTGGTCAACACCAGCCGCGCCCCGCTGGTCGAGGCTGGCGCCCTGGAGGCGGCGCTGCGCGCCGGACGGCCTGGCCAGGCCGCCGTTGACGTGTTCGACGTGGAGCCGGTGACCCACCACCCGCTGCTCGAGCTGCCCAGCTTCCTCGCCACGCCCCACCTCGGCTATGTGGAGAAGGACAGCTACGAGCTCTACTTCGGCGATGCCTTCGACAACCTGCTCACCTTCGCCGCGGGCCGCCCGGTCACCAACCTGGCCGAGTGAATCGACACCACCTGCCCACGGCGGCCTGCCGCCATGGGCCGCGCAGCGTCCATCCTTCGTGCAAAACCCTCCGCTCTAGAACAGCAAGGGCGACGGCAGCGTCATGCCGATCATCTTGATGAACAGCAGCCATACCGCGGCCCCCATCAGTGGCGGCACGATCAGTAGCCCCTTCAGGCTGAGATTGGGCGCCAGCACCGCAATCAGCACGGCATTGAACGCCACGGTGGAGACAATCAGCCCCAGGTTGAGCACCAGCCAGAAGTAGATGATGGCGCCACCCAGCATCAGGCCCGAGGAGAGGCCTATGGCGACCAGGTCCTGGTCCCTGGCATCCGGCCGCTCGAGCGCCGACGCTCGTTTACGCAGGGTGAAGAACCCCAGCATCGCCAGCACCCAGAGCCCCGAGCCGATCAGGAAGTAGTAGGCCGTCTGCGGCATGATATAGGACGGCACCAGGGGTGCCGGCCGCCAGGCCCCGTACTGGATGTGGATCAGGCCCGCGATACCGAGTGAAAGCATGACCGCCGCCGATAGCAACTCTTTCACGATTGTGCGATTCATTTCTTGGCCCTCAAGGCGAAGGTGAACAGCAGGATCAGTGCGAAGGCAGCCACGTAGAAGCCGATTGCAATGGGGCTCTTGATCAGCACTGCCCAGTCACCACCGCCCATGATCATCGACTGACGCAGCGCCCGCTCGGCCCCCGGTCCGATGATGAAACCAAGCACCAGCGGCGCCAGCGGAAAGCTCATCAGCCGCAGGGTCACGCCCAGCGCTCCGGCGAAAAGCAGCACCCATACATCCACCACCGAGTTGTTGGCCGCGTAGGTGCCGACAATGGCCAGGATGAATACCCCCGGTATCATGAAGCCAGGCTGGATCATGGCGATTCGCGAATAGTAGGGCAGTAGAACCTTGCCCAGTACCAGGTTCACCAGGTTGGCAAAGATCAGCGTCAGGAACAGCGCATAGATGATCTCCGTGTTGTCGGTGAGCAGGCTTGGCCCCGGCGTCATGCCCATCAGGATAAAGGCCGCGCCGAACAGGGCCGCCGTGGCGCTTCCTGGAATGCCGAAGGCGAACAGCGGAATGAAGGTTGAGCCAGCCGTGGCACTGTTGCCGGACTCGGCGCTGGCGATCCCCTCCAGCGACCCCTTGCCGAAGTCCTCGGGCTTGCGCGAGAAACGCTGAGCCAAGCCATAGCTCATGAAGGCCGCCAGCGACTGCCCCGCCCCCGGTAGCGCACCGATGAAGGTACCCACCGCCGCACCGATGTAGGTGGCCTTGAGGGTGAACTTGAATTCGGCCCAGGTGAGCTTGTCCTTTCTGATGTCATAGCCCTGCAGCAGGCTTGCCTGCTCGGCAACGTCGTCCATCAGCTTGTCGACCTTGCGCCGCCATAGCTTCGAGCCCTGGATGACCACCTCGGAAATGGCAAAGATACCGATCAGCACCGGGATCAGGCTCAGCCCACCGGAGAGTCCCGGCATGCCGAAAGTGAGTCGCGTCGCCCCGGTGATGGGATCCCGGCCGATCATGGCCAGCAGGATACCGATGGCGGCCACCGCCAGGCCCTTGGCCACCATGCCCTGGCTCAGGGCGGCGATCAGGATCAACGAGAAGGCATACAGGGCAAAGAACTCGATCGGCCCGAAAGTCAGCGCCACCGCCGCCAGCGGTACGGCGATGAAGATCAGCACCAGGTCGCTGGTAGTATCGCCGATGACCGAGGAGTAGAGCGCGGTGTGCAGCGCCTTGCTCGGCTTGCCCTTGAGCTTGGCCTGATAGCCGTCGATGCTGGTAGCCGCCGCACCCGGTGTCCCGGGGACACCGAAGGAGATCGCCGCGATCGAACCGCCGAACAGCCCCCCCTTGTAGATGCCCACCAGCAGGCCCATCGCCATGGCCGGTTCGAGAAAGAAGACGAAGGGCAGCAACAGGGCGATGGCCATATCGCCCGACAGGCCCGGGATGGCACCCAGCGTAATGCCAAGCAGCACCCCGAGCATCACGTACATCAAGACATAGGGATGAAAGGCCAGCGCACTGGCCTCAATGAGAAGATCAAGCATCAGCGCTCTCCGGCGAGGCTGGAAGGGTCACGACCAGACGGCCGGAGCCGAGTGGTTCGGCTCCGGGCTTCCAGGGGAGGGTGTCAGTCCTGGTTTATCGCGGCGAGGACATCCTTGACCCGCTGGGTGGTGTCGCGATAGATCGCCTGGGCGCTTTCCAGACCCTGCACATTGTCCAGTCCAGCGGAGGCCTGGGTGGACATGGTTTGTGCGGTATCGGTCTCGAGGCCCTGCATGATGCACTCGGAAAGCTCCTGCTGGATCGACTCCGGCACGGAGGAGAAGGCGTAGACCAGCAGCGGTGCCTCGAAGGAGACGTCATACCCGGCTTCACGGAAGGTGGGTACGTCCGGCAGCACGTCGGAGCGCTCGTCGGCGAAGACACCGATGGCGGTTACCTCACCGGAATTGACGTTGGAGACGATGGAGGGCGGCAGGGTCATGCCGAGGTCGATATGACCACCCAGAATCATGGTGCGGGTCTCGCCGCCGCCAGTCGTCGGCAGGTGGACGTTCTGGATGCCGGTTTCCTGCTCGAGCATCACCAGCGGCAGGTGCACCAGGCTCAACGGATCGGCATGGCCGAAGACGAGGCTGTTCGGCTCGGCCTCTGCCAGCTCGATCCAGTCCTCGATGCTCTGGATATCGTGGTCGGCCTTGACGTAGACGGTGGGCTTCCAGTCGGTCAGGTGGACGATGGGCACCCAGTCCTCCACTTCCCACGGAGTGTCCTCGGTGAGTGTCTGAGTGATGGTGGCGGAATAATCGGCCATCAGGATGGTATGGCCGTTGGGCTCGGCATCGGCGACGAATTGCAGCCCTTCCATGCCCCCTGCGCCCGGCATGCTGACCACATCGATACGGCTGCCGCAGTGTTCCGCCGCATTGGCTGCGATGATGCGAGCGGTGATATCCGTGCTGCCCCCTGCACCATAGGGCATGACGATACGAATCGGGTCGCTGCCCAGGCTTTCCCCATTGGAGGCAAGCGCAGTACCTGCAGACAGGGTCAGCATCGCGGCACTGACCGCAACGGCGGTTGTTGACAGTTTGAAGATCATGTCGAACTCCCTATTCTTGTACATTATTTGTTTCTTGCAAGGCGAACACCACCGCTCCTGATGAGCGACAGCCCTCTGCCTTTAAACCCTAGGCCTCCTGCCCCATGGCTGCTTGTTCATTCCGAGGATTGTCTTGTTAATTTCCCGGTAATTCCACGCAAAACGGAATAAGCTGTACACATACTTCTTCCTGTACAAGAACAATCCGGTGATCAGCGACCGATACTTTGCAGCCCAGCCAGCCTGGTGCAACATGACTCACTCGCCAGGAAAAGGGCCAAGGGAGACAGCCGGAAATGAGCCAGAACCTCTTCGAGACCTTCGCCGCCCGCATGCAGGAACGCGGCGATGCCGATTTCATCACCACCCGTGACGGCCGCCGCTACAGCCATGCCGATGCCTTGGCCGCCAGCGGCCGGCTGGCAGGCGCCCTGGCCGCGCAGGGTGTCACCCCCGGCGACCGGGTTGCCGTGCAGGTGGACAAGAGCCCCGAGGCGATCCTGCTCTATCTCGCCTGCCTGCGGATCGGGGGCGTCTTCCTGCCGCTAAATACCGGCTATACCGCCGACGAGGTCCGCTACTTCCTTGCCGACGCCGAACCGGCGCTGTTCGTCTGCCGCCCGGCCGCCCTCGAGCAGGCCAGGGCGGTGGCCGGCGAGACAGGCTGCCCGGCGGTGGAAACCCTGGGCAGCGACGGCGACGGCAGCCTGATGGAGGCCGCCCAGCGGGCCACGCCCTTTGATGCCTTCGAGCCGCGTGAGCAGAACGACCTGGCGGCGATCCTCTATACCTCGGGCACCACCGGGCGCTCCAAGGGCGCCATGCTGACCCACCACAACCTGGGCTCCAATGCCGCCACCCTGGCCGAGGCCTGGCGCTTTACCGCCGAGGATCGCCTGATCCATGCCCTGCCGATCTTCCACACCCATGGGCTGTTCGTTGGCTGCAACGTCACCCTGATGGCCGGCTCCAGCATGCTGTTCCTGCCGAGCTTCGACGCCGACGTCATCTTCCAGGAAATGCCCCGCGGCACGGTGCTGATGGGCGTGCCGACCTTCTATCCCCGCCTGGTAGCCGATGCACGGCTGACTCCCGAGGCCACCGCCAGCATGCGGCTGTTCGTCCCCGGCTCGGCCCCGCTCACCGCCGAGACCCACCGGGAATTCGAACGGAAGAGCGGCCATGCCATCCTCGAGCGCTACGGCATGACCGAGACCAACATGAACCTCTCCAACCCCTACGACGGCGAGCGGCGCGCCGGCACCGTGGGCATGCCGCTGCCTGGCGTGGAGTACCGCATCACCGACCGCGAAACCCATGAGCCGCTCCCCAATGGTCAGATCGGCATGCTCGAGATTCGCGGCCCCAACGTCTTCATCGGCTACTGGCGGATGCCCGAGAAGACCCGCGAGGAGCTGCTGGAGGATGGCTTCTTCGTCACCGGCGACCTGGCCATGGTCGACGAGCACGGCTACGTCCATATCGTCGGCCGCGACAAGGACATGGTGATTTCCGGGGGCTACAACGTCTATCCCAAGGAGGTCGAGCAAGTGATCGACGAGATCGAGGGGGTGAAAGAGTCCGCCGTGATCGGCGTGCCCCACCCGGACTTCGGCGAAGGCGTCACCGCCGTGGTGGTGCCGGAAGCCCACGCCCGACTCGACGAACGGGATGTCATCGACTTCCTCAAGGACCGGCTGGCGAAGTACAAGCAGCCCAAGCGGGTGCTCTTCGTCGACGCGCTGCCCTACAACACCATGGGCAAGGTGCAGAAGAATGAGCTGCGCAAAAATTACCAGGACATCTATCGTTAGGGGACATCGAGACAGCACCGGGAAGCATCGATATGTCCAAGCGCATCACCTACTACTTCAGCCAGGTATCGCCCTGGGCCTATCTGGGCCATGCCCGGCTGGGTGAGATCGCCGCCCGCCACGGCGCCACCATCGACTACGTGCCGATCACGATCAGCGCAATATTCCCCAGGACCGGCGGCCTGCCGCTGCCCAAACGGTCGCCCGAGCGCCAGGCCTACCGCATGGCGGAGCTGAAACGCTGGCCGCAGCAGATTGGCATCCCGCTCAACGTGGAACCGAAGTACTTCCCCACCGACGACCGTCCAGCGGCGCGCCTGGCACTGACCGCCAAGGCCCAGAGACACGACATTGCCAAACTGTCACTGGCGATATTCAGGGCCTGCTGGACCGAGGATCGCGATATTGCGGACCTCACCACCCTAGGTGATATCGCCGACACCTGCGGCCTCAGCAGCCAGGCGCTGCTGGAGGCGTCGGAATCGGAAATGGGGCAGCGTCGGCTCGATGACGCCTGCGAACAGGCCATCGCGGCCGGCTGCTTCGGCGTCCCTTGGTACGACGTCGAGGGGGAACCCTTCTGGGGTCAGGACCGGCTTGAGCTGGTGGATAAAAAACTGGCGGGCGAACTTGGAGCAGAACCATCATGCACTCACTAAATTCCCAGGTCGTCGATGCACTTGCCGAGCGGCATGATTTCAGTCGCGACGCCATTGCGCACATGGTTTCGGCCGTGGCCGACGGTGATGGCCAGATGGCGATGTTTTCGCACCCCGAGTTCGGCGGCCCCGGCCAATGGATGCAGGGCGGCATGCTGATGCTCAGCGGCCCCATCGACCATCCCTTGAACGCCCGTGTGGATGCGCTATGTCGAGAGATTGGCGAGATGATTGGCGAGATGAAGGATGCATCAGGTGATGAATTGGGTGGTGAGTCAGGTGATGAGACAGCTGCCCAGCAGTCGGCTTGGGCCGTCGCGGAAGAGAACACGACCTGGTGGCCATCGGAACTCGGCGCACCCAACGCGACCGGCGAACAGAACGGTTTACGCTACGCCTACTTTGCCCAGGCTCGGCGCCTCGTCGTGCAGACCGGGGAGTCCGTCCGGGTCTATGACACCCTGGACCATCACATTGAGGGCATTGCCCAGCAGCAAGGCAGCCAAAGCCGATTGACGCTGACCAGCCAACACGGGAACGTCGACCTCGCGGGCCTGCCGGTCATTTCCACCGACAGGCACCCGACTAACTAGGAGACGAAAGGATCTACCGGCGTGCTCGGCCTAAATGCCGCCTCGATGACCTCTGCAGCCTCCAGCACCAGGTCGTCCCGAAAGCGGTCGGCGTAAAGCTGGACGCTCATCGGTGCGTTGTCGATAGGCCGGGTCGGCACCACGACGGCGGGGAAGCCGAGCAGGTTGCCGGGGGTCACGAACCACTGCATGCCCAGCATCAGGTCACTGCCGGCTGGCGAGACGACATCGGCATCGTGCATGAACGGTGCCGACGGCCAGACGGGCCCCAGGATTACCGGATACTCCGCAAAGAACGCCGCCCAGGCCCGGCCGAGACGCGAACGCTCCTGATGCAGCGCGGCATGCGTCACCGACGGATCGATCCTGGCGATCAGGGCATCCATGAGCATGGCGGCCTCCGCGCTGAGCGTGGGCCGTATCGACTCGGCCGTGAGGCTCAGGTCGGACATCTGGAACTGCGTCCAGAGATGGTTGATCAGCTCGATTTCCGGCGGTATCCCCTCCTCCACCTGGTAACCGCCAGCGGCAAGCGCCTCGCCTGCCGCCCGCACGCCAGCGACAATGGCCGGGTCGATCACACTGCCAGGCAGCGATGTCACCATGGCTACACGACGCGAAACTCGCGGGCCTTCCAGCGCCACCGTGACCGAGCGAGGGTCACGCACGTGCTGCCCGTGAACCTGCTCAAGAACGAGCCTGAGATCGGCAACGCTACGGGCGATGGGGCCATCGGTCAGCATTACCTGGGCGCTCAGGAAGCCGTCGCCGGAACTACCATAAGGTATGCGCCCCTGGGTGGGCTTCAGCGCCGCGACACCGCAGCAGAACGCTGGATTTCTCAGCGAACCGCCGATGTCATTGCCGATGCCGAGCGGCGACATGCCGGACGCCACGGCCGAGCCCTCACCACCGCTGCTGCCTCCCGCTGTCAGTTGTGCGTTCCACGGATTTAGCGTCAGCCCCCTGAACGGGTTGCTGGTGGAAATCCGCAGGCCCATTTCCGGCATGTTGGTGCGCCCGATGGGAATGGCGCCGGCGGCACGCATCCGTTCGACCACCGGCGCATCCTGTTCCGGCAATGCCTTGGCGTTCGCGGCCAGGCCCAAGGTGGTCGGGGTACCGACGCAATCGATATTCTCCTTCACCGTGATCGGCACCCCGTGCAGAGGCGGCAGATCGCGCTTGCCCGCCTTCTTGCGCTGGGCATCCGCCGCGTCCGCCGCCTCACGGGCCGACGTGCGCAGCATCACAGTGACGGCATTGAGCTCAGGGTTCACCGCCTCGATCCGCGCCAGGTGGGCATCGATCACCTCGCGGCTCGACACTTCCCCGGATCTGATAAGGGCCGCCAGTGTCGTGGCGGACTGCCGCCACAGGTCCTGTGAACCGCTCGGGGCCTGGGAAGAAGAACGCTTTTTCATGTTTTCACTTCCTTTGTGGCCGTGACACCCGGAACTGTGGCGGCACGGGATGCGATCCTGCATCGTCAAGACGTGTTGTCATCGGCGCGGGCGAATCGTCCCGCGGATAGAGAGGAAAGATGGCGCTCTGCTAAGCGGTGCCTATCTAGCAGGATAGTCGCTCATGGCAAATTCTTTTCAGACATTGAAAGCGTCTCTCCGACAAGCGGTATTTCCGGCGGTGGACCTGGCAAAAGGCTCCAGAGGTCGGCTCACACCGGCCTTTCCAAGCCGAACAGGTCACTCGTCCGAGCATAGTCGCTGCCCGCCATGCGCCCGATGGGTCTGAGCGCCTCTACCGAGACATGGCGGCCATTCCATATCGCATCGTCGATATGGATCGACACCACCTCGGCCAGCACCAGGCAGCCTGACATGGGCTGGTCGCCGAAGCGTACGATCTCGCGCAGCCGGCAGCCGAAGGCCACCGGGGCAGCCGCCACACGCGGCACCGACAGCCCCGGCATGGTTACCTTCTCCAGCCCTGCCAGGGCGAACTCGTCTTCTCCCGCCGGCAGGCTGGCACTGGTGACGTTCATCGCCTCCACCAGCGCTTCGCCGCTGATATGCACCACGCACTCCGGCACCTGCTCCAGGTTGTGGATGGTGTCCTTGGGTTGGCCCTCGCCGTTGAGCAGCGGCGAGAAGCCCAGCACCGGCGGTGCCACGCTCACCACGTTGAAGAAGGAGAACGGCGCCAGGTTGGTGTTGCCGTCGCGATCCCGGGTCGACACCCAGGCGATGGGGCGCGGGCAGATCGTCCCGCAGAACAAGCGATAGATGGCCCCGCTGCTCAGCGGCGCCTCTTCCAGCAGATAGTCGCTCATGGAAAAATATCTTCAGACAGTGGAGGGAGTGGCCGGGCAGGCTCTTCATCGCCGACAACGAGGCCCTGATTGAGCTGCCCGAACGGCACATGCACCGACGGCAGGGTATCGCTGGTGGCCGAGAGGTGGGAGGCCTGGTCGTCGAAAAAGATATGCGGTTTGATGATGCCGAGAACATGCTCCTTGGCGATGCCGCCGAGGAAATAGGCCTCGTTGACGGTCACGCCCCAGCTACGCATGGTATGAATGACCCGCTCATGGGCCGGCGCGTTGCGGGCCGTCACGATGGACACCCTGACCCTGGGGCGATAGGCACCCCGGGTTTCCTCTTCGCGCTGCTTCTCCAGCATCTGGATGTGGGCCAGCTTGCGCAGGAAGACCGCCAGCAGGCCCGCCTCGGACGGTACCTGGGCATTGGCCCGCTCGTATTCGCGGAATGCCTCGATTCCCTGCTGCTGGTAGATGGTTTCGGACTCATCCGTGACCAGCACGCCATCGAAGTCGAAGGCGATGCGCAACTCCTCCTCATCGGTCAGATCTAGATCACCCGATGACAGCACCTGCCCCGCCGGGTGCCCCGCCAGGATCGCCTGGTCGACATCCTGGCGATTGGCGGAAAGGAAGAGGCTGATATTCAATGCCGGAATGAAGCGGTGGGGATAGCGCCCCTGCAGGAAGATCGCTCGCGTGATGCCCAGCTCATGATGCTCGATCGACTTCATGACGCGCAGACCGGTTTCCGGATCGTTGCGCGAAAGCAGCACCACCTCGATGGGCGGATTGTCCGGGCTCAACTCGTTCAATGAAAGCAGGCGCTTGATGAAGGGGAAGGCAACCCCGGTACCGAGTGGCGTGTTCTCGTTATCGCGCTGGTAGACGCGATAGGACGCCTCCCCCTGCTCGCGGAAGACCCGGTCGGACTCGGCCAGATCGAACAGGGCGCTGGATGCCAGCCCGATTACCAGGCGTTCACTGAGGTCATAGGCCATGGTCGTCCTTGATGAAGAAGTGCAACGCACGATCTCCAGACCATGCCTCAGAGTTTTCGGCCAGACAAGCGCCTATCCGTATAGACATCACGGCTTGGAACCGCATGACTGTAAATGCTTGAACCTGTAAAACTGCAAAACTGTATTTATGGCAACATGGCTGAGTTCATGTATGCAGCAAGGACCCGCCATGCCGTTCGCCGCCCCCCAGGAGAATGCCCTTACCCCCGGCTTCATGGTCGTTCACGGCAACCGCCTGGAGGACCTGCGCGGCGTGGCGGTGGAGTGGATGAAGCGCCATCCGCTCGCGCCGCTGGAGAACGAGACGATCCTGGTGCAGAGCAACGGCATCGGCCAGTGGATGAAGCTGGCGCTGGCCGCCGACGAGGCCGATGGCGGCAGCGGCATCGCCGCCGCGCTGGACGTCACCCTGCCGGCGCGCTTCCTGTGGCAGGCCTACCGCGCGGTACTCAACCACGTGGAAGGCGACCCCAACGCGGTGCCCATCACTTCGCCCTTCGACAAGTCGCACCTGATATGGCGGCTGCTGCGCCTGCTGCCCGAGCTGATGCCGCGAGACGAATTCGCCCCGCTGCGCCGCTTCCTCGAAGGCGACAGCGACCTGCGCAAGCATCACCAGCTCGCCGAGCGCCTGGCCGACCTGTTTGACCAGTACCAGGTCTACCGCGCCGACTGGCTCGACGCCTGGGGCCGCGGCGAGGACGTGCTGATCTCCGCCCGCGGCCAGGCCAGCCCGCTTCCCGACACCCAGCGCTGGCAGCCCGCCCCGTGGCGGGCGCTCATCGAGGACGTGGGCGACGACGGCGTGGCCTCCAGCCGCGCCATGGGGCACCGCCGCTTCCTCGAGGCGGCGCGCCAGCTCGACGGCGACAACCGCCCCGCCGGCCTGCCGCGGCGAGTCATGGTGTTCGGCATCTCCTCGCTGCCGCAGCAGTCGCTGGAAGCGCTGGCCGCCATCGCCCGCTGCAGCCAGGTGGTGCTGTGCGTGCACAACCCCTGCCAGCACTACTGGGCCGACATCATCGAGCACAAGGACCTGCTCCGCGCCCAGCGCTACCGGCAGCAGCGCAAGGTCGGCATGCCCGCCCGGCTCGACGTGCTTGGCCTTGGCGACGCTGACGCTAATGGCGACGGAGCGGAAAGCCTCCACCTGCACGCCCAGCCGCTGCTGGCCGCCTGGGGCAAGCAGGGCCGCGACTACCTGCGCCTGCTCGACGAGCACGACGACGCCCAGCAGTACGAGCGCCTGTTCGCCGCCGACTCGCTGCGCATCGACCTGTTCGAGCCCTTCGTGCGCGAAGGGGACGGCCGGCTGCTGCAGCAGCTGCAGGACGACATCCGCGAGCTGCGCCCGCTGCACGAAACCCGCGAGACCTGGCCGGCGGTGGACCCCAGCCGCGACGACTCCATCGTCTTCCACGCCGCCCACAGCCCCCAGCGCGAGGTGGAGATCCTCCACGACCAGCTGCTCGCCGCCTTCAGCGCCGACCCCAGCCTCAAGCCCCGCGACGTGATCGTGATGGTGCCGGACATCGACCACTACGCGCCCCATGTGCAGGCGGTCTTTGGTCAGTATGCGAGGGGCCAACTGGAACGCGACGACCCGCGCTACATCCCCTTCACGCTCTCCGACCAGGGCAGCCGCCACCGCCTGCCGCTGCTGATCGCGCTGGAGAAACTTCTGCGCCTGCCGGAGCTGCGCCTCTCGGTGAGCGACCTGCTCGACCTGATCGACGTGCCCGCCCTGCGCACACGTTTCGGGCTCAATGAGGACGACGTACCCACCCTGCGCCGCTGGATCGAAGGCGCCGGCATCCGCTGGGGGCTCAATGCCGGCCAGCGTGGCAGCCTCGACCTGCCACAGGGCATGGAGCAGAACACCTGGGCCTTCGGCCTGCGCCGGCTATTGCTGGGCTACGCCGTGGGCGAGGCTGCCAGCGGCCCGTGGCAGGGCATCGAGCCCTTCGACGACATCGGCGGGCTGGAAGCGGCGCTGGCCGGGCCCCTCGCCGCGCTGCTGGAAACTCTGGAACAGCAGTGGCGCACCCTGCGTGAGCCCACCGACGTGGCCGGCTGGGTGCAGCGCCTGCGCGCCCTGCTGGAGGCGAGCTTCCTCGCCGACACGCCCGACGACAGCCTGATGCTGGCCCAACTCGAACAGAAACTGCAGGAGTGGCAAGAGAGCGCCCAGGAGGCCGAGCTGATCCGCGACCTTCCGCTCTCCGTGGTGCGCGAGCACTGGCTGGGGCAGATCGACGAATCGAGCCTGTCCCAGCGCTTCATGGCCGGCGCGGTGAACTTCGCCACCCTGATGCCGATGCGCGCCATCCCCTTCAAGCGCGTCTGCCTGCTGGGCATGAACGACGGCGACTACCCGCGCAGTCAGCCGCCGATGGACTTCGACCTGATGAACGGCGACTACCGCCCCGGCGACCGCTCGCGCCGCGAGGATGACCGCTACCTGTTCCTGGAAGCGCTGCTCTCCGCCCGGGAGCAGCTCTACGTCAGTTGGGTGGGCCGCAGCATCGTCGACAACGGAGAGAAGCCGCCCTCGGTGCTGGTCGGCCAGCTGCGCGATCACCTCCGGGCCGGTTGGTGCCTTTCCGACAAGGGCGAAAGCGACGGCAGCGATTTGCTCGACGCCCTCACCACCGCACACCCGCTGCAGCCGTTCAGCCGCACCTACTTCCCCAGCGAGGCACAGCAGGCCGAGCGCAACGTCTCGACCCGGCGGCTGTTTACCTACGCCCACGAGTGGCGCGACATGCACGGAGAAGCGACAGCGGAAGCAGCGCCCCTCGACCTGGAGGCATATAAACAGGACACGCCGCTGACGCTGGCCCAACTCGGCAACTTCCTGCGCGATCCTGCCAAGGCCTTCTTTACCACCCGCCTCAAAGTGTTCCTCGAGCGCGAGGACATCGTCAGCCTCGACCACGAGCCCTTCGCCCTGGACGGCCTCGGCAACTGGCAGTTGCAGGACCTGCTGATCCGCGAGCAGCGCCGCGCCGTGGACGAGAACCAACCCCGCGAGCCGGCCATGCTGGCCACCCTCGACCGACTGCAGGGCCAAGGCGTGCTGGCCATGGGCGCCTTCGGCGAGCGCATGCGCGAGCAGCTCACCGAACCGATGCCGGAGCTGTTCGAAGCCTATGAGGCCGCGCTGGACGAGTGGCCCCACGCCATCGAAGAGCCCGAGCCGGTGCAGCTCAACGTGCCCGGCGCGCCCCCCGTGGAAGACTGGCTCGACGAACTGCGCAGCGACCCAGAGGGCAACCGCTGCCACCTGGTGCTGGTCAGCAGCAGCCTGATCAAGAAGGGCAAGTACCACTGGCAACACATCCTGCGCCACTGGGTGACGCACCTGGCCGGTCATCTGGAAGGCCACCCTTTGACCACCCGGCTGCTCTCCAAGGCCGGCCACGTAACGCTGCCGCCCCTCGACCCGGAACTCGCCCGCGGGCACCTGCGCGAGATCGTCAAAACCTGGCAGGCCGGCATGCGCGAGCCGCTGCCGCTGGCCTGCGACACCGCCTTCGTCTGGCTGAGCAAACTTGGCTCTTCACAACACCCACCAGAGAGTGAGCGCGACAGCGACGCCTGGCACGCTGCCCGCAAGACCTACGAGGGTGACGACTACAACGCCGGCGAAGTGGGCCGTAACGCCTACCTCGCCCACCGCTGGCCAACCTTCACCCGGCTCTACGAAGCCCGCCAGGACAGACTCGGTTTTGCCGAACTCACCGAACGGCTGCTCGCCCCGGTACACCTGGCCGTCAAAGGCGACAAGAAAGAGAGCGGGAAGGAGACAGAAGAGAAGAAAGCGGGGAGCAAGGGATGAGCGAGGTCACTCAGTTAGACCCATTGGCGTGCCCATTGCACGGCAGCCGCTTAATCGAAGCCAGCGCGGGCACCGGCAAGACCTTCACCATCGCCCTGCTCTACGTGCGCCTGGTGCTCGGCGCCCGCTCGGAGGCCGACGAGGCTGCCTTCGAGCGCCCGCTGACGCCGCCGGAAATTCTCGTCGTCACCTTCACCAACGCCGCCACCCAGGAGCTACGCGAGCGGATTCGTGCGAGGCTAGTGGAAGCCGCCGGAGTCTTTCTCTCTCCACAGGCGCCCGAAACCGCGCCCGGCCTTGCCGAAGCTTCGGGAGCAGAACAGAGCGGAGGTCATTCTGCAGGGATGCAGAATGTAGCGCCCAGGGACGGGTTCACAGCGCCTCCGCGGAGTTCTGCTGGCGAAGCGGCTGACGATGCTGAACACGGGGCGCCGGGGTCAGCCCCGGTTGCCACCCAGCAGCAAGCAGATCCACTCCTCATCGCCCTCCGCGACCAATACGATCCCGACACCTGGCCCGCTTGCGCCCGGCGCCTGCAGCTCGCCGCCGAATGGATGGACGAGGCCGCCGTCTCCACCATCCACAGCTGGTGCTACCGCATGCTGCGCGAGCACGCCTTCGACAGCGGCAGCCTGTTTTCCCTCGACCTGGAAAACGACCAGACCGAGCTGGAGCTCGAAGTGGTGCGCGACTACTGGCGCAGCTTCTACTACCCGCTCAACACCGACGAACTGGCTAGCGTAGTACGCCACTGGAGCACGCCCGAACAGCTGCACCAGGCGGTGCGCGGGCTGATGCCCGAAGCCGAGGCTCTGAATAAAGGCGCCCCGCCCCCGGCCGACACCGTGGCCAATGCCCAGCACGAGACCGCCAAGCGCCTGGCAGAGCTCAAGGCGCCGTGGGCCACGTGGATCGAGCAATTGGGTGATTTGTTCGAAGAGGCCGCCCAGCAGAAGGCCTTCAAGGGCCAGAGCTTCAATGCCCGCAGCCGCACCAACTGGCTCGGCGCTCTGCGCGACTGGTCTCAGGGGGATGCCACCTGGCCCAGCCTCACTGACGCCGCCTGGAAACGCCTCACGCCCCAGGGCATGGCCGATATCTGGCTCAAGGGCGAGCCGCCGAACCACCCGGCCCTGGCCGCGCTGGACGCGTTGCAGGACGAGCTCAACGCCCTGCCCGATCCCTACGCCGACCTGCTCACCCACGCCGTGCACTGGTGCCGGGCGCGGCTCGACCGCGAGCAGGAGCGCCGCGCCGAGATGGGCCCCAACGAGCTGCTCACGCATCTCGACCGGGCGCTTGCCGGCCCCAACCGTGAGGCGCTGGGCGCGCAGATCCGCCGACAGTTTCCCGTCGCCCTGGTCGATGAATTCCAGGACACCGACCCGGTGCAGTACCGCATCTTCGACTGCGTGTACCGCATCCGCGAGAACTCGCCTGAGACCGGCGTGTTCCTGATCGGCGACCCAAAGCAGGCGATCTACGCCTTCCGCGGCGCCGACATCCATACCTACCTGCGCGCACGCCGCGACACCCAAGGCCGCCACGTCACCCTGGGCACCAACTTCCGCTCCAGCAGCGCGATGGTCGAGTCGGTGAACCGCTGCTTCGAATTCGCCGAGGCGCACCCTCCCGGCGCCTTCCTGTTCAATTCTCCCGAGGGGAACCCCGTTCCTTTCAATGCGGTTGGCGCCAAAGGGCGCAAGGACTCACTTACCCGCCAGGGCCAGCCACTACCAGCCATGACCCTGTGGCAGCTCGACAGCGACGAGCCGCTTTCCAAGACCGCCTACCACGGCGTGATGGCCGAGCGCTGCGCCTCCTATATGGTCGAGCTGCTCAACGAAGGCCAGGCGGACCGTACCGGCTTCAAGGATGAGGACACCCTCAAGCCGCTCAAGCCCTCCAATATGGCGGTGCTGGTCAACGGCCTGGGCGAGGCGCGGGCGATCCGCCAGGCGCTGGCCCGGCGCGGGGTGAAGAGCGTCTACCTCTCCGACAAGGACAAGGTGTTCGCCTCGCCGGTCGCCGCCCAGCTCGACGCCTGGCTGCGCGCCTGTGCGGCGCCTGAAGACGACAGACTGCTGCGCACCGCCCTGGCCACCCCGGTGCTGGGGCTCGATATCGCCACGCTGGATAGTTTGAACGAAGATGAACTGGCCTGGGAAAGCCGCGTGCTGCAGTTCCGCGACTACCACCGCCTGTGGCAGCGCCAGGGCGTGCTGCCGCTGGTGCGCAAGATCATCCACGACTTCGACGTGGCGACGCGACTGCTGTCGAGCGGGCCCGCCCACGAATCGTCGAACGGGATGAAGCGCAAGGCGCTCGGCGCACAGGAAGCGAGACATAACGTGGGGTTAGGCGAGCTTACGAGCACCGAGCAACGCAGCGATTCGCCCGTGCAGACATTCGTGGATGGTGAGAGAGTGCTTACCGACCTTCTCCATCTAGGCGAATTACTGCAGCACGCCAGCCAGGAACTCGATGGCGAACACGCGCTGATCCGCTTTCTCGCCGAATCCATCGCCCACCCCGAAGGCCAGGGCGACACCCACAAGCTGCGCCTGGAGAGCGACGCCGACCTGGTGCAGGTCATCACCATTCACAAGTCCAAGGGGTTGGAGTACCCGCTGGTGTTCCTGCCCTTTATCTGCAGCCACCGCCCGACCAGGAAGGACGACTCGCCGCTGCGCTGGCACGACGCCGAAGGCCGGCTGCGCATCAGCCTGGAGGCCGACGAGGAAACCCTGGCCACCGTCGACCGCGAGCGCCTGGGCGAGGACCTGCGCAAGCTCTACGTGGCGTTGACCCGGGCGCGCCACGCCACCTGGCTCGGCATGGCCCCGCTCAAGGGCGGCGAAGGCAGCGCCATCGGCCAGCTGCTGGCCAATGGCGCGCCCATCGGACCCAGTGTTTTTGAAGAAGCACTGAAGCAGCTCAAGGGGGACTGCGCCGCCATCGAGATCGCCCCGGCACCGCCGGCCCACGCCCAGATCGTCACCCAGACAGAGCGCGACGATGCCCTGGGCGAAGCGCGCACGCCCGCACGCCCCGCCCGCGAGCACTGGTGGATCGCCAGCTACTCGGCGCTGCGCCTCTCGGGCGAAATGGTAAGCGCCCCAGTAAGGGCTGACTTACGTTCTACCCCCCATGACAGCGAAGCGCAGCGAAACGGCAGCCTGCCCGAGCCGGCCACCGCTATGGAGGCCACCGCGCTGGAAGTGATTGAAGAGCCCCATGACAGCGGCCAGAGCGAACCGCTGCCCTCCTTGCACAGGTTTCCGAGGGGCCCCGGCCCCGGCACCTTCCTGCACGGCATTCTCGAATGGGCCGGCGAGTTAGGCTTCGCCCGCGTGGCCCGCGACCCGGCCCTGCGCGAGGAGACCCTGGCCCGGCGCTGCCAGGTGCGCGGCTGGCAGCCGTGGCTGAATACCCTGCACGTCTGGTTCGGCACCCTGCTCGCCGCCCCGCTGCCGCTTCCCAATGGCGCGGGCAGCCTTACGCTCGAAACGCTCACGAGCTACCAGGTGGAGATGGAATTCTGGTTCGCCGCCAGCAAGGTCGACACCCGCCAGCTGGACGCCCTCGTAAGTGCTTACACACTCCCTAGCCCTTATGGCAGCGCAGATACCAGCCTGCCGCGCCCCGCGCTGGATACCGACACCCTCAACGGCATGCTCAAGGGCTTCATCGACCTGGTGTTCGAGCATGAAGGGCGCTACTACGTGGCCGACTGGAAATCGAACCACCTGGGGCCGGACGACAGCGCCTACAGCCCCGAGGCGATGCGCCAGGCGGTGGCCGAGAAACGCTACGACCTGCAGTACGCGCTCTACCTGCTGGCCCTGCACCGGCTGCTCAAGGCGCGGCTGCCGGGCTACGATTACGACCGCCACATCGGCGGCTCGCTCACCGTATTCCTGCGTGGCGCCAATGCCGAGAGCCGCGGCGTGCACGCCGAGCGCCCCCCGCGCCAGCTGATCGAAGCGATGGATGCGCTCTTCCGGGGCGACACCCAAGCGGCGAACACCGCCACTCAGGCAACGGAGGCGCCGGCATGAGCAAGCGCAGCAAGCACCACGACGACGCCACCCCGGACCTGTTCGCCGATCTCGGTGAGGAATCAGGCGCCAGTAACGAAGTAGGTATTAGCAACGAATCAAATGCTAGCACCGAAGCAGGCATTGGCGACGCACCAGGCAAGAGCGAACCCACCAGGCCGGAACCGCCCCTGGCCGCGCTTCACGACACCCAAGCGCTGTTCGCCCTGCTCGACCGCTGGGTGGAGCGCGGCTGGCTGCGTGCGCTGGACCGGGCACTGGCCAGCTTCTTCCAGCGTGAAGTGAGCGACGCCCCTCCCCTGCTGCTGCTCGCAGCTGCCCTTGCCAGCCATCAGCTCGGCCGCGGCCACGTCTGCCTCGATCTCGCCCAGACCCTGGCCGCGCCCGACCTGGCGCTCTCGCTGCCGCCGGAAGGCGACGACCTCAGCGACCCGCCGCCGCTGCCCAGCGACCTGCTGGCAGGGCTGGAACTCGCCACCTGGCGCGACGCCCTGCACCATCCCGCCCTGGTGGCGGACGGTAGTGGCCCAGGAAACACCCCGCTGGTGCGCAGCGAGCACGACGGCAACGTGCGGCTCTACCTGCGCCGCTACTGGCAGTACGAGCGGGATATTCGCCACCACATCTCGGCAAGACTGGGCACAAGCGACGACGCCTTACCCTCCAGCACAAGCGACGAAATCTGTAGGAGGAAGCTTCAGCTCACGACTGGCGCCGATAGGCGCCCGGGTGACGCCACCGACACTAACCGCTTCGCCACTGCTCTTGATTCCCTCTTCCCCAGCAGCGCGGACATCGACTGGCAAAAAATCGCCTGCGCCCTCGCCGCCCAGGCACACTTCGCGGTGATCACCGGCGGCCCCGGCACCGGCAAGACCACCACCGTGGTCAAATTGCTCGCCCTGTTGCAGGCGCTGGCCCTGGGCGAGCCGGTGCAAGCAGGCTCAGGCGCCCCACGCCCGCTGCGTATCCGCCTGGCCGCCCCCACCGGCAAGGCCGCGGCTCGCCTCAACGAATCCATCGCCAAGCAGGTGCAGGGGCTTTCGCTGGTGGAACTGGCCGCCGCCGTGGGCCAACAGGGTGTGGATATCTCAACCCTGCGCGACAGCATCCCCACCGAAGTGACCACGCTGCACCGCCTTCTGGGCTCGCGACCGGACACCCGTCACTTCCGCCACTACGCCGGCAACCCGCTGGCGCTGGACGCCCTGGTGATCGACGAAGCCTCGATGGTGGATATCGAGATGATGGCCGCCGTGCTCACCGCCCTGCCGCCCAGGGCGCGGCTGATCCTGCTCGGCGACAAGGACCAGCTCGCCTCGGTGGAAGCCGGCGCCGTACTCGGCGACCTCTGCCAGCGCGCCGAAGGCGGCCACTACACCCCGGCCTCCTGCGACTGGCTGGAACGGGTGACTGGCACGCCGATTCCTGAACGATACCGAGACGAGAGCGGCCTGCCGCTGGACCAGGCCATCGCCATGCTGCGGGTAAGCCATCGCTTCGATGCGAAAAGCGGCATCGGCCAGCTCGCCGAAGCGGTCAACCGCCCGCTTGGTCCCGATCATGGGCAGAAGGAAAAGAAGCGCGCCGTACGGGAGATCTTCCAGCAGGGCTACGCCGATATTGCCCGTCTCGCCCTGGCGGATGCCGACGACCCAGCGCTGGACCGCCTGGTGGTAAACGGCAACCCGACAGGCTTCGCCAATAGCAGTGAAGGCCGCCACGACCGCCGTAGCGAACCCATCGCGCCACCGGTCGGCTACGGCCACTACCTTGAAGTGATGAAAGCAGCGCGCCCCGCACAACCCTTCTTCGGCGAAGGCGAAGCGCGCCAGCCCTATGACGACTGGGCCCGCCAGGTGCTCGCCGCCCATGGCCACTTCCAGTTGCTGTGCGCACTGAGGAAAGGCCCATGGGGCATACAAGGATTGAACCCACGCATCGGCCGGGCACTCCGGCGCGCCGGCTGGCTCAAGGCCAGCGACCCGGAGCTGGAACAGGGCTGGTTCGAAGGCCGCCCGGTGCTCGTCACCCGCAACGACTACAGCCTGGGGCTGATGAACGGCGATATCGGCATCACCCTCGCCGTGCCCGAGGCCCGCAGCGCCAGCGAATCGCCCGGCCGCACCCTGCTGCGCGTCGCCTTCCCGGCAAGCGACGGCAGTGGCGACATCAAGTGGGTGCTGCCCAGCCGCCTGCAGGCGGTGGAAACCGTATTCGCCATGACGGTACACAAATCCCAGGGCTCGGAATTCACCCACACCACCCTGCTGCTCCCCGACGCGCCCAACCCAATCCTCACCCGCGAGCTGGTCTACACCGGCATCACCCGCGCACGCGATTGGCTAACGCTGGTGGAGACGGGCCGCGGGATGCTGGATGAGGCGGTGACGAGGGAGGTAGTGAGGGTGAGCGGGTTGGGGATAACATCAGGCCAAGATTAAGCGCCATAATCTTGATTGTGCTGCAAAGCTCCCCCTCATCCTATCGCAGGCCAGCTGTTGTGGCGCGCCCTGGCCTTTGGTACTAAAATTCAGTACCATTGGAGCATGAAACGAAAACACGCCAAGACGCTGGCCGCCATCTTCAGCCGACCTACGCCGGGATCGATCCCCTGGAGCGACATCGAGTCGCTGTTTAGGGCGCTGGGCGCAGACATCCAGGAACGGGAGGGCTCGCGTATCGCCGTTGTGCTGTTTGGCGAGGTGCGCGTGTTCCATCGGCCCCACCCCTCACCGGATACCGACAAGGGCGCAGTGGCCAGCATCCGCAAGTGGTTGGAAGAGAACGGAGAGACCCCGTGAACAACATCATGATCATCGACGGCTATCGCGCCGTCATCCAGTACGACCCGGATATCGAGATGTTCCGCGGTGAGTTTACTGGCCTTAACGGCGGTGCCGACTTCTACGCCGACAGCGTGGCCAAGCTGCGTGAGGAAGGCGGTGTTTCGCTGCGCGTTTTCCTTGATGAGTGTCGGGAGCGAGGCATCGAGCCCACTAAGTCCTACTCCGGTAAGTTCCAGGTGCGCCTGCCTGAAGAGCTGCACAAGAACGCCGTCGATGCCGCCACCGCCAAGGGGCAGAGCCTCAATCAGTTCGTGGCCACCGCCATCGAGCACGAGCTTTCGACGTAACTTTAACTCCAGAGCCAAGGCTCGGATTTCACCCACACCGCCCTGCTGCTCTCCGACGCCCCCAACCCCATCCTCACCCGGGAGCTGGTCTACACCGGCATCACCCGCGCGAGGGACTAGCTCACACTGGTGGAGACGGGGCGCGGGATGCTGGATGAGGCGGTAACGAGGTAGTGGTGAGGGTGAGTGGGTTGGGGAGGTTGCAATAACGCAGCCACACTAGGTTGTCTGGAAGACGTCGCGTGTCGTTATAAAGCAAGGGAGTTGCAAATGAAGCACTATAGAAAAATCGAACATGTGAGTCGCCACGGCCTTTTCCTGCTGGCTCGGCCGCTACGAGTTGGCAGTGCTGCTGTGTGTCTCGGTACTTCCCGGCGGGATCTGGGGGTTCACCGAGCTGGCGATGCTGTCACCGAGGGAGAAACCCAGAGCATCGATGAGACTCTGCTGCTTTCCCTGCGCAATCCTGCCGATCACACCGATCCGCTCGGCCCGGGCTGAGTCGAGGAAATGGGGCGAGACTTTACCGCGCTCGGGAGTGTCGGCGTGCTGGTAGTGATCACACTGGGTGCCCTGGGCTACCTGCTACTCGCACGGCACCATCGTGCGGCGCTCTTTGCCTCGGTCGCGGTGCCCGGCGGCCATTCGATGATGTCTGCCGTCACGGCCGCCCTGCTCATCCGTGTACAGCCAGCGCTGAAGCTGAAGGCCTACCTGCTGATACTGATACTGCTCACCCTGCTGGTGGGCATGAGCCGTGTCTACCTCGGCGTGCATTGGCCGACGGATGTGCTTGCCGGCTGGACCGCCGGAGCGGCCTGGGCCGCGCTGTGCTGGCTGGTGATGCGTTGGTTGCAGCGGCGCGGGCAGGTAGAGACAGAGGAGAGCAACTCGGGTACCGAGTAGGTGCTCAAGCGATGGTAGCGGCAACATCAAGTGGGTGCTGTGGCTGCCTGAGGTGTGACTGTATTTACCAGATAGCCGTGGTTGTAGCGAAATGTCAGCATAACACCCTTCCCGGACACAAATTTAAGCCTCTTGGCTTTCAAAAATAGTATCAATTTTTTTTGAAAGCTTACATATTTCATAACTCTCGTCGCCTGACCCAGCCATCTCGATAATTTTCCTTCTGATTGCTGACTTGTTAACTCCTTCCGCCCTTTTAGAAAGCTCGGCAAAAACCTTGTTTGAAAAAACCTTACCATCGATAAGCTTTTCCCATTCAGATTCCCATTCAGATTGAAAATCTTCATCAACTTTATTCAATAAATTTACAACCTCATCTTTTAAATTCCCACTAAAAAGATCTTCAACCAAGTCCATTGACTCTTGATGCGCCCCTTTGCCACAAAGCGGATTGACGAGAATTTCATTCAACCCTTTCTTCATTCTAAATGTATAGTATTTTTTATAGGAAATGTCTTTAGTACTTTCTGCACAGTCCTGATAGATCTCATCGACTTGAAAATCTCCAAGCACATCGCCCCCCAAGTGGGAAAGGATTGGATTCACTGCATCTTTAACCAATTTTTTGTCTATAAAGTAATTCTCAACTTCGTGCCTCTCAAGAACCAAAAAGGTCTTATCGTAAAAACCAGGATGCAAACTTCGCAAGTCATCAAAGTACTCGGGGGATTTATTATCTCGGTCAATCATAAAACAAAAAGCAGCCCCATAAATGTCATGATAAATCCCTGATATTTTTTTATACATCTCCTCGACTTGCGAGCAACTACCAAGGGGGACAACCTTTATATTTTTCGACGCCATGAGCTCTCCAAATAGCTCAACATCTCCGACCCCTTCTACAAATAGTGTTCTAGAAAAAACGGAGCTGACACCAATACTTCTTAGCTCTGACTCAGTTTCGGACCGACTGATCCGGTGAACACCATCACCCAGTATATAATTACACCCATACAGCATGTTCCTATAAATTAGCGCCTTAGAATGAGTCAAAAGAAATAGCGAGGACAACTGACTATCGGACAGCGACTCTAACTGGACACCTGCTATATCCGAAAACTGCTCCTCTACCCAGCACTTCATGGACTCTGAAGCAACCAGGCCCCTCAGCAAATCATAAAATTTTATTAACAAGTCTTCATGCAGGTGATTTTCAGGCTCATCAAGCACCAGAACACCGAGGCCAGGGTATCTAAACAAATATAGCAAAGTCAAATATAGAGACATTTCCCCCGCACTAAAATCTTTGACATCATAATATTTTGACCTAGAGTCTGCTTTTCCTTGTATTATTATTTCGCCTGGCTTTTTTGTGGCACTAAAACTGTGAATTTTAATATCACCTGATATACTTGAAACCACTTCGTTAGCAATTTTGAAAAAATCATATCTCTTGTTCGAATCCAACCTATAATGGACGTAATCAAGCACGGATTTCTTATAAATAGTTTGAAAAACTTTCTCGGGAAAGAACACAGACTCGAGAAGGACATTCCTCTCATCCAGCCCACTTGATATATCAAGGCTATCAAAACCCACGCCGAAATCGGAAAAAGCTTTACCAGCATTAATAAGCAAAAAAAGATTTTTTGGATCGTTTATGTCCCATAGCTTCGAGAGCGCAGCAACCCCATCTTCAACACTATCAGAAAACGAGAACTCAATCTCAGGACGCACCGTACCATCCAGCTTTACGCCCACATAACTTCCTTCGACAAGAAACACCACCTCAATTTCGAAACTAGCCTCTGAAACCAAACTCTCCAGCTCCGAATAAGCCGCCTGCAAATATTCAGCATGGTTATTTACCCTACCATCCAACTGGGAGGCGAAAAACAACTTTTGAAAAATCTGAACCGCCTTAAATATTGCTGTTTTTCCCGAACCATTCTTTCCGCTAACAGTACTAATAGACTCATTTTCATCGAAAAAAAAGACATGCTCTTTCTTCGTAAATCTTTTGACGCCTCTTAAAGACACCTTCGTCAATTTCATATATCCTGCCATCACAAGGTTTTCATGTTTTTTCTAAACAAGTATGGCTATAAAGTTAACGGAAAATAGCCACTTCCCAATTCGCACACCTTCTAGCAGCCCCCTCTAGAATCTGCAACATCTCAAAAACGTGCCTAATCGCCGTACCTTAGGCTCGCTATGTTTATTGTCTCAACTGCCCTTTTTAAGATAGTTTGCCACTCAGAACTAGCTCTCGAAGGTCAAGCCGCCGAATCGGGTGAAGCGTAATACAATACTCGGTGGAATCCCTTTCCATTCGAACTGTTCCTATGCGCATGACCGTAACGTTATGTGTCTTTGCGCTTCAGCCTAGCACCGTAACATGGCTTTTCCCATACCCTTCATCAATGAAAGCCGACCAAAGATGAAGCACTACGCTCCTGGAAAGCTTACCTCCCACACCCTCACCCTAAAGAACGGAAAGTACGCCTCCGTGCCGAAGTGATTGCCCGCCTCGACCTTTGTGGACAAGGTGAAGCCTTCGAAATTTTAGAAATCATCGAGATAGCCGCCGGAAGGCTGGAGCCGCCACTGCTTCTCGGGATTGGCGTCGCTCCAGCGCTGGAACTGCACCCAGCGCGGCCTGCCATTCTCGGCCACAGCGATCTCTATCGCTTGCTCCAGGGTGCCGTGGGTAATGACCACTCGTGCCAGGTTGGGCTCGCCGGTCTCTTCCCAGCGCACGCCGTGCTGGGGCAGCAGGGCTGCCGAGGCCCAGAAGGTAGAGGGCTCGGTGGGAGCGTTGGCGTAGCGCCATCCTTGCGCATAAGCATTATGCTAAAAATGCTGCACTCCCCATTCGTTCTTGCCGGTGGGTCTGAGAATGTTGTGCTGGTCAGCTGGCTATAGGGGTAGGGGGATGCATGCTGCAATCGGATAGCCAGAAGGCCAGCCCCTATGCGGGTTGGCGCCGTCGCCTTTACCTGATGCTCGAGCCCACCGCTCGTGAGTCCCCTGGGCTATCGATCACCAACTGCATCATCTCCGGTCTGATACTCCTCGCAACTGCACTGACTGTTCTGGAGACGGAGCCGGTAGTCCGAGCGCTCGCTCCAAGCCTCTTCGTTACCGCCGAGGCAGCGCTGGCCTTGGCTTTTCTGGTCGAGTACGTCGCGCGCGTGATCGCGGCTGGCGAGGATCCCCGCTATCGAGGGCTGGCTGGACGTTTACGCTTCATGGTCAGCCCATGGGCGATCATCGACCTGCTCGCTATCTTGCCGTTCTTCCTCACCATGGGGGCAGTCAACGCCTTCGCGTTACGTCTGCTCAAGTTGATCCGACTGCTCAGGCTTGCGCGACTGGGACGCTTCTCCAACGCGATCGGCGATCTCTACCTGGCGGTGCGCGGACGCCGCTACGAACTCACGGTAAGCCTGATGGTGGCTGTGGCATTGCTGATCGTCACCAGTAGCGTGATCTATGTCCTTGAAGCCAGCCATCAGCCCGAGGCCTTCGGGAGCATTCCCAGGGCGCTCTGGTGGAGCGTGGCCACACTCACCACGGTGGGCTATGGGGACGTGACGCCGGTGACCGCGGCCGGGCAGCTGTTTGCGGGCCTGACCGCCATCGTCGGCATCGGCATGATCGCCATGCCAACCGGCATACTGGCGGCTGCCTTCAGCGATGCCATGCAGAAACGCCGGGAGCAGGCTGAAAACGACAACAGCGAGTGACAAGAAAGGGCGCGGCCCCTCGATACTGCTAGAAGTGAGTGGCACGCATGACTTTCAACTCACCGCGCGGGCATGACCATGGGCCGGCCGCGCCAAGCCCCAAGCAATGACACTCATCCGAATGGTACAGAAGAATCCTGAAACCCTTGAGCATCCCGCTGATCTTGCCGAGTACCATTGAGCACTACCGCACCGGAAACCGTACCTCCCCCACCCTCGCCCGGAAGAACGGAAAGTACGCCTCGGTGCCGAAGTGATTGCCACCGTCGACCTTGGTGGGCAGGGTGAAGCCTTCGAAGTCCTGGAAGCCGTCCAGGTAACCTCCGAAGGGCTGGAACCGCCACTCCTTCTCGGCGTTGGCGTTGCTCCATCGTGGGAACTTCACCCAGCGCGGTTGGCCGTTTTCGGCTACGGCGATCTCTATCGATTGCTCCAGGGTACCGTTCCTAATCACCGCTCGTGCCAGGTTGGGCTCGCCGGTCTCTTCCCAGCGCACGCCGGCCTCTTCCCAGCGCACTCCGTGCTGGGGCAGCAGAGCTGCCGGGGCCCAGAAGGCGGCTTCCGCCACGGCTCGGCCGAACGAGGCGCGCAGGTGGTTGTCGTCGCCCCCGGCCCTGGCGACGGGCAGCGTGCCGTCGAGCCAGAAGCGCGTCCAGGAGCGGCCTTCCGCCATGCCGTCCGAGCCGCTCATCTGCATCAGCCCGGCTCCGGCCCGTTCGAGACGCCAGATGAAGCCGTGCGGCGGGGCGAGTAGCTGCCGTGCCCGCATAGGGCGGTAGCCAGGTGCCTCCTTGGTGCCGAGACCGATCTCGCCCGTCATGTGGATTTCGCTGACGACGTGAAGCGGCGTGCCCGGGGCGATGGTATAGCGGAAGTAGCGCCGGGCGGCGTCGGGAAGGCCTTCCACCATGGCGGGGTCGAACACGTCAACGCTGGCTGGCGCCTGGGCTTGCAGCCAACTCCAGGCCTGCTCCATCGCACGGTTATCGGCCACTCGCCAGGCCTGCATGGCCAGTACGCCGGTGAGTATCAGCGCCAGCAGCAGGGCTGCGACCGTTGCCAGGAATGCCATTCGCCTGCTCCTTCGCTCCACTGCCGTTCTCGTTTCAGCTTTCAGAAACGTCCACCTGCTCATGGAAAGCGTTTAACCGGATGCTTTTCGATGATACTCCCGCTTGGCTGCGAGTAGCCTTTGGTCGGCGCGGGCGGCGAGGCTTTCCAAGGTGTCGTCGCGGCGCAGCGTGGCAATCCCCACGCTGATCGTGATGTCGGTCTGCTCGTGCGTCAGCTGCTGCAGGCGCTTGGCGGCGACGCGAGCGTCTTCATTGTTGCTCTCGGGCAGCAGGATCAGAAATTCATCGCCACCGAAGCGGCCCAGCAGGTCGTTTGCACGCAAGGCGTTCTGCAGGCTCGCGGCAACGCACTTGAGCGCAGCGTCCCCGGCGTCGTGGCCTTGGGTGTCGTTGACCTGCTTGAAGGCGTCGAGGTCGACCATCAATACGCTGAGCGAAGTGTCATAGCGCCTTGCCCGTTCAATTTCGCGCTGGCCCAGGGTCTCGATATGTCGGCGGTTGTAGCAGCCGGTAAGGAAATCGCGGGTCGCCATCTCCTCGAGCTGGGCATTGAGCAGCCTGAGCTCGCGGTTGGCGTGCTGCAACTCCGCGGTGCGCTGCTCCACGCGAGCTTCCAGCGCCTGGTTGTGGCGTTCAAGCGCTTCCCGGGCCTGGTGCAGCTCGGTCACGTCTTGAGAGATGCCAAAAATATGGGTGACGCGCTGCGGATCTTCGGCAGCATTGTGCAGCGGCACGATCAGCGTCAGCCAGTAGCCGTACTGCTCGTTGCCATGCTCGTCGAAGAAGACGGCATGCTCTTGATAGCGCATCGGCTTGTCCCGCGCCACGCATTCGCGATAGCGCGTATAGATCGCCTCGGCCGAAGCAGCGGGCATGAACGCCGGCAGCGGCTGGCCCAGGCACTCACGGCCAACGGTGTCGAGCTGTGCGGGGTTGGCTGCCTCGACCGTGAAGTGGCCGTCGTCCTCGACACGTACCAGGAACATGTTCTCGGGGAAGTGATTCCACAGCTCGCGAATCAGCGGATGCCTCATGAGGGCATCGTGGAAGGATTGCAGTGTCTGCTGAGGGGGTTCAACAGCCATGGGATCATCCGCGGCGATATTTTCACTACCTTTACAGTAACCACCTGGCCTGGCAAGTGTCGCCAACTGGCGTTGCGCCAGCGTTGGAGTGCATCCAGAGCCGGCGACCGTCCCTGGCCGCGGCGGGACAATGGGTACGTTACATCTTCAACTGGTCCAGCCGCTTCATCAGGTCGGTGATCGTTTTCGCTGAGCTGCTGGTGTCGTCATATCTGCCACGACGGAAAACCCTTGCCCGCCTCACCGGCACGCGCCGCCTCGATACCTGCATTGATGCTCAGCAGCTGCAGCATTTTCAATGCGCTGACGATCTGTTCAGTCTCCTTGGCCATGTTCCTGCTAAGCGCCGTCAACTGTTCTTCGTTCTGCTTGCGCGACTGAATGTCCGTCACAACGCCTTCCAGGTAGATCACGTTGCCGTCGGTATCCTTTATGGCACCGCCATACTCGCTCACCCACCATTGAGTAATCGCTCACCGCTCCATGATCGCGATAAAACTGCCTCCTGGGATATTGTCCGGAGGTACCGGACACCGGTCTGGAGCTGTCGCCCGTGTCGCAAATATTTCACTGCCAGACCCGCCAAACAGCACTATGCCGAGGCAACTGCTGGCAGTCCAGCTCGATATATTGAACGCCTGTGCTGGCACCCTGCGGGTTCAACGGGAGGATTCAGGGTACTTCGGCAGCGCGTCTTCGAGATCGAACCACTCCGCCTTGGACGAGACCCAGGCGTGGTAGCGCTTGCTGGGTGATATCGGCGTATCCAGGGTACCCAGCCGTAGCCGCTTGGCTTCGGGTCGGTCGTCTCGGGCGCTGTAGAGCGGACTGCCGCATTCGGCGCAGAACACCCGCGCCTTGTTGGACGTGGCGCGGTACTGCTTGAGGTATTCCGCACCCTGGGTGATGCGAAAGTCGGCCGAGCGGATCGGCGCCACGGCGGCGAAGGCGGAGCCCTGGGCCTTCTGGCACTGCTTGCAGTGGCACATCGAAACTTCATCAATTTCTCCGCTGACTTCGTAGCGGACCTTGCCGCACAGGCAGCTTCCCTTGAGCATCGGCCTCTTCTCCCCGGTGGCTTTCGCTTACGATACCCGTTTCAGTATCGAGCGCCACTTTCGCGGTGAATGCCGATGCCCTTGCCCCTTGTCGACGTCGGTGTCATCGTCAAACGGTCACCATCAGCCGCCTGACCGCAAGGAGCATTATCGTGTTCATCGCCATGAACCGTTTTCGGGTCAACCCCGAGAGAGTGGAGGAGTTCGAGCAGATCTGGCTGGAGCGGGAGAGCCACCTGCAGGGCTGCCTTACCATTTGATCGAACTCGATTCGCTCGAAGCGTTGAGGCGGGCGCAGCCCTCGGCCCATGTCTGGTCAGAGTGGATAACACCTAGCGGCTTCGCTCAGATCTACCTGTACGTGACGGAAAATACCAGCAGTGATGAGGGTTCCATCCGGACCCGGATGTTCTCAGGCCAGGGCGGCAGGCGTGAAGACCCCGCTACCGGCAGTGCCGCCTCAGCCCTGGCTGGCCATCTGGCCGTCAGCAGCGGAACAACCGGCTCGTACCGCTGGGACATTCACCAGGGCGTCGAGATGGGGCGGCCTAGCCAGATCTTTGCCAGCGCCGGCTTCGATGGGAGTGACTGGGTGATTCGGATTGCTGGAAAAGCGGTGGTCGTTGGCACCGGCATGCTGAAAAGCGCGCCAGGCAAGACGCTGCCAGGCCAGTTGGATTAATGGATGATGCCTTGCGTTCACCTCATAGTGCGATGGGCAAAACCTCGCAGCTCGCTTCACCGCGGTCAAGTCTTAGCTATCACGCGAGGGGTCACGAATGATCGTCGCTGATGGTAAACGCTACCCATCTGCAAACTGCCGGCGCCAGCGGTTTTCGATCGTGTCGAGCTCGGCCGGGCCGTAACGGGCGACACCGCCCCCACTGTAGTGGGCCCAGAGCTGATCGCCGAAATCGTAGTGCCACCACTCGCTGGGCAGGTTGGTAAAACCCGCTTCATGCATCACGTGGTAGAGCAGACGGCGGTTGTCACGCGCCTGGCGCTGTGCCGCGCTCGGAGCCTTCAGCGTCTCGAGGTGATCGGTATGCGAGGCCGGAATGGCCTCGTCGAACTGCGTGCCCATGTCGAGGGGCATGCCGTCGGCATCGCAGAGGGTGACATCCACGGCGCCGCCGGTCAGATGCGGGCTCGGCGCCAGCGGGTCGCGACTCGGCAGCGACACGAACTCACGCGTACGCACCATGAGCTCACCCTCGTCGAGAGACGGATGATGATGGTGGATCGCTTCATGCAGCGTATCGAACAGATACTGCTGCACGCGCCACGGCCGCCAGCCATCGAGCACCACCATGCCGATTCCCTCGGGTAGCCGCCGGGCGGCCTGAAGCAGCGCCCGATAGACCCCTTCGCGCACGAAGCACTCGGGCACGGCGCCGGGGATGCCCAAGCGAGCATAGGCGGGGAATACCTTGATGGGTTCGGGTGCGAGACTCATCGGAATGAGACGCTCACCGCATTCGGTGATCGGGAGCGCCGACACACGCTCCCACTCGGGAGCGTCCAGGCTGGGGACCCTGTGCAATGGGATGCCGTCGGCAGTTGGGGAGTTGGAGGTCGGCATGGTCTTATCCAAGGACATTAGGCAGCCACAAGGTGAGCGGCGGGAACAGGATCAGCAGCAGTTGGACCGCGATGGCCGTCAACACGAACGGCCAGATGGTCCGAAACAGCGAGACGATCTCCAGCCGGCTGACTGCCGCTGCCACGAACACGCAGGCCCCCATGGGTGGCGTGATCAGGGCGATGGTAATGTTGAGCGTTATGACGATGCCCAGATGCACGGGGTCGATCCCGGCCATCATGGCGACCGGCGTAAAGATCGGCGTGAGCAGCATCAGCGACGAGACCTCCTCCATGAACATCCCGGTGATGAAGGTGATGCCGCTGAGCATCAGCAGGATCAAGAAGGCGTTATCGATATAGGGCGAGAGCAGTGAGACGAACTGCGCCGGTACCTGGGCGTAGGAGAGTAGCCAGCTGATGGTGGCCGATGCCGCCATGATCAGGAAGATCGCCGAGGTGAGACGCGAGGTATCGACAATCGCCTGCCAGAATTGAGGCAGCCTGAGCCCTCCCAGCACGATGCCACACAGCGCGACATACAGGGCGGTCAAGGCACCCGACTCGGTCGGTGTGACAAAGCCCATGACGATGCCCGCCACGATGATGAATGGCGCCACCAGTGCCGGCAGGGCGGCGACCGCTGCCAGACCCAGCTCCTTGGCCTTCGGCAACTGGCCGCGCTTCGGCAGGCCGTTGCGCCACGCATACCAGGCGTTCATTGTCATGAACGCCACTCCCAGCAGCAGGCCCGGGATCACCCCGGCCAGGAACAGGTCCCCCACCGAGGTGTTGGTCAGCGACGCGTAGAGAATCATGAAGATACTGGGAGGAATGATGGGCCCGATCAGCGAGCTGCCCGCCGTGAGACCAGCCGCGAAGGCGCGCGAGTAGCCTTCACGTTCCATGGCCGGTACCAGCAGCGAGCCCAGCGCCGAGGTGTCGGCCACCGCCGACCCATTGACGCCGGCAAAGAACACGCTGGAGACGACGTTGACGTGCCCCATGCCCCCGCGGAAGTGCCCCACCAGCAGGCGGGCCAACCCCATCAGGCGCTCGGTCAGCCCACTGACGTTCATCAGGTTACCCGCCAGGATGAACAGTGGAATCGCCATCAGCGAGAAGACATTGATGCCCCCAAAAAACTGCTGAGGCATCATGCGCGGGATCATGCTCGGGTCGACGAAGAAGAAGCCGACCAGCGCCGTCGTCAGCAGCGCGATGAACAAGGGCAGGCCGAGCAGCACATGGCCCAGAAATACTACCAGCATGGTCAGGATCATGATGCGGCGTCCTCCGTCGCGACCCGCAGGGGAGCGGGGCCATACCAGAGCACATGCCAGGCCAGCAGGGCAAAGCCGATGGGCAGCGACATGAGCGGTACCGTGCGGCTGACGCCCAGCCCCGAGGTGGTGAACATGCTGACAGAGTGGGCGTAGCGGTAGCTGACCCAGGCGCCTCCCAGCGCAATGCCAAGGGTCAGCAGCCACTGGTAGATATTCAGCAGGCGAGTCAGAGCAGGCGGCAGCAGTCGCTCGATCAGCGCGACACGCATATGGCCCCCCTCTACCCAGACAGCACCAGCGGCGAGCATGACGGTGCCGATGATGAGAAACCGGGCGAGTTCATCGGTCCAGATCGGTGCGCCACCGGCGAAGTAGCGCATGAAGACGCCAAAGAGGATGACGCCCAGGTTGATCAGCAGCAGGCTGGCGGCGATTGTCAGCGACAAAGGTCGGCTGATCGCCAGCACGCGATGGCGCAGTGACGACATGGAAAGGTCCTGTGGTGAAAAGGGGCCGAGTGCCCGGCCCCGAAGGAAACCCGCTGGAATCAGTCGATCAGGTGGCTCATGCCGGCGTCCTCGAGCGCCATGTCGATCCAGCGCTGCTCGATGCCACGTTCGGCCAGCCACTCAAGGTAGGCCGGCTGGCCAATGTCACGGAAGGCTGCCAGATCGTCCTCTGAGGGGCGGATCACCTCCATGCCCTGCTCTTCGAGGAAGGCGATACGCTCCTCCACCTGCGACTCGTTGTGAACGCGGGCGTTATGGTTGGCCTCGGCAACGGCTTCCATGAAGGCGTCACGCACGTCGTCCTCCCAGCCTTCGATCATCTGGCTGTTGCCGACCAGGAACTGGTTGGAGTACTGGATGTTGGCCAGCGTCAGGTAGTCCTGCACCTCGTAGAGGCTGCCCAGGATGATGTACATCGGCGGGTTCATCTGGCCGTCGGCCACGCCGGTGCGCAGCGACATGTACACTTCGGTCCAGGGAATCGGTGTGCCAGATGCCCCGAAGGATTCGTACAGGGCGACCTGGCTGGGATCCATGGCACGGAAACGTAGCCCCTCGAAATCATCGGGATGGGTGATCGGCTTCTCGTTATTGGTGAAGGCCAGGAAGCCCCCCTCCTCTACCACCGCCAGCATATCGACACCGGCACGCTCTTTGAGCGTCGCCTCGACCTCACGCCAGTAGTCGCCCTCATCGAAGAAGGCACGAGCGTCGTCGAAGTCATCGAACAGGAACGGAATCGCACTGACGAAGATTTCATCGACCAGCGGGGAGACGCCTGCGAACGACGCCACGTTCAGCTTGGGCGTATTCATGGTCTGCTCCATGCGGTCCTCTTCTTCCCCCAGCATGCTGTTGGGATAGAGTTCCAACTGGATTTCGCCACCGGTCTTGTCTTCTACCAGCTCCTTGAGGTTGGTGGCAAAGACGTGCACGGCGTTCTTGTCGGGATCGGGTGCGCCGTTGTAGCTCAGGTTGATGGTGGTCGCGGCCATGGCCTGGCCGGTGAGCAGCACGCTGCCCAGCAGGCAGGCAGACGCCAGGGCAGTCAGCGGAAAAGGCTTCGAGACGGTCATCGACAAGCTCCTTGTTATTGGAAAGACATTAGCAGGGTATGAATTGATCCGTTGACTATGCAATACCCAAAGCGTTGTTAAAAAAGCAACGATCAGGCCTGCTCGGCCAACAGCCTTGGCGCATCGCCGCGGAAGAACCGCATCCCCTGGCTGAGGTGGGTCAGGCAGGTTTGAGCGGCCACGCTCAGCTCGCGTCCGTCCAGGCTCACTATCTGGGCCCGCGCCTCGCTCATGATGGGATACGACAAGGGCAGGTGCCGAATTTCATCGCGCTGAATTTCATCCAGCACCGACAGTTCCGGCATGAAGGTCACCCCGATGCCGGATCGAACGAAGTTTTTCAGCACCGCCACCGAATTGGTATGCAACCTGGCCTTGAGGTGCACACGCTCCTGATGGGCCACCATGTTGACCATCTGGCGCATCCCGAAGGGGTTGTCCATCAGGGCCAGTGGCCAGTTCGCCAAATCCCGTAACGTTAGAGGACGCACCAGTTCCAGGAGGGGGTGGTCGGGGGGAACGATCAGATCCAGTGGCTGACGCGTCTCGACATGACAGTGAAGCGATGGATCGACGGGCGGGGCATAAAGCAAGGCAAGGTCCACCTCGCTGTCCTTCAGCAGCGACATGGCCTCATTGACACCGGCCATGCGGATTTCCACCTCGATGCCGGGAAAGGCGTTCATGAAGGCATTCATCGGGGCGTCGATGAGATCGGCAATAAAGCCTTCACCAACGGCAATGCGCACCTCACCACGGGCCACGCCTTGCAAGGCAACCAACTGCGATAACACCGCCTCCTCCGCGGAGCGCTGCGCGTGAAAATGCTTAACCAGCAGCTTGCCGGCTGCCGTGGTGCGCATGCCGCCGCCATAGCGCTCGCATACCCGCACGCCCAGGTCTTCCTCGAGCTGCTTGAGCTGGCGACTGATGGCCGAGGGATCGATATTCAGGTGAGCAGCAGCGCGTCGCAACGAGCCGCGACGAATCACTTCGTTCAGGTAGGCAAGCGCACGGGGATTCAGCATCAAGGATCTTCCTGGTGACGATGTGGGGTTGAGCACGCTGTTGCGCTCGACTGCCGCTTACCCTATACCAAGATCCTCGCCCCCGCCGTCGACCGCCTGGGTGAGGCGATAACCGGTGGCCTGTTGGCGCGCTGAGCGCTAGCGGAATCAGGACAGCTTGATAGCGAAAGCGGCACAGCTGGTGCAAGGTGAGCGGCAGTGACATTAAATTATCGATAATGCCATAAACCGACACTATACTGTCGGAATGAAAACCAGACATGTCACCCTCTGCCCCCAAGCTTCCCTCTCGTTGCGCCTGTTCGCCGGCTTGATCGAGGAGGGGCGGCTACGCAAGGGTTGGACCCGAGACGAACTCGCCGAGCGGGTGGGCGTCGGCGTGGTCACGATCCGGCAAGTGGCCAAAGGATCTCCCCGGGTGGCTATCGGTACCTACTTCGAAGCAGCCGCGCTGGTCGGTGTCTCGCTTTTCACCGACAACGTCGACACCCTACGGCGCGAGCAAGCCACCCAGTTGGAGCGGCTGACGTTGCTGCCCAAGCGCGTCAACCGACAGCAGCAAGAGCCCATCGACGATGACTTCTAGCCAACGCGCCTATGTCTGGGTCTGGCTGCCCGGCCAGACGATGCCAGTCGCTGCCGGTCTCGTGGAGCGCGACGACCAGGACCGTTATCGCTTTGCCTATGGCCGACGCTATCTCGCACGCGACGACGCCATCGGTCTTTTTCCCCGCGAGCTTCCCCTGCGGCCAGGTAGCCAGGAACAGGCCGACGGCACGCTGCCTTCCTGCCTGCGCGACGCCTCACCAGACGCCTGGGGGCGCCGTGTCATCATCAACCGCCTGACCGGCAAGTCAGGCGATAGCGCCGCTGAGGTCGACTTCAACGAGATGGTGTACTTGCTTGAGTCCGGGTCGGATCGGATCGGCGCGCTCGACTTCCAGCTCTCACCCACCGAATACCAGCCACGGGAGCATCAGGACGCCACCTTGGCGGAATTGCAGGAAGCCTCCGCCTATGTCGATGCAGGAGAACCTCTACCCCCCGCTCTAGAACAGGCAATCCAGCACGGCAGCAGCATCGGCGGTGCCCGCCCCCAGGCCCTGCTGAATGACCGAAATCGCAAGCTGGTGGCCAAGTTCTCATCCAGCACCGACCTCTATAGCGTGGTTAAGGCGGAATTCGTTGCCATGCGACTTGCCAAGCTGGTAGGGCTCGACGTGGCCCCCGTGGAAATGACCCGTTCGCTGGGCAAGGACGTACTGCTGGTGGAGCGCTTCGACAGGATGAGAATCGCTGGCGGATGGTCCAGAAAGATCGTGCTGTCGGCCCTCACACTGCTGGGCCTGGATGAGATGGCGGCTCGCTATGCCAGCTATGAAGACCTCGCCCATCGCATTCGCGCGGAGTTCGACGCGCCCGACCAATCACTACGCGAGCTATTCGGACGCATCGTCTTCAACGTGCTGTGCGGCAATACCGATGATCACGCGCGCAACCATGCCGCCTTCTGGGATGGCGAGACCTATCGACTGACACCGGCTTATGACATTTGCCCGCAATCACGAACCGGCGGCGAAGCCTCGCAAGCGATGTTGCTGCACGGGCAGGAGAGGCGCAGCCAGCTTGTCCACTGCCTGGCAGCGGCAGAGCAACTTGGCCTGACCCAAATGCAAGCCAAAGCGATCATCGATCATCAACTCGCCACGATCCGCGACCAGTGGGACAGCGTGTGCGATGAAGCCGAGTTTAGCCCGGTCGATCGTGCCTTCCTCTGGGGCAGGCAGTTTCTTAACCCCTTCGCGCTGGAGGGATATACGCAGTCATGACCCAGGCGCCTCAGCAATAACTTCGCTATTCATCGATCTTGGTCAGCGCCGAGTCCTTGTGCATGGCGATGTGATCGGTCTTGTCGCTATTGATCTCGTACTGCGGTTCCTCTTCGCTGGCATGGCGCTTGTGTCCCTTGTACTCCGTGTCCTTGGTATGCACGCGGATGATCTTCCCGCTGACGTGCCCCGCCTCGGAGTTCCATTTGACGTGGTCGCCTACCTTGAAGCGCTTGGCCATGGTTCGCCTCCCATTACTAATGAACGGTTCACCGTGCTGGTAGCGTAGCCCAGCGAATGGAGGTGATCTTGCCCCTCATCGGCGAAGGTGTCATCGTCAAACGGTCACCATCAGCCGCCTGACCGCAAGGAGCATTATCGTGTTCATCGCCATGAACCGTTTTCGGGTCAACCCCGAGAGAGTGGAGGAGTTCGAGCAGATCTGGCTGGAGCGGGAGAGCCACCTGCAGGGCCTGCCCGGTTTCGTCGAGTTTCATATGCTGCGCGGCCCCGAGAAGGAGGACCACGTGCTCTACGCCTCTCACACCATCTGGCGCTCGCGCGAGGACTTCGAGGCCTGGACGCACTCCGAGGCGTTCCGCGCAGCGCATGCCAACGCCGGTCAGAGCAAGCGCGAGGGGCTCTACCTGGGCCCGCCGAACTTCGAAGGGTTCGAGGTCATCCAGACGGTCGGCAACGCGAGCGATGCCTGAGGCAAAGATGAGGATCGAAGCATGAGCGCGGCTCAGCACACGCCACCACTGACGCAACTGGGCGGCCACAACATCCTCTTCGCGATGGCTGCCAACGCCGAATACGGCCCGCATCTCAAGCAGCGTTTCACACCGCTCATAAGTGGCGTGGGCCCCGTGGAGGCGGCCGTCGAGCTTACCGCTGCTCTTGCAGCCCTGGCCCAACGCGGGCATCTGCCGGATCTGGTGGTGTCGCTGGGCTCGGCGGGCAGCCGGGTGCTGGAGCAGACCGAGATCTATCAGGCGACTTCTGTCTCCTACCGCGACATGGATGCCACGCCGCTGGGCTTCGAGAAGGGCGTCACGCCCTTTCTCGACCTGCCGGCGACGCTCCCGCTGCCACTGCGCATTCCCGGCATTCGCGAGACCACGCTCTCGACCGGCGCCAATATCGTCTCAGGCTCGGCCTATGACGCCATCGCCGCCGAGATGGTGGACATGGAGAGCTACGCCTGCCTGCGAGCCTGCATGCGCTTCGACGTGCCGCTGGTCGTGCTGCGCGGCATTTCGGACGGCAAGGCGGAGCTGCACCACGTCGACGACTGGACGGAGTATCTGCATGTCATCGACGAGAAGCTGGCCGACGCCGTCGACCGCCTGGGTAAGGCGATAGCCGGTGGCCTGTTGGCGCGTTGAGCGCTAGCGGAATCAGGACGGCTGGGTTGAGAAGAACGGCGACACTTGCATTACTCGCCTGCTTGCTGAGCTTTGATTACACGTAATTGCTCCAGCAACTCGGGGATATTGTCCTGGATGATGCTCCATACGGTATCGTCATCAATACCCAGATAGGCATGAATAAGGCGATTCCTGGTAGCAACGATCATCCGCCAGGGGATATCCGGATACTGCTGACGAACCTCTTCGGGAATGCGGGTTGCCGCTTCGCCGATCAGCTCAAGATTACGCAATGTAGCGTCGTAGGTAAGGTCGTGGGCGGTGAAGCTATCCTGATCCAGGCCTTCCGTATAGGACAGGATTTTCTCGGCAAAGCCGATCATGTCAACGATGTAGAAGCGCCATTCGCGCATGGTGCGGGCTTCAGACACGTACAGCCTCACGCTCGATATAGGGCCTGAGTTCAGGACGTAGCGCCTTGTCAGTCACCAGGTCCACTGGATGGCCCAGCAGGTCCTCCAGGTAGAACTGCACCCCGAAATAACGAGCCGAGGTCGCTGGGCCATCAAAGCTCACCAGGATATCGATATCGCTGTCTTCACGGGCCTCATCGCGAGACATGGAACCAAAAAGTGCCAACGAGGTTACGCCGTATTCGCTGGACAGCGTCGTCAGGTGATCTCGTAATAGTTGCAAGGTCTTGGTTCTGTTCATGTCCCGATCCCTCAGAAACGTCGAGGTTTCTCTCTGGTTCAATTCACCGCTCTAGGCATAGCCTAACATGGGGTAGCGCAAGTCCCCAGCAGATAGCCTTGCGACCCCCGATGTCTCGCAGTGCTTCCAACTCAGCCTGCGTCAGGTGCCCCGCTGCGTTAAGGAGGCGTCAATCACGACCTTGAGATGGTAGGGTTCGAGGGAACCCTACCCAATGGCTCAGCGACCATGCCCCACGTCGACATCACCGTGATCTCCGATGCCATCTGCCCATGGTGCTTCATCGGCAAACGCCACCTCGACCTCGCCCTGGCCGAACTGCCCGAGGAATTCAGCGTATCGGTGGCCTGGCACCCCTTCGAGCTCAACCCCGACATGCCCGCCGAGGGCCTGCCGCGGCGTGACTACCGTACCGCCAAGTTCGGCTCCTGGGAGCGCTCCCGGGCGCTCGACGCCCAGGTGGAGGCCGCTGCCGAACAGGCCGGCATCACGATCCACCACGAGCGCATGACGCGAACGCCCAATACCTTCGACGCCCACCGGCTGATCTGGCTCGCCGGGGAACATGGCGTCCAGTCGGCGGTGGTCGGCGCGCTCTTCCGGTGCTACTTCATCGAGGGTGAGGACATCGGTGACAGCGCGGTACTGGCCAACGCCGCACGAGCCGGCGGGCTAGCGGATATCGACATCCCCGCCTTTCTCGCCAGCGACCAGGGCCGGGCCGAGGTAAAAGCCGGCCTCGACGAGGCTCGGCGCCTGGGAGTGAGCGGTGTGCCCACCTTCATCTTCAACGGCACCACCGGCCTGTCGGGCGCCCAACCGCCCGAGGCACTGCGCCAGGGGATTCTCGAGGCGGCCGGCAGAAGTTAAAGGGCGGTGCCAGCGTCCCGATGGCCCACACCACCCGGCTAGGTGAACTGGAGCAAGGACATCAGGATGTCGGCTGCTGCTTAAGTCGATACAGCACCTTATCCGGGTGCCCGTCATCGTCGGTGTAGACCACAAAGGCCTTGTAGTGATCGAAGAAGGTGCCGGTGAAGAAAATCCACTCGTCGGGGCGGAAGTTGATGATGTTGTCCAGTTTTACGTCCTCCTCCTCGAAGAAGTCCTCGCCAGTCAGGGTCATCAACAACTCGCGGAAGTCGTCGGCGGTGGCCTCGTCGAGCACGAAGCCGGGGTCGAGCAAGCCGCCGAAGAAGGCACTCAGGTCCGTATCGCTTGAGGGACGCTGGAAGGGCCGCAGTCGATCACCATCCTGGTAGAAGAAATGCTCACGAGTGCTCCGCCAACCACTGTCGTCGGAGAGCGAGGCAAAGGTGTCGTAGTCGTAGCGATAGACGGTGCGCTGCACAATATCATTGTTGTCCGGCGTCACGACCGGCTCCACCTCCAGGCGCATATCCTCCATGAACAGCGCCTTCACCTCAGCCAGCTCTTCCTCGCTGACGCTTGGCGCGGAGGCATCCACTAGATCGTCACGCCCCCAGTCGACAACCCGCATCGAGGAGTCCCGGCTCAGCTCGCCCTCTAGCCTCAGGGATATCTCGGTTCCTTCCTGCGGCTGCTCATCTATCCCTGTCAGGCGGCCATCGAAGGTCAGGCGCCATTCCAGGGTATCCTCTGCCGCCTGCTCGAAGTGAACGCTTCCGGCATCGGCCAGCACCTCACCCAGTCCTTCGCGACGTTCTCCCAGTATTCCCATCGCCATGAAGGTATCGCCATCGATGGTCTCGACGTCCGGACCTACCAAGGCTGCCTCACCTTCCACCATCGCGGTCTCAGCATGGGGTGACAGCACCATGCACAGGTACTGCAGTTCGTCGCCTTCGCTTCTCAGCATGAGCATGGTGCCAACAACCAGTCCGCTGCTGCTGTCGTTGAACCAGCCCTGGCCGTAAACGCGCCAGCGCTCGTCCTGTCGCTCCCAGGCGCCGACGATGGGGGGCGCCATCTGCGGATCGTCGCTATCGAGCATGGCGATGATCTCGGCATCGGACATCTCCTCTGGCGGCGGCGAACAGAGCGTCGGGTCCACCATCTCGATCAGCATACCCGGGGGCATTCGCTCCTCGAGCGGGTCGGCACTGGCTGGCGCCATCACTGCCACCAGCAGACCACCACCCATAAGACTGGTGGTCCAACGGGCGCCTGTAGATGAAAGAGCTGAAAACGCCATCTTACACTCCTCATTGTTATTGGCCGGTAAGTGCGCTCTTCAGCGGCAGCGCACTTGTGATAAAGCTACCAATGCACTGCGGATCACTCCCCGTTCAAATGAACAGTATCTCTGCGGCCAGCTTCGGCAAGAACCATACGGATCTGACGTTGCTCGGGAGGCAGATCAGCCTCGATGGGGATACTGTGGTAGTACTGACGCATCGAGCGGACTGCAAGGGTGCTGCCGCGCCTTGGTGGCGATATAAGGAGTTATCACATGACCTCTGAGCCTGCCGTCAACCTGGCTCCGTTGCTCACCGCTCAGCGTGCGGCCTATCGCCGGGACGGAGCGCCATCACTCGCCGAACGCCGCGCCGATCTTTCACGCCTGCGCGCCGCGCTGATCGAGAGCCGCACCCGGCTGGAAGAGGCCATCAACGCCGATTTCGGTCATCGTTCACGCCACGAGACCAGCATCATGGAGCTCGGGAGCACGATCAGCGGGATCGACTATCTGCACAAGCGCCTGCGCCGCATGATGCGCCCGGAAAAGCGCCATGTGGCCATTCACCTGCAGTTCGGCTCGGCACGGGTGGAGTACCAGCCGCTGGGGGTCGTCGGGGTCATGGCGCCGTGGAATTACCCTCTCGTGCTCGCCTTGATGCCGCTGGCAACGGCGCTCGCGGCCGGCAACCGGGTGATGTTGAAACTGTCGGAATTCACCCCGACGATCAACGCGCTGCTCGAGGAGTTACTCGGCGCGCTGTTTTCGGCGGAACAGGTGGCGGTGGTCAACGGCGATGCAGCGGTTGGCGCTGCCTTCTCCGCCCTGCCATTCGATCATCTGGTCTTCACCGGCAGCACGGCGGTCGGACGCAAGGTCATGCAGGCGGCCAGCAAGCACCTGGTGCCGGTGACGCTGGAGCTGGGCGGCAAGTCGCCCGTGATCGTCGAGAAAGGTCATCCACTCGACCATGCCTGCACCGGGATCGTGTTCGGCAAGCTGGTGAGCGGTGGCCAGACCTGCATCGCGCCCGACTATGCCCTCGTCCATGAGGATGACCTTGCCGGGTTCCTCACCCGTTACGAGGCGGCCGTGGCCGCCGCCTACCCCGACGGACCGGCGAGCGAGGACTACACCTGGGTGATCAACGACCGGCACCTGGCCCGCCTGAACGGCCTGCTGGAGGATGCCCGCACCAAGGGCGCGACGGTACGCGAGATCGGCCGCGAGGCGCCGGGTGCGAATCCCCGCGCCATGCGCCCTACGGTGGTACTCGGCGTCACCGACGACATGACCATCGCCCATGAGGAGATCTTCGGGCCGATCCTGCTGGTGTTCCCCTACCGCACGCTCGATGAGGCTATCGACTTTGTCGAGGCGCTCCCCCGCCCGCTGGCGCTCTACTACTTCGGACACGACAAGGCGGCGCAGCGCCAGGTACTCGACGGCACGACGTCGGGCAATGTGACCATCAACGGCACGCTCATGCACATCGCCCAGGACGACCTGCCGTTTGGCGGCGTCGGCGCGAGTGGCATCGGCGCCTATCACGGCATAGAAGGTTTCCGCCGGCTGAGCCATGCCAAGGGTATCTACGTGCAAGGCCGCTGCAATGTAGCGACGCTGCTGCGTCCGCCATTCGGCAGGATGGCAGAGTGGCTGCTGCGCTTCGTGCTGCGTTGAACCTGGGTGGTGCCGTACCGACCCGGCTGCACATACCCCACGGCAAGGCCATGCAAAAGTCTAGAATGACTCAGAGGCTTCCGAGTATAACGAGGGCAAGACCATGCGTAGCCTGCAGCAATTTCTCGACGACTACGGCGAGAGCCATCGCCATCCGGTGAACCAGTGGGTGCATATCGCCTGTGTGCCGGCAATCCTGTTCTCCACCCTGGGCTTGCTATGGCTGGTGCCGATTGGCCGCTGGCTGGGCCTGGAAACCGGAGCGGCCGAGTGGGTCAACGGGGCCACCCTGCTGGGCGTGCTGGCCGGTCTGGTCTACCTGCGCCTCTCCTTCGGCGTATTGCTGATGATGGTCGCCTGGTTCGCCCTTTCCGTAGGGGGCATCCTCGCCATCCAGGGTGCGGGGTGGTCGCTGATCTGGATATCGCTGATCACCTGGGTTGCGTCTTGGGCGGCGCAGGTGTGGGGCCACAAGGTGGAAGGCAAGAAGCCATCCTTCATCGAAGACCTGGTCTTTCTGCTGATCGGCCCGATCTTCGTCACCTTCGAAGTGGCGCACAAGCTGGGGCTGCGCGTTCCTCGCCCGGCCGGCCACTGAGCCGCCAAACTGACCGAGTGAAATCGAGACTGCGCCTTCGCCTTGCCGGCGCTGATGGTGGACCTGATCGCCGACCTGGACCAGGCCCTTGTCGAGGAGAAGCACTATCCAGCACTCGTCAAGCCGCAATGCCGTTGCACACCCGGGAGGGGTGAGCGGGCGTGCGAATGGCGCGCATTTTTCAATTGAGCTCTCCGCCTTGTCTCAGGCAGGATGGAGAACAGGTTGGCAAGATAAGCAACGGCATACCGCTGGAGGAGCCACATGCAACCGCTGAGCTATTATTACTACAACGTGCTGGAAGGTCTCGAAAAGCCGTGCGACGTGCCTTCGACCCAGGTTCAAGAGGGCTACGATATCCTCTACCGACATGGCGGGCGCATCGAGATTGACCTGATGCGCAAGGCCGAGGATGGTCATGCCCAGGGCAAGCCCTACCATTGGTACGAGGCCCTCGATGACGAGCAGCGGGCGAAACTGCACAAGGCCCTGGATGACGAAAATCCCGCGAAGATCCTCAAGATCATTCAGCGCAACGGCTATGCCGGCGTGCTCTACCACCATGCCTGGCATCACTTCCGGGAGCCGGGAGTCGCCTAAGCCCCCTCTCCGCAAGTACCTACAGGGCTCGCGATCTAACGCGGGCCCTTATTCCAAGCCCTAGGCACTGTCTAAAAAATCGGCGAGCGATGGCCAAGGCTAGTACTTTGACCTGATTTTTACGAAATATGACCGTGTGTAGACAGTTTTCGGACAATGCCTAGTGCTGAATAACGCTGATTTGGATGTCGTTGGGTGTGCTACCGCACAGAAATACTCTCTTTGACTGTTTATAGTTGGAGTGTTGTAGCCGTAGCTTTCAGCCCGAGAAGGATTCTACACAAACAGGCGACATCAGCATCAGCTTGTTGAGGACCGACTTGCTGAATTGCAAATTTTATTTATTACTTCACTTGTTTGTTACAAGACAAGGAGAGATTACATGAGTGCTGAAAAAACCAAGTCAGATGCCAACCAGTCTAGCGATCGGAGCAGCGAAAATACCAAGAGGCAATTCGACAATGCCGTTTTGGAGCCGGTGCGTGCTTACGGAGTACTGACTACTGATTACTTTGAGAAACTCTTCTCAGTTCAGTTCGATTCCGTTCGCGCCTTTGCAGACAAGAATCTGGCGCAATCCCGCTCCTGGCTTGAAGTGAAGGATTCCGACAGTTTTCGGCAGGTAATCGAACAGCAACAGCAAGCTGTCCGGGAATTGAGTGAGCAGATGAAAGAAGACGCTGACAGGATCCAGGCCTTGAGTCAGGATTACCTGAAGGAGACCCAGCAACTGACGTCTGAGAGCATGCAGTCAGGCAGCAAGCAGCTCGAAGAAAACATGCAGAAAGGGAAGGCTCAAGTAGAGAGCCACTTCCAGAAGGGCAAGGAAGAAATGAGCGATGCTCAACAGAAAAGCCAGCGGCAGGCCGACAACAGCAAGAAGTCGGCCAGCACGTCGGATAAGTAATGCTGATTGCTTGATAAGTAAGTGGTAACGTGCAGGGCCGCTTTCCCGGGAAAGCGGCCCATTTTATTGTCTGGCTGTAACCTCCTTCTCTTCATTTCACGCTGCTTCATGACCAGCGCCACATCCCCGTGCTCGCAAAATGAGCAGTATCTGTCATCTCCCTGGAAGAGGCTCAGCAATGGGCCAGGCCGGGCTCGCTTGACACCACCGGGTGTCCTGTACTTAGATAGGCCTGCATTTAGATATATCGGTCTATATAGGAGTTGCATCCGATGCCAGCTTCCAAGCGCGACCAGTTGCTCGCCACGGCCGAGCGACTCTTCTATGAACAGGGCTTCCACGCTACTGGCATCGACCTCATCGTGGCCGCCGCCGGAGTGGTACGCATGACGCTCTACAACCACTTCGCTTCCAAGGAGGCTCTGGTGGCGGCGGTTCTGTCGGCCCGCCATGAACGCTTCATGGCCAGCCTCGATGCGGCAGCGGCCTCCGCCTCGCCGGGCGAGGTGACACCTGCCCTGGTCAACGCACATGGCCACTGGCTGGAGCGGTACAGCCAGCATGGCTGCATCATGGTCAAGGCGATGGGCGAGTTCGCCGAGCACAGCACCGAGATCCATGCCCTGGCGGCAGCCGCCAAGTCCGATCTGCTGGCACGCCTGGAAGCCGCCGTGGTGCGCGATGGCCTGGACCACCACGCCGGCCTGGCGCGACATCTGTTCATGGTGCTGGAAGGCAGCAATACGACGGTGGCCCTGCTGGGCCCGCAGACGGCCCTGGCCGACACTCGAGCGGTGGTCGATGCCCTGCTCGCAGCGGCCCGGAGCGAGACCCCATGAGGCCCCTCTCCCCCCTCGGCATGGCAGCCCTCGGAAGCGGGGTCATCGCCATCACCTACGGCCTGGCCCGCTTCGTGTTTGGGCTCTTCCTGCCTTCGATGCGCGACGAACTGACAATCTCCGCGACCATGGCAGGGGTAATCGGCGCCCTGCCTTTCCTGAGCTTCGTCTTCGCCATTCTCGCCGCGCCTTGGGTGACTCGCCGACTCGGGGTACACCGCACGGGGGTGGCGGCCGCCGGCCTGGCCGGGGTAGGCCTGATGACCATCGCCCAGGCACCTTCATCGCTGCTGTTGGCCGCCGGCGTGCTGCTCTGCGGGATCAGCACCGGGCTGTCATCGCCGGTCATGGCCCAGGCGGTCTATCGGGTCGTACCGCCCGACCTGCGCGGACGCGTCAACGCCACCATCAATGCGGGCACCAGCCTGGGGATCGCGCTTGCCATGCCCGCGGTGCTGCTCTGGGCGGAGGCCTGGCGCAGTGCCTATACCGGATTCGCCGTCCTGGCGGCCCTGGCCGCACTGGCCGCCTTCTGCTATCTGCCTCGGGATGACCGGCGCACCTCACTCTCGCGCCCCCGCCTGCTCGCCGCGCCGGTAAGCCGGGCGCAATGGCTCGGTATCGCCCGGCTGAGCGGCCTTGCTATTGGCATGGGGTGTGTGAGTGCAGCCTACTGGGTGTTTGCCCCCGATGCGGTGATCAACGCCGGGGGGCTCGCGTCGAGCCAGACCGCCTGGATGTGGCTGGCGGTGGGAATCGGAGGGCTGACGGGTGCCGGCGCCGGGGATCTCATCTCGCGATTCGGGCCGGCTGCGAGCCATGCTGCCGGCCTCACGGTGATGTCTGTCAGCCTCGCGATATTGGCCATCGATCCCGGAAGCTTCGCTCTCGCCCTGTCATCCGCGGCCCTGTTCGGTGCCGGGTACATGATCCTTACCGGTTTCTACCTGGTCAGGAGTACCCAGATCATGACCGAGGCGCCCGCTTTCGCCCCGGTGCTGCCGCTGCTCGCCACTTCGGTCGGCCAGGTTGCCGGCTCTCCGCTGGCCGGCTGGCTTGTCGGAGCCGAAGGCCATGTCACCACCTTCCTGCTCTTCGCCACCCTGGGGCTCGCTGTCGCCGGCCTGGGGTCGTGGTTACTGAAGGAGAAATCCGACTCAGCCCCTGCCAGTCATCCCTTCCAATAGGCCCTGCCACCAATAGACCCTGCCATTAGCCCCTGCAACAAGCCCGCCCTGCCTATCGCCAGCGACGCAAGTGCGCTGGTGTTCCTTATGCGATGCCGGCTCTGAATGTGAAAAATATTTCTAGTATACAATTTTATAAGATACTGTAGACACCACAGCTAGCAGATGTACTACAAATCCAAGAACAGATTGGAAGTCCTCATGCCCAAGCAGCAGGTCAATACGTCCATCTTTGACTTTCACGGCAGGCCGCCCCTGGGCAAGGCCTTGCCCCTCTCGCTTCAGCATGTGCTGGCCATGATCGCCGGCGTCATCACGCCGCCGATCATCGTTGCAGGGGTCGTGGGCGCCAGCGTGGAAGAGCGGCTACTGCTGATCCAGATTGCGGTGCTGGCCTCCGGCGTCAGCACGCTTTTCCAGCTCTACGGCGCCTGGAAGTTCGGCGCTCGCCTACCCGCCATCTTCGGGGTGGGCTTCGCCTATGTGCCCACCCTGGTCGCCGTAGGCGGCCAGTACGGCCTGGCCGGTATCCTCGGTGCCCAGCTGATCGGTGGCATCTGCATGATGGTGGTGGGCTACTTCATCCAGTACATCCGCCACCTGTTCCCACCGGTGGTGGCCGGCACCGTGGTGCTGGTGATCGGCTTGTCGCTGTATGACATCGCGGTGCGCTACATGGCGGGCAGCGGTAACGTCGAAGCTCCGGGTTTCGGCGAACCGATCAACTGGCTGGTGGCCCTGGTCACGCTGGCGACGGTACTGGTCGCCTCGCAGTTCGGCAGGGGGGTGGTGAAGCTCTCGGCCATCATCGTCGGCATGGTGGTGGGCTACACGCTGTCGCTGCTGCTCGGCATGGTCAGCTTCGACGCGGTCGCCGATGCCGGCTGGGTGGCGGTGCCGCGGTTCATGCCCTTCGAGCTGGAATTTCACACCTCGGCGATCATCGCCATGGTGATCATCTGCGTGATCAATTCCGTGCAGACCATCGGCGATCTATCGGCCACCACGGTGGGGGGCATGAACCGCGAGCTGAAGACGCGCGAGCTCACCGGGGGGCTGCTGGGCAACGGCTTGACCACCACGCTGAGCGCCTTCTTCGGCGCCCTGCCCACCGCCACCTTCAGCCAGAACGTCGGCATCGTGGCGATGACCCGCGTGATCAGCCGCTTCGTCCTGGCGCTTGCCGGCGGCTTCATGCTGCTGGCCGGGTTGAGCCCCAAGTTCGGTGCCCTGGTGACGACCATCCCCTACCCGGTACTCGGCGGTGCGACCGTCATCGTTTTCGGCATGATCACCATGACCGGCATCAAGCTGCTGATAAAGGACGAGCTGTCGGCGCGCAACATGACCATCGTCGGCCTGGCGCTGGCCCTGAGCCTGGGTATCTCACAGGTGCCCGAAGCGATAGCCCAGCTCCCCGAGTGGATACAGAGCGTGATCGGTGGCTCCCCCATCGTGGTCGCGGCCATTACCGCCTTTACCCTCAATCTCGTTCTGCCCCGAGTCAGCCTGGCCGACGAGGAGCGCGAGCGAGAACAGATGGCCCGCGCCGACGAGGAGAGCAACTGCAGCACAACCCAGGACCGGGAAGCAGCCGCTGACTCCCATCGCCAGGAAGGCTCGGCTGGCAAGGCCAGCAACAGCTGAGGTCGGCTCAGTCGGCCCACCGGCAGGCTGAGCGCCTCACATCATCGCGATGCAACTCGAGCCCTGCCCCGGGGCCACCAGGAGCCACAAATGAAAAGCCTGAGCCATCTTTCCGTGAAAATGAGCTGGACGCTGGTCCTGCTCGCCTTTCTCACCCTGTTGATTGCGCTGAGCGCCATGGGGCTCTACGCGGTGAACCACAGCCAGCGCAGCTTCGATACCTTCAGTGCGGTAAACGTCAGCCAGCAGGCCGCCCTCAACCGAGCCAATTCGATGCTGCAAGGCGTACGGATCGACATGGCCGGCGTTTATGAAGAGCTGTTGGAGAGTTCCGTCGCAGGCACCACCGCCCAGGCCACCGATGCCCAGCGTCTCGATGAGCGGCTAGAAGAAGTCGCCGGTGTGTTCGAACTCTTCCTCGCGTTACCCGTCCGCCACGAACATGCGGAGTTGATAGGCCCCATCGAAGCCAGCTTCAACGCCATGATGGAGAACAGCCTGCAGCCGCAGGCCGTGGCCCTTGCCACTGGCGATCTTGCCACCTACCAGGCGCTGCGCGAACGGGCCGCTGCCGATAACGCCAGCTTCTACCAGGCCGCCGTCGGCTTCTTCCACCAGGTCGAAGCCGAAGGGGCTGAGCGCGCAGAGAACTTCGGCACGGTAGTCACCACCGCGCAGCGAGTGATCGTGCTTGTCTTTATCGTCGCCCTTATCGTGATCGGCGTCGTCTACCGTGGGGTCAGCGCCAACCTGATCGGGCCGCTGGACCGTATCGTGCAACACTTCCAGCGCATGGCCAGCGGTGATCTTTCAGCAACCATCGAATCACGCGGCCAGAATGAAATCGGCAAGCTCTTCTCGTCGCTGGCGGCCATGCAGCAGGGCCTCTCGACCACCGTCGCCACGGTGCGCGACAGCAGCGCGGAAATACTTGCCAACTCCAGCGAGATCGCCAGCGGCAACCGCGACCTGGCGGCACGCACCGAGCGCCAGTCCGCCTCGCTGACGGAAACCGCCTCGAGCATGGAGGAGATGACCTCCACCATGGAGCGCAACAGCGAGAACGCCGCGCTTGCCAGCGAGATGGCCCGAGAAGCGGCCGAGCGAGCCGACCAAGGCGGTGATGTCGTCGCCAACGTGGTCACGCGGATGCAGGAAATTCGCGACAGCTCGCAGCAGGTCACGGAGATCATCGGGCTGATGGATTCCATCGCCTTTCAGACCAATATTCTGGCCTTGAATGCCTCGGTGGAAGCGGCCCGCGCCGGCGAGCATGGCCGAGGTTTTGCGGTGGTGGCCAACGAGGTGCGCAAGCTGGCCACGCGAAGCGCAGACGCCGCAACGGAGATCCGCCAGCTCATCGAGACCTCTGTGCGTCAGGTCGAAGCCGGCACCCAGCAGGCGGACAGTGCCAGCAGCACCATGGGCTCGATAATGACCTCGGTGCAGCGCGTCAACGAGCTGATGAACGAGATCGCCGTGGCCTCCAACGAACAACGTTCCGGCATCGGCGAAGTCAACACTGCGGTTGGCGACATGGACAACACCACCCAGCAGAACGCCGCGCTCGTCGAACAGGCAAGCCTGGCCGCAAGCCAGCTTCAGGCCGAGGCACAGCGCCTGGATGAAGCGGTGGCGCGATTCAAGCTGGCAGACCGGTCTCAGGAACCCGCCACCCTGGCGGCCCTGTCGTCCCATTCTAAGGCGTGCGCGCCAAGGCTGGCGGATCAGAGGGGCCTGGTGCCGGCCTGAGTCTCGCTCGATAAAAGCATGCCCCGGGAGTGCATTCGTGCGCGGTTCCTATGAGCCGCGCCGAGTCACTGAGATATGAACAGGCGCTCGTGGCAAAGCGCTTACGAGAAAGCCGACAGAGCGCATTGTCTGTCGGCTTTTGCGGTGCTGGCTTTCCTAGAGGCTGACTAACCCTGCATCGATCAGCGGGGTGATGCGCCGGACGCTCGCGCGTCGGTTTACCTGGCTGGGTCCCTGCGTATCCAGTTTCAGATAGCGCTCACCATAGCCCTGCACGATCAGGTTTTCCGGGGGTATGGCGAAGTATTCGGTCAGTGCCAGGGCAACAGCTTCTGCTCGCCGGTCAGACAGCCCGAGGTTCATCAGGTCAGACCCCACGGCATCGGTATGGCCTTCGACCAGGAAGATCTCGTTCGGGTGCTGCTCGATGATATCGGCCATGGTGTTCCCGATCAGCCTCAACGCTTCGGCCTCGGAGGGCTGGATGGCCGACGAGCCGGTCGCGAACTGGATAACATCGAGATCAATACGCGGCATCATGTCTCGGAGTCGTGAGTTTTCGCGTACCTGACGGAGCGTGAATACGCGATCGAACTCCTGTACCGGCGGTGCCAGCAATGCTTCGCGCAGGATGTCCTCATCAGCACGCCGGTAATCGACCACGTAGCGTTCTTCCGGCAGGTCGTAGCGCAGAGGTGGCAGGGATTCCTCGAGGTCGACGGAAGATACCCAGCTATCGGCCTTGCGCGTTTCGTCGATCAGCACGATGGCGGTGTCATCGGGTAGATAGCGGGTGCGCTTGAGAACGAAGCCACCGGAATCACGAATGGTCACGATCCGGCTGCCATCCTCGCGAGTGACGGTGGAGCGGGTGATGCCATCGGCAAAGGATTCGGTGGTCTCGGTTACCCCAGGACGGCGCAGCAGGAGATTCTCGTCCTTGCGCACATGCAGTTCGCCATCGCGCTCAACGATCATGCGATCGCCTTGATTCTCGACGACCCGACCACCGAGCTGGGGGATCAAGGCGCCTGCGACAGCACCTACCGCGGCGGCTCCCAGGTATTTCCATATCTGGTTGTCGTCACCATCGGCTTCTGACGCCGTGGCCTGGGCGTCTTCGTCGCTGGTACGCGTGGTATCCGCAGTCACGACCGATTCGGATGTCTCACTGGCTTCCTGGGTCTCAAGGGCGGCGGCAGAGGCCAGGGCGGCGGCTTCGGCCTCGGCCAGAGCTTCCGCATCCGCCTTGTCACTGGCCTCCTGCTCAGCCAGGGCATCGGCTTCGGCCTGTTCGATGGCCTCTTGCTCGGCGACGGAGCGTGCCGCGGCCTGCTCTGCGGCCTCCTGCTCCGCCAGGGCGTCGGCTTCAGCTTGCTCGGTGGCCTCCTGCTCGGCCAGGGCGTCGGCTTCGGCTTGCTCGGTGGCTTCCTGCTCGGCTAGGGCGTCGGCTTCGGCCTGCTCGGTAGCCTCCTGCTCCGCCAGGGCATCTGCCTCGGCTTGCTCGGTGGCCTCCTGCTCCGCCAGGGCATCTGCCTCGGCTTGCTCGGTGGCCTCCTGCTCCGCCAGGGCGTCGGCTTCGGCTTGCTCGGTGGCTTCCTGCTCCGCCAGGGCGTCGGCTTCGGCCTGCTCGGTGGCCTCCTGCTCCGCCAGGGCGTCGGCTTCGGCTTGCTCGGTGGCCTCCTGCTCCGCCAGGGCGTCGGCTTCGGCCTGATCGGCGGCTTCCTGCTCGGCCAGGGCGTCGGCTTCGGACTGCTCAGTGGCTTCCTGCTCGGCCAGGGCGTCGGCTTCGGCCTGCTCGGTGGCTTCCTGCTCCGCCAGGGCGTCGGCTTCGGCCTGCTCGGTGGCTTCCTGCTCGGCCAGGGCGTCGGCGTCGGCCTGATCGGCGGCTTCCTGCTCGGCCAGGGCGTCGGCGTCGGCCTGATCGGCGGCTTCCTGCTCCGCCAGGGCGTCGGCTTCGGCCTGCTCGGTAGCCTCCTGCTCCGCCAGTGCATCTGCCTCGGCTTGCTCGGTGGCTTCCTGCTCCGCCAGGGCATCGGCGTCGGCCTGATCGGCGGCTTCCTGCTCGGCCAGGGCGTCGGCTTCGGCCTGATCTGTGGCCTCCTGCTCGGCTAGGGCATCTGCCTGGGCTTGCTCGGTGGCCTCCTGCTCCGCCAGGGCATCGGCGTCGGCCTGATCGGCGGCTTCCTGCTCCGCCAGGGCATCTGCCTGGGCCTGATCAGCTTCCTGCTCAGCGAGTGCGTCCTCTTCGCCCTGTTCGGTCACTTCCGGCTCGGCGAGATCGTCTGCTTCGGCCTGTTCGTCGTTTTCCTGCTCGATCAGGAGCTCTTCCTCCGTTTGATCAGTAGGTTCTGTCACTTGACTGAGTGTGATGGTCTCTTCATCGGTAGCCGACGACAGCGTCGCCTGGACAAAGGCCGGGCTCATCAATGACAGCGAGGCCAGAATGACCACGGGCTTCCTGAAAAGGCGCATACGACGTTTCATATCGATTCTCCTGACTCAGGCACTGCCCGGGCATGATGGCGGTTATCTGTAATCAACGGTGCCCACGCGGCTATCTTCACGCCGTAGGTGGTCGAGTAATTCCCGGCAGGCTAGCCAGTCGCTAGCTGTATTGGGAGGTGGTTCTGACCAGGAAGAGGGAGTGGTACTTGCTGAACAACGATGACTCATTGAAAGGATCAATAAGGCGAGCCGGCATGGGATCCTTCCGCCTCCTTGTCAGGTCTGTTCATTCTAGTTCTGCGTGTTCCGCCCATCTGTACGACGGCACACATAGGCATCCGGATGTTACCTGCTGCATTTCCAGGGAACCCGGTTGGCAGCATGTGCAGGATCATGAAAGGAGCCGTTCCCTTTCAGTGGGTTATCTGCGTTGGCGAGGCCATGTTCGAGGAGACACTGTATGAACCGATTCACGGGCGGTTGCCTTTGCGGCAACGTGAGTATCGTGGCGACGGGGCGCCCGTACCGGGTCGGCATTTGTCACTGTATCGACTGCCGCAAGCACCATGGAGCGCTATGACTGTGATCGTGAGGAGCCTGGACGTTCTGGTGAGTAGGTGTGGCTGAGACCTCAAAGCCCGCCCGATGCCAGTGGGGTCTCTATCATCGCCTTTGGCCTTCCGCTCAGCTCGAGGCCTCCTTTGAACGCCACTATGGCATAGCTTAGGCCCAGCCCCAGGCGAAGGCTTGGACATTATTGCGGAAAGCGATTTACCCAGGTGCCAGAGCTTAGCAAAGCGGCAGATGCAGAATGGCACCGCGCAGGCCACGCTCGTCGGCCCAGAGCTTGCCCAGGGTGATAGGCAGGCGAAAGCGGCGCTTGCCAGCCGCACCGGGATTGAACAGCAGGTGGCCCCCCTGCCATTCGTGACGCGGCTTGTGGGAGTGGCCATGAAGCACGGCATCGCACGAAGTGGCGGGATCGAAGTTCCGCAGGATATGCACCAGATGCAGGCGCCAGCCGTTGACGGCGAGATCCAGCGTCAGCGGCAGCGCCTCGGCCCAGGACGCGGTGTCGATATTGCCGCGCGCCGCCGCCACGGGTGCCAACTCCGCCAGCCGCTCGAGGATGGCTGCGTCCTCGTCCCGGCTGCCCACGTCGCCCAGATGCAGGATAAGCTCGCAGCCTTCCAGCATCGTCAGTGCCTCAGGGCGCAGCAGCCCGTGGGTATCACTGATGACGCCGATCGGCAGCTCGGTAATGATGGAAGCTTTCACTTCATCCCGAAACCACGCTTGGTCAGAAATTCACGCATATGGGCACGCAGCTTGCTGTCGAACAACGGGGTCAGATTCTTTGACCAGTTGGTGTCCTTGTTTCCGCCCTTGCGCTGGCCGTAGTAGGTCTGCATGGCGTCATCGAAAACCGCCACCAGCTCACTGTCGTCGGTGTAGTAGTCCTCCTTGAGGACCGCTTCCACCGGCAGGCGCGGCTTTACGTCAGGCTCATGGGCCGGGTAACCAAGGCACAGGCCAAACACCGGGTAGACGTGTTCCGGCAGGCGCAGCAAGTCACTCACGGCCTGGGGGTTGTTGCGAATACCACCGATATAGCAGATACCGAGCCCCTCGGACTCCGCGGCAATGACAACATTCTGGGCCATCAATGCGGTATCCACGCTGGCCACCAGCAGTTGCTCGGTCATGCCGCGCACGACGTTGGCGCCGATTCGCTCGGCAGCCTCGGTGGGCCGCTTCATGTCGGCACAAAACACCAGGAAATCGGAGGCGGTAGCAACGTAAGTCTGGCCGCCGGCCAGCTCGGCGATCTGCTCGCGGTTGGCCGGGTTCTTCACGTGAATGACGGTGTAGGCCTGAACGTGGTTGGACGTTGCAGCGGCCTGGCCGGCACGAATCAGTTCGAGAAGCAGTTCGTGCGGCACTTTCTGGTCTGTGAATTTGCGAATCGAGCGGTGGGATTTCAGCAGTTCGATGGTGGAATTCATGTCGCCTCGCGGAATGCGTGTCGATAGTTAACCTGCTTAGTATCTTTCATTCTGCGGCCCATTACATCGTTGCGCCACCATGGAGGAAGCAGGTAGGCGTGCCTCCCGCGCAGACAGCGTGTTAGCGTGGCGAACTTCCCCACCCATTGCCAAGAGCGTACTCCTGCATGGAAGAGATCGGCCTGAGATGGCTGCTGGGTCAGGGTGTCAGCCTGATCGCTCTGGCACTGTGCCTGGTGGCCTTCGCCAGCAAGCGCGATGATCGGCTGTTCGTGCTGCTTCTGTTTGCGAATATCGCCTTCGCCGTGCAGTTCGCACTGTTCGAAAGCTGGGTCGCCGCCGGGATCTCGGCGCTGATCGTGCTGCGCATCGCCCTGGTGCGCCGCTTCCGGCGCAACCTCCTCCTAATGCTCGGCATGCTGCTTGCCACCTTGGTGGTGGCCGCGCTGACCTGGAGCGGGCCGCGGGATATCCCGGCCCTGGCTGCCGGTCTTTTGGGGACCTACGGCATGTTCATGCTGAGCGGTATTCCCATGCGTATCACCCTAGCCGCAGCGGCGCTCTGCTGGGTCGCCAGCAACGTGCTGGCGGGCTCCATCGGCGGAACGATTGCAGAAAGCCTGATCTTCCTGACCAATGTCGTCACGATGCTGCGCCTGAGGCGCGACGCACGGTTGCTGCACACGACGTGACCGAGCCAGGTGGCCTTTCCGTGCGCCTTCAAGGGCTTGTCACACCGTTTAAGCCTGTCATTTGGTTCGCATGATGAGCAGAATAATGATGCGAGCCGACCTTGGTAAAAATGGTCCACTTGACCCACTGTCCCGCCGGGTAGTGAGATAAGTCCTACCGCCATGCGCAGCGGCACCCCGCCTTGCGCCAGTCCTGAGGCTTTCATGCGAAAGATTCTGCTCGTCGACAACGGTTCCCTGCGCCCCCAGGCCACGCTCAACCTGCGCCGCCTGGCACATGCCCTGAGCCAGGCCACTGGCGAAGCAGTGGAGGCTACCTCGCTGCTGCATTCCAACAAGATTTCCCCCGAGAAACTCGATGGTCACAAGGCCGTGACCCTGGGCCCCCTGGCGGAACGAGAAGCCGCGCGGGGGGTGACCGAGCTGCTCATCCTGCCGTTCTTCTTCGGCCCCAGCCAGGCGCTGACTCATTACCTGCCCGAGCGCCTATCCGAGGTTCAAGCCAGCTACCCGCAGCTCGGCGTCAAGGTAGCCCTGCCGCTGGTGGACAGCCAGGCGCCAGTGGATCTGCGCCTGGTACAGCTGCTGGCGGAGAACGTTCGCGAACGCATGGCGGGGCTATCGCAGCCGAAGGTGGTACTGGTGGATCACGGCAGTCCGCTCCCGGAGGTGACGGCGGTGCGCAACTACCTTGCAGGGCAGCTCAGCGTGCTGCTTGCCGATGAGGCCAGCTGCGTCACCTTCGCCTCCATGGAACGCCGCCAGGGAGATGCCTATCGCTTCAACGAGCCACTGCTGGTCGACCTGCTCGCCTCTCCCCCCATGGCCCACGGCGACGTTATCCTGTCCATGCTGTTCCTTTCCCCCGGGCGCCACGCCGGCGAAGGGGGCGATATTGCCGAGATCTGCGAACAGGCAATGACCCGGTCCCCCGACCTGCGCGTCACCACCACCCGCTTGGTGGGTGAGAATGACGCCATCGTGGATATCCTCGTAACCCGACTGCAGCAAGCCCTGGCAGGTGAGCCGCTGCTGGCGGAACTAGCCCCCTTCGGCGCTTCTTCCTGACCCTTGTCGGCCAATTTCGGCAACCAGCCAGACGGCACGCTGACTGTTTTGCTGCGCACCGCTTCAGTGGAAGCTCGTCATCCATGGCGACGACCCATGCGAGCGATGTAAATCAAATGCAAATCGCACGCAAAGGCAATACCAAACAACTGAATTCAAAGGAAAATTGACCAATTTCTCAATTAACCCTAGGATGGATCGGATACCCCTGCACGACGAAAAAAGGATTCGCATGAAAGGCAAGCAGAACATCATCGATGCCCTGAATGGCCTGCTGGCGGCAGAACTCGCCGCCATGGACCAGTACTTCATCCACTCCGAGATGTATGCCGACTGGGGGCTTGGCAAGCTCCATGAGCGAATCGCCCATGAATTCGACGATGAAAAGGGGCATGCCAAGCAGCTTATCGAGCGCATCCTGTTCCTTGAAGGCAAGCCCGATATGCATACCCGTACCCCGGTTCGCGTCGGCCAGGACGTGGAGGAAATGCTGGGCAACGACCTCCAGCTCGAGTACGAAGTGGGCGATGCCCTGAAGGAAGCCATCGCGCTGTGCGAGCAGGAGCGAGACTTTCAGACACGCGACGTACTGCTGGGGCTGCTGGCCGACACCGAGGAGGATCACGCCTACTGGCTGGAGCAGCAGCTGCGGCTGATCAAGATGCTGGGCAAGCCGAACTACCTGCTCTCCCAGATGTGAGCCACTGGACCTCGTCAGGGAACTGACCAGTGCATGCTGGGCCGGATGCAGCCGCGGTCAAGCATGACGCGCCCCCGAGCCCCACACAGACGATAACGAACGGGGGCTCGGCGAGCGTTCATGGCGTCTCCCACGCATGCAAGGAAGTGCCAATTAGTGCCCGGCGAGGTTCGGTGGAAACGATGTGCGCCATGTGCAACACAGTGACGCATGAGTTCAAAAGCAAATGGAATCATGCATCACGACAAATAGGATGGTCGGCGGGACACTCCCCCACGAACCCGCTTTTCATGGAGAGAAAATGAGCATGAGAAAAACGCTGACTGCGCTGGCAATATCAAGCTTCGTCCTTATCGGTGCAGGCCAGGCAACTGCCGGCCAAAGCGCACAGATTACCGAAGCGGATGTCGTTCAGGCCCAGCAGACCTGGGGCGAAGCCATCGTCGCCATCGGCGAGGCGTATACCTCGCAGGAGGACTACGAAGCACTGGCGGAGGAGGTCGTCGACACCCTTTACGGCTATGACCAGGGAACCGTGCTTTTCAAGCCCACCAAGGCGTCGGAATTGCAGTTCCGCTCAACCAAGGAAGAGGTATTGTCTTATTTCGTGACGGGAGCCATCTCGGAGGATGGCGGCTTCGCCATCCAGCCCTGGAGCAACGTACGCTTCGAGAACCACGGCATCATTCTCGATGAGGACTCTGCCATTGCCATGGGCAACTACTACTTTACCGAGGTCGACTCCGGAGAAGAGGTCAAAGTGGAATACACCTTTGGCTATTTCCAGGACGAGGATGGTGACCTGCGCATCAGGCTTCACCACTCATCGCTTCCCTACTCTCCGCAACACTGATCCCTACACTTCAGGTCTCTGAAAGCCTGGCCCCGCATGGCGGGGCCTTCAGCCCCCGCCTTAATCCCCTGAGCCCGGCCTTTGTACGCTGACGAACATACGCCGGCCCCCGATCTGCGTATGCTGAGGTACATCCACTGATCTTGGTGGAGACCTCTCGTTGACTGTCGGCCGTCTCGGCCGGGACCTTCCTGTCGCCTCCTCTGGGTCCAGACCTGAGGTTTGCGATTCATGCTTCCTGACTCCCTTCAAGCCATCCTCGGCTCCGCCACTCCCCCTGATGATGCCCGTCAATCGGCCGTTGTGTACTGCGAAAATAACTTCACGCGCATAGATGGCAAGACAGCCAACGGCTTGGTGCGCAGCAGTGAGCGGTATCGCATCCTTTCCGTCATCGACAGCACCCTGACCGGCGAAGACGCGGGCTCCGCCCTGGGCGAGGCGGCGGCAGGCATTCCCATCGTGGCCGATCTGTCGGCGGCGCTCACAGCGGCCGATAGCCTTCCCGACGTGCTCATCTTCGGGCTTGCCCCGCTGTCGGGGCTCATGTCCGAGGCGGACCGCGCGGTGGTGCTGGCGGCCGTGGCGGCTGGTGTCGGCGTGGTATCCGGCCTGCACGAGTTCCTCGCGGACGACCCGGAAATCTCGGCGGCCGCACTCGCCAGCGGTGTTGCGCTGCATGATATCCGCCGGCCTCGCCCCACCAAGCATCTGCGCATGTTCGATGGTGCGATCGACAGCGTCGATTGCGTACGCATCGCCATACTCGGCACCGATGGCGCGATCGGCAAGCGCACCACCTCGACGCTGCTCACCCAGGCACTCAACGATGCCGGGATTCACACCGTGATGGTAGGGACGGGGCAGACCGGCCTGATGCAAGGCGCCGCCTATGGCGTCGCACTCGATGCCATCCCCGCTCAGTTCGGTGTCGGCGAGCTGGAAGGGGCGGTGCTCGCCGCCTATGAAAGCGAGCACCCTGCCGTCATCGTGATCGAGGGCCAGGGTGCCCTCAGTCACCCCGCCTACCTGAGCTCGACGGTGGTGTTGCGCGCCAGCCGGCCACAGGCCGTGATCATGCAGCATGCGCCGGCCCGCCAAATGCTCAGCGACTACCCGCAGGTGCGCATGCCCTCCCCCTTATCGGAGGTCGAGCTCATCGAACGGTTCGGCAAGACCAGGGTCATTGGCATCACCATCAATCATGAGGACATGACCCGGGCGGAGGTCACGGCGGCCATCGCCCGCTACGATGCCGAGCTTGGCCTCCCCGCCACCGACGCGCTGTGGCACGACCCCTCGGCACTGGTGGCAATGGTCACTGCCGCCTTTCCTGCACTCAAGGAAGGCAGGCAACTGGCAATGGCATGACCTGCCCTCGCATTGAAATCGATCTGACCAAGATCGAGGAGAACGCTCGCACACTGGTCACTCTCTTGTCCGGGCGCGGCATCGATGTCACCGGCGTCACCAAGGCGACGCTAGGCTCGCCCGAGGTGGCGAAGGCCATGATCGCGGGTGGCGTGGTGCGTCTCGGTGATTCTCGCCTCGAAAACCTCGAGGCGCTTCGCGATGCGGGTATACAGGCACCCCTGACGCTGCTGCGATCGCCCACGCCGGACCAGGCAGACCGGACTGTGGCCTGCGCCAGCCTCAGTCAGGTGAGTGAACGTGATGTCGTGGAGGCATTGTCAGGGGCGGCGGGCAGGCGCGGGGTGGTTCACGGCCTGGTGCTGATGGTGGAGCTGGGCGACCTGCGCGAGGGCGTACTGCCAGAGAATGCACTCGACTTCGCCCGACACATTTCGCTCACGCCTCATGTGGCACTTGCTGGCCTCGGCACCAACCTGGCGTGCCGGGCTGGCGTCGTGCCCAGCGCCGACAACATGGGTGAGCTCTCTGCACTCGTGAACCGGCTCGAAAGCGAACTGGGCCAGCACCTGTCCCTCGTTTCCGGCGGCAATTCGGCCAATCTCGCCTGGGCCATCGCAGCGCCCGCTGGCCGAATCAACGACCTGCGGCTCGGCGAGTCGATCCTGCTGGGCTGCGACCCGCTCACGCGAATACCCCTGAACGGCCTGCACGCCGATGCTTTCACCCTGGTGGTGTCCGTCATCGAATCACTGGCCAAGCCGACAGCGCCACGCGGTGCAACCGGTGAGGCTGCTTTTGGCGTACCGACGCAGACAGGCGAGCGCGGCACCATCATTCAGACAATTGCCGCCATCGGACGTCAGGACGTCGACCCGGATGGCCTGGCCCCTCCACAGGGCATCAGCGTGCTCGCCGCCAGCAGCGACCATCTGGTGCTGGAATCGCAACATCACCTGCCACCCGGCACGGAGATCCACTTCGGCCTTGATTACTCGGCGCTGCTGCGTGTGATGACTTCCCCGTTCGTGGCGACCGCCCTCTTCGCTACGACATGCCTGCCGACTTTGATTCGGCCGTCTCCCCCACCCGTCCCTCCCCCTTCACCCTCTCCTTTCGCAACTCGACCCTAAGCCACTCTTTGATACTCACCGGGCCCAGAGCTGCCCGAGTCCAGGCGGCCCAGCCAGGCAGCGGAACCTCGAACGCCCAGGTGCATGGCAAAATTATCTTGACTCGCTTCACGGGTGTCGCTAAGTTGAAGCCACTAGCGTGGTCTGACCATCAGATCATAGAACCATGGAATCGAGCCCGGAACCGAGTCACAGCCTTATGAAAATTGAGCCGCTTGAGAAGAAAAGTTTGAGTGACGATGTCGTGGCAAAGATAAAGTCCATGATCGTTAGTGGTGAGCTCAAAGAAGGCGACCGGATCCCAAGTGAAAGGGAGCTGTGCGAACAGTTTGGTGTGAGTCGCGCCTCTGTTCGGGAAGGGCTGAAAATCCTATCCCTCCAAGGACTGCTTAATAGAACCAATGCTGGAACCGTTATTACCACAAACTTTTCTTCCATCCTTGAGGAAACACTTGCTCTAAAAATATTGCTGGACGACTGCAGCTACGAAGATGTCACCGAAGCCAGAATGTTTCTGGAAAAGGCCATGGTTCGCCTGGCGGCAAAAAGGATAACGAACAGCGATATAAGCATCATGTCACAGCAACTGGAGCTTATGGTAAAGGCCGAAGAAGAGGACAATAATGACGAGTATGTCCTGGCTGACATCGCTTTTCACCAGCAAATCGCGAAGGCATCCAATAGCCGGGTATTGGCCAGCTTATACAACTCCATCATCACGTTGGTATTCCGAACCCAGAAAAGCGTCGGGTACGACAAGCCTGTCATGAAGGAATCTATCAATTTCCATGGAAAAATACTGGAGGCCTTGAAACAACACAATGAGGAGCGTGCAGAACAAGAAATGCAGCTCCACCTGCTCGACGTCCAGGAAAGGCTAAACCATCTCGTCAAAACTGAAATAACAAAAGCCGGAGTTTAAATATGTACGTCCGTTATGAACATAACAACAACACATACGAAGGATACATGAAGGATGGCCTCGTCACGAAGCTTGAAGGAAGTATGTTCGAAAACCCTGAGCTGAGCGATGAGACGGTACCTGCCTCCTCAGTCACGTTACTCCCACCTTGTCAGCCAACAAAAGTGGTTTGCGTAGGTCTTAATTATCTGGATCATGCCAAAGAAATGAATGAAGCGCTGCCTGAGGCACCGCTGCTGTTCCTGAAACCACCGACTACAGTTATTGCACACGAAGATGACATCGTCGCACCCAGTAATACGGGGCGACTTGACCATGAGGGCGAGCTGGCCATTGTCATTGGGAAGAAAGCAAAAAACATTTCAGCCAATGAGGCAGAGGGAGCAATATTCGGGTTTACTTGCGCCAATGACTTCACCGCTCGCGCAATTCAACTGAGCGACAAGCAATGGACACGTGGAAAGTCCTTTGACACATTTTGTCCGCTGGGTCCGGGCATCGTAAGCGATATCAATCAGAAAGATGCTAAAATCCAGCTAACCGTAAACGGCGAGGTCCGACAAAGCTCCAACATCAACATGTTCATATTTGGTGTCAACGAGATCGTAAGTTATGTATCGAAGTGCATGACTCTACTGCCAGGCGATGTCATTCTCACCGGCACGCCCCATGGGGTTGGCCCGGTCAATAGCGGTGATGTAATGTCCGTCACGATTGACGGAATTGGCACCCTGACTAACGCGTTAAAAATCGCATAAAAAGAAAAACCTTGCAGCAGGCATGACGGTGGCGTCGCATCACAACGATGGTGCCAGGCCTTGCTGTATAAAAACAACAGAAATGAAAAGAGAGACAATATCGTGAACCCCTCGGTCTTGATGACAGACACGATCTTTCCTGACACACTGGTTGAGCAAGATGTGTTCCAAAAAGAAAGCATCGACTTCAGGCTAAGCCCTTCTGGCGAACTTGCCAGCCTAGGCGAACTGGGAAAAGATGCTGATGCGCTCTTGGTCGTTTATGCCGACGTAAGTGCAGAGCTCATTGAGCAGCTGGATCGCTGCAAGATAATAGTGAAAGCCGGCATCGGATATAACAACATAGACGTGGAGGCGGCATCGAGAAAGGGAATCATCGTTGCTAACGTTCCGGACTATTGCCAGGATGAAGTGGCAGACCATACCTTCGGAATGTTCCTTGCTCTGGTGAGAAAAATCTGCCACTTGGATAGCCAAGTCAAGCAAGGTGTTTGGAATGCCAACCAGGCGAAAAGCGTGCCTCAGCTCAGAGGAAAGAAGTTTGGCTTGCTAGGCTGTGGTGCCATCGGACAGCAGGTGGCTCTACGAGCCAGGGCTTTTGGCTTGGAAGTTGTGGGCTATGACCCATATAGTTCACCCGACCTTCTCGCTCAACACCACATCAGCCAGATAGAAGACTTCGATGAGTTTCTTCATGAAGTCGACTTTCTATCCTTACATCTCCCACTGACAGAGGACACCAGGCACATACTAAATAAATCAACATTGTCGAAAATGAAAGAAACCTCCGTTGTCATCAACACATCCAGAGGAGGACTCATACAGGAAAATGACCTTTTTACCGCGCTGATAGAAGGCCGACTCGCCGGAGCAGCCATGGATGTACTGGAGCAGGAACCTCCAGAAGGTGCGCCTGAGCTCTCCAGCCTGGATAATGTTGTCATCACTCCTCACACGGCCTTTTTATCCCAAGATTCCGTAGCAGCATTAAGAAAAAAAGCATCACAGGAAATAGTCAGAACAATAAGAAATGGGAAAGCCAGCAACCCTGTAAACTAAGCAAAATACCAAGAAAGCCATCAATACAAGGACAACAATATGAACATCAAGAAATCAGGCTCTGCAATAGCAGGCCTTGTGGCTGCCACCACCTTGTTTGCAGCATTGACAATGAGTGCATCCGCACAGTCTACCGTTAACATCAAGTTCGCCCACAATGGGAATACGAACCCTGACGACCCTCAGAATGTTGGTGTTAACGCCTTCAAGGACATGGTGGAAGAGCGCTCCAACGGTGCAATCAGTGTTCAAATATATCCAGCCGGCCAGCTTGGGGATGCCAGAACAATTGTCGAAGGCATACAGCTGGGCATGATTGAAATGGCTGATGTCGAAAATGGACCGATGGGTGGGTTCGTGCCAGAAGCCATGCTGTGGGACCTTCCCTTCATCTTCCGTGACATTGAGCATGCTCATACTGTCCTGGATGGGGACATCGGCAGGTCCGTTCAGGAAAAATACACGGACGTGGGGATCCGGCATCTAGCGTATAACGACGGGGGATTCAGATACTTCACCAATGACCAGCGACCCATCCATACAATGGAAGACCTGCAGGGTCTTAGTATTCGCGTGATGGAAAGTGAGGTCATGGTCGACACGATCAATGCATTTGGTGCTTCAGCCGTACCAATGTCATTTGGCGAGCTTTACACGGCACTACAACAAGGTGTTGTTGATGGCCAGGAAAATCCGATGAACCTCATTTACAGCCAACGTTTTTATGAAGTTCAGGATTACCTCTCCCTTAGTGGGCACTTTTATTATCCAAGGCAGTATATTGCTGCCGAGAAGTGGTGGCAGACACTGGATGAAGAGCACCAGGAGATCATATCCCAGGCATCCGTGGAAGCAAGCAATATCCAGCGTGAATCCCTTGTTGAATACGAGGTCGAGATGCGAAGCGTGCTTGAAAGCAATGGCATGAAAATCAATGAGGTTGAAAAAGACGCATTTATTGAGGCCGCAGCTGAACATATTTATCCTAGCTACTATGAAATGCTGGGCAGCGGCGATGCATCGCGAGGTGAAGAGCTCATCAGGGCCATCATGGCGACTGAATAAGCATTGCACCGGGGTGCCAAAGCCATGGCACCCCGGTGTCCTTCTTTCGGCCTGATCAACTTATAAGGAAATATTGGTGGATAACAAAAAGACGTTTAGCCCAATATTCTACCTGGACACGTTTCTCAAGTCATGCCTGGTTGCCATGATGATTGCCATCGCATCATTGACATTTTACCAAGTCGTCATGCGCTACGGGTTTAATAAATCCAGCTCATGGAGCGAAGAGGCTATTCGGTTTATATTCATCTGGTGCAGCTTTCTGGCGATTGCCATGGGAGTGCGTGAAAAAATACACATTGGCATCAACATCATAGTCGGGCTCTTCAATAGAAAAAGACAGCTCATGATAGAGATCATTGGATATCTTGCCATAATGTTCTTTTCGGGACATTTGGTGTACTACGGCTGGAAAGTTGTACTCGCAACAAGGTTTCAATCATCTCCCGCACTAGGCATCCCCATGAGCTGGGTGTATTTTTCAGTACCCACGATGGGCGCACTTATATTTTTTTACTGTCTGGTCGGGGCAATCAATTCTAAAAATAATTTAAAAACAATGCGCAAGGGGCCATGACATGTTGACTGTACTTCTTACTGTGCTTGTGGTCTGTTTCATGATCAACATCCCAATTGGCTTTGCCATGGGGCTTGCAGCATTAGCCAGCTTGCTGGCTTCAGGCATGATGCCCATCGAGATGCTGCCGCAACGCATGGTGGCCGGCATTAATTCCTTCCCTCTACTTGCCATTCCTTTATTCATGATGGCCGGATCCATCATGGAGCGTGGCGGTATATCAAAACGAATCGTTGGCTTGGCGAGTGCATTGGTCGGGCACTTCAAGGGCGGACTCGCCGCTGTTTCAGTCATGGCTTGTACGTTTTTTGCTTCTATTTCCGGATCGGCTCCCGGCACCGCTGCGGCCGTCGGCGAACTGACCATTCCCGAAATGGTAAAGCGCGGATATTCAAGGCCGTATGCGTCTTCTGTCGTTGCCTCCGCTTCATGCCTTGGTGTCGTGATTCCACCTAGCATTACCTTTATCCTGTTTGGTATCGTTGCCGATGTTTCCATCGGGCAATTGTTTGTGGCTGGTATCCTGCCTGGCGCCATGCTTGCTGGCGCACTGATCGCTGTCAGCATCATACGCTCTCATCAACTGGGCTATCCTGCAGAGCAAAAGCAGAGCTGGCGGCAACGCTGGAAAAAGCTGCTTGACTCCTCCTGGGGAATCTTGATGCCCATCATCATTCTTGGTGGAATCATGACAGGGGTATTCACGCCGACAGAATCGGCTGGCATCGCTGTCGTATACGGCCTCTTTGTCAGTATTTTCATTTACAAGGAGCTTGGCTGGAAAGATATCACCCCGGTCTTCTACAAGGCATCATTGAACTCGGCAATGATCGTGCTTCTCATTGCCGTTGCCAGTCCCTTTGGCTGGATCATGACTATCGAGCAGGTCCCACAAATGGCCTCCAGTACCATCCTGGGGTTATCAACCAACACTTACATTATCTTGATGCTGATGATCCTGATGTATCTGATTCTCGGCACGTTCATGGAAACTGGAGCTATCATTCTGCTGGTTGTGCCTATATTCACCCCTATCGCCCAACAGCTCGGCATCGACATGGTTCACTTTGGTGTCATTACCGTCGTGGCGCTGGCTATTGGCATGGCAACACCACCTGTAGGTATTACTCTATTTGCCACTTGCAGTATTTCCGGCGTCTCTATTGGGCAACTGTCTCGCATGATAATTCCTTTCCTGGCAGCCCTTATCGGATGCCTGCTTCTGCTGGCCTTTGTACCAGCTATCTCTACCTTCCTTCCGCAACTTGTGTTCTGAATACACCAAGGATTGTATCAGCCTCCGCCAAGTGGGCGAGTGTGATGTATGGAAGGCATCACCTGCCGGAACTCCTCCCGATAGGCCGCTGCGTGCTGCTCCGGATCCGCCGGGAAGCGCCCCAGTTCCACGGCAAGATCGAAGAAGCCCTGCGCTGGTAGGCCCTCGCCCCGGCGGCTGACAACCAGCGCTGCGATGAAGGGCTGCCCCTGCTCGGCATCTTCACGCATCAGGGTTTCCAGGGCATGTGCGATGCGCTGGATGGTGCGCGGGGGCTTGAGGCCCAGCGCCTCGGCGAGCTGCTGATAGGTCATCGGCAACATCGCCTCGGGTGCCGTTTCGAGCACCTTGCGGACTTGACCTGCCAGAGGAGTATGGGGCTCTGCTCTCATGATCATGTCTCGGGTTGACCGCTCCTGGTTACCCTGGCGGCCTACTCGTCTCCCCTCTTGTTGTTGTCGCTTTCCTCATCGTCGGGCTTGGTCGAGCCCTGGTGTCCCAGGCGGGATGCCTCATCGAGACGCGGGTGGTTGTCCAGGAACTCGCGGTGCGGGTCCGGCAAGGCATCCAGCGCCTGGAGGGTGTGCGTCAGCACGTGGATGGCGGCCAGCACGTCCTGGGTGTTACCGGTTTCGGAGATGGTGTGCATGTTGCGAATGGGGAAGCCGATGGAGGTGGCGGCGCAATCCACGGCAGCCAGCACACCGGCCATGCCATCGGTGCCGGTGTCGGCGCCAACGATGTCCCGCTGCATGGGAATACCATGTTCCCGGGCAGTGGTCTCGATGATGCGGTTGAGCTGCTCGCTGGCAATGGCACCCACCGACATGGTGAAGCCCTTGCCCATCTCCAGCGGCTGCATGCGCCGGTCGCCGATACCGGGGGCCGCCACGTAGTCGTGGTTGACGTCAACGCCGATCACCACGTCCGGGCGCAGTTCCCCGGCCAGCACACGGCTTCCGAAGCGGCCGATCTCCTCGTAGCTGGCGATGGCGAACAACACGCGCACCTGCTCGGTACCGCCGGCCTCGGCGATCAATCGCGCCACCTCGGCGGTGACGAAGCAGCCCAGGCCGTTATCCAGGTAGGCGCCGTAGAAGGTGTCGGGGCTGAAGCCGGGACGAATGGGGCGGTCGAAGATGATGGAGTCGCCGGGACGCACGCCGAGATTGAGCACTTGCTGCTTCTTGTTCTCGCCGTGGATCTGCAGGTCGAGGTAGATCTGCTCCTTCTTTATACCCTTGCGGCCTTCGCGCTGGGCCGGGTCGGAGAAGTGGATGGCGCCCAACGCTTCCACGGTGCCGCCCTGGATGATGCGATAATGGCCCGGCACCTGGGGGTCCTCGCTGAACAGCTTGACCTCGTGGCCGACCAACACATTGGGCAGGAAAGCGTCGGTGTTGATCCAGATCTTGCCATCGTCACCGATGCTGCGCACCTGCATGCGGATCTTGTCGGCGTGGCCGATGATCATCACCTTGAACAGGTCGTTCCGGCCGGGGTGGGTGTCCAGCACCACGCCGGCATGCCCCTTGTACTGGTGTAGATGCCAGTCGCCGGGGGCGAAAGTTTCGAAATAGGGCTTGAGCACACCGTAGGTCATGGCGCCCTCCAACCCCACGGGGCTGGGAGCATCCAGAATCTGCTGCATCAGGGTGAACTGCTGCTCCGGCATGGGCTGGGACCAGGGCTTGGTGGTTTCTCTCATATGCTCCTCTTCACTCTCTTCGGGTCAGTAACGACCCTAGTCTGACAGATTCCATGAGATCCGACCTTCCGGGCGCAGGGCGGCCAGTTGTAGCTGCTGCCAAAAAGAAAGGCAAGGCGCAATGGCCTTGCCTTTCCGATGCCTTTAAATGTCCTGCACAGCTGATCCGTGCTGCCTGGCGGTGAGGCTATCTCACATGACTAGTTACGTCCCCAGGCCTCGGAAAGGGTCAAATCGTCATCCACTTCGCTGTAGCGCTCCTCGTCGTATTCGTTGGTGCTTTCCAGCTCGTCTTCACCATAGGTCTGTTGGAACACCAGTTGGTCGTCCTCCAGGAGCATCTCCGCTAGCGGCAGAGTGATGTCCGTGCCACCCATGCCCCAGAAGCCCCCAACGGTGATAACCGCATGAAGGTCACCGGTGTCGTTATGCTTGACCACTTCCTGGATATCACCGATTTCCTTATCTTCCATATTGATGACGGTCATGCCTTCCAGTTCGCTGACCTGCATGGAGCCAAGTGACTCATCCAGCGTGGCCTCGGCCGGCCCTGCCTCATCGAATGCATCGTCGGCACCGGTCGCGGGAGCCTCATCGGCCTCCATACCTTCGGTGTCCATGCCTTCGGTATCCATGTCGTCGGCCGTTTCATCGACATCCATGTCATCAGCCATGTCGTCATCGGTCGTATCGACGTCCATATCGTCGGCGTCCATGTCCTCATAGTCTTCGACATCGTCGCCTTGGGCATCCAGATCGTTTTCATCACGATCCAGGGCGTTCTCGGGATCCTCGGTCACCTGTTCGGGCTGTTCTTCGCTCATTGCTGCATCACCGTTGAGCTCGTTTTCATCCTCGGCATCCTGAGCCAAGGCACCGCCTGCAAAGCCGGCGGAAATTGCGCCGATGGCGATAGCCAATAGTGTTCTCTTCATTCCATTTCTTTTCATGACAACTCCCTCCTAGAGTTAAGAACTACCTTGTCAAGATAGGTCGGCAATCTTGGTCGATACAGGAGAAATGCGCAGCAAAACGTTAACGAAAGAAACCGCTTAGTCACCATTGTTTACCGCTTATCCAGACCACGTGATGTTGTCTGGAGGCGGTCGGGCATGGTGACCTCTAAGACCACCAGGGCAAGGACGACCGTGGCCGAGGCAAGAAAGACGGCACGGTGAACCGGCACACCAGCAGATTGTGTCGCGTGGAACTACCATAATGATCGGAACCGGCCCGAACCCCGCCGTGGATGCCTTTCAGACCTGGCTGCTCGACGAGGTGCACCACGCCTATGGTGACGATACCTGACTCAGCTCTTCAAAGCTGAGGTGCCCAGAGGTCTACTCATTCGACGATCACGTCCAAGCTATACGGATCGAAACGATAGCTGCCCCCGTCTACCTCAAACACTAGCTCACCCGAACGCCACCCAACGGCGGTATAGCGAGCGTGGGCAGGCACTTGCGCTTCATGGTCCGGTATACGTACCGCCGCGGAATTCTCGCTGACTGTCGCGCCAAGGTTCTGACGATCGACGACGGCCAGGGTATGGCTCGGTGCCGGGCCCTCCGCCTCGAATACCGCGTAGCGCCCATTCTCGCTCCAGGGCCCGAGCGCCAGGTCGCCGCCATACTGAAACGCAGCAGGCTGCGGGTCTCGGTTTCCCACCCGCACCAGCCAGCCGGCACTGTGCGCGACCCCGTCGGTAGTGACTGCCAGCCACTCCCCATCGGGTGAAAGGGAAGCGCCGGTAAACTGCTCCGATGCGCCAAACTCGGTATCGGCATCAACATGGATGCTGCCAGGGATATCCTTGATATGAAGCAGCAGGGTGCCATCTACGGCATGAAGTCTGCTCTCCCCCACCTGAAGCGGGGCCAGCTCGGCGGTAGTCTCGCTCAATGGTGATGCAGTGCAACCAGCCAGCACAGCCAGGCTCGCCAGAAGGAAAAGGTACGTGCGAATAGCGACAGGGGGGCTCGTCTTCATTGGCTTCTCGGCAGTAAAGAGAAATGGCTCCCGCCTTTCAGGCGTCGTGCCGTATCGGCAGCGGGCACCCACGGCCCCTGCAAGGTAATATTAGCAGCGGTCCGGACGGAGACAGGTATTGATGCAGCCAAGCGGCAGAGCGAGACTCACTGACAGGTTGTATAGCATTGGATGAAATACCGCAGGCCCCATGTATGCCTGGGCGAGCGGCACGATCAAGCATAACAACGGCGAGGAAAGCACTATGCACTCAGCGCGTCGAGGTGGACGGTGGCCGTCGGTGTCGGGACTGCTTGCCCTTGCCCTGCTCGGCTTGGCTACCCTGCTGATGGCTGCAGCAGGACCCACCTATCGCATGGAATGGCTCTCCTTGAGCGGGGCCTTCGACCTGTTGCGCTACGGAGCCTATGCTGCCTTCGCGTCGGCTGGGCTGGGCCTGATCACCCTGGTGGCCGCTGCCTTCTGCCGTCGAGTTAAAGCGGCACTGGTCGGCGGCCTGGCGCTGATTGGCACAATGGCGCTGCTGATCGTTCCACTAACGCACCTGCAGCAGGCACGCTCTGCACCCGCCATCCACGACATCACAACTGATACCGAGGATCCGCCATCCTTCAGGGCGCTGGTGGAAGCCCGCGAGGCCGCACCCAATGCGGTGGAGTACCCCGGCGAAGCCTTCGCCAGGCTGCAGCATGAGGCGTATCCGCACATCGAGCCGCTGGAGCTGTCGATGCCCCTCTCGGACGCCTTCGATGCGGCCGTGGCCGAGGTGAAAGCCGCAGGTTGGGAGCTGGTCGCCGTCGACGATGGCATCATCGAAGCCGTTGCTACCACCACCTGGTTCGGTTTCGAGGACGACGTGGTAATCCGCCTGCGTGAAAGCGGAGCTGGCGTCAGGGTGGACATTCGCTCCGCCTCGCGCATCGGCCGCAGCGACATTGGTGCCAACGCCGCGCGGATACATGGTTATCTCACGAAACTGGAGTCGCGTGCCCAGCGGGAGACAGGCGCGGTCGATTGAAAGAGACCCAGCGGGCCAGCGTGACGGCGCCCTGTGGACAGCGGCAGGACGCCGTTCGTCGCTACCTGTCAGCCATGACGGCTGCTAAGAATATGGTGCAAGCTGCCGCACTCCACCATGCGATCGTCGCAATTGACCACGATCTCCGAACGGGCCAGGACATAGCTCTTTCCGGTGATGGTGTTCTCTACCACCTGGTGCTTGCCGCCCGCCTCCCGTGAACTGACAAATTCACCGATGAAGCCGGTCTCGCGCAGAGAAACCGTCTCCAGGCGGTCACCGGGCTTGATGGTGCCTTCGTAGTGCATCAGTGCCAGCCGCGCAGAAGTGCCGGTACCGGTGGTGCTGCGACAGATCACGCCCGGGTGAACGTAGGTGGCGGAGCGCGAACGGTAGAAGTCGTCAGCGACCTGGTCCACTGGCCCCATGAAGTGCAGGAACGGCAGCGGCCCCACGTCTCCCAAGGTGTAATGGGAGAAGCCGCTGCTGGCCTGGATAGCCTCGACGATGCGGTGGGCGCATCTGGCCAGCGCCCGCTCCTCCTCCCGCTTGAGCGAGAAGCCCAGCTCCGAGGCATCCACCAGGGCGTAGAAGCCACCACTGTAGGCAATGCTGTAGGTAACGTCGCCCACCTCGGGTACGTTAATGCGTGCCCGATGCGTATCGATGTAGCTTGGCAAGCCACCACAGGTGATGGCCTCGACCACCCCGTTCTCTACCAGAGCCTCAATCTGCACCAACCCCGCCGGGGACTCCAGCATGAAGCGTTGCTTGCCCTCCTGCTTGGGAATGAGGCCGCTCTCCAGCAGCGCAGTGGCCGTGCAGATGGTGTTGGAACCGGAGTAGATCGGATAGCCCATGACCTCCATGATGATGTAGCCCATGCTGGCCTTGGGGTTGGTAGCAGGGACGATCAAGTCCACCGACATCTCGGGAATCCCGTAAGGCTCGTTCAGCAGCAGCCGGCGCAGGCCGTCGGCGTCGTTCTCCAGGTATTCCATCTGCTGGCGCACGGTATCGCCAGGCAGCGGATCGATGCCACCGATCACGATCCGGCTGACGTCGCCGCCGGCATGGGTATCGATCAGGCGCAGCGTCAATTCGTGGCTCATGCCTTCTCCTCGAGTGCAAAGGGCGCACCGTGTTCTTCCCACTGGGCGTCGGGCACGATGACGATCTTGCCCAGGTAGTTGCTACCACGGTTGACGAAATAGGTTTCGGCCCGGTGCAGATCGGAGAGCTTGAAGGCGGCATGCAGAACTGGCTTGAGCTGGCCTTGGCGTATCCACTCCATCAGCTGCTCCGCCTCTTCCCGCGTACCGTGCGAGACGCCGAAAATCTGCACCTGATAAAGATAGATACGGGTCCACATGATTTCGCTGAGATTGCCACCGCTGGCCCCGGCTATGGAGAGACGCGGATAGGTGGAGCGGCGCTTCATGTCGACGATCATGGTGTCGATAAAGCGGTCGGTCATCTCGCCGCCGACCAGATCCATCACCGCATCGATCGGCGAACCGCCGGTCGCTTCCAGCACGCGCTCGACGAAGGTCGGGAGATCGCCTCGATCGACCACCGCCTCGGCACCCATGGCCAGCAGGGCATCCGCCTTGTCGAGCTGACTGACCGCAATGGGGGTGGCTCCCACAATGCGACACAGCTGGATCAGGGCAGTGCCAACGCCTCCGCTGGCTCCGGTTACCAGGACCCGCTCGCCTGCGGTCACATTGGCCGATGTCATCATGTGATAGGCGGTCTGATAGGAACACATGCCCAGGGCGGCGAGCTCTGCATCCGCAAGTTCAGGATTGGGCACGTGGTGAAACTGATCCGAGGGCACGGCAACGTATTCGGCGAATCCGCCATCGGCACCATGTCCATAATAGTCCGGCATCAGGTTGATATCGCGTCGTGAATCGGGGTAGAGATTGAAGTCCAGCAGGCCTCGCTGGCCGATGCGCTGGGGGTCGACTCCCTCGCCCACGGCAGCCACCTTCCCAGCCACATCGGCGCCCTGGATGCGCGGAAAGGTCAGCGTCGGAGTTCCCCCCATGGCAAAGGAGGTCACCTCGCCCTTCTCCTTGGTGGGGTAGAGCCCTTCCCGGGCCTTACGGTCGGTGTTGTTCTTGGCCGTTGCGGTAACCCGCACCAGCACTTCGCCCGGCCCGGGCCTCGGCGTGGCCACATCGTCGCGGTAGATCAACTTGTCAATGCCACCATGGCCGGTCAACAGCATTGCTGTCATTGTTTCAGGCACGTTCTCTGTCAGGGTATTGGCTGCCACGTTACCTCCTGCCACGTTACCTCTCGGGTTGCGGATATCTCTCTGCTCGAACATAGCAGAAAATATGCAGTCTCCCAGGGTCCCGGGGACGCCAAATTGAACCACGTTATCCGTCACTGGAGACAGCGCAGGTCAGGATCGATTCTTTCTGAATTGTGAGTCATTTTTACCACTTCTTTCTTCTTGTCATGTCTCGTTACGGCATGATGCTTCATGCAAAGCCACTCGAAATTTCATAGTCGAAGCGAGAGACTTCGGTGCATTAAAACCGATAGCTGACTAAGCTCATGGGGAGCGGGGCGCTGGGGTAAGGAGACACCACGATGCGTGACTGGTTGATCATCAATGGCAAGGCGGGCGATGGAAAGCGCGGCGAGTCATTCTGGAAGGCCCACCTGAATGCGGTGGGCATGACCGATTTTACGACACGCGACCTGACGCAACCGACCTGGGATAGCGATATCTGCGAAGGCGATCGAGTACTGGTGGCTGGTGGCGACGGTTCCGTGAACCGGGTGGCATCGCTTTGCGTCGAGCGAAAAGCGACCCTGGCTGTGCTGCCCTCGGGAACGGCGAACGACTTTTCCCGAAACCTGGGGCTGCCGGAAGACCCGGCGGAGCTATGCCGACTGGTCGCTTCGGGTCAGACCGCCGATGTCGATGTCGCATGGATCGATGATCGGCTGTTTCTCAATGTCGCCCATATCGGCTTGGGGACGGTACCCAGCCGGGAAGCCTCACAGGGGCAAAAACGGCGGTGGGGCCGCTTCAGCTATCTTTTCACTTTGGCGCAGAGGGTCGGCTTGCAAAAGGGTATTCATGCCCGCATCGAGTGTAACGACCAGGTCGCCGAGGGACGCTGGCTCACCATTGCCATTGCCTCGGGCGCCTATTTCGGCGGCGGTCACTACATTGCCGAAGCCAGGATCGACGATGGCTATCTGGACGTAGTGGCGGTGCGCCAACGCCCCTGGCTGCCTCTGCTGGTTGCCTTCATCACGACTCGCTTGCTGAGACGTACACCTCGCCGTAACGACACCGTCGTGCATTTCAAGGCGCCAGAATGCCAAGTCAAGTTACGCCATGCCCATACCCTGACCGCGGATGGCGAGGACATGGGTCGCATGGCAGACGTTGTTGCCTTCACGCGGCGCGGCGTGCTCAAGGTGCTGTGCGAGCAACTTGCCCCGCCCCAGCCGATCATGCTGAGGGAGAAACGCTTCACGCCCAGCGACACACACCCGATGGCATGGTCAAGCTCCGGACCATTCTGAGGGCTCACTAGTTCACGCTGTGGGCAGGTGCAGAACGGCGACGCGTCACACACCATCGTCGGCCCACAGCTTGCCCAGGGGGGCTTCAAGCTTTTGTGTTTACGAAAAATTGTTACCAAGCGTATAGAGCATGGCGCCTTTCAAGCTGGCGGCCTCCCCATCAGGAATGGCGAGAGCGGGCTCCGAACCGGCTGGGTACTGCTGAGAGGGCTGATACGTGAGGCTCGGCATTGGGAAGGCCTGCCGGAACGGTTGGCCGACGCCCTGGGTGAACCGACGCATACGCTGGACCTTCCCGGCAATGGCCAGCGTTGGCGCGAAGTCAGCCCGACCGATATCGATGGCATGGTCGAAGCGCTGCGCGAGCAGATCGCCCGGGATGGTATTTCTGGCCCACACCGTGTGCTGGCGATTTCACTGGGCGGCATGGTGGCACTGCGCTGGGCACAGCGCTTTCCTGATGAGGTGGAATGCCTGGTGTTGATCAACTCGAGCCTGCGCGGCATCGCACCATTCTACCAGCGACTCCGCCCACGCCAGTATCCACGCCTGCTGCTGGCACTGCTGCTACCGCTCAGTCATGAGCAGCGCGAACGCTTGATCCTACGCATGACCACGCGATTGCAGGATGATCTGCCCGCAGTAGCGCAGCGACACGCCCGATGGCAGCAAGAGGCCCCGGTCAGCAAGGCCAACCTGATACGCCAATTGCTGGCCGCCACTAGAGGATTCACTCCCCCGCAGACGCTGCCCGGTTTGCCGACGCTGGTGCTGACCTCGAAATCCGACCAAATGGTGTCGTGGCGCTGCTCGAAGCGCATCGCCGAGCGTTGGGGCTGGCCGCTCGAACTTCACTCAAAGGCCGGCCACGACTTGCCGCTGGACGCCCCCGAATGGGTGGTCGAGCGCATCCGCCGATGGCGAGACACCGAATTATCATGCGCGCAGCAGCCAGGAGGCGAGTGCCACCCCCACCAAGCCGATAACTGCGCCGGGGAAGGCACCCAGGCCAAGGCTGACCCCCAGTCCGACGAATAAGGCACCGCCTCCCGTGAGAATGGCCGCCTTGCTGGTCGTGTGTGGCACATCCTCCTTGCGATAGCGCTCGAAGGCCACCACGGCGATCATGACCGGAGTGACCATTAATAGACAGAGCCCAAGCCACTCCAGCCTGCCGATCCAGAAACCCGCCTCACCGGGCAGGCCGGCATCGATCGACCAGCCCAGTCGCATTCCCAGCCAGGTGGCGGGTAGCTCGGCGAACTTGTGCCAGAGATAGAGCTGCAGCCCCAGGGCGCCGAACATCGCCATCCAGCGCCCCATGTGCCGACGCTTGAGAAAAGTGCGCACCGGTGTCTCGAAAAGCACGACCAGGCCGACCTGGAGCCACATAACACCCAGTAGCGCCAGGGTCGGCGGAAGCAGGTTGGTGTCGCCGCCGACATTGCCGTTGACCATCGAGACGGGGTAGCCGACCGCCACGGCCAGCCCCAGCCAGGCCAGTCCCAGCAGCAGCAGGCCCAGGCCGACACGACGTCCGAAGAAGCGTCCGTGCCACCAGGCGATGCCAAGCTGTTGCGGCAATATCCAGACAAGAACGATATTGATCCAGCCAAAGTAGTCGTGGGTGTCGGTGACCTGTGCGCCAAACACGAGCATGTCGGTAAGGCCAGTGGGCCGTGCGCGCAGCAGGTCGATAGTGGCAATGAGCAGAATCAGGCCGGCAACGGCCTTGAGCCCCCAGCGACGGTCTGCCCAGACGCAGAGCGGCAGCAGCAGCTGCACCCCAAGCAGGATCAGCAGGAACCAGAGGTGAACGGTCAGCGAGTGGTTGAGGGGGCCAAGGACGCCATCCCTGGTGAAGAGCGCCGTGAGCGCAAAAACGGTCAGCACTGCCAGGTAGGTAACGGTGGGCCTCGCCAACCCCAGGGCGCGATCCGCCCACCAGTGCAGGTGGGGCTTGCCCCTCTCCAGGCGTTGCTGGACGCCATCGGAACTGACTGCGGCAGAGACAAAAACAAACAGCGGCACCACCTGTACAATCCAGGTATACAGTCCGGCCGGAGCCCATACATCCAGGATATGGTCGGTATCCACCAGGATGCCACCTTCGACGCGGGGCAAGGTCGCCGCCCAATGCCCCAGCACCACGATCAGCAGTGCCAGGGCACGCAGGGCATCCGGATAGGGGTCTCGTTCCTCCTTTACCGCATTCGCGTGTTCTGCGTCGCTCATCCCTCCTCCCGATCCCTGGCCATTCTTTCCTTTCGCTCCCTGCGGTTTCTCCGCCTGGCTCCCGCTCTTCTGGCATTGGCCACTGCGCGAAGATATTCGCTATTCGCAAGAAGGTTAGTTGATTGAGCCCCCCTAACCAAGGAAGCACGCAGACTGGCATTCGAAGGGTCCCGGTTTTGTTGCTACGTTGGGGAACATGCTTCAGCAAAGGGTAAGGCTTGGAAATGGGAATGACGCACGGCACTGTCAGCACCCTGAATAAATCAGTGCAGCGAATGGCTCTGGTAGCGGTGACAGGAGGACTACTGGCGAGTGCATCGCCGCTGGCATTGGCGGAAGTCGGGCTCCCCCGTTTCCCCTCCATCAGTCCGGATGGTTCGGAACTCACTTTCAGTTGGCGAGGCGATCTCTGGCGGGCGCCAACCGACGGCGGCGATGCCATCCGGCTGACCCGCCACGACCTGGATGACCTCTATTCGAGCTGGAGCCCGGATGGGGAATGGATCGTGTTCGCTTCAATGCGCGATGGCTACCTGAACCTGTGGCGTATGCGCCGCGATGGCGGCGAGCTGACCCAGCTCACCCACGGCGACCAGCATCTGCGCAACCCGAACTATGCCCTCAACGAGGACGGCGAGCCGGTCATTACTTTCTCCGGCATGCTTGAAGCCGACGTCTACCGTGACCAACGGCCCTACCAGCTGACGCCAGAGGGAGGCGAGTATCGCCGGCTGCATGATGCCTTCGGCTCCGAGCCACAGCTTTCTCCCGATGGGCAGCGTGTCGTCTTTACCCGCGGAGGGGCCTACCATGGCTGGAACCGGCGCCATTACCGCGGCCCGGACGCCATGAACGTCTGGCTGCATGACCGGGAAACCGACGAGTTCCATGCCCTAACCGAGCGCGATGGAGACGATGGCAGTGCACGCTGGATCAATGACGAGACACTGCTCTTCATGTCCGACAGGGAAGACGAGACAGTCAATCTCTATCGCGTCGAGCTAGGGGAAGAGACACCAACCTTCAACCGACTCACCGACTTCGACGAGCGCGACCTGCAGCACTTCGATGTTTCCCGCGACGGCAGTACCGCCATCCTGCAGGTCTGGGACACGCTTCTCACCCTGGACCTGCAGGACCGGGATGCCGAACCCGAGCCGGTAACCCTGCGGGCTGCCGCGGACGGCCGGGACGACCATGAGCTGCGCCGTATCAACCGCGACGTGAGCGAGGCGGCGCTCAGCCCCGACGGCCAGACCATGGCGTATATCGCCTACGGCAGGGTGTACGTGCGGCATATGGACGACCAGAGCCCGACCCAGGCCGTAACGCCGGGCACCCATGCCCGCCACAGGGACATCGCCTGGTCCCCCGACGGCCTGGTGCTCTATTTCGTCAACGACAGCGACGGCACCGAGTCGATTCATGAGGCCCGCGTGGCCCTGACTCGGAACGAAATCCGCCAGGCCCACGAGCGGCAGTCACCCGATGAGCAACCCTCTCGCGACTGGGAGCTCACGGCACCCTCGCCCGATGAGGCGACCAGGCCCACCCCCGAGGAGCCGACTGACCCGGTGCCCGAAACCAACGATGAGCCCGACATCGCACTGCAGGGGGAGGACCCCGAGGACCCGTTCGCCCCGCAGGATCCGGGGTTCCTGATCACCCCCATTCTGTTGCCGACACCGTCGGCCCCGGTAGATGTGCCGGAGCCGCTGCAGGATCAACCGATACAGGCCGAAAGCCTCCCGGAAGAGGAGCTCGACGTCGAGGTTGCCGAGGATGTACCGCCCGAGCACGATCCGAGCCGCTGGCATGACGCAGTCCAGTTCGATGTTCAGCCGCTGGTGGCGAGCGAACACAACGACCGTCAGGTCTCCCCCTCCCCGGACGGCCGCTCCCTCGCTTTTCGCCGAGGACGCGGCGACTTGGTGATAAAGGACCTGGAGAGCGGTGATGAGAGAACCCTGGTCGAGGGCTGGGACAGCTTTACCCACTGGCGCTGGTCGCCGGATAGCCGCTACATCGCATTTTCCCGTAACGACCTGAACTTCAGTGCCAATATCTTCATCGTTCCGGCCGACGGCTCGGAGGAGCCCGTCAACATTACCCGGCATCCGCGTAACGACCTCAGTCCTCGCTGGTCGGCCGATAGCCGCAAGCTGAGCTTCATCTCCAACCGCTCCGGCGACAGCTACGACCTCTATAGCGTCTACCTCGACCGCACCATCGAGACCTATACGCCCCGCGAGCGGAGCACCTACTACCGTAATGCCCGCAGCGAGGCCGATGCTCGTACCCCCCTACCTGTCATGTGGGAGGAGGGCGAAGAAACGGATGCCGGTGACGCACCGACCCTCGAGCTGGAGAATGCCTGGCGCCGGGTTGAACGCATTACGGCTTCTCCCACCCATCAATCGGCCAATGAGATGACGCCGGGCGGCGACCGCTACGTGTTCAATGCCGGCAGCGAAGGCCTGTTCGTCATGGACTGGGATGGCAGCAACCGCACCCGGCTGGGCCCCAGCGCCAACGTGCAGCACCTGAGCACGACCGGCGACCGGGTCGTCTATATCAGCGATGGCCGCGTGGGGGTGGCACGGCTCTCGGGGGGTACCCATCAGCGTCCCGATATCTCGGACCGCATTCGCATCGACCTGCAGGCTCAGTCGCTGCAGAAGTTCCACGAAGCGGCGCGGATGATCGGCGAGAGTTTCTATCGCGAGGACATGAAGGGGCTGGATTGGTCTCAGGTGGTCGAGGATTACGAGACGCTGATACGTCGCGCGCGAACCCCCAGCGAATTCAGCGACATTTCCAATCGCCTGATGGGCGAACTCGCCGCCTCCCACATGGGGGTTTCCAACCCCGGACCGGTATCGGCACTGCGCGAGCCCTCCGGGCGATTCGGCATCGAGCAGGAACCCATCGTGTCGCAGATCGACGGCCGGGCCGGTTACCGCGTCACCGAGGTGATCCCCGAAGGGCCGGCAAGCCGAGGCCCCATGCCTCTGCGGCAAGGTGACATCATCACCGAGATCGACCTTCAGCCCTTCGAGGAGCGCGAGACCCTGCTGCGGCGGCTGCGCGGACTTGTCGATCAGGAGGTGATCGTCACCTTCGACCGCCCCGGTGACGATGGCTATACCGAATACCGCACCATGCTGACTCCGATAAGCATGAGCGATCTTGCACGACTCAAATATGACCATTTCCGCGAAGAAAGTCGCCGCAAGGTCGAGGCGCTCTCCGACGGCCGGCTCGGGTACCTGCACATCCAGGCCATGAACCAGACCTCGCTGGAGGGTTTCCAGGGGGATCTCTACGCCGCCGCGACCGGCAAGGACGGGCTGATCATCGATGTGCGCAACAACGGCGGGGGCCATACCACCGACCGCATCCTGACCTCGATCATGGCAGGTGAGCACGCCTATACGATTCCCGCCGGGGCGGACCGAGAGGCAACAGGCCACTATCCCCAGGACAGGCTGGATGCGCCTCGATACACCCTGCCGATCAATATGCTGGTCAACGAAAAGAGCTATTCCAATGCCGAGATCCTGGCCCATGCCTTCTCCACTCTGGATCGTGGCAACCTGGTGGGCCAACAAACCTATGGCGGGGTGATCTCCACCAACAGCCACACGCTGATCGATGGCGCGACCGTCCGTCGCCCCTTCCGTGGCTGGTTTTTGCCCGATGGAACCGACATGGAGCACAATGGTGCGATGCCCGACATCCTGGTAGAACAGTCACCGGAGGATGAAGTTGCGGGCCACGACCGCCAGCTGGAACGTGCCGTGACAGACCTGCTGATGCAGCTCGACGCGAAGGAGTAGCGGCCAGGCTAGCCACCATAGTCCCGCTCGACCCTGGCAATACGAACCTTGAAGTCGGCATACCAGCTCGAATGGCCCAGGCGCTGGGCCTCCCGGTGTTCCACGTTCTGTTTCCACTGTGCGATCGCCTCCAGGCTCGCCCAGTAGGAGACAGTGACGCCAAGCCCCTCGCGGGCAGACTCCATGCCCAGGAAGCCCTCCTGGCGTGTCGCGAGGTCGACCATCCGCTCGGCCATGACGCCATATCCCTTGTCGCCATCGGTGCGAATCGAGGTGAAGATGACAGCGTAGTAAGGCGGTTGAGGCGTACTAGCGATCTCGGGCATGTTGTCCTCATCTATGGTTGCTGTGCAAAAGGCCTGCCTCAGTGACACGGAAAACGGCGTCGACTTGGCCGCGACCCTGTACCTCAATGCTGCTTGACCCGCCAGATACGCCAGGCAAGCACGCCGATGATGGCAAGACCCAGCGGGCCGATGATCGAGGCGGCCACGCCGGGCACCACGGGCACCCCAAGCGCACCGAGACTCTCCAGCGACAGCTTGAACAGACTGAAGACGTAGTAGCTGATGACAATGATCGAGAGCCCCTCGACCGCCTTCTGGATCTTCAACTGACTGCTGGCGCGCTCGTTGAGGCTGTGCAGGATGCCCGAGTTCTGCTCTTCGATCTCGACCTGGGCACGAGTTCGCAGCAGGTCGTTGAGCCGCGCCACGCTCTCGGCCAGGCTCTCCTGGCGCCGATTGATCGCGGCACAGAAATGCACCGTGGGACGAAAGCGGCGCAGGATGAAGGTCCCGAGACGAGGACACTCCTGCACTCGCGATTCACGCAGCTCTTCGATACGGGTAAACACGATCCGGGCGTAGGCCTCGGTGGCACTGAAGCGCTGCCGCGACCGGGCGCCGCTTCGCTCCAGGCGAGCCGAAAGCAGTGAGAGGGCCGAGAGCAGCGGGCGCGGGTTGGTCTCAGCCTGCTCGGCATTGCGATCCGAGAGTTCGCCTAGCTCGGTCTCGTAGCCCTGCAGCTCGAGGCCGAGCTCCTTGGCCAGGGGCAGCGACAGCGAGGCCATCATGCGGTAGGTCTCGATCTCCAGTAGTCGGCGCACCATGCGACCGAGACGGAAGGCGTTGAGCCTGCGGTTGATCAGCAACAGATGATTCACGCCCTCCTCGGTAAGGCGAAAATCACTCCATACGATGGCATCGCCACCTCCCACCAGAGAACCAGCCGGGTCGTTGAAGCCATACGCTTCCCCTTTTCCACTCCAGGCCTCCTCAGCCTCCACCAGGACCAGGGTGGCATTGATCAGCAGAGCCTGATTGGCAGCGATGATCGAAGCCAGTGGCTCGGGCGCCGCCGGCCATCGTTCGCTGTCACTGCCACGGGGTAGCAGCAGGGTGAGCGTGAAGAATTCGGTATGCCGCTCCCACTTCAGGGTCATCCCGTCGAAGGACAAAATTTCCTGAACGGATTCGGTATCCAGCTCGAGCCCCGTTATCTCGCCCAGCTGTGCCAGGATGGCGTCACAGCCTCCACCCTCATCCAGAAAGGCGTAGTGGTGGACGTGGGCCGGCTCCGAAAAGTAGATGGAGGGCCGGGCGTGCAGTTCGTTGTGCAGGCGTTCTCGTTGGGGGTGCATGTCGGGGCCTGAAAGGTATGTTGTTTCCCGAGACTAAGGTCTTAAGGCCCCCAAGCCAACTGCTATCATGCTTTTCCAGACCGCCCCAACCTTCGCAGCCGGTCCGCAACGCGGCCCCAGGCGGGCGCCTTCGGGCGGCCTGGGCTTCACCCTGCTGCGTCCTGCTGCGCCAGCGTCTCCAACGGCACCGGTCCCTGCAGGAACTGGAACATCCACTCGAGCGCGCTGGGCAGGCTGGCGCGCCAGACCCGCCAGGTATGCCCACCACCCAACACATTCAGGGGGACCAGATCGGGCTGATGGTGTTTGAGCGCCTGATGCACCAGGCGGGCGTGATGCTCTGCGTTGTAGACGTCACGATTGCCGGCGCTGAGATAGATCGGCACGACGATTCCTCGTTCCAGGTAACGATCGAGATAGGCGGTGTAGTTACGCCGCTGCCAGAGCTCGGTGTCGAACTGGCCGTTGTCGTCGAGGAAGGCGGGGTGTCGATTCGCCGAGGAGTTGGCAGGAGGCAGCGGATGGTAGCTGGCCGGGCTCAGGGCCGCGGCGGCTCCGAAGAGCTCCGGCCGCTCCAGCGCGAAATTGAGGCTGCCATAGCCCCCGGCGGAAAGCCCGGCTACGCCGCGCCACTCCCGCTGTGGAACCACCTGCCAGGACGCCTCCACCCGGGGCACGAGATCCTCGAAGAAAGACGTACGCGCTGCCTGATTGTAGCCATCGATCCACCAGCTCTCGCTGCCGGGCATCACGATGACCACTGGCGGAATGACACCCTGGCGAATCAGGCGGTCCGCGGTCTCCTTCAGCGCCCCACGCTCGACCCAGTCGGACTCGCTGCCGAAAGAGCCATGCAGCAGGTAGAGCACCGGGTAGGCAAGATTCGATTCGCGGTAGCCTGGCGGCAAATAGAGGGTATAGGCGTAATCGCGCTCCAGTACAGTCGAGTGGAAACGATGGTGGGTTACCTCTCCGGCCAAGGCCGGGGTGGTGCCCAGCAGTAGCCCAAAGACAAGGCAGAACCTGATAGCGTGGCGGATCGTCATGCACGGACTCCCTGTGCCCGGGAACGGATTTATGAAACACTGTTTCCCAAATCTGGGAATTTCTCCTCCTCCTCGTGGTCGACAGCACAGCGGTGCGGGATGTTCCTACTCGCCGTCACAGCTGACGGTTTCAACTACCGGCGAAGCCACTTCACCGTTGACAGCTACGACTACCAGAGACAGCACAGCAGGGAAGGCCAAGGACCATGAAGCGAATCGAAGAAATCTATTGGCTGCGCTTCTACGGCTGTCTTGCCGTCTTCGCCTTTCACCTGCTCGATCGACTGAACCAGCACGTCGACAATGTCTATGTCGACCTGGCCCGTATCCCCACGGTCCTCGGCACGCCAATTTTCATCTTCATCTCCATCTTCCTCTTTGCGGCCCGTTATGGCAGCCAGCCGCCCGATGGCTTTCTCAACAAGCGCCTGCAGTACGTGATGGTGCCCTATCTGGTCTACGGACTGATCTATTCGACGACCAATTTCTTGAGCCTGCGCCAGGAAGGCATCGACATCGGATTCTGGGAAAATCTGGTCTTCTATCTGGTCTATGCGGGCTGGCACGGCTACTTCCTGATCATCGCCATGCAGTTCTACGCCTTCTACTGGCTTTATGCTCGCTATGGTCTGGAGCGCTGGCTGAAACCCGGCCCCTGGCTGGTGATCGGCAGCCTCATCGGCATGGCCTACTGGGGACTGACCCGCCTCTACGGCATCGAGCCTCCCGGCTACCTGCTATGGATCGCTCCCTTGGGCTGGATCTACCTGTTCTTCCTGGCCATGCTGGTGGTGCGCTACTACGCCCAACTGGACCCCCCGCGCCTGGATGAGGTGCCTGTATTGAAGCGGCTCTCCCAGCCACGCTACCTGGCGGCCTTCGTTGGACTCATCGCCCTGCTGACGCTGCCCGGCTGGCTGGAGTACTCTTCCAAGGAGACTTGGGTGGTGCCGCTATTCATCCTGTTCACGCTCTGCGCGGTCACTCGCCTGCGCCACCGGTCGGCGCCGCCGCTGGTCAAGTACGTCAACCAGTACTCCTTCGGCATCTACCTGGCCCACCCCATGTTCTTTGCCATGGTGGACGCGGTCAATGCGATTCTGGTCATGCCGATGCTGGTGTATACCGCCCTGCTGATCGTGGCCGGCCTCGCAGGTTCCATCTGGCTGAATCAACTCGCCAACCATACTCGCTGGGGCGGGATGCTGTTCGGTAAACGGCTATTTGTACCGGGCATCCGGCAGACGCCAGCGGGTCAATTGCGCTAATCTGGAAACCTGAATCACTATCTCTGCCTGCAAGGGAGACCTACCATGAGTGAGCACATTTCGCTCGTGATCGTGCCAGTGGATGGCTCGCCCACCGCCGACGCTGCGGCACGTCATGCCGCCATGCTGGCCCGCCTGCTGCAGGCATCGCTGCAGCTGCTGCATGTGATGCCGCTGAATCCTCCTGAACTCAGCGACCTGCCCGCCAACCGACGAGCCGAGGCCGACCGGGACCGTTCACTGCGCCTGGAAGCGGCCAAGAACGCCTTCTCCCGTGCCAGGCAATCCATCAGCCCGCCGCTGGAGACGTCCATCGACGAAGTGACGCTGGAAGACGACACCTTTATCCGCCATCCGGCACGCGCCATCATCGAACATGCCAAAACCCATGAGGCGTGCCTGCTGGTGATAGGCGCCCGCCATCTCAGCGATATGGGCAAGTTCGTGGAAGGCAGCGTCAGCAACGAGGTGGTTCACAAGTCTCCTTGCCCGGTCACGGTGGTGCATGCCGAAGCGGCTCCGGAGGATATACAGCATATCGGCCGGGTGTTGCTGCCGGTGGACGGCTCACGTCACAGCGACAGCGCCGCGCTTCTGGCAGGCGACCTGGCACGCAGTGCCGATGCAGCGGTAGAGCTGCTGTTCTGTCGCCCGTCGGGCAAGCCACCGCAGCAGGCAGATGAACCCACCGACGAGGCCGAACGCATCTTCCAGCGCGCGCGCAAGGTGCTGGGCGATGTGCCGGCGGGCATCATCGAGCAGGTTTTGACCGGCGAGCGCTATGCCGAGGCCATCATCCAGCAGGCCCGACGCCACGAGGACTACCCGGTTATCGTGATGGGCCGCAGGGGGCTTGGCACATGGCGGGAAAAGCTCCTGGGAAGCGTCAGCCATCGGGTCATCGACCAGGCGTCTTGCCCGGTGACGGTTGTGGTGTAAGCCGGCATGCGTTCTGTCACCTGCCGGCTTCGTAGGCGGCCTTGAGCCGGTAGAACTCGGTGACGATATCCTCCATGGCAGAAGCGTCGTAGTCACAAAGCCCGCTTACCACCAGCTTCTTCGAACCGCTGCCGATCTCGTCCCCGCCATCAGTGATACGAAACTGCAGGGTCACGTCGCCGCGTTTGCCACTCACCGTCATGCTCGAATCCACCAGCTCCAGCGAAGGCCTCTCCAGGTCAATTCTTTCCAGCGAGAAGCCCATGCTGTCGTAGATCACCAGTGGGCGACGCGGATTGAACATGACGCCCTTTTCTTCGAGCAGCGGCTTGAGTACGTGGGGGAAGTTCCTGCCCGAGAACGCCACGTAGCAGCGGGTGAAGGCCTCCACCGCCGACTCGTCCCGGGTCGTTTCCCCGCTGCGGGTCACATCGAGATAGCGCTTGCCGTCATCGTCGCTGACAGCGATGTGCCCGCTTTCATCCTCCTCCAGGCACAGCGTAGTCCCGTCACCGACCATGCTGCGAAAATGGAAATCCATTTCCCGGGAAAGGCCAAAGCGGCTCAGCACCAGCGCAAACAGCAGGTCGCCGGGAACGCAGAAGCGACGTGCCTTGGGGTCGTGAATGGGGTTGAAGTCGCCCGCGATACCCTTGGCGAAGTCGCTCGCCTGCTGTGCCGTGATGCGAATGTGCGAATCCGTTTGCGTATAGTAGGAATCAAGAAACATATGTGGTCCGGCCTGCCCTGGATGATGTGCCACAAAAAGTAACGGTGATGATGCCATAAAATCCCCGAGTGCGAAGCCACCGGGACCAAGGCCCTGATCGCCAAGGAGAAGGCAGCCGCCTGACGATGTCTCAGAACAGTGAAAGAACACCGTCTCCTCGCCGTCTTCGCGTTCGGCCCCTGCTCTGGCTGCTGTCCGGCCTGCTGATGCTGGCGCTGCTGGCACTGGCAGGCACCAATATCCTGCTCAACAGCACCTCGGCACAGAGCTGGATCGACCGCCGCCTGCCCCATGTCACCATAGCTTGGGAAGCCGGGTGGAGCCTATGGCCTGGGCGACTTCACTTTCAAGGCCTGACCATCGAGCGCCATGCCACCGAGCTGCCTCTCTACCTCGCGGTGGACGAGGCGGAGGTGCGTATCGCGACAACCGGGCTGTTGCGACGGCAGCTGACCCTGCAGCAGCTCGACGCACACGGCATTCGCCTGCTGCGGGCTGGCCCCCATCGCCTGGAGGGCGAGGGCGAGCTGCAAGCCAGGGGGCTTGAGCTCGCGACACGGCGAGTAGGCACCGATTCGTTCCGGCTGACGCTCGATGCCGGCTCGCTATGGCGGGACGACATTTTGCTGGCCGATGATCTCAGGCTCGATACAACGCTGAACGTCGCCCCTTTCGACCCCTCTCCCGGCCTGGATCGGCAGCAGTTGAACCAGTTGTCCGGGCGCCTTTCCCTGGACGGGCGCGCCGATGCCTGGGATGTCTTCAACCCCTATCTCCAAGCTACGCCCTGGCTTTCGCTGGAGGGCAGCGGAGCCCTCACTGCCGAGCTGATGCTGCATTCCGGCAAGCTCGCCGCGGATAGCCACGTGACGCTGGAATCGCCGAACCTGGCCGTTGAACTCGATGAAGCAGCCTTGCTGGGTAGCCAAGACGGCAACGCAAGCCGACAGCGTCTCTCTGGTCGAGGGCGGGCCAGTCTAGTCGTCCATGGCGGGGAGGCGCCTGGGCGGCCCCACCTTGACGTGAGCCTGGAGGATGTGGCGATGAGCCCCGCTGAGGCAGATGAGGAAGACCCGCTGCTGACCAGTCGACGCTTCGCGATATCGGCCCGGCTCGAAAGCGCAGACCTCACCGCGCCCCCCGCGCCTCCCGCCGCGGCGCGAATGACCTGGCAGGAGGCCGAGGTCCCCGACGTGAGCCGCCTTGCGCGCTATCTCCCCCCCGGCTTGCCGCTGACGCTTCACGCCGGCACCGCACGGCTGGATGCCCGGTTCGACTATCAGGAGGGCCGGCTCGAGGGGCGGGCCGACCTGAGCGGCAATGACATCGCGATGACACTGATGGAACAGCCCCTCATCGGCGAGCTCTCCCTGGGGTTGAACCTTGCCGAGCTGGACCCGATGGCATCTCGCCTGGACCTCTCGGGCAGCCGGTTGCAGGTGACGGCCGCCCGGGAGGACCCGGTGGGCGAGGCCAGTCCCATGGTCACCGAGCTGAGCTTTCCCCAGGCCAGCTTCACCGCACCAGGAGCGCTCGACGCGTGGTACGCCCCCAATGGTGCGGCACCTCTGGACGGCGCGGTGACCGTGGTCGGCCGGGTATCACACCTGGCCTTTCTCGATACCTTCCTGGAGGAAGCCTTCAATGGGCGCGGAATGACACTGGACGGTGCCGGCCGGCTCTTCGCCGACCTCAGGTTCGAGGACGGCCAGCCCATGGCGGGCAGCAGCATGCGCATCGAGGCTTCGACGCTGGAAACGCGCTTTCTCGAGTTTCACGCTCGGGGCAGAGGCCGGCTCATCGCTCGCCTTGTAGAGGCGTCCGATGAACCCACCGCCGAATTGCAGCTCGACCTGGAACAGGCAAGTCTGACCCGTGGCCAGGATACACGCCCCCTGCTGATAGCACCCTCCCTTAACCTGACCGCCGAGATCGATACCCTGACTCGGGACCATGCCGCACGCAGTGCGACCCTGCAACTGAGCTGGCCGGAAGCGGCCATACCCGATGTAGCGGTATTCGCGGACCACATGCCCGACTCGTCGCCGCTCAGACTGCTGGGCGGCAGCGCCACGAGCCAGGGACAGCTGACCTTTGACAGCAGCGGAGTGCGAGGGGAGATCACGCTGTCCGGGCAAGGCCTCCGGGCGGGGTTGTTCGATGCCGAAGTGCTGGGTGAGATCATCCTGGCGCTGCCAATACGCCATGCCAGCCTGGACGGAAGCACCCTGGATCTCTCCGGCTCGCGCTTCACCCTGGCGCTGGACGACACCGATGAACCGCAGCGGGTGACGACACGGCTATTGGCCCGCCAGGCTCGCTTCACCGATCCTTTCGGCGCTAACGGCCAGACGCCCCGTACCCAACTTGTGCTGGACGGCAGCGTCGACCGGCTAGCCTTTCTCGATCGCCTGCTGCCCCGTGCCCACGGCCTGACGCTACGCGGCGCCGGCCAGCTCCAGGCCGACCTCGACCTGGTGGGCCACGAGCCCCAGCCAGGCAGCCGGCTTCGCATTGATGCCGACCGGCTGGCCGCCACCTTTCTCGACTATCGCGTCAGTGGCAGCGGCAGGCTGGAAGCCCTCATCGAAGGCGACCGGGCCGAGCCCGAGGCACGCCTGTCACTCAACCTGGCCCGGCTCTCCCTGGGACGGCGGGACGGCACGACCGAATACCTCAGCGGCCGACACTTCCGGCTCGAGACGACCCTGCCCCGCTTTACCGTCGACCCGGAGACAATACCGGCGCAAGCCATCACGACACGTATCGAGCTACCCATCACCGAAGTGGCAGATATCACCGCCTACAATGACTACCTTCCTCCGGGGGCCGGGCTCGCCCTGCTCGGAGGCAGCGCCAGCCTGATGGCCGATCTGCGGTTGGAGGGCCTACGCGCCCAGGGAGACCTGTCGCTCAGGGCGTTCAACAGCGACCTCCGAGTCGGCGAGCAACGACTCCGTGGCGACCTATCACTGGATGCCCGACTGCGAGAGGGTAACCTTGAGACGCGCACCTTCGATGCCGCCGGTACCCGTCTACGCCTGGACAATGTCTCACTCGAGGGACCCGAAGGAGGGCGAGAACGCGGCTGGTGGGCCCAGCTCGACCTGGAGCGAGGGCGGCTGACCTGGCAAGAGCCCCTCAACCTTTCGGCTCGATTCGGGCTTGCCATGCGCGACTCGGGGCTGCTGGCCAACCTAATGCTGGCCCGCGCACGTGAACGACCGAGACTGGCCCGCCTGCTGACTGTGCCGATGATCAGCGGCCATGCGGATGTCGACCTGTCCGACAACAGGCTGCACATCAGTGACCTGCGCCTGACAGGACGCAACCTGGAAATGCTGGCAGACCTGCGCCTAATCGACGATAGCGTCCACGGTGAGTTGTATGCCCGCCTTGGGGCATTCCGGATCGGCCTGGCCCTGGATGAGGAAGGGCGCGACCTACAGCTGTTTCGGCCGCGCCGCTGGTACCAGAGCATCGAAGAGGCTCGAGCCGAAGCGGATACCCGCCAGCCGCTACCCTCGGGCTGGCAGCAGGAAATAGAGGGAGTTTCCGCCTCCCCGCCACGCTAGCAGACTGAAAAATATGCTAGCTTAGCCAAGCCGGGTCGCTAGCGTTGATGTTCCGGACGCACCGCTTTCGCTTTGTGAATAACGCCAAGCGTCTATTGTGCAGATATGTATCATTGATGTAAGACTATTACATTCCAACAGTAGGGTACTGCCGGGGACTGAGCTGGTTCACGGCAAAGGGGACGGGGGAACGCACTATCGATACCTGCAAGAGGTCCTGGCCAATACCGTCATGCCCGGGGCCGGACACGAGGCAGCCATTGTCCGACAGGGCGCTGATGCCATCGGCTCGCGCCGCCGTGGCGCTCCGTACACCAAGCCTGGTGGAAGGTGCCGTGTGGCTGTGTTGACGCGTCTGCTACCGATAATGCTGCTGCTGATGCTGGCTCCCGCGACCAGTGCTGACCAGCGTCAGGTGGCCTTGATTGTTCACCCGGATGTCGATACCCGCACCTTGACCCGCGATAACGCCCGCGCCATCTTCGCCATGCGCCAGCGCACCTGGCCCGATGGGCAGGCCGTGCGGGTCTTCGTCCTTCCCGGCAGCCATGCCGTGCATGGGCGCTTCACCAAGGAACATCTGGCCGTCTACCCCCATCAGCTGCAGTTGGCCTGGGACCGGATGGTCTTTTCGGGTACCGGGCAAGCACCCAATAGAGTCAGCAGCCAAGCCGAGATGCTGGAGCGCATCGCGACCACGCCCGGCGCCCTTGGGTATCTGGAAAGGGAGTATCTGGATGATCGAGTCCAAGTTATTTCGATGGAGTAGTCGTTGCTCCCCGCTGTTGGCTGCACTGGCGCTTGGGGCGCCGGTCGCTGCCGCGGAGGAGGGTGTGCTGGATACACTGCAAATGCATGGGTTTCTCAGCCAGGCCCTGGTGATCACCGATCGAAATGATTTCTTCGGCCCCAGCAGCAGCGATTCCGGTAGTCTCAAATACACCGAAATCGGTGCCAATGTCTCGCTTCGCCCACACCAGGACTTCCTGGTTGCGGCCCAGTTGCTGAGCCGTCGTGCCGGCGGTGATGGTCAGGATGCTCGCCCGGTGCTCGACTATGGCATCATCGATTATCAACTGCACTCCAGCCAGCAGCGAACCCTGGGAGTCCAGGCCGGGCGTTTCAAGAACCCGTTCGGCTTCTATAACCAGACGCGGGACGTCGCCTTTACGCGGCCGAGCATTCTGCTGCCCCAGTCCATCTATTTCGACCGCACCCGTTCGCTGGGCCTCTCAGCCGACGGAGGCAGCGTCTATGCCGAGGAGCGACTGGACACGGGAACACTAAGGGTCAAGGCCGGCATTGGCACTCCAACAACCCGAGGCCTGGAAGATCAACTGTTTCCCCCCGGCATGGGCGTCCACGTGGATGGCAGCACTTCCTATATCGGGCAGGTACTCTATGAGCATGGCAACGGACAATTCACCGCCGCACTGAGTGCCGCAGACGTCAATCTGGACCTCAGCTCAGGTTTCGGGGATGGCGAGCTCAACTTTCAACCCTGGATACTCTCGCTGCAATACGATCAGGAAAACTGGGCCTTGACGGGTGAGTACGCTATACGCAATGTCTCCCTTTCCGGTGATATACGCCAATCCGACACCACCGGGGAGAGCTGGTATGTGCAATATACACGCCGCTTCCACCCTGACTGGAAATGGCTGATACGCTACGACAGCCTGGTAACCGACCGCAGCGACCGTTCGGGCACCGCCTACCAGGCCCAGGGCCTTGGACCTGCCCACGCCCGCTATGCCGATGACATCACCATGGGGTTGCAGTGGAATGTCACGCCGAGGTTGCTATTGGCAGCCGAATACCATCATATCGATGGGACCGGCTGGCTGCCGCTACAGGACAACCCGGACCCTGCCGAGACTAAACGCCGTTGGAATATGCTGCTGTTCCAGCTTTCGCTTCGCTTCTGATCCGCCATAGTTGACTTCTTCAACCTCGGGTAGGGATAAGCTTGCATGAGCGCATCGAAATCCCAGGGAATACGCCACCGACTAAGCCTTACATGGCGAGTCATCGCCATGAGCAGCCTGCTGCTGCTGGCGCTGGTGGTACTGTTTACCTGGCTCGGCCATGCCAACCTGACCCGCCAGTTCGAGGAGAGCCGCCAAGAGCATAATGCCCGCCAGGCTCGGGAGATTCAGCTGGCACTCCAACGCTCCGAGGATAGCCTGCAGCAGTTGGCGGCCCTGACGGCCGCATCGCCCGACCTTGGCCCCGCGCTTGAAACAGGCAACGCAGAGGTACTGTTTCGCTCTCTCTACTCGCAGTGGCCGACCCTCCAGCTCGAAGCAGGAATCGATGAAATCCTCGTGTTCGATACCGAAGGCAGCCTGCTAGCAGAGTGGGGCCAGGGCCAGGCCGATAACGAGCGACCTATCCAGGCCTGGGTCAAGCAGGTCATGACCACCGAGTTCCCCCTCTCAGCCCTGCGCTGCGCCACTGACTGCCGTCAATATGCGGCCGTACCCATTCTGGTCGCCGGGGAGAGCGTGGGCATTGTCATGCTGTCTCGCTCGCTGGCGGATGTGACCCGCGAGGTCCAGCAGGTGTCGGGAAGCGATGTCGCCCTGCTGATCACTGGCTCACCGGAGCCCCAGACGATGCCGGAGCGACACCTGGAGAACTGGAATGGCAGCCTGATCGCCATGACACGCCAGGAAGCCTATCTCCGCTTGCTGGAAACAGCGGCCGAGCAGACCTCCCTCAATGAGTTACTGCGGTCCCCGCTGCACTTGCATCATCAGGGCGACGACATCGAACTCTCTGCGGTTCATATGGCCTCGGATGAAGATCGACGCAGTAGCGGGTATTTCCTCCTTGCCTCCAATATCTCGTCGCAGATGCAGGCCATCAATCAGGATACCCGAACCCTGCTTGTGGCGGGCATCACGGGCTGGATCGCTGCCGAACTTCTCTTGTTGGCCATCCTGCTGCGCCCCATGGCACGTCTGCGTCGTCTCGCTGGCGTGCTGCCCGTACTCGCCCATGGCGGCTTTGACCAAGCCCGAAGCGCCATCCCCACACCGCACCGACGCTTTCCCGATGAGATCGACGTGCTGGAAGGGACCACCCTCGATCTGTCCAACCAACTGGAAACCCTGGAGCGGGAGGTGGGCGCAAGGGGCGCTCAACTGGCCGAGCGTGTCGCGGAGCTCGCCCGCGAACGAGACTTCGTCAGCAGCCTGCTGGATACGGCACGGGTATTCATCATTATTCAGGATGAGCATGGCCGTATTACTCTGGTCAATGACTATGCCCTCACGGTCATGGAGACCCAGGAAGATAAACTGCTGGGCCGACTGTTCGATGATGTCTTCGCTACTCGTGATAACACCCTCGGTGATGCTGCCGGCCTCGATGACAATGCCGCCCAGGAGGAGCGCTGCCTGCGCACTGCGGAAGGCCGTCAGCGAACCATTGCCTGGTTCCATGCTCCGTTGCCGACGCGCCTCGAGGGAGGAGCCTCCCGCATATCGGTGGGTCTCGATATCACCGAGCGCAAGGTGGCGGAAGCACGCCTGACCTGGCTTGCCGAGCGGGACCCGTTGACCGAACTCTACAATCGCCGCTATTTCCATGAAGCGTTGGCCCTGGCCATGCAGCGCGGACGATCCGGTGCCGTACTGCTGCTCGACCTCGACCAATTCAAGGACGTCAACGAGCTCAGCGGGCATCATACCGGCGACCGACTGCTTCGCATGGTGGCGGACACCCTGTTCCAGGAGTTCGGACATCGCGGCGTGATCGCACGGCTGGGAGGCGACGAATTTTCCCTGCTGCTGGAGGGCGCCGATGACAAGCAGGCCATGTGTGTGGCCAAGCAGATCCTCCCCCTGCTCGAAAATACCGGGCTGGACGCTGGCGGCCAGCGGCACAGGGCCGCCGCCAGCCTGGGCATCGCCCTCTATCCTGACCATGGCAACAATGCCGCCGACATGATGGCCAGCGCCGACCTTGCCATGTACAAGGCCAAGGAGGGCGGTATACAGCGCTGGCATCTGCTCTCTACGGTAGAGACAGCCAAGGATGAGCTCCAGGAGCGAGTCTATTGGGTGGAGAGGATACGCCAGGCCATTGAAGAGGATGGCTTCGAATTGATGGTGCAGCCCATCGTCCGGCTGAACGACAGGAACGTGCGTCATTACGAGATACTGCTGCGCATGCGCGGCCCCAAGGGCTCGCTGATTGCGCCGCTGCATTTCATTCCCGTCGCCGAGCGAAGTGGCCAGATCGTCCAGATCGACCGCTGGGTGCTCCGCCATAGCCTGCAGGCACTGAAACACGTTCAGGACAAGGGCATCAGCCTGGCGGTCAACCTCTCGGGGCAGACCCTCCACGACGATGGACTCAAGCAGTTCCTTGTCGAGGAGCTGGCCACGAGCGGTGCCGACCCCAACTACCTGATCCTGGAGATCACCGAGACAGCCGCGGTCACTGACTTCTCGAAGGCGCGTGGCGTGCTTCAATCCATTCGCGACCTTGGCTGTCGTACCGCCCTTGATGACTTCGGTGTCGGCTTCAGCAGCTTCCACTATCTCGGCGAACTACCCGTGGACTTCATCAAGATCGATGGCGCCTTCATTCGCAGCCTGCTGACCAACCCAGACAGCCGGGTCATCGTTCAGGCGATTGCCGATATTGCAGCCGGCTTCAGCAAGCAGGCCATCGCCGAATTCGTGGATCAGGAAGCCCTGGTGCCTCTGCTTGAATCCTATGGCATCACCTACGGCCAGGGATACCACCTCGGCCGTCCGGTGCTATTGACTGAAGTCATTCCGGAGGCCCTGGGTAGCACAAACCGGGCCTGAACAACCAATGGAAACTCAACAGGAAAGGATGCCGGTGAGACATGAGCAACGACACAGCAAGAAGGACGCAGCCGCTCGATAAGACAAGCCCTTTGGCAACCTTTGCCAAGCAGTTCCGATTCTCGATCGCCAACGACAGAGAGTCCCGCTATAGAGCCTACGCCCTGCGACACAAGGTATTCCGCCAGGAGCTTAACTACGACCTGGGAGTCAATTCAGACATCCCGTTCGAAAACGATGCCCACGACGAGCATGCCATTCTCTGCCTGCTAAATCATATCCCCAGCGGTATCGATACCGGCTGCTTGAGGGTGGTACTGATACCCGGCAACGCGGCACCGCCCCTCGACACACTGCCGCTCGAGCGCAGCTGCGGATTCAGCCTCGACCACCCAAGGCTGCATCCCGATCGATTCCAGCGCTCCACGATCTGTGAAGTGTCGCGTCTCGCCGTCCACCCGGCCTTTCGCAGGAGCAAGGATTGCGCCCTCGGCTTGAACGAGCACGACATTCAGCAACTCTCGGGGCATGACGTCAAACCCTTCTCACCGCTGCTGGGGCTAAGCCTGTTTCTCGCGGCCACGGCGATCGTTGGCCTGTCGGAGAGACGCCATGTGTTCGCCATGATGGAGCCACGTTTCTCGCGCCTGCTGAAGATCTCAGGCCTGGCCTTCCACAAGGCTGGCCGCGTGATCGACTACTGCGGCCCCAGGGCCGCCTATTATATCGATCAGCACCAGGCCGAACGGGACATGCATGACACCTTGCGTCCCTTGTATCGACATATTCTCACCGAATTGAGGCCCCAGCTTGACGAAGCCCCCGCACAAAGACTGATCGCTACTCCCTCTCACACCCATGATCAAAGGCCCATCAGCGAGAGATCAGGCCCGGGGTAGAGCCTGCCCGGCCAGCGCAGCACCATGATCGCCAATACGTTGCGATGCTCCCCGCGCTCCAGATCGGACGACCCTGTGGCTGAGGGAATGATGCTGGACTGAGGGTCGATGGCCGCCACCAGGGAGTCGCGTATCCGGCCAACGGCCGGATGCGCCTCCTGCCCGGCAAGGAGGAAGCTAAGCGCCACTTCAGCCTGGATATCCTCGCTGGCATTGGCCAGGATTCGGTCAATATCCCCGGCGAAGGCATCGAGTATCCAGGCATAGTCCTGCGGATCCACCCAGCGCTGATAATAGCGGCTCGAGGCGATCACGAAGTGGGTCATACCGTAGAGCTTGTTGTGATACTCCGCTTTGCCAAGCTCAGCGGCGCTGCCTGCGGGGTATTGGCGTTGAAAGGCCGCCACCACTGCTTCACGCAGGTCGGCAATGTCGAGCTGATGGAGAAAATAGACATGGTTGGCCACCTGGGCGGCATAGATGGCCATGACATCGGCATCGGTCAGAAAGCGCTCCCACGCCACGCCGGCCAGATACTCGAGCGCTCGCTCGTGATCTGCGATTGCCGCTGTGTCCAGCAGGCCGTAGTAGTCGGCTTGCACCAAGCGAAATAGCAGCTGGCGGGCAAAGGCAATCTCCCCCCACTCGGCCAGCATTGCCCTCCGGGCCCGCTGCTTTGCGGTGCGCTGGGGATAGTCCGCCACGATCTGGTGGCTGCGAATGGTGGCATGATCGGGGTCGGCCAGCCCTTCGATATCGCTCCTCAACTGTTGAACCAGATGCCGGCCGTGCTCATGCGCGATTTCCCGATACCGCGGTTCCGCGGTAATGCGGTAGAGCCTCTGGGCATAGTGTCGCTGCTTGGCCATGGACAGCTCGGGCAACGCGTCCTCATAGACCGCCTGAATCGCCAGGCCCGCCTCGCGATGACGGTCGCGCTCGACCTCCGTCGGTGCAGCGGCGCAACCCGCCAGCAGCAGCAAGAGAAGCCATCCATACCAAAAAACTGTGCGGAAGCTGAGGTAACAGCAGCGACTACTCATTGCTGGATCCCTGTTTATCCCGAACACGCTTCTGACGAATCATCCTCACTCTCGCCTTGGTGCGTGCCTGCGGCGCTGGCGTCTTGTCGCTTCCCGCTTCATCGCTGCCCGATCCCGGGGGGGCTATCTCCCCCCAGGCGAATACCGGCAGCGAAAGCCGCCAGTAGATGGCCGCCAGCCGCAAACCCAGCGTCATCATCAGTGCCAGGGAGATCGTCAATGCCCAGGGCGCCTCGAGCGCATAAAGCACGACATAGGTGATACCGCCGGCAATGGAGGCCGTGGCATAGATCTCCTGGCGCAGCACCATCGGCACCCGACGCGCCAGAACATCGCGGACCATGCCACCGGCGACACCCGTCAGCAGCCCCATCAACACCGCCACCGCGCCGGGTGTACCAAGCTGCAGGGCCTTGTGGGTGCCAATCGCGGTGAACAGCGCCAGGCCGAAGGCGTCGGCCACCGGCAGGAAAACGCGTGACAGCCGGTGAATATAATGGAAGCCGATGATCGACACCCCGACGGTGGCCAGGATCACCCAGAGATAGGTGGGATCCGCCACCCAGAAGACAGGGCGTACGCCAAGCACCAGGTCACGCAGGGTGCCTCCGCCGATGCCGGTCACCGCCGCCAGCACCAGCATGCCGAAGGGATCCATCCGCGAGCGACAGGCGAGTATTACGCCCGATAACGCAAAGACGATCACCCCCGCCATATCAAGCCAGTAGACCATGCTCGTCACCGCTTGCCTCCTTCCCTGCCCACGGGCGCGCTAGAAGCACGATGGCTCACTGATAGGTCACGACCAGGAAGCCCACCAGCTCTTCTTCGCCGCTGTTCTCGATGGTGTGCTCCAGGTCAGCATGATAGTGCGCCGAGTCGCCGGGATTCAGCTCGCAGCGGTTCTCTCCCGCCAGGACCTTCCCGCAACCTTGTGTGAGGGTCAACAGCTCCCGCGTCCCTTCGAAGTGGGCCGCGCTGTGCAGGCGGGCACCCGGGGCCAGTCGCACCTCGTAGAATTCCACATGTTTTTCCATGTGCAACGGTGACAGCGTGCGTATGCGGCAGTCCCGGTCATCGCGAAACAGCTGGCTGGCATCGTCGCTGCGGATCACTTCGATACGCGAGGCCGTCCATGGCTGGTCAACCAGGTCGCCAATGTTCATGCCGAAAGCCTGGGCGATGCGCAGGGTAACCGCCAGGGTGGGGTTGGCCTTGCCCCGCTCGATCTGGCTGAGCATCGAGCGGCTCACCCCCGACGCTGCCGCCAGCTGCTCCAGGGTGAGCCCGCGGCGCTTGCGCAGCTCGATCACACGCGTGGAAAGACTGCCGGCTTCCGCCTGGGATTCGGCCATGGTTGTATCCGCCACCTACACTACTCCTCTACTACCACTGGAAGTCGAGCGCGCTATCGAAACAAGACACTGCCTCAATGCGTAGATTAATCCCATATGGTGGAATTTTTTCTTGCATCGAAGAAATATTCTGCAATACTGGAAATGGTTCTTCTATAGTAAACATTTGCCGGCGAATTGCCAGGCCCGCTCGCCGCCCACCCACCTGAGCGACATCCAACGACAAACGACAGGAAGGTAACCATATGAAAGCACTGATCAAGAAGGAGGCAGCACCCGGCCTCTGGATGGATGAGGTGCCCGACCCACAGGTCGGCATCAATGACGTGCTGATCAAGGTAAAGCGCACTGCCATCTGCGGTACCGACGTGCATATCTACAAATGGGACAGTTGGGCTCAGAAGACCATCCCCGTCCCCATGGTGGTGGGTCATGAGTTCGTCGGCGAGATCGTCGAGGTCGGCTCCAACGTGAATGACTTCAAGCCGGGCCAGATCGTTTCCGGAGAGGGCCACGTGGTCTGTGGGCGCTGCCGCAACTGCCTGGCCGGGCGCCGCCACCTCTGCGCCTTCACCAGCGGGATCGGCGTCAACCGGCCCGGCGCCTTCGCCGAGTACGTGGCCCTGCCCATGTCAAACGTCTGGGAGCACGCCCCGGGCATCGACCTGGACGTGGCCGCTCTGTTCGACCCGCTGGGCAATGCCGTACACACGGCCCTGCAATATGACTTGCTCGGCGAAGACATACTGATTACCGGTGCCGGCCCCATTGGCGCCATGGCGGCGGCAGTGTGCCGCCATGCCGGCGCACGCCATGTGGTGATCACCGACCTCAACCCCGAGCGGCTGGCTCTGGCCGCTCGCCTGGGCGCCACGCGCACGGTGGACGTCCGCCACGAGAGCCTGGCCGAGGTTCAGCGCGACCTGGGCCTCAGCGAGGGCTTCGATGTCGGCCTGGAGATGTCCGGCAGCCCCGCCGCCTTCCGCGACATGCTCGCCAACATGTGCCACGGCGGCAAGGTGGCAATGCTGGGCATTCCCACCGAGGATATCGCCATCGACTGGAATACGGTGATCTTCAACATGCTGACGCTGAAGGGTATCTATGGCCGAGAGATGTACGAGACCTGGTACAAGATGTCGGTGATGATTGAGTCCGGCCTCGACATCTCCCCGGTCATCACCCATCGCCTGCCCTTCACCGAGTTCCAGCACGGTTTCGATGCCATGCTGTCCGGCGAGGCCAGCAAGGTCGTTTTGAACTGGGAGTCATGACATGTACGGAGCCTTTCAACAGCATCTGCAAGACGAACTCGACGCCATCCAGGAGGCGGGCCTCTACAAGCATGAGCGCCAGCTGACCACGCCCCAGGGGGCCCATGTCGGCATCAACCAGGGCCGCGAGGTGCTCAACCTCTGCGCCAACAACTACCTGGGCCTGGCCCAGCACCCCGAGGTCAATGCCGCCGCCAGGGCCGGCCTCGACAAGTGGGGCTACGGACTGGCATCGGTGCGTTTCATCTGCGGCACCCAGAGCCTGCACAAGCAGCTGGAAGAGAAGCTCACCGAGTTTCTGGGCACCGAGGATACGATCCTCTACCCCTCCTGCTTCGATGCCAACGGCGGCCTGTTCGAGACCCTGCTCGGCGCGGAAGACGCCGTGATCTCGGATGAGCTCAACCATGCCAGCATCATCGACGGCGTTCGGCTCAGCAAGGCGAAGCGCTATCGCTACCGCAATCGTGACATGGCCGACCTGGAAGAGCAGCTCAAGGCCGCCGATCGCGACGGCGCTCGCTTCAAGCTGATCACCAGCGATGGGGTCTTCTCCATGGATGGTTACATCGCCCCGCTCGACGAGATCTGTGATCTGGCCGAACGCTATGGTGCCCTGGTGCATTTCGACGACTGCCATGCCACCGGCTTCATCGGGGACGGCGGCCGCGGCACCCACGAGTTCCGTGGCTGCATGGACCGCGTTGACATCACTACCGGCACCCTGGGCAAGGCGCTGGGCGGCGCCAGCGGCGGCTACACCAGCGGCAAGCGTGAAATCGTCGAACTGCTGCGCCAGCGTTCGCGCCCCTACCTGTTCTCCAATACCGTGGCCCCACCGGTGGTGGCCGGCGCCCTGAAAGCGCTGCAACTGGCCGGCGAATCCGAAGAACTGCGCGAGCGGCTCAGGGAAAACACGACCTTCTTCCGTTCCGGCCTGGAATCGCTGGGCTTCGAACTGCTGCCCGGCGAGCATCCCATCGTCCCTGTGATGCTGCACGATGCCACCGTGGCTGCCCGCTTCGCCGAGGAAATGCTCAAGGAGGGCGTCTACGTGATTGCCTTTTCCTTCCCCGTGGTACCCAAGGGACGTGCCCGCATCCGTACCCAGATGTCGGCGGCGCTGACCCGCGACGACCTGGAGTTCGCCCTGGCAGCCTTCGGCCGGGTGAAGGAGCGCCTGGGGCTGTAGCGGCTCCCGCTCACCCCGGGTGGGGCGAACTCCTGACGATGCCGCGCAGGAGGCGGCCAAGCACGTCGGAGCCGGTAAGGATGCGCTTCTCATCGGCCCAGAGCAGGATGACGTCCTCGTCGAGCACGTCATCCTGTCGATGGCTGGCATGGACCCGAAAACGTCCGATGACCTCGCCCAGGGGCACGCTGGGGTCGCGTACGACGATGGGCCTATGGCAGTGGGCCAGCGGCGTGAAGAGATCGGGGTCGAACAGCGCCGCACGCAGGAACGCATCGGTATCGATCACGAGTCGCGGTTCGCCGGCCGCGTCCACCACTACCGCGCGGCTCTTGCCGCTGACCTGCAGGGACCGCAGGAAATCATCGTGTCGGGTTCGCTGGATCTCGGGAAAGATCGGCTTGTCACCGTGGAAAGGCAGAACGACGATGCTGTCGGGGGCCAGCACCTCCCCCTCACGCCCCAGGGGCACATCATCCAGCATGAGGAAGTTCATGGCACCGCGCCCCTCCACCCGGTCGATCTCGGTTTCGGTGGACTCCATGTGGAGCCGGATCAGCTGATGCAGGTCCCGCTCCCTGAAGAAGGGTATCGCTTCCAGCCCCAGCCAGCGATCCAGCACCCAGGCGGTCGGACGCGCCACGGGCCACAGCAGCAACTGGTAGAAGCGCACCATCGGGGCCAATAGTGACGCCATGCGTAGCGCGTGCCGGGAGAAGAACGCCTGGGGCAGGATCTCGGCACAGAGGGTGATCACCACCGTGGAGAACAAGAACGCCACCATGGCCCCCATCACCGAGCCGGAGAGCAACGCCAGCAGCACATTTACCGCCACGTTACCCCACAGGATGGTGACCAGCAGGAAGTTGGCATCCTGGCGCAGGCGATGTACCCGCCGAGCTCGCGGACTGCCCTTGCGGGCCTTGATCTCGAGCTCCAGCTTGTTGATCGAGAAAAAGGCCAGGTTCAGCCCCGAGAACATCGCCGACTGGACCAGGCAGAGTGCAATCCCGATCCAGGTCAGCAGGGTCATCGGGGCAGTCTCTGGTGACGAATGTCAGTTGGTCTCGTAGCCATGCTGCACGAGCCAGTCGCGCAGGAAGGCGATCTCCTCCTCCTGGGCCTCGATGATCTCACGGGCCAGGTCGCGGATCGCGTCGTCCTCACCATGCACTAACACCACGTTGGCCATATCGATGGCGCCCTGGTGGTGGGGTATCATGCCACGGGCGAAATCGGCATCGGCATCGCCGGTGAAGTCGATCGACATGTCTTCATGCATGCGCCGATTGACCTCGCGATAGGCCTGCACGGCCTCATTGTCTGCATGCTCGTCCTCATCATGCATTGCATGCTCATGATCGTGGCCGTTATCGTTGCCGTGGTGCGCCGGCTGTTCGTCACTCTCGAGCACATCATCGTCGGAGGCCTCGACCTCGCCATCATCCCCTTGCGCTTCGGCCTCCCCGGACTCGACCTGCTGGATCCGCTCCTGAGCCTGAGCCTCCTCTTCCCCGGCCATGACGGGTGCCGCAAGCAAGGCGCTCCCGGCCAGAATGACAACAAGCGCCGAAAGGGGGCGTACTACCAGGGTGTGTGACATGGTGCTCTCCTATAACATGGGCAACACGGATATCGTAAAGCCTTGGGCGGCGCACAGGTCAAATCCCTGTCGCCCCTTGGCCCATCAAACACGACACAGAGACTATCATGGACTGGAATCCTGCCCTGATCTGGATTGCCATCGCCCTGCTGCTGGGCCTGGCTGAGCTCTCTTCCGGGGGCCTTGTGCTATTGGCGCTGGCAGTGGCAGCCGTGTTGACGTCGGCACTGGCCGCCCTGGGGCTATCGCTTCCCTGGCAGTTGCTGGGAATGGGCGTATTCTCGGGGCTGCTCGTACCCCTGGCCGTCATGGTCATTCGCCCCTGGTTCTCGCCTCGCGGCGTTGCCTACGGCACCACCGGTACCGGCGTGGAGAAGGGCCATACCTACACGACGCTCAGGCGTGATTTCGATGGCGCCAGCGGGGTCAAGGTCAACGGCGACTTCTACCGCCTGCGCGTCGATGAAACCGGCGAGACCGACCTGCCCGAAGGTACCCTGGTCATCTTCAAGCAGTTCGACGGCACCACGGCCATCGTCAGCCACTGCCAGAGGCACCAGATGGAGTAGGATGCAACGCTTCATTCACACCACGCCCACCAAGAAGCAATCCCCTCGACAACCTTTCAACGCGTCATCACCAACACGCACTCGCCAAAGACAAGGAGCAGTACATCGTGAACATGGATCTTCCCATCAGCCCCGGGCTGTTACTCGCACTGATCATCGTCGTCATCGGCATCCTGATCATCGCCAAGGGGCTGGTCATCGTGCGCCAGTCCGAGGTGATGGTCATCGAGCGACTGGGGTCGTTCAATCGGCTGCTCGAAAGCGGCATCAACATCATCATCCCCTTCATCGAACAGCCCCGCGCCATCACCATGATTCGCTACCGCAAGATGGGCGAGGACTACCACCCGGTGACCAGCAGCGAAGTCCGTATCGATCGCCGTGAGACGGTGATGGATTTCCCGGGCCAGCCGGTGGTGACCACCGACAACGTCACGGTGAACATCAACGGCGCGCTCTACTACCAGATCATCGACCCCAAGCGCGCTGTCTATGAGGTTGAGAACATGAGCCAGGCGGTGGAGGTGCTGGCCAAGACCACGCTGCGCTCGGTGGTCGGCAAGATGGAGCTCGACAAGCTGTTCGAGTCCCGTGCCGAGGTCAACAACGAGATCCAGGCCGCCATGGAAGAAGCCGCCTCCAAGTGGGGGGTGAAGATCTCGCGGGTCGAGGTCCAGGACATCGCCATGCCCGAAGAGGTGGAGTCCGCCATGCGCCTGCAGATGGCCGCCGAGCGCAAGCGCCGTGCCACCGTTACCGAAGCCGAGGGGGAGAAGTCCGCCGCCATCGCCATGGCCCAGGGCCAGCGCGAGTCGGCGATCCTCAACGCCCAGGGCGACAAGGAATCCGCCATCCTGCGCGCCCAGGGCGAACAGGAGTCGATCAAGCTGGTACTCAGCGCCATCGGCGACAGCGACGAGCATAAGCGCACCGTCGTGGGCTACCTGCTCGGCCAGAGCTACATCAAGGGGCTGCCCAACATGGCCAAGAACGGCGAGCGGGTCTTCGTGCCCTACGAGTCCTCCGCCCTGCTCGGCTCCATGGGCATGTTCCGCGAGATGGCCGGTTCACCGGAAGACGCCGTCTCCCGGCATCTTCGGTCCAGCGACAACCAGAGTGGCCTGCGCGGCGGCATCGTCGGCGGAGGTGGCAGCGCCTCCTGATCGAAGCGACACGCAGCACAGGGAGCGAGCCCACTGGCTGACGCCAGTCAGCCAGTGGGACGTAGATGGTGCAGCCGCAAACGACGACGCCCGCAGCAGCGGGCGTCCTATCAGTCGGCAAAGCGTGGCGAATGCGTCAGTGGCCGTGCTCCTCGAGCCAGGCTTCGAGGAAGGCGATCTCCTCCTCCTGGGCGTCGATGATCTCACGGGCCAGCTGCTGCAGCGCCTCGTCCTCACCGTATTCAAGAACGATATTGGCCATATCGATGGCGCCCTGGTGGTGGGGGATCATGCCGCGGGCGAAGTCGACGTCGGCATCGCCGGTAAAGCCTCCCATCATTCCCTCGTGCATGCGCTCATTGGCTTCGCGGTAGGCCTGCACTGCGGGATCGTCGGCGTGCTCCTGGTCATCCATCTGATGATCGCCGTGGGCGTGCTCATCGCCATGATCGTGCTCGTGGCTGCCGGCCTCGGCCAGCGGACTCAGCGCCAGCAACGCGGCCACCCCCAGGCTGCCCAGCAGCAGGGCCAACGGCCCGCGGGAGGAATCGGCGTCATATGCAGCGGTACGGGGTTTGGTCTGGGTAGATCGCATCATGAAAACTCCTTGTTACTGAAATGCATCGCGTCAGGCCATCAATGTAAAAGCTATGGGCTGCCCACAGGTCAAGCAGGCCATTGGGGCACCGACAAGGCAGAGCCCTGCCAGAAGCGCCGAAACGGGCCACCGCTTGCCGGTACAAGGCCGGGGGTGAGGCGGTCGTCACGCTTCGAGCCGGCGCAGCATGATGGTGACCTCCTCGCCCCGGTAGTTCAGTATTTCATGGTCGCACCAGCCGAGGCGCCGGTATAGTCCCTGCTGATCGTGGGTGTACAGATAGAACTGATCGATACCACAGGCGGCGGCCTCCTCTTCGACGCGCCGGATCAGCCTGGCGGCAATGCCCTGCCCACGCCATTCCGGCAGCACGAACACCGAGGCCAGCCAGGGCGTGAGGTCGCGCCGGCTGGCCATATCCTCCGCCATCAGCGCCGCCGTTCCCACCGGACGGTCGCCCTGCATGGCCACGAATACTGAGGGCACCCCGCCATCGCCGCACTCCCGGCGAAAGGCTTCTCGCCAGGTTTCAGCCGTGTATGCGGGATTCAGATGCCCCCATTCGGCGTAGGTCCAGCTCGCCACCGTGGCCACATGGTCGGAGTCGGTATTCAGCCGCACGATAGTGATATCTCGCATGATGCCCCTATCCTGTTTGGGTCTCGGTGGAAAGTGACGTCTCGGGGGAAAGCCTAACCCAACTGGAACGGGTAGACCGAGCCGATCTGCAGGATACGGGTCAGCTCGTCCAGCGCCGTCAGGGTCTCGTCGGCCAGCTGCGGGTCGGCCAGGTCGTCGGGCGCCAGGCGGTCGCGATAGTGGCGCTCGACCCAGGCGGTCAGTTCCTCATGGAGCCCGTCGTTTAGCAGCACGCGACCGGTCAATGCCGATCGCTCCACCTGCGACAGTGCCACCCGCAAACGCAGGCAGGCCGGGCCGCCACCGTTGCGCATGCTCTGCTTGACGTCCTTGACGATCACCTCCCCGATGGGGTTGTTGCCCGCCAGCAGGTGATCCTGGATGGTACGCCACACCGCCTCGCGCTCCTGGCACTCGCCGGGAACCACCAGGGTCATGCTGCCATCGGCATTGGTCAGCAGCTGGGAGTTGAACAGGTAGGAGGCCACGGCGTCCTCGAGGCTCACCGCCTCCAGCGGCACCCGCACCGGGATCAGGGGCGTCGCCATCTTGCGGCGCAGCTCGTCGAGGGTCGTCCCCTCGTCGAGGAAAGCCATCTCGTGGTAGAGCAGCACCGGGCCGTTGCCCACCGCGATCACGTCGTTGTGGAACACGCCGGCATCGATGGCATCGGGATGCTGCTGGGCGAACACCGCCTGGTCGTCGCTCAAGCCGTGCTGACGGGCCACCGCCTGGCTCGCCTCCAGGGTCTGGCGGGCCGGGAACTTCTGCGGTTCGATGCGCCCGCCGAAGGCCTGGCGGCCATAGACGAAGAGGTGCACACCGGGCTCGCCGTGCTCACCACAGAGCCGGGTATGGTTGGCCGCCCCCTCGTCGGAGAAGGCCGGGGTCGCCGGCAGCACCGAATGGTGGGCGAAGTGGCGCTCATCATGGAAGATCGCCGCCAGCACGCGCCCGGTGGTCTCCGGCTCCAGGTAGCGGTGAAAGCTCGACTGCAGGTTGGCCGGGGTGAAATGCACCCGCCCATCCGGCGCATCGCGGCTCGGCGTCACCGTACCGGCGTTGGCTGTCCACATGCTCGACGCCGAACACACCGCCCGCAGCACCTGGGGCGCCTCACTGGCGGCACGGGCCAGCACCTCGGAATTGCTGCCAGTGAAGCCCAGCGCCCGCAGCGCGCCCAGGTCCGGCCGCTGCTGGGGCGGCAGTACGCCCTGGGCATAGCCGGCGTCCATCAGCGCCTTCATCTTGCCAAGCCCCTGCAGCGCAGCTTCACGCGGGTTGGAGACCAGGCCGCCATGGCTCATGGAAGCGACGTTGCCGTGGGCCAGCCCCGAGTAGTTGTGGGTCGGCCCCACCAGGCCGTCGAAATTGACTTCCCGGTAGCTCTCGTCGCGCAGCGTCACAGCGTCGCTCATAACACCACTCCCGGCGGCAGTTGGTCAGGCAGATGCAGCTCGTCGCTCTCCATGGAGGCCACCGGATAGGCGCAGTAGTCGGCGGCATAGTAGGCACTGGGACGGTGGTTGCCACTGTCGCCGACGCCACCGAAGGGGGCATCGCCCGAGGCACCCGTGGTCTGGCGGTTCCAGTTGACGATGCCGGCACGAATGCGCAGCAGGAAGTCGTCCCAGTCGGCACGCTCGCCGCCGATCAGACCGGCGGAGAGGCCATAGCGGGTGTCATTGGCGATAGTGACCGCTTCACTCCAATCTTTATAACGGTATACTTTCAGCAATGGGCCGAAGTGCTCTTCGTCTGGCACCGTAAGACCGGTGACGTCGATCAGCGCGGGGCTGAGCAGGCTGGTGCCCTCCTTCAGGCACGCCATGCGCGACAACACCACTCCGCCCAGGGCTTCCAGCTCGTCCTGGGCCTTGAGCAGCCCCTGGGCCGCCGCCGGGCTGACCAGGCCACCGTAGAAAGGCGCCGGCTCCTCGAACTGGCCTGCCACGTGCAATCGACCGATGGCATCCACCAGGGCGTCGAGCAGGTGGTCGCCGACCTGGCCCTCGGGCACGATCAGCCGCCGCGAGCAGGTACAGCGCTGGCCGCCGGAGAGAAAGGCCGACTGCAGGATGGTCAGCACCACGGCGTCCTGGTCGTGCACGTCCTTGACCACCAGCGGATTGTTGCCCCCCAGCTCCAGGGCGAGAATCTTGTCGAATCGGTCGGCGAATTGCCGGTTGAGCAGCCCACCCACCTTGGCGCTGCCGGTGAACAGCAGGCCGTCGATACCCGGGTGGGCCGAGAGCGCCTGCCCCACGGGAGCGCCCCCCTGAACCAGGTTGATAACGCCGGCTGGCAGCCCCGCTTCCTGCCAGCACTGCAGGGTGAGGTCAGCGGTCAGCGGTGTCTGCTCGCTGGGTTTGAACACCACCGTGTTGCCGGCCAGCAGCGCAGGCACCATGTGGCCATTAGGAAGGTGACCCGGGAAATTGTAGGGACCGAACACCGCCATCACCCCATGGGGCCGATGACGCAGCACCGCCCGGGTGTCGCCCACATCGCGGCTGCGCTCGCCGGTGCGCTCATGGTAGGCGCGCACCGATATCGCCACCTTGCCGATCATCGCCCCCACTTCGGTGCGGGCCTCCCAGAGCGGCTTGCCGGTTTCCGAGGCGATGGTGCGGGCCAGATCCTCGCGATGCGCCTCCAGCACTTCGCGAAAGCGCTCCACCACCGCCAGCCGCTCCTCGAAGGCACGCCGTGCCCATGAGGCAAAGGCGCCGCGGGCGGCGGCCACTGCCGCCGCCACCTGGGAATCGCCGGCACCGTTGCCCTGCCACAGGGTGTCGCCGGAGACCGGGTCCTGCTTGGTGAAGCGGGTAGCGTCTCCCGCCTGCCAGGTGCCATCGATCAACAGCTGCTGCTTGGCTTTCATGGTGTCTCCTCGGTATCCAGTACGCGCAGGGCGTCGCCGGCGACGACGCCGAGCCGCTGCGCTTCCTGCTCGCTCAGGGTGATGGTGTCGTCCTCGTTGGGTCCGCCGGCTACCCAGGCGGCGCGGAACGCCGCCATGTCGGTACTCGCCGCCAGCCAGCGCGGGCGCGCGGCGGGGGGTTCGCTGCCGGTGTGAACTTCCACCCGGCAGCGGCGTGACTTGCGCACGCCGCGTACATCGTCGATATAGGCTTCCACGGTGGGGCCACCGTCAAAGATGTCGATGAAGCCCTCCCAGCGCAGCCCCTCCTTCTTGAGCATGGCCAGCGCCGGGCGGGTATGGCGGTGCACCTGGCCGATACAGGCACGGGCCTCGTTGGAGAGAAACGGCGTGTAGATGGGGAACTTGGGCATCAGCTCGCCGATGAAGCTCTTCTGGCCCAGCCCCGTCAGGCGGTCCGCCTCGTCGAAGTCCAGCGGGAAGAAGTGGCTTCCCAGGCACTCCCAGAAGGGACTCTTGCCACGCTCGTCGAAGACGCCGCGCATCTCCGCCAGTACCTTGTCGGGGAACTGGTCGCGGAACTCGGCGATGAACAGCCAGCGCATCATCGACAGCAGCGCGCCGTTGCGCTGATGACGATGTCCTTCGCCACGGTACTGGGGTCGCAGGAACAGCGACGCCACTTCGGCATCGCCGGTGTGATCGGAGCTGAGAAAGAGAGTGTCGATGGTGCGGTGCAGGTCGAGCTGCACCGAGGAGTGGGCCAGGGTGCCGAGGCGATAGTGATAGAACGGCACCTCGCGACCCACCTGCCCTTCGATGGCACAGCAGCCGGCCAGCTCGCCGCTGTCCTCGTCCTCCAGCACGAAGAAGTAGTTGCGCCGGTCCGCCGGGGAGCGCTGCTCGAAGGCGGTAACGGCCAGTTCGATCTTCTCGGCGAGAAACTCTCGGTTGTCGGGCAGCGAAGTGAAGCCGACCCCGGTCTCGCGCGCCAGGGCCTGCAGCTCGTCCAGGTCGGATTTGGCAATTGCTCGAATGCGCATCACAGCTCCCCCTCGTCGTAGCCCAGCTCGGCATCTTCCGCCGCCAGGGCCAGCGGTGCCACCAGCACGGCACGCCCCTCCTCCACGCCCAGCAGCTCGGCGTGCTCGGTCGAGAGCATCAGCTGGCCGGTGGGCGACAGCGCGTAGCGGGCCACCACGCAGCGGAAGTCACCCAGCCGCTGGTTGGCGATCATGGCCGGCTCCGCATCCGGCAACAGGTGGGCCGGGCGCACCCGAACCGGATGCCAGGCGGCACGCCGAAAGCTTGCCAGGCGATCGCGCTCTCCCTTGATCACCGGGCCGGCATCAAAGATGTCCACATGGCGCGAGCGCAGGAACCCTTCGGCCAGCATCTCGGCCATGGCGGCTTCATGGTCCGGGTGCTCCCGCCCGATCGCCGCGCGTGCCTGGGGCGTCAGCAGCGCCAGGTAGAGCGGGAATTGCGGCATCACTTCGGCGATGAAGCTCTTGGAGCGCACCCCCGCCAGGTAGTTGATGTCGTGGTAGTCACGCACGAAGAAGTGGCGCCCCACGCTGTTCCAGAACGGCGATTCGCCCTGCTCGTCCAGGTAGCCGGGAAAGGCCATGGCCAGCACCTCGGCGAAGCGCTCGGGGTACTGGGCGATGAACATCAGCCTGGCCCGGCGCAGCAGGCTTTCCGCGCTGGTGCCACGGTAGCGCGGCTCGATGGATAGCGCGCAGAGCTGGGTGGTCTCGGAGACCTCATGGGAGAGCGCCAGGGTCTGCACCTCGCGGCGCACGTTGAGCTGCTGCGAGGCGTGGATCAGGGTCTCCTGGCGATAGGTGTAGTAGGCCTCCCGGGCCCCGGCCTCGGCGCGAATGGTGGCGGTGCCCACCACCTCGCCGCGCTCCAGGTCCTCGAGGACGAAGGTGTAGAGCTCGTCGCCGGGGAAGTCCACTTCGCGGCTGAAGGAGTGCCGCGAGCGGGCGATGCGCTCCTCCAGCCGGTCACGGTGGGCCGGCAGGTTGGTCAGGCTCGGCGTGGCGGTGCCTGCCAGCCGCTCCAGGGCCGGCAGGTCGGCCGGCCGAACGGGGCGTACGACCATCATGGCAGGGTCTCCGGGTCGGTTGGCGGCATCTTGCATGGGCTGGCCGGCCTTCACTTGGCCGCCACCAGTCGCGCCACGGCCCGCTCGAGGCGCGCCATGCCCTCGCTGATATCGGCCTCGGGAATCACCAGCGACGGTGCCATGCGCAGCACGTTGGGCCCGGCGATCAGGGCCATGAGCCCCTCTTCGATGGCCAGCGGCAGGATGTCCTTGGCCCGGCCTTCGTAGCCGGTCGCCATTTCGGCACCGATCAGCAGCCCCATGCCGCGGATCTCCTTGAATACGCCATGCTTGCGGTTGATTGCCTCAAGGTGCTCGCGGAACAGGTCATGACGCTGTTTCACGCCATCGAGGACCGCTGGCGTGGCGATGTGCTCGACCGCAGCCAGGGCCACGGCGGAGGCCAGCGCATTGCCGCCATAGGTGGAGCCATGGGTGCCGATGGCCAGCGCCGGAGCGACGCGGTCGGTGGTCAGCATCGCCCCCACCGGGAAGCCGCCGCCCAGGCCCTTGGCACTGGTGAGGATGTCCGGCAGCACGCCGTACTCCATGTAGGCGTAGAGGGAGCCTGTGCGGCCGACGCCGGTCTGCACCTCGTCGAAGATCAGCAGGGCATCGTGGGCGTCGCACAGATCCCGCAGCCCCTGCAGGAACTCCTGGGTGGCCGGCACGATCCCGCCCTCGCCCTGCATCGGCTCGACCATCACCGCACAGGTATCGTCGTCGATCAGGTCGCGCACGCTATCCAGGTTGTTGAACTCGCCGTGGACGATGCCGCCCGGCACCGGGCCGAAGCCCTGGGAGTACTTGGGCTGGCCCCCGACGCTGACAGTGAAGAAGGTGCGTCCGTGGAAGGACTGCGAGAACGAGACGATGCGTGTCTTGTGCTCGCTGACGTTGTCATGGGCCCAGCGCCGCGCCAGCTTCAGCGCCGCCTCGTTGGCTTCGCCGCCGGAGGAACAGAGATAGACCTTGTCGGCGAAGGTACGCTCCACCAGCGACCGGGCCAGCGCCAGGGCCGGCTCATTGGTGTAGACGTTGGAAAGGTGCCAGAGCTTGTTGGCCTGCTCGGTGAGCGCCTCGACCAGCACCGGATGGCAATGGCCGAGGGAGTTGACCGCGATGCCCCCGGCGAAGTCGATGTACTCGCGCCCGTCCTGATCCCAAAGCCGGCTGCCCTCGCCGCGCACCGGAATGACCTTCTGGGGAGAGTAGTTGGGCACCATGTACTGATCGAAGTCGGCGCGGGTCGGGGTGTGGCTCATGTCGGTCTCCATTCCAGCGTAAAGGGGAAGCGAAGCGCTACTGTCATTCGAGTATACGGAGGCCATCCCATCCAGGCTTTCAGCTATGGGACTCCCTCTTGTGAAAATGGCTGTCGGTATTGCGCAATAACAGGGTCTGGTTGGCCGACGGCCTGCTAAGCTCAATATCCATCCTCCGGAGCATGTCGATGTTCAACACCACGGCCTGGAATCGAATTCGCTATGGGCTCTACGCCCCGGTCTACGATATGGTCGCCGACCGCAGTTTTCGCCGTCCCCGCCAGCTATCGCTGGACGCCGTAGACTGGCAAGCGGGTATGCGGGTTCTACTGGTGGGAGCCGGTACCGGACTGGACCTTCCCTTTCTGCCCCGGGATGTGGAAGTACACGCCACCGACCTCTCACCCGCCATGGTCAAGCGCATGCAGCAGCGCGCAGAGCGGCTGGGCATGGACGTGGAGTGTCGAGTGATGGACGCAGAGGCGCTCGACTACCCTGACGGTCACTTCGATGCGGTCATCATGCATCTGATCCTGGCCGTGATGCCGAACCCCCGACAAGGCTTGGCCGAAGCGCACCGGGTACTCAACCGGGATGGTCAACTCTGCGTGATGGACAAGTTCCAGTCCGATGAGCATGCCGCCGGCCTGGCAAGGCGCGCGCTCAATGCCTTCACCGCCACCGTGGCCACCGACATCACCCGCCAGGCCCGCCCACTGCTGGAGAGTGCCGGCTTCGAAATCGAGCTCGACCGGCCGGTAATGCTGGGGTCGCTGTTTCGGGCACTGGTTGCCCACAAGGCAGCGCAGGCAGGCGGTGCTGTCGGGGTGGGCAGCAAGGCCTAGCCCACCACTCACCTAGTGCAGTCGCTCCTCGCGGGGCGTTACACCGAAATGGTTGCGATAGGCCGTGGAAAAGTGCGCCGGGGAAGAGAAGCCAGTCTTCATGGCGATCTCGCCGGCGGGCAGGTCGCTGTCGCGCAGCAGCCGCCGGGCTTCCTGCAGGCGCAGATCGAGGTAGTATCGGCCAGGCACCGCTTGTAGATACTTCTTGAAGAGCCGCTCCAGCTGGCGCCGGGAAATACCCAGGTGTTCCGCCAGTTCATGGGTGGTCAGCGGCTCCTCGATATTGGCTTCCATCAGCATCACTGCATCCACCAGTGGCGCCGGCGCATGGCCCAGGCGGGCACGCAGCGGCACCTGCTGGGGCTCGTCTGCCATGCGGATTCGCTCCAGCACAAAGTGTTCGGAGACGCTTTCGGCCAGCTCACTACCATGGTGCGAGGCAATCAGCGTCATCATCATGTCCATGGCCGCCGTACCGCCGCCGCAGGTGAGGCGGTCACGGTCGATCTCGAACAGCTGCTGGGAGAGCCGCACCCGGGGAAAGTCGCGGGTAAAGGCGGCGAAGCGCTGCCAGGGCAGCGTGGCGCGGTAGCCGTCCAGCACACCGGCACGGGCCAGCAGCTCGGTGCCGCCGCCCACGCCGACCAGCGTAACGCCGTTTCTGCCCAGCACGCGCAGGCGGTGAACGATGGCGTCATCGGCATGCGCCGACAGGGGCGCCGGGGCGCAGACGACAAGCATGTCCAACTCGGCCGCCACGTCAGAGAAAGGCTTGGCCGCGGCCAGGCTGAGTTCGGCCAGACTGGGGGTCTCACCTCCACCTGAGCTATAGGCCTGCACGCGATAGAGACGCCGGCCGGCCAGCTGATTGGCCATTATCAGCGGCTCAAGGGCACAGGCCTGGGCCAGCAGGGAAAAGCCCGGCAGCGACAGCACCCCGACCCGGCGGATTGCAGACATAGAGAAGTTGGCGGTGGGGGTGTCGGGCATGGAGCGCTACGCCGTGAGCCGGTCGGGAGTGTGATCTTACTCGATCGGGAGCGTTGGCGACGAATGCGCTGTGTAAGTCGAAGCGCCCCGCGTTACTGGATAGCGAGGCGTCGTCGAGCGGGCGGCGGGCTAACCGCCGTTTATGCGTGAGAGCCTTACCGCCCGCGCCGTGACGATGGCTGCGCGATCAGACCCAGAGCGCCGACAGCAGGCGGTAGGCCAGGAAGCCGCCTGCCAATACTGCCGTGGCCAGCAGCAACCAGTGCCAGCCTTTGGCGGGCCTCCTGGCCTCCGGCTGAGAGGCGTCAGGTTCTGGATGCTCGAAGTCCTCGGGCATCCTCACCTCTTTGATGTGCTCGTACTCTTCTTGCGCTGTCTTGCTCTCCCGGGTATCCATCGCGTACCTCCATGCTCGGGAACTTTCATGCTGCGAACCTCACGGAATGCCGCAATTCGCAGAATTTTTACGCAGACCCTACAAACTCACGACATCGAAGGTCACGTCCGGGTTCACATCGGCATCGTAGTCCACGTCATCGCGCTCAAACCCGAACAGCTTCAGGAAATCATGCTTGTAACCAGCATAGTCGGTAATTTCGAACAGGTTCTCGGTGGTCACCTTGGGCCATAGCTCCTTGCACGCCTGCTGTACATCGTCACGCAGCTCCCAGTCGTCGAGGCGCAGGCGACCGGCATCATCAGTATCAAATTGCCCGCCCTGCCCTTGGGCTGAGTAGAGCCGATCACCAAACAGCCGGTTGAGCTGGTCGATGGTGCCCTCATGCAGGCCCTTCTCTTTCATGATCTTGTAGACCATGGCGATATAGAGCGGCATGACCGGTATCGCAGCGCTGGCCTGGGTCACCCCTGACTTCAGCACCGCCACGTTCGCGCCTCCTCCCGCAGCCTTGAGCTTGCTGTCGATCTCGCCGGCGGCACGATCCAGGTCTTCCTTGGCCTTGCCCAGGGCGCCGTGCCAGTAGATCGGCCAGGTGATCTCGGTGCCGATATAGCTGAACGCCACGCTGCGTGCGCCAGGTGCCAGCACGCCGGCGCGGCCCAGGGCATCCATCCACAGCTCCCAGTCCTCACCGCCCATCACCGCCTTGGTGTCCTCGATCTCCTGCTCGGTGGCAGGCTCGACCTCGGCCTCGATGATCACATCCTTGTTGGTATCGATGGCGGTGGCACGGTAGGTCTCGCCAATGGGCTTGAGGCTGGAGCGCTTGAGTTCGCCGCTATCGGGCAGCTTGCGCACCGGCGATGCCAGCGAGTAGACCACCAGGTCGACCTGTCCCATGTCCTGCTGGATCAGCTCAATGGCCTTATCGCGAGCCTCATGGGAGAAGGCGTCACCGTTGATCGACTTGCTGTAGAGACCTTCCGCCTTGGCGAACCGGTCGAAGGCGGCGGAGTTGTACCAGCCGGCAGTACCGGGCTTCTTCTCGCTACCTGCCTTCTCGAAGAACACGCCCAGGGTGTCGGCGCCATAGCCGAAGGCGGCGGTAATCCGTGCTGCCAGGCCGTAGCCACTGGAGGCACCGATCACCAGCACCTTTTTCGGACCCACGGACGGGTCCAGTCCTCGAGCACGGGTCGCCTCGATCTGCTCGAGTACGTTCTTCTCGCAGCCGACGGGGTGGGTGGTGGTGCAGATGAAACCGCGAACCTTGGGTTTGATGATCACGTCTAACCTCATTGTCGATTGCCCGCCACCGGCACGGCGATATCGGGCAGATTGAGTGGGCAGTGGTGGCATTCTAGCGGTCGTTATCTCTCCTGTCCGCTCTTGAGCCCGGCCCTCGAGTGGGGCAGGATGCATTTCCCGGGTAACGCGCAGTCAGGAGAGAACAATGGATGCACAGACGCTGGTAGATGAACGCGGCGAGCTGTGGCTGGCACTGGCGCCACTATGGCTGGACCGCGAACCCGGTGAACGCGACTATGCACACATGGTGGAAGTGATACAGCGCCACGACCTGACGCTGCATGAGCTGGAGTGGATATTTCGCCTGGAGCTGGCACCGGTGCTGGCGCGCACTCAGATGTCGGTCGCCAGTGAATGGCGGAAGTTCGATGACCTCCAGCTCATGAAGCGCCTGGTAGCCCACAACATGCGGCTGACGGGCTGGCGACGCAAGAGCTGGGCGCTGTTCTCCGGCTTGACCACCATGATGACCCGTCACCGCTGGAATGAGCTGATAATGCGCGTGATGCTCGAGCGCGGTGAGGCACCCCGTTAGGCTCAGGTCTCATCCAGAGCCTCCTCCAGGGCGAGCGCCAGCACATCACGGCCCTCACCTGGGGCGAAGCGTCGTATTACCCGGCCATCCCGGCCCACCAGAAACTTGGTGAAATTCCATTTGATGAGCGTGGTGCCGAGCACCCCCGGCGCATGCTGCTTGAGCTCCTTGAAGAGCGGATGCGCCTGTGAGCCGTTGACCTTGACCTTCTGCATGATGGGAAAGGTGACACCGTATTGGGAAGAACTCATGGCACAGAAGTCCAGCGCTGACTCCGGGGCCTGCCGGGCAAACTGATTGCAGGGAAAGGCCAGCACGGTGAAGCCACGATCGCGGTAGCGGCCATAAAGCCGCTCCAGTTCACGTAGCTGAGGCGTGTAGCCACACCGGCTCGCCACGTTGACGATCAACAGCACCTGCCCCTTGAGGGCCTGCAAGTTGAAGGGTTCGCCGCGATGAGTGCGACAGTCGTGCTCGTGAATGGCCATGGGTCGTCTGCTTTGCTGACACCTGATTACGATGCCACGTCCTCCCTCGCGGCACCACCCCGGCGAATTCGATATCGCGCCTTGGGCAAGCGCCGCCGGACCTTCTGAACCGCCTGTCGTAGTCGTCTCAGGCCGGCACGCCGATCCGCTTCATTCAGCGGTGCATAGGCAAGACGTTCGTACTCCTCGACCACCGCCTCAAGGGCACCACTGGCAGGGCCGCACGCCGAGGCGACACGCCGCAGGTGGCCGGCAGGGGTCTCGCCGGAGACAGGCTCCAGGCCAAGACGAGCCAGCCGCTCCTGAAGATATTCCAGCATGGCGCTTTCATTACGCCAGCGGCGCTGGCGCAAGCCCAATCGCAGCAGCCATGCCATCCCCACCAGCGCAAGCACCGCGCCACTCAGCCAGGCAACGACCACCCAGGGTGCCGAGCGCAGATGCGCCATGAGCCAGCCGTACCCCACCTCCAGCCGCTCGCCGAGGCGCTGCATGAACGACCTGGCCACCTCTCGCTGGTAACCGATGACGCCTCGCTGCCACTGGTACTCCAGATTTTCCCAACGCAGCCGCAGGCGATTGGCCCAGTCCAGCTCACGCAGTCGCAGCGAGGAGAAGGGCGAGTCGGCCAGGAAGGTCTCGGCACTTCCCTCGACGGCCTGGGGCCCCAGCTCGATACGCTCGGGGGCAATGGCGGCCGTAGGGTCAAGGCGTTGCCAGCCGCCGTCGAGCCACACCTCGACCCAGGCGTGGGCATCGTAGTCGCGAATGGTGAAATAGCCATCCGGATGGCGTTCACCGCCCAGAAAACCGACTACCAGGCGCGACGGAATCCCCGCCGCACGAATAAGGGTCGCGGCGGCCGAAGCATAGTGGGTGCAGTAGCCGGCACGGCTCTCGAACAGGAATTCGTCGACCCGATGACGGGAGTTCAGGCGCGGCGGCATGAGGGTATAGCGGAAGGGGGCCTCGCCGAACGGGGCCATGCCTGCCGCCAGGAAGGCATGCTTGTCCCCCCCGCTCTCCTGCCACAGCCGCTCGCCCAGCGCCCGGGTACGGGGGTTGGCCCGGTTCGGCAGCATGGTGTTCCAGGCGTCGCCGGCGGGGTCGGCATTGGCCGGGGCCGCCCCCCTACTCTCCCGGCGCAGCAGGCTGCGCGAACCCCCCCCAGCAAGCCGCTCCAGTGTGCCATCGGCCAGATAGCGCTGTTCGCTGTCAGTGGCCAGCGGCGTGCCCAGCGAGGGGAGCCAGGGGCGGCTGTCGGGGTCCAGCAGCAGCTCGGCGCGAAAGCGCCCCTCACCGGCCGCCTCGTCCACCCAGGGCGAGCGTCGCCCCTGGCGAGCGAAGCTGGCTTCGGTTAGCCCCAGGGTCGCGGCCAGCTCGTCGGGGGGCGCCCGGAACCAGCGCCGACCGTCGGTGCCGGAGAGCGTATAGACCCGCCAGTAGCGCTCGTGAGTCGCCGGTTCCTCGCCGTCGAACGCCGCGCGGAAGACACGGGCATCGCTGCGCGAAAGCTGTGCGATATCCCCCGGCGATACCTCATCGGAAAGTCCGGTGGAGGCACGATCCATCTGTGGCATGCTCCATAGCGGTCCCAGCCGAGGAAATACCAGAAACAGCACCACCATCAGCGGCGCCGAATAGAGCAGCAGCCATGCGGTTTCGCCCCAGGCGCGGCGAGCGTCCGGCGCGCCGGCCAGCCAGTTCAGCGACTGCAGCAGCCAGCCCAGCGCCACCAAGGCACCCAGTGCCATCGGTATCCCCTGATCGTGCAGGAAGGCCACCCCGGTCGCGATGATGCCGATCACCACCACCACCCGGGCGCCGCGCCGGTCATGGGTCTCGAGCAGCTTGAGCAGGTAAACGCCCAGCAGCAGCCCGATCAGCCCTTCCATTTGAGACATGACGCCATAGTGCAGCCAGAGGGCGCCCAACAGCGCGACAACTCCGCCCAGGCGCAATACACGCCCGGCCGGGGGCAACCGTTGACGCAGCTCCAGAAAACGCCAGGCCGCCACGCCGAGTGCCAGCGCCACCAGCCAGATCGGCATCCAGGCAAGGTGCAGCGCCAGCACCAGGCACTGGCCAATGACCAGGCGCCGAAGCATCGCGGCACCAAGCTCGCGACCGTCGGCCAGCACCGCCGCCTCCGGGCGGGGCCGTTGGCGACGTGCCAGCCAGCCTCTTGCGATCACTGGTCCAGCCCTCCTGTCGAACCGGCCTGAAACAGGCCAAGCGCCTCCAGCGCTGCGCGCCGCTGACGCTCGCCCTCCGCCAAGGGCAGCTCCAGCCCCGGCAGCCGCAGGCCGTAATGGTCGCCGGCTCTGTGATGCGCCAGCACTCGGGCACAGAGCAGTGACAGACGCCGCTCGGGGCTGCCCCGACAGTTGGCGTAATCCAGCCACAGCTGCTGGCGAGGCGGCACGCTGAAAACCTTGGTGGTGAGGATGCCGCTGCGGCTCCACTGCTTCCAGGCCACTCGCGTGGCGCTATCGCCGCGCTCGAAGCGCCTCAGCCCGGCAAAATCGGTGGCGTCCAGCCCTGCGCCGAGCTGACGATGCTCCGCCCCCGCCGCCTCGAGCGGTGCGGGGTAGACGAGCAGCCCGTCGGTGGGCTGCACCCAGGCCACTGCCCGCACCAGCCCCAGCGGCCAGCAGGACTCCAGGCGCAGGGTGGGCGGCAGCTGCCAACCACGCTGCCCGGGCCGCCAGGGAAGTCTTGCCGAGGCCTCGTTCTCCAGGCCCGGCAGCGTAGTCTCATGGGCGTCCAGCACAAGGCCGATGGCGGTTCGTGGGCGGGCGGCCCTGAGTATCACCTGCAGACGTGCCTCGTGTCCGGCAAAGGCCTCCCGGGGCAACTGCAGCTCCACGGTGACGCCCAGCAAATTGCGCCAGGCTCGCACCAACACAACCATTGCCAGCCCCGCCAGCCAGAAGGCCAGGGCGTAGGCCAGACTGTTCTGGTAGTTGACGCCGAACAGCAGCAGCACCGCCACCAGGGCGATCCAGCCCAGGCCGAAGCGGGTGGGAATCAGAAACAGCCGACGCTGCGGCAGGGCCTCACCGGGAGCGATTGTCAGGCGTCGACCGAGCCAGTCGCGCAGGCGCTTTTTCTTTCCAGCATTCGGTTTGCCGGCTCCCGGCTTGCCGGCGCCCCGTGTGGCTGCCTCCGAGGCTGCGGTGTGGGCCGTGGTCATATTCAGGCCGCTACCGGCACGCGTCCGAGCAGGTGCGCCGCCAGTGCTTCGCCCTCCTCCCGGTGGCCGCTGCTCAAGCGGTGGCCGGCCACCGGCACCCAGACGGCCTGGACGTCTTCGGGCAGCACATGATCCCGCCCCGCCAGCAGCGCCCAGCCACGTGCTGCCTGTACCAGCGCCAGCAACCCCCGGGTGGAAAGCCCCCAGGCCAGCTCCGGATGCTCGCGACTGGCACGTCCCAGGGACTGCACATAGTCGAGTACCCGGTCGGAGACATGAATCGTCGCAACCTTCGCCTGCCAGTGGCGCAGGCTCTCGCCATCCAACAGCACAGAGAGATCATCGAGCCGGGTGCGCCCCGCCAGGCCGCGCAGGATGTCGCGCTCGGCGCGAAAGTCGGGATAGCCCAGCGATAGCCGCATCAGGAAGCGATCCAACTGCGATTCCGGCAGCGCGAAGGTGCCGGCCTGATCCTGGGGATTCTGGGTGGCGATGACGAAAAAGGGGTCGGGCAGCGCGCGGGTCTCCCCCTCCACGGTGACCTGTCCCTCCTCCATCGCCTCGAGCAGTGCGCTCTGGGTCTTGGGGGTGGCGCGATTGATCTCGTCGGCCAGCACCAGGCCGTGGAAAATCGGCCCCGGGTGGAAGCGAAAGCTCGCCTCCCGCGGGTCGAAGACCGACACCCCCAGCACGTCGGCGGGCAGCAGGTCGCTGGTGAACTGCAGCCGCTGCATGTCGAGCCCCGTGACACGAGCCAGTGCCTGGGCCAGGGTGGTCTTGCCCAGTCCCGGCAGATCCTCGATCAGCAGATGGCCGCGGCAGAGCAGGCAGCAGAGGGCCAGGCGCACCTCACGGGACTTGCCCAGCACCACCCGATCCAGGGTGGCGGCAATGGCCTCCAGGCTCTGCGCCGCCGCCAGCGCGTTCATCGCCCCGCCTCCAGCCAGCCGGACGCAATCAACGCCTCCACGGCCTGGCGGGTGTCCGGCGTGACCCCGTCCAGAGCCAGCGCCTCCTCGAGTGAACACCAGAAGGCGTCGGCAACCTCTTCCACCTGCAGGGTAAGAGGGCCGCTGTACTCGACCAGGTAAAGACTGCCGAAGATATGGTTGCCGCCCCGGTCATGACAAAACTCCCCGGCATGACGCAGGGGCACGCCGCGAATGCCCAACTCCTCGGCCAGCTCACGGCACGCCGCCACATGCACGGCCTCACCGGCACCGACGACGCCGCCCGCAGCCAGGTCGAGTCCGCCGGGGAACACCTCCTTGGCCAGGGTTCGGCGCTGCACGCAGATCTCGCCGTGGCGATTGAGAACGACCACGTAGGTGGCCCGGTGCCAGAACTGGAAGCGACGCATCAGCGCCCGGGGCGCACTGCCACAGGGCCGGTTGCGGGCGTCCACCAGTTGGATGGCTTCATCGGCCATACGGGGCGCCGGCAGTGTCGGGTCGAGAGGGGGCTTGGCCGTCACGGTCATCTCCGCAGGATCGAGTCACAAGCCTACCCAGTGGTGCCGCCGTCGTCACGCCCGACGTCACGTTGACCCGGTCCGATGCACTGACCATGCTTCGGAACAGTTCCCCAAAATACCGACCGCAAGGAGCACCGTCATGGACAGTCCGTTCCCCCGAACCCGCATGGCGACCCACGAGGTGCTCAACCAGCCCGCCCCCCGGGGCGACCGGGACCTGCTCGCCGCGGACCTGCCGCTGCGCGAGGCACTGGCCAGGGAAGCCCCGCCGTGGGTCGCCGAGCGCCTCGCCCCCCTGGGCCGCGACACCGGCAGCACCCGAGTCGCCGCCCTGGGCGAGGAAGCCAACCGCCACCCACCGGAGCTGCGACTCTTCGATCGCCACGGCCGACGCCTGGACGAGGTGCGCTATCACCCCGCCTACCACGAGCTGATGACGATGGCGATGGCGGGCGGCTGGCATGCGGTGGCCTGGCAGGAGGAGGGCCGCGGCGGCCACCAGGCCCATGTCGCCGCCCTCTACCTGCTGACCCAGGCCGAACCGGGCTTCTGCTGTCCGGTGACCATGACCCATGCCGCCATGCCGGTGCTGCGCCACAGCCCGACAGTGGCGGCCGCCTGGGCACCCGGGCTGCTGGCCAATGCCTATGATCCCCGCCCCCTGCCGGCCGCGGAAAAACAGGGCCTGACCTTCGGCATGGCCATGACCGAGAAGCAGGGGGGCAGCGATGTGCGCAGCAACACCACCCGCGCCGAGCGCGACGGCGAGGGCTGGCGGCTCACCGGTCACAAGTGGTTCTGCAGCGCGCCAATGTCCGACGCCTTTTTCACCCTGGCACAGACCGAGGCCGGCCTCTCCTGCTTCCTGGTGCCGCGTTTCACGCCGGACGGTGAGCGCAACGCCATCGAGCTGCAGCGGCTCAAGGAGAAGTGCGGCAACCGCGCCAATGCCTCCGCCGAGATCGAGTATCGCGGCGCCTGGGCGACGCCGGTGGGCGAGCCCGGACGCGGCGTGGCCACCATCATCGGCATGGTGCAGCAGACCCGCCTGGACGCGGCCACCGCGCCGGTGGGCATGATGCGCCAGGCCCTGGCGGAAGCCTGGCACCATACGCGGCAGCGACACGCCTTCGGCAAGGCACTGGCCGAGCAGCCGCTGATGCGCAGCGTCCTCGCCGACCTGGCGCTGGAGGTGGAGGCCGGCGTCGCCCTCGCCATGCGCACCGCTCGCGCCTTCGACGGGGGCGCCCAGGGCGACGAGCATGAAACCGCCCTGGCCAGGCTGCTGCCATCGCTGGCCAAGTACTGGCACAACAAGCGCGGACCCGGGTTCATGGCCGAGGCCATGGAGTGCCTGGGAGGCATCGGTTACGTGGAGGAGTCGCCGCTGGCGCGGCTCTACCGGGAGGCGCCGGTGAATTCGATCTGGGAGGGGTCGGGCAACGTGATGTGCCTCGACGTGCTGCGGGTACTGGCCCGGCATCCGGAGTCGATCGAGGCGCTGCGGGCCGAGCTGGCCGCGGCTCGGGGACAGCAACCGGACTTCGACCTGGCGCTGGCCGGGCTGGAGCGTGAACTGGCGCTGCCCTCCGATGCCCTGGAGGCCAGGGCACGGTGGCTTGCCCAGCGCCTGGCACAGTGCCTGCAGGCCTCACTGCTGCTGCGCCATGCCCCCGACGAGGTGGCCGAGACCTTCTGCCGCTCGCGCCTCGGTGTGGAGGCCAGCCCGGCCTACGGCGTGTTGCCGGCCGACGCCCCGCTGGCCGCGATCCTGGCACGGATCGGCGACTGATCCGAGGCCAGCTCGGGAATCATGTCGGCGGGCACAGGCCGCGACAGGCCGAAGCCCTGCACATGGGTACAGCCGAAGCGGGCCAGGGTCGGCAGGCAGTCGAGCTCCTCGACCCCTTCGGCCACCACCCGGATACCCAGGCGACGCCCCAGCAGGGCGACCGCCTCGACGATGGCCGCATCCTGGGAGTCCTGCTGCAGGTGGCGCACGAAGCTGCGGTCGATCTTGAGCTCGCTGATCGGCAGCATCTGCAGCCGCGACAGCGACGAGAAGCCCACGCCGAAGTCGTCCACCGACACTTCCATCCCGTTGAGATGCAGCCGGGCGGCGATTTCGGAGCCCAGCAGCTCGTCGTCCATGGCCGCGGTTTCGGTGATCTCGAGCACCACCAGCGGCGGCTCGCCCGGCCGGCGGTGGCGCGTCAGCGAAAGCAGCTGCGACTCCATCAGGTCATCGGCGGTAACATTGACCGACAGCGACAGCACCACGCCCATGCCTGCCCACTGCTCGGCATCGGCCAGCGCCTGCTCGAGTACGTGACAGGTGAGCCGCCGGCTCTGGCCAGCGGTGAGCATGGGCAGGAAGCTGGCCGGCCCGATCAGGCCGATCTCGGGATGCGACCAGCGCACCAGCGCCTCGACGCCGCTCAACCGGCCCGTGGCAAGCTCGAACTGCGGCTGGTAGTGAAGGGTGAGTTCGTGCCGTTCCAGGGCTCGGTCGAGCTCCGCGGCGGAGAAGAAGGGGTCGTCCTCGGGCGCGATGGCCGGCTTGCGCCCCAGGTGCAGCCGGTCCAGCCGCTGGCGCAGCTCGGTCATCCGCATCGGCTTGTCCAGCGAGCCGAGCATCTGCAGGCCCAGGGTGTGTCCCACCCGCTCGGCAATTCGCGAGATCTTGCGCTCGACGCCACCCAGCAGCAGCACCCAGCCGGCATAGCGTCGTTCGGCCAGCAGGCGCAACAGGGCAATCCCGTCAGGATCGCCGAATTCCAGCCCCATGATGACCAGTTGAGGCTCGCACTCGTCGATCTCTTCCAGCAGGACATCGGCCCGACGATAGCAGCGGCTCTCCATGCCCAGCACATGTAGCTGGAGCGACAGGACAGCCACCACATCGGGGTCCTCGTCCAGGACCACGGCAAGAGCGCGGTCCTCCTCTTCTATCGACAAAACGTCCATGGGGGCTTCCGCTTTCGAATAGCCTTGAGGCTACCATTATCCCCCGCGCGCGGCCGGTACGGCTGTCAACGCTGTCAGCCGAGCGGGCCGACCACCACCCGCAGGGCAAGGGCCAGCAGCATCACGCCGGTGATGCGATGAATCCAGTGGGCGCGGCTCTGAAGCCAGGGAAGCACCCGGGAGTGGGTCAGCGACACCGCCACCAGCACATACCAGCCGCCGTCGATGATCATGGCGGTGAGCACGATGATCGCCTTGGCCGCCAGGCTCATGTCCGGGGTGACGAACTGGCTGAGCAAGGCAATGAAGAACAGGATCAGCTTCGGATTGCCCAGCGCCACCAGCATGCCTTCCCGCGCCGCCTGGCTCCGGGTCGTGGCCATGCCCGTCGCTTCCAGGGCCCCGGCCCGCCCGGCGCGCAGTGCCTTGATGCCAAGCCAGGCGAGGTAAGCCGCGCCCGCCCAGGTGATCGCCTGGAACAGGGTCGGGTAGCGCACGATCAGCGCACCCAGACCCCACACCGTCAGCAGGGCATAGAAGCCCACTCCCAGCGCATGGAAAAGCGCTGCCACTACCCCCGGGGCGCGACCTCCACCCAGGGTATGGCGCAGCACCAGTGCCAGGCTGGGTCCGGGGGACATGGCCCCCATGGCGCAGACCGCCACCAGCGACATCCATAGCGAAAACGGCATCCTTAACCTCTCCTCGATACACTTGACGCTGCCTTGGCAGCGCCGCTCATCCATCTCAACGGTGGAACTGCCCTTCCCGTTCCGGCTGCCACAGGATGGCATCGATGCGCAGCTTGGTCTCGCCACCGCCGGGCAGCGGCCAGTCGATGACGTCACCGATACGCAGGCCGATCAGCCCTGCGCCGATGGGTGCCATGACCGAGATGCCGTCTTCGGTCTTGGCCAGGGCGTGGGGGTAGACCAGGGTGCGGATGATCTGCCGGTTACGGTTCAGGTCGGTGAACTGCACTTGGCTGTTCATGCTGACCACATCCTCGGGAATCTCTTCCGGGTCGACCACCTGGCCCCGCTCGAGCTCCTCTTCAAGGCAGTCGGCGACAAAGCGGTCCTTGTCGTCTGCCTGGTCGATCAGGCGCTGCAAGCGATCGGCATCCAGACGGTTGATGAGAATGGGTGGACGGGGTGACATGTTGACCTCCTTATTGGTCGATCAGCGCAGATGAACGCGCTGGCAACCCTACAACTAAAACAGCCCTTCGCCCGCATTGGGGAGAAGGACTGTAACGATAGCGACATGATAAGCCCGACGGCGGGCCTTGTCAGGCACTTACGATCGTTTTCGGCGGCTCGTCAGGATCACCACGACGCCCAGCACGGCCAGCGTCAGTCCGACGAACAGCGCCGGATTCTGGGTCTGAAAGCCGAACAGGGTCAAACCTACCCCCAGCACGATCAATGCTGCGGCGAACCACTTCACACCCATGACGCACTCCTCGTAATTCAGTATAGCCGCCAGCATGACGTCGATACTGAGGCACATCAAGGAAATAGCGGAAGGATCACATCACGCCGAGGGTCTCCAGCGCCCTGCGGGTCACCTCGAAGGGCACGTAGAGCGCCTCCGGACTGAGGTTGAGCACTACCATCAGCAGGGCGAAGGTCACCGCGCAGCCGATGAGAAAACTGACCACATGGAAGCCCCGCCGCTCGGCTTTTCCCACCGCGCGGCTCCTCCCTTGATGCGCCCGGGGTGGAAAGCCCGCCTCATCCGCGAACTCCTCGTCGGCGCCTGCGCGGCCACGCCTCAACCACCCCGGCGGCGGCCGGCCCTCACGCCGATCCCCCTCCTTCCAGCTCTCCTCCCGATCTTCCATCCCCATGCTCGCACCCCCGCCGATATCGCCACTGCATCACATTATCATAGCGATGGAGGTGGTTTGGGATTTTGGACCAGCAAAAAAGTCGAGAAAGCAGAGGATCAGAAACGCAAACAGCCGCTCGTAAGCGACTGTTTTTCATAAGGGTACCGGCGCTGGCCCTCCTGCTTCTACCGTGTGGTCCAAAGTGCTGCGGTTATTCTATGAATCCAGGCCTGCCAACTAAGTGCTAGATTATTCGTGGCTGTGGTCACAAAGTAATTACTCATTAATGCTAATCTTGTGCTACGCATTAGATATGGTATATTTCCTTACCCGTTGAGTAGCAAACAGAACCACCAAGCACATCCAATTAATATAAATTATGAAGAAAATAAAAATAATAGCATTAGGCTATCGCGGAGATGATTATCATGGCTACAAAAACTGAAAAGCGCATTGATTTTGAAGCAATCAAGTCAATGGCAGCAGAAGCTGCTCAGAAGGCGAGCCGAGAGCGCGGCATTCGTGTAATAGGTTCCTCTACTGTAGTTGCCACATACAGTGGACATGAGGAAGCCTCACTTAGAGAAAAAAAGAATATCGATATCTTTTTTAAAAACAACAAAATTAAGCATTAATACAATGCAGGGAAAGGGGGTCCTTTGATAGGTTTTCTTATATTCCCAATACTTATATGCGGCTACCTTTACATATCCTCTTGGCCGCCCGAAAAAATTAAAATAAGCTTGTATCATGGATGGTCTTTATACATAAGGGCTGCTGCATTTGGTTTCATAATTGTTACCGCAATTTTTTTTATTTTTGGCGCAGCACTCCCAAAGCTCGGCCTTTTAATTTATCACAATACGGGCTTCTCCCTTACTTCCAGTAGTAGTATATTTAGCCTTGTATCTTCTTTTATTGAGGACAGCCATGTATTTAGGCTATCTCAAACTGCTGCCTCAGACGCCAGTATCGACATGGCATCAGTATCGATTGTTTCAATACTGATCACTTGGTTAACATTTGGTCTGATAAATTTTATAAGCAAAAGCCAAAGAAAAACAATCAAAAAAATTGCCGAATTTTTTTGGATTGAGCATATAAAAGCATGTAGCATTGAGCGAATATTTCTTGAAAAATCCCCCATAGAGCATCAACTTCTGATCATTGCCAATAAAGCCAAAGAAGATCTAGCCTACAATGACTATATAAAGTCAGTTAGAGAAAAAGCCTTTAAGGCTGTTGTCGATGGCGATATAAACAGAGACAACAAAGATGCTATGAATGAAATTTTTTCAGCGCTTCAATATCGCAGCATTACATACTCATTGATAACCCTTGAAAATGACAAGTTTTATATTGGCCTACCTGTTATAATACCTGAACCAGACGAAGAAAGCATCGCTTCCACTTCAATACAGATCATTCCTGTCGCATCTGGTTATAGAGACAAGAAGAAGAATCTCACTTTTACCACTGAGTATGATTTCCATCTTAGTGAACTAACTAATCACGACTGCATCTCAATCCCCCGAGACAAGCTTCTAACTGTTTCTGGCTTTAGTTTTGATACATACAAAAGACTGCAGAACAACTTTAACAAAGGAAACAGATATAACAAATAAACCACACCCCAGCCTGTCAGCGCAAGTGCCACGCTCTAGCTATGTACCTATCATGCAGTCAGCTGGCACAGGGATACCGAGAAGGGTGCTTTTCGATAAGCAAGCGGAAAACGCTCTGATACGCCAAGAAGGAACAGAAGGAGGTTAGCTCTGCTCGACGAGAGCGAGGATTCGCATATCACTGTAGGTGGAAATAGCCAAATAAATGACCTCGCCACCTCGAACCCACCAATCACCTTTCTGACTTCAGCCTTATCAAATAAACTGATCTTGCATAATCTCTGACCACCTTGCTTGTACACTCTACATATATCAAAAAAATCAACCCGCCGCTTATTACCGCCCCAGCATAGATTGCCCAATAAACATCATCCGAAAGAATTAAAAACAGAATCCCACAAAAATAGAGAGAACACAACGATTCCAGTGAGCTTTTTATTATTGTTGCCATTCGAACAAAGCGCCTCCTTCTTTCATTCAACACATCAAAATCCAAGTCGATATCGCCCTCACACTCTTTAAAAAAGTCATCTATATATGACAACCTGTCATTGATTCTAAACGTAATCATTGCCAACACATGGCTTAAGTGGGGAGCCATTAAAAAACATATAAAAAATGCAAAAAAACTAATATCGAACCTTGATTTCGCCACTGACTCAACAAACAAGCCAACACCTTCCTGCAAATACAAACCCCTATACTCAATAAAAAACAAATCTCTGCCACTGGGCGACGCTAACAGAATTACCAATAAAAAAATTGCTGCCCTACGTAAATTAACATAGGGTTTTACGCTCTCAAAAATCTCGTCAACAACCTTTTCGGCAACCATCAGTCCATCACCGGGCTTATAAATTCTGCTGCTCCACTGCCCGGGTCAAATGCCCCGTATTTCTGCAAAGGGCTTGCCCAAAAAACGACCTCTTGATTATGATTTAATCCGGTGAAAAATTTTAGATCTCCAGCGCTGCGAACATAAATGTTAATCACATGATTAGAATAAGCGCTATAAATGTACACCTCATATACTGCCCCACTCAATGCTTTTGCTTTAAAGCCCTGATATTTACCTTTGTATACTACCGGTTCTGTCGGACGAACAACCTTCACAAGACTTGTAAAATTCTTGGCTACATTTTCAGTTATATTATATGACCTTTCGCAGCTTTTTTTACAACATCTAGCCTCATTGAACTGGAACCTGATGCCTTTATTACGCTAAACATGCTGTCCATATCCTGCAACATGGCGGATCTTGCGTAATATCTTTTATCCTTACTACCCCATACCATTAAATCTTTTTGAGTTTTGTGCTCTACATCATCTGACTTTATTCTTGCACGGTAGACTTTAACTTGGTGCTCGGGATCAATCGAAACATCCCCTACAATAGCCTTGTTGTAGGGCTCACTGAATGCCCAGTTGAAAAATTCAACAGCCCCTTTTTTCACCTTACCAAAAAGAGGAATAACAAACGATCCCTCCTCTGGAATATAAAACATTAAATCAGCGCTAGGGTATGTCTTTTTTCCAGCCCCCTGACCCTTATTGAAAGCACCATCTCTTTCGTAAATTACTGATTTATCAATCGCCCTTTGGAAATGAGGGAGCGTGCTCCCTAATGTTCTAATACTGATACCATTCTTTTCATCAACGATACCCCCATTATATGAGAGCCTGAATATTTCTTTGTTATCTTCTTCCACTGTCCCCACCCTTTTAAATTCTTATTAATATTAGTTTAACCTGACATTACTGCGTCCATTGCTCAAGTCTGACACTCCTCATCCTGAAGCCATCCCCAGGTACCACCTTGCCGCTGCCGCTCTGGCTAGACGGCAGCCATCCCTGTTTGCTTGGGCATCTGGCGCTCCTATCTCTGGGCTCACCTGCCCAGCGCCCTCGATCATGTGGTCATTCATCAGCCACATTGTGTAGGGGATGCAATAACATATGGCGCTAGCAGACCACATCATGAGGCGTGATGCATCAGATCGTGGAAATGTATACCGGTCGCTCTGATGACGGCGGTCATGGTTCGCAGTGTAGGGTTGCCTTTGGGTGACAGGGCCCGGTATAGGCTTTCGCGTGAGACCTTAGCGCGTTCGGCTACAGCAGCCATGCCGCCCTTGGCTTCCACCACATGACGAAGCGCCATCAGAAAGGCAGATTCCCCACCCTCCTCGTCCAGCCCGTCGAAGGCAGCGCGCAGGTATTTGAGCGCCATGTCTGGATCATCGCGAAGCATTTCAATAACAGCGGTGTCGTGGCTTTTCATCGGAAGCATTGTAGCTTGAAAGCTACAGAAAGGAAGAAATCGTTGCGTGCATAGGAATCTGGAGGGCCAGGAACGCAAAACAGCCGCTCGTAAGCGACTGTTTTTCAAGTGGTACCGGCGGTCGGACTCGAACCGACAAGGGCTTGCACCCGGCGGATTTTGAATCCGCTGATATCTCTTGAAAATCATTGGCTTGAAGCCGTTAAAATCATTTTACCAACATATCTACCAACATCTTGCAATGCGCTTGGCTGCCTTGCCTTGCGACAGTATGCCACGCCTATCGCCGCCCTTTCTCGCTGCTACCTGCCCGGCGCGTATCACCTGGGGCTGCCATGCCAATGGTAGGGGCCAGGTGCGGCTGGCGGTTGTGCATGATGCTGCCCAGCCTGTTATCGCCTGCATCCAGGCTGCAGCAAGGGCCAGGTGAGTTAGCAACCAAGGACAGGGGCAGCTCCGGTCGCAGGCGCCAGTGGCTCAAGAATCAGGCCGCCCTCTCCCCCGCCGATGCGTTGGCTTTTGACTACCAACGGTTAGCCTGACGTTTTCTGACGTAGCTGCCTCACTTGTTTTACCCTGCAACCAGGTGACAACGTGTTGGCGCGCTCTCTGGTGGATACCGGGACGGATACCAGCAGGCGCCTTCACGCACCATCGTCACGCAGTCAGACGCGAACTCATACCGCGAACCACAAGGGAGGCGGCAGCAGCATTTGGGTTGCGTCAGGCTCGGCTTTTTACCGGGGAGAATCAACGGAACTGCCGCCAGCACCCTAGCATCCTGACGGGCCATTAGCTGGCGGCAATGTCAGGTTGCAGATACAAGTTTTTCCTAGTAGCGATAGGCGGCACCCGCTGCGTACCTATGGTGCGCACCAAACGTGCGAACCTTAACAAAAGCTAACATCATTTCAGCACCTTCACCGCCTCGCAGCCGGCCAACCACGCGGTTTTTGCCAAGTGGTGGTGGAGCGCATGCAAAACCGAAAAAATGCCGCTGGCCGGGCTCTCCGCGCCCCATGGCCAAGGTTATGGCCCTGATTGGGACCCGCCAAAAAATGGCCAGACACCAGGAATCTCAGCGGATAGAGTGAGGATCCCCATGCCCATGAGGCGGAGCCAAATCATTCTTCCCTGAAACGTAAATTTTTGTTTCTCTACATGGGACGCTTTCAGTAGTCGGCTCGGTCGCTGAGAGTGTCAACGGAGCACTACGAGGCAGCTTAGCCACGGACGGACACTGCTTAGTAGCTTGGCCATGGATGGCTGCCCTCCTTAGCTGGAATCAATATTCCGCTTCCGGATGCGGATCGCCCATCAGCCCTGACGTAGTGCGGGTTTTCATGCTGCCGCTATGCGGAAACGAAACCGCAACAAAACCGCCGTAAATAGCGGGCGCCTGGGACTCGGCGGCCCCTCGGGTACGGGGTGGGTGTCGAAGTACCTTTCGTGACAATGCCATACCAAAATAAGTAGTGGAATGTGCCACATTTGGTTTGACGCCTGAACTCGCGTGCCGGCATGGATGCTGTTTCGCCAACGGGGCGCGTCAAAAGGAAGCAGTATAGCCACGGACGGCTGACCCCAAGCCTGTATTCTTTACTCTTGAACTGCTGGCACAGGCTGGTAAAGAGCCATCCTTGGCTGCGTAGCGTCTAATCCCTAAGCTACGAAAGCGGTCATCCATGGCTGCGTAGCGTCTTATCCCTGAGCTACGAGGCAACAGTGCGCTTCTTGCCGGCGCGACCGATTGATCTATATCAATGAAAGTTGACTCTTGGCTGTTTCATGCATTCAGGACGACAATCGGAAGTGATCAGCGAACCTAATATGTAGCGGCTATGTTGAGCTTAATATGGTTAGCGTCCGTCATTTTCTGATATGCGGGCACTCTATATTGGCCAGGAATAATAGCAGCTTGCGAACATTTGCTAACAGGCTGACGACTTTTTCTAAAGTAGGGTCGAGTAGAAACTCCCGAGCGCGTGTGTTCGGAAAATTATCAGACAGGCAGAAGCAGCAAAGGCGCCCAGCTGGCGGCGCCATTTGATATTGGTTGATCGTTTTTCAAACCACCTGCCCTTTTAAGGGGTATGAAAATCATCAGACTGGCATCGCGCCAGCTCTCGCTCGACGGCCAGGCGCACAAACTCGGCACGGTTGCGGTGGCCATGGTGACGCCCCTGGGTCATCAGCCGGTCGATAGCCGTCACCACCTTGGCCTCGACACTCACTATCAGCCGCACGGGCTCGGCAAACCGCCTGGGATTCTTGCTCATGGCGTTGGCTCCTCTCCGGTGCCGGCGTCTAACGCCACCTCGGGCAGCGTCAGGTCAATCTCGGGCAGGGTGTCCAGGTCGATGGCCGGCAGCGTCTCCAGGTCAATGCCGCCCTTTTCTAGTCGGGAAGAATCATCAGTCACCAGCCGCCGATAGGCGTCACAAGCGGCCTTGGACGGGCGGCCCTTACGGTTGCGTCGTCTCATGGTGTCGTACCTCTCAGCATCGCGTTAGCGGCCCGCCTGCCGGCATTGGCGCGGCGGTGGGCCTGGGACTCGGCATCAGCAGCAGCGGCCCACGCCTCGACGTAACGGTGCGCCAACCGCATCGCTTCAACTTGTGGCCTGCCAGACAGGTGGTGCAGCAAATAGCGCCGGTCGTCCGCCACCAGCTCACAGTGGCGGTCAATATGGGCCAGCCAGGGCGCCAGCGGCTCGACATTGACAACCGGGGCGGGTCGCTCGGGATAGGCTGGCCAAACCGCCTGGGCAGCCTCCAGCGCCTTAGCATTCCTTAGCAAGCGGCGGGCTTGCTGCCGGGCGGTCATCAGGTCCGGCGCCACCTCGAAGGCGTCATCTATCACAGCCACCAGCTCGGCCCGTACCTGCCGGCTCAGGGGCGCCAGCGTCTCGCGTAGGCGATGCGCCAGCGCCGGCCCAAGGTCGCGGCCCGCATCAGCCAGGGCGGCCAGCAGCGTCTCGACCTCATGCGCCGGCCCGGCCTTGTCTTGCTGCTCCTCCTTTTCGTGGTGTCCCATGGGGCCGACGTGTCCCATCCGCTCAACCATGCGGGCTGGCGCCGGGACACTTGCGGGACACGTCGCGGGGCCAGGTGTCCCAGCGAAGGCGCGATAAACATCGTCCAGGCTCATACCGGCACCTCCTCACCCTCAACCGGGCGGATCGCATAGACGCGGCGGCGGCTGCCGTTAATGGTCATGCGCACAGACCGCTTATCGCTCTCGCGCTCGACCAGCCAGCCGGCCACCTCCAGGGCTTCGGTGCCGCGCTTCAGGTCGAAGCCGCCCAGCGCCTCGCCGTTGAACAGGTAGGTCCGGCCCTGGGCATCATCGCGCCACCAGCCGGCGCGGTTGTGAACCATGGGGGTATGGGTCGGGTCGGCACTCACGTTGCTGAAACGGGCATCACCGTGTCGCTCAATGAAGCCGGACACGTTGGCCAATATCTGCTCATGCTCGGACCTCACGCCCCCTTGGCCGGCGGCCCATGCTTGGAATGCGTCGATAGCGGCGGCCATGGCCTCGCCCGGCTGCCAGCCCGTCAGCCCGTATTCGGTGGCCATCTCGCCGGCCAGCCCTATCAGCGCCAGCACCTTAGCCGCCCGGCCTTGCAGCGGGCGGGACGATGCGAAGCCCGGTAGCTGGGCGAACTTGTCCACCTCGCCGGCCAGGTCGCGCTCCTCGCTCACCAGCCGCTCGATAAATGCCGGCCCAAGGTGGCCATGGTGGCGCGTCACCTCGCTTTTCAGGTGGTCGGAAAAGGCACGCCCATCGGCCAAGTGGTGCAGGTCATCGAAGGCGCCGTGCCGACGCTTGACGGGAATATCCAGCAGCCGGACCGCCTGCCCGGCATGTGGGCGCTTGCCGGCCTCGCTCATGTGGGCGGCCAGGGTGCGCTCGCCGCTGCTCAGCACTGCGATGCGCCAGCGATGGGGGCGGCGCGCATTGCCGTTGCGGCTGGCGCGGGCCTTGCCGGTGCCATTGCCCAGCGCATAAACCGTCGCGCCCACCTCGCGCCCATCGGCCTCGCCTATCTCGTCCAGAATCAGCGCCGTGTCACTCAGGGCGGCGGCCACGCCCTCCAGCCCGTTGCCGGTGGCGCGCCAGGTGCGCTTGAAGTCGGGACCGCCCCAGACGCTCGCCGCCACTTCCAGCAGCGTGGTCTTGCCGTTGCTCGAATCGCCTACCAGATGGGTGCCGGCGGTTTGCCGATGGGTCAGGAACAGCAGGGGGCCGGCCAAGGCGGTGGACACGGTCAGCACCATCAGCGGGTTGCCGCTGCATAGCCGACCGATATGCTGGCGCCAGCTCTCCAGGCTGCCGGCGGTGGCGTACTCGTCTTGGCCAGCCACCTCGCTCTGGAAGGTAATGCGGTGGACCAGCTCCCCCTGGGCGATGGTGCGCCGGGGCATGACGAAAGCGCGCCCCGCCTCCAGTTGGTGCCAGCCGACGCGGGTGGCCGCTATCACCACCTCATCGGGCAGTGATTGGGACGCCCAGCGGTGCAGCAGCTTGAAGCCGTCAGGGCTGATTCGAACGCCCATGTCCAGCAGCTCGCCGCGCATCTCCTCGCCGCTGCCTTTCAGCAGCCGCAGGGGCATGGACCATTGACGCCACGCCCCATAGGGCGGCTTGAAGCGCAGCAGCAGCCCATGATTGTCGCCGCGCTCATCATGGGTCGCGGCAAGGCTCTCGACGGGACTGCATATCCAGATGTCGAACGGCTCGGGGTCGCCGTCGCCTCTGGGCTGGCGCTGGCCGTGGTAGTACAGCCCTGCCGGCCCAAACTGGCTGGGGTGCAGGTAGCAGGCGAAGGTGGGGCGCCTGGGCTCCTTGACCTTCTCCGGCTTGCCCTCGCTGGGGTCCACCTCTCTGGCGATGGGACACGTGGGGGCCGGTGGTGTCCCGTTGGTGTCCCGGCGCGAAGCCGCGTCGTTAGCGGGCTGGGACACATGGGACACTTGGGACACGTCCAATGGGGCATGGTCAGACTCAGGGGCCGGCGGCTGCCCGAACATATCAACAGTATCGGCATCGCGGTATTCAGCCACCATGGACACCTCCCAGCCGGCAAAGGCGAACGTCGGCAAAGTCGGTGCAGCTCCGGCAGCCCTTGCAGAACGACGGCATCAGCAGGTCAGCACCAACCGTCAGCGCAGCGTGGCGGGCCTCAACCGCGCCCTTGTTGGCCTTGCCCTTGGCCGGCAAGTGTCGGTCATCGTCACCACAGACCGTCATGGCCACGTCATCCCCCAGCCGTTGCCGCAGGCGCCGCGCAACCGGGGCCAGGTTATCGGCATTGCGCGCGACCACCACGGGGCAGCCGATGGCCTCATGCAAGGCGGCAGCCGTTGACCAGCCCTCAGCCACCAGCACGCGCTTGGCGCCAGCCAGGTCGCCTATCAGGCTCGCCGCACCTTTGACGCGACCGCCGGGCAGGGGGCGCTTGCTGCCATCGGGATAGATGCGCTCCAGGTTGACCAACTCGCCCTCGAAGAACAGCGGCACCAGCAACATCTCGCCACGCTGGCGCAAGTTGTAGGGCGGTAGCCGCTTGCGGGCCAGCCAGGGGTGGGCCGGATCGCCGGGGCCGGCCTGGGACCACCAGCGATTGGCCATCGCCTTGGCTTCCGCTTCACGCTGGCGCCTCTCACGGTCGCGCCGTTCACGCTCGCGCATGGCCTCCAGCCGGGCTTGGGCGGCGGCTTCGGGATCGCTTGGGCCATGCAGTGACACAGCCTCCACCACGTCCCAATGCCAAATGCCAAAGCTCGCCGCTTGGGGGGAATGGATGCGATACCATCCGTTTTTGCTGTCCGGTTTGTCCGGTGTGGCGAACCGCTCGAAGCGGCCTGACGCCCTGGGCGCCAGCGTCACGCCCTGCCGGGCCAAAGCCTCAGCCAGTGCGGCCTCGATGGTGGTATGCTTGGGGGGCGCTTTGGGTGGCGCTTCAAAAGGGGTCCGGCTCTCCTCGGAGAGTCGGGCCTTTGTCGTTTCTGGCGTCATGCCTCGCCCTCCTTGCGCTGCTTGGGCTTGCCGGTAAGCCAGCGCCAGGCGCCGGCCAGCAGGTGCGAAAGCTCAAACATCATCGCCCTCCTCCTCTGCCATCTCTCGCAGGAAGTCGGCACGGTCGGCCAACTCGCCCGCAATAATGTCGATAGCGGTCAGCAGCCCGTCACGACGAAAGGCATTGGCCAAGGTGGCGTCGTCTTGCAGGCATTGGGTGATAGCCGCCAGGGCGGAGCTGGCGCGCTCCATGGTGCAGGCGTCGCCGCTCAGTGCCGCGCGGCTCAGGTAGTAGCGGTCAGTCAGCGTCATACCCTCACCTCCATGGGCTGCCATTGGTTGCCCTCCAGCCGCTCGACTTTCAGCTCCTCCAGCGGCACAGGTCCGACCACCGCCAGCCAGTGGCGCGGATCGCCGCCGGCCTCCTTGCCTATGGACTCCATCGCCCAGCGGTCGCGCTTGGGAATGCGGGCAAACTTGCACGCTCGGCGCCAGTCCATCAGCCGGCCATCATCGGCAGGCAAAGCAAAGCGCACGCAGCCGAAAACGTCGCTGTACTCCTCGAAGGTTTGCGGGACCAGCAGGCCGCCCGTCCAGCGGGGCTTGGTGGCGGTGGGCTCCCAGAACGGATGGGCCGAAAACCAGACCAGGGGGCGCTCGCCCTCCATATCGGCGCGCCCTCTCAGCTCGCCGCTGGCGAGAATCATGGGCAGGTGGTGGCGCTCGCTGGTGTAGTGATAAAGCGCGCTCATGCCGACGCCTCCCGCTGGGCTTGCTCCCAGCTTTCAACGTCGCTCAGTGACCAACGGGTGAGGTTGCCTGCCAGCTTTACCGGCTGGACAAAACGGCCTTCACGGCTCCAGCGCCAGATGGTGGCTTCATGGGCGCCGTAGCGGCTGGCTAGTTGCTTGACGGAAAGCCAGGCGTGCCAGGCATTGCTGGCGCTTTGCTTCTCCGGCGCGGTGGTGTCATTGCCGCCGGTGGTGGCGGCGCGGGTGGGATCTGCCATGTGGTGCTGCCTTGCGTTGTGGATTCGCAGGCAGCATGGCGTGGCAAGTTGGCCGGCAGTCCTATATAGGGCGGGTGCCGTCCGTCATGGATGCGACATAGTGCTATATCGCATCAAAAGGGGTCGCTGGCGCGCTCCTCGCGGGTGGCCAGTATCTCTTGCACCGTCTTGGCTATCGGCTCGTCATCCAGCTTCAGCCCGTGACGCTCCAGCACCGCTTGAAGTATGGCGGCTGCCTTGTAGGGCTCGTCTGGTATCTCGCCGCCCAGCACCTCAAGCGCCAGCCCCTCTACCAATTTCAGGTAGGTTTGCCGTCGCTTGTGGTGAAGGGGCTTATCTTGCGGGGTGGCTGGCGCCTGGGGCTTAGGCATGACGCGCAGCGCCTCGGGTATGTCATTGTCGGTAATGCCTGACGCCTTTAGCCAACGGTAGACCTCTTGGCGCTCGAAGGTAAAACGGGACTCTAAAACTTCAGCATCTCTTCTTAACAGCCCTTCATTGAATCTATCTTGCTCCACCCATGCTTTTGCCTCCCCACCAAAGCTTGCAAACTTTATTTCATCGTGAATCAGCGATATGCAGTCACCTTTGGTGGAGTCTCTTCCATCCTCCGTCATCGCAACCGCGTCACGATTCCATTTAATGTAAGCGGCTTTATAGACTGCTTTCAAACTGCCATCTTGCACCGCCTGCAATATCACTCCCTCCCATTCATTCTTTTCTTGAAGCCTAAGCTCTCGCACATATCCGGCTTCGGCGGCTGCTATATCGTAGCCACCCAATATTGCTGCAACTTGCTCGCCGCTCAGCTTGGCAGCAACGTGCCAGGGTGAAATTGCCATCGGCGCTACTCCTCGCGCTCACTCCAGGGAAGGTTGGCCGGCGGGCGCGGTGGAGTTGCCGCGCGTTCAGGTGTACGGCCCTAGCCGGCCAAATCGGTCATTCGGTGGATACCTTGCTGGATACCTTACGGATCGCCGTTATCTTCTTGTCGCTGGCGCTGGCCGTGGTGACAAGAAAGGCAGCCCATTGCTTCATTAGCCGGGCGCGCTTGGCCAGCAGGTCGCCGCGCCGATAGGCAGCCTCTGCTTGGTTGGCTATCGCATGGCCTAGCGCCATCTCTGCTACATCGTGCGGTGTTGCGGTACGCTCCGCCATCCAGTCGCGGAACGTAGACCTCATGCCGTGGACGGTTGCCCGCTCCTTCTCGCCCATGGCGGCCAGCAGGTCGGTCATTGCTCGGTCTGATAGTTTGCGCCCCTTGTCGCGGGTGAATACCAGCCCAGCATCGGCCTGGGGTAACGAACGCAGCAGCTCAACGGCAGCCGGCGACAGCGGTACGCGATGCTCCCGGCGGCCCTTCATCCTTTCCGGGGGGATTATCCAACCCGCCCCCGCCAGGTCTAGCTCCTCCCAACGCGCGCCCAATACCTCGCCGGACCGGCAGCCGGTCAGGATGGTGAAAGCCAGCGCCTTGGCCGGCATATCGTCACGCTCGCTCAGCCGCGCCCAGAATGCCGGCATGTCATCAATCGGCATGGCGCGGTGGTGGGCTTTCTTCTTTATTTTGGCTGGCGCCGGCAGTACAGCATCAAGGTTGCTTTTCCAGGCGGCAGGGTTTGGGCCGGTGCGATGGCCGTGGGCGGTCGCCCATGACAGAACGGACTCGATGCGCTGGCGCACGCGGGCGGCGGTGGTGGGCTTGCTCTGCCAGATGGGCTCAAGGGCTTGCTTGACGTGGACCAGCTCAATGTCGGCCACGCTCATGGCGCCCAATGTTGGTAAGGCGTATGCCTCCAGGCTTTGCCGCCATTGCCGCGCGTGTTTCGGATTGCTGGCCTCGGCTTGCTTCACCTTGATAACGGCCTGGGCAGCCTCAGAAAACGTCAACCGCGCCAGTTCAGCAGCCAATCGGGCTTGCTTGGCGGCCTTGCGCTCTGCCAGAGGGTCGATACCTTCGGCCAGCATCTCGCGGACCTTGCGGGCTTTCTCGCGGGCCATTGCTAGAGACGTATCGGGGTAGCCGCCTAATCCATGGTCCCGGCGCACCTTGTAGGGCTTGCCGCTCGCGGCCAGGCGCGTCTCGCCAGTGGTGTAGCGCAGAATCCATGAACGGCTGCCGCTCTTATCGACACGCAGCAGCAAACCGGCAACGTCGCCCACGGCATGAAAACCGGGGGTGGTGAGTCGCTTCACTTCAAGGGCGGATAGAGTACGGGCTTTTCTGGGCATGGCTTCTACCAACATCCCTACCAACATAAAATATGTTATTGGATGCTAGGTCATGCCACGTCAAACCACAAGGAAGGAAGGTAAGTTGCTGTTTTTAGTGGTACCGGCGGTCGGACTCGAACCGACAAGGGCTTGCACCCGGCGGATTTTGAATCCGCTGCGTCTACCAATTCCGCCACGCCGGCAGCGCGGTGCATTATACGTGGCCTTCACCGCAGGTCAATCGGGATGCCTGACGACGCGGCCATTTTTCGGTATCCTTGCGGGCTTGTCCGGCTGCCCGCCAGCCGCTTCTGCCGACCTTTCCTGCGGAACCGAACCTGCATGCAGCGCGCCGATTTCCATTACGAGCTTCCCGAGGATCTGATCGCTCGCTACCCCTCCGAACAGCGCAGCGACTGCCGCCTGCTGTGCGTGGATGGCGCCAGCGGCGAGCTGGCCCACCGGCGCTTCGTCGACCTGCTCGAGCTGCTCGAGCCCGGCGACCTGCTGGTGTTCAACGACACCCGGGTGATTCCCGCGAGACTCCACGGCCACAAGGCCAGTGGGGGCAAGGTGGAGATGCTGTTGGAGCGTCCGCTGGACGCCCACCGCGGCCTGGCCCACCTGCGCAGCAGCAAGTCGCCCAAGCCCGGCACAGAGCTGGTCTTCGAGGGCGACATCCATGCCGTGGTCGAGGGCCGCCGCGATGCGCTGTTCGAGCTGCGCTTCCTCGGCGACACACCGTTGATCGCGCTGCTGGAGCGTCATGGCCATATGCCGCTGCCGCCCTACATCACCCGCGAGGACGAGCTGGCCGACCGCGAGCGCTACCAGACAGTCTATGCGCGCCGCGACGGCGCCGTGGCCGCCCCCACCGCCGGGCTGCACTTCGACGAGCCGCTGCTGCAGCGCCTGACGGAGAAGGGAATCGACAGTGCCTTCGTCACCCTGCACGTGGGCGCCGGCACCTTTCAGCCGGTGCGCGCCGACGACATCCGCGAACACCAGATGCACAGCGAGTGGATCGACGTGGGCGAGGCCGCCTGCGAGAAGGTGCGAGCCGCCCGCGCCGCCGGTCGCCGCGTGGTAGCAGTGGGAACCACCAGCGTGCGCTGCCTGGAGAGCGCCTGCGCCAACAGCAGCGACGGCGAGATCGCCCCCTACAGCGGCGAGACCGATATCTTCATCTACCCGGGCTACGAGTGGCGCTGCGTGGATGCCCTGATCACCAACTTTCACCTGCCCGAGTCGACGCTGCTGATGCTTGTGTCTTCCTTTGCCGGGTACGAGTCGACCATGGCGGCCTATCGCGAAGCCGTGGCCGAGCGCTACGCCTTCTTCAGCTATGGCGATGCGATGTTTTTAACCCGAAAGAGCTCCTGAATCGCAAGACACACTGAGGGCGATCATGCTGAATTCAACGCCGACTCGTTCACACCCGGCTTCATGCTCGGCCAGCGCCGTGAGTTCGCCAGCGCTTGCCTTGCCCGGCCCTGCTCGGCCCCTCCAGTTTTCTTATCGAGATATCCATGCGTAACGAATCCTTCATGTCCTTCGAGCGGCTGGCCAGCGACGGCCGGGCCCGCCGCGGCAGACTCACGTTCCCCCGCGGCACGGTGGAAACACCCGCCTTCATGCCGGTGGGCACCTACGGCACGGTCAAGGGCATGACCCCCGCCTCGGTGGAGGAGATCGGCGCCGAGATCATCCTCGGCAACACCTTCCACCTGTGGCTGCGCCCGGGCACCGAGGTAATCGAGGGCCATGGCGACCTGCACGACTTCTCGCAATGGCACAAGCCGATCCTCACCGACTCCGGCGGCTTCCAGGTCTTCTCCCTGGGCAAGATGCGCAAGATCACCGAAGAAGGCGTGCAGTTCCGCTCGCCAGTCGATGGCGCCAAGGTGTTCATGGGGCCCGAGGAATCCATTGCGGTGCAGCGTTCGCTGGGCTCCGACGTGGTGATGATCTTCGACGAGTGTACCCCCTACCCGGCCACCGAGCAGGAAGCCGAACTCTCCATGGAGCGCTCGCTGCGCTGGGCGAAACGCTCCCGCGAGGCCCACGGCGACTCGCCTTCGGCGCTGTTCGGCATCATCCAGGGCGGCATGTACCCCGAGCTGCGACGCCGCTCCCTCGACGGCCTGCTCGAAATCGGCTTCGACGGCCTGGCGATTGGCGGTCTCTCCGTGGGCGAGCCCAAGGAGGAGATGATCGGGGTGCTGAACTATCTGCCCGAATGGATGCCAGAGGAATACCCGCGCTACCTGATGGGCGTGGGCAAGCCGGAAGACCTGGTGGAAGGCGTGCGCCGCGGCGTCGACATGTTCGACTGCGTGATGCCCACCCGCAACGCCCGCAACGGCCACCTCTTCACCGCCGAAGGCACCGTCAAGATCCGCAATGCCAAGCACCGCCACGACACGCGACCCCTGGAAGAGGGCTGTGACTGCTATACCTGCCAGAACTTCTCCCGCGGTTACCTGCACCACCTGGACCGCTGCGGCGAAATGCTCGGCTCGATGCTCAATACGATCCATAACCTGCGCCACTATCAGCGCCTAATGGCCGGTTTGCGCGGTGCCATCGAAGCGGGTACATTGGCGGACTTCGTGGAAGGCTACTATGAGCAGCGGGGGCTGCCGGTACCTCCCGCACCGAATTGATTGTCGATCGACTGCCGTGGCCCACCCGCCCCGCAGCTTCGCTCGATGAACGTTTCTCGCACGCAACCTTAACTTACCCTCTCAGGAGACACGCCTCTCATGCTGGACTTCTTCATCTCTCCGGCCATGGCCCAGGACGCCGGCGGCGCCGGTGGCGGCATGGCACAGATCATCATGCTGGTCGGTTTCGTACTGATCTTCTACTTCCTGCTGTGGCGTCCTCAGGCCAAGCGTGCCAAGCAGCACCGCGAGCTGGTCGGCGGCCTCTCCAAGGGCGACGAGGTGGTCATCGGCGGCGGCCTGCTGGGCCGGATCACCAAGGTTGGCGATGATTTCATTACCCTGGAAATCGCAGACAATACCGAGGTCAATGTACAGAAGAGCGCTGTGGCGAACGTGCTGCCCAAGGGCACCATCAAGTCCATCTGACTTCGACGCTCCTCGTCCTTGCCGATCGACCCTCCCCGGTCGGGTAACGGCGAGGGTCGCAATCCGGCCGATGCCCAGGGCACCCTTCGCGCCCCCGGCATGCGGCCGTATTGCCGTCTTGTTGGCCACAGTATCAGCCACTTCTTTTCATTTTCTGCAACCTGTTTTCAGCAACCCGTTTTCAGCAACCAAAGGGCAGGGCTCGCATGCTCAACCGTTACCCCCTGTGGAAGTATCTGCTGATAGGCATTGTGCTGCTCGTAGGCCTGGTCTACTCGCTGCCCAACCTCTATCCGGAAGACCCGTCGGTACAGATCAGTAGCGTCCGCGGCGATGCCACCATCGATGCCGACCAGCTCGACAGCATTCGCCAGTCGCTGCTCGACGCCGGGATCGACATCAAGGGCGTGGAAAGCGAGGACACCCGGGTCCTGATCCGCCTGGACGACCCAGACGACCAACTGCGCTCCCGGGACATGATCGCCGGCATGCTCGGCGACGATTACGTCGTGGCGCTCAACCTGGCCGAAGCGACCCCCCAATGGCTGCAGGCGCTCTCCGCCTCCCCCATGACCCTGGGGCTCGACCTGCGCGGTGGCGTACACTTCCTGCTGGAGGTGGACATGGACGCGGCGCTCGAGCAGCGCCTCGAAGTGAATGCCAGCGCCATGCGCGAGCAGCTGCGCAGCGAGCGCATTCGCTACCGCGGCACCGAGATCGAAGGGCGCACCCTGACCTTCACCTTCGCCAACGAAGAGGATCGCGACAGCGCGCGCCGGCTGATAGCCCGCGAATTTCGCGACTTCGACTACGATAGCGCCGGCGATGGGCGTGGCGCCCAGTTGGTCATGACCATGACCGAGCAGGCGGTCAACGATCTCCAGGACTACGCCGTCAACCAGAACCTCACGACCCTGCGCAACCGGGTCGACGAGCTGGGCGTGGCCGAACCCATGGTACAGCGCCAGGGTCCTGACCGGATCGTGGTCGAGCTGCCTGGCGTTCAAGACACCGTGGCCGCCAAGCGGGTGGTGGGTGCGACCGCCAACCTGGAGTTCCGCCTGGAAGCGCGCCCCGACACCCCGGATATCGAGACTCAGAGCTTCAGCTTCCGCAATGATCCCTCGCGCACCGCCGACCTGATGCGCGACGTGATCATTACCGGCGACAGCGTCTCCAGCGCCAGCCGCAGCTTCGACGAAAACGGCCGCCCCCAGGTCAACATCAACCTGGACGGCACCGGTGGCACGCTGATGAACCGCGCCACGCGCACCAATATCGGTCGCAACATGGCAGTGCTCTTCATCGAACACCGGACCCGCGACACCACGGTGATCGAGGACGGTGAAGAAATCACCGTACGCGAGCCCTATACCGAGCGCGGCCTGATCAGCCTGGCCACCATCCAGAGCGCACTGGGCAACAGCTTCCGCATCACCGGGCTCGACTCGCCCACCGAAGCGGCTGAACTGGCCCTGCTGCTGCGCTCAGGCTCCCTGGCGGCACCGATCTACTTCGTGCAGGAGCGCACCATCGGCCCGAGCCTGGGCGCGGAAAACATTCAGCGCGGCGTCATGTCGGTGCAGATCGGCCTGGTGCTGGTGGTGCTGTTCATGCTGATCCGCTACAAGGTGTTCGGCATCTTTGCCAACGTGGCCCTGGCGCTCAACCTGACCCTGCTGATTGCCGCCATGTCGATGCTGGGTGCGACTCTCACCCTGCCCGGCATCGCCGGCATCGTGCTGACACTGGGCATGGCGGTAGACGCCAACGTCTTGATATTCGAGCGAATACGCGAGGAGCTACGCAGCGGTCTGTCGATACAGCAGGCGATACATGCCGGCTACGAGCGTGCCTTCACCTCGATTGTCGATGCCAACATCACCACCCTGCTGGTGGCGGTAATTCTGTTCTCGATCGGCACCGGACCGGTCAAGGGCTTCGCCGTGACCCTGTCGCTGGGGATCATCACATCGCTGTTCACCGCTCTGCTGGTGACCCGCTCGATGGTGAACCTCACCTACGGTGGTAAACCAGTCAAGAAGCTCTGGATATAAGAGGTGGTAATGAAAACCCTCATCAATCGACAATTCGACTTCATGGGCAAGCGCCGCATCGCCTTCATGATGTCGGCGGCACTGATCCTGGCGTCGATCGTCTCGCTGCTGTTCCAGCAGCTCAATCTGGGGCTGGACTTCACCGGCGGCACTCTGGTGGAGGTGCGCTATGGCGTGGCGCCTTCGCTGGAGGCTATCCGCCTGATCCTGGAGGACGCCGGCTTCCGTGACGTCTCGGTGCAGACCTTCGGCGCCTCAACCGAGGTGCTGATTCGCCTGCAGCAGGCCTTCGACCCTGAAGTGGGTGACCGTGTCGTCAGCCTGCTGCGCGCCGAAGGCGACACCGTCGAGCTGATCCGTGCCGAGTTCGTCGGCGCCCAGGTGGGCGAGCAGTTGCGCGACCGAAGCGGCCTGGGGCTGATGGTGGCGCTGGGCGTGGTGATGCTCTACGTCGCCTTCCGCTTCCAGTACAAGTTCGCCATCGGCGCCCTGCTGGCACTGATGCACGACGTGATCATCGTGGTCGGGATCTTCTCGCTGTTCCAGCTCGACTTCGATCTCACCGTGCTGGCCGCGCTGCTGGCGGTGATCGGCTACTCGCTCAACGACACCATCGTGGTCTACGACCGCATCCGCGAGACGATACGCAAGTCGCGAATCGACGACATGCCGGCGATATTCAACGAAGCCATCAACCTCACCCTGTCCCGCACGCTGGCGACGTCTGGTACCACCTTGCTGGTACTGATGGCACTGTTGCTGCTGGGTGGCGACATGATCCACTACTTCTCCATCGCCCTGATCATCGGCGTGGTGGTGGGTACCTTCTCCTCCATCTACGTCGCCGCGGCCCTGCTGCTCGCGGTGAAGCTGGAGCGCAAGGACCTGATCCCGCCGAAGAAGGAGGATCTGGAAGAAGGCGAGGAGGAGCTGCCGTAAGGCGTCTTCCCTGGCTAGAACCAAAACCGCCCCCGCAGCGACGCTGCGGGGGCGGTTTCGTCTGCGCACCATCTCATATCAGAAGTGCGGCTTGAGCTGCTGCACCAGGGCCTTGTAGAGGCGCGGACCGGCAGCCATGAGGCGGCCATCGTCCTCCACCGAGGGCTGCCCGTCAGGGGTGCCCATCAGCGCACCCGCTTCCTTGAGCATCAGGCTGCCAACCAGGCGGTCCTGCTCTTCCAGGCCCAGCACGAAGGCGGCATCCACGCGACCCGCAGCGAGTTCGGCCATGTCGAGCAGGCCGCTGCCGGTGGCCAACTGGAGCTGCACCAAAGGGCCGAGTTGCTGGACCAGGGTCAGGTAGGCGGGCAGGTGGCGGCTGCGCTGGTCGAACTCGGGCAGGCTCATGGCCAGGCTGGCACCGCTGATGGCGGTGGTCTTGGGCACGCGAATGCGTTTGCCGTTGTGCTGGGCACCGCGGCCACGGCTGGCCAGGTATTCGTCATCGCTGAAGGGGCATATCACCACCGCATGCTCCGGGCGCCCCTTCACCAGACAGACCAGCGACAGGGCGAAGCCCTTGCCGGCCACGCTGAGGCTGGAATAGCCATGGAAGGGCTCGATCCGCCATTCGACGTCCTGCCCTTCGCCCTCGCCGGAACGGTGGGGGGTGAAGCGGCCGGAAATACCGTGCTGCGGATAACCGCGGCTGAGCTGATGCGCGATCAGCGTCTCGGCATTGCGGGCGGTGTCCTCGAGCAGGCGCTCAAGACTGTGTTCCTCGTGAGAGTTCTCGATGCGCTCGCGAATGCGCAGGAACTGTTCGGCGGCACTGCGCGTGGCGCGCAACGCAAATTGGACCATCGGATGCATGATCGGGCCTTGGAGCGTCGGTGGTGTTAAAGAACAGGCTAGTTCGAACGAAAGGTGCGGGTCGAACGTGTCGGCGCGAATCCTAGCAGAGTCGGCCCGACTGTGCCATCGCCGCAAACGGACATGGTAGACTCTGCGCCCTCCTTTCCCCGTGACGCGACAGGCAGGACTCTCATGCTCGACCGCATCCGCATCGTTCTGATCGGCACCAGCCACCCTGGCAATATCGGCGGCACCGCCCGCGCCATGCACAATATGGGGCTTGCCGACCTGGCCCTGGTGGCGCCGCGCTGCGAGCCGCTGACCAGCGACACCATTTCCCGTGCCTCCGGTGCCGATCATATCGTGCATGGCGCCCGCCGGGTCGAGACCCTGGAGCAGGCCGTTGCCGACTGCACTCTGGTAGTGGGCGCCAGCGCCCGCTCACGTACCCTGCCCTGGCCGATGATCACGCCCCGGGCGCTGGGCAGCCGGCTGTCCGACGAGCTGTCCGGCGCCGAATCGCGGGTAGCGCTGGTGTTCGGCCGCGAAGACAGCGGTCTCTCCAATGCCGAGCTGCAGCGCTGCCATGCCCATGTACATATCCCGACCAACCCGGACTTCAGCTCGCTCAACCTGGCCGCGGCGGTGCAGGTACTGGCCTACGAGTGCCGACTGGCCTGGCTGGCTCAGCAGGACGAGGAGGAAGGCGCCGAGGCCGAGCCACACCAGCCGCTGGCAAGCCACGAGGAGCTGGAGCACTACTTCGCTCACCTGGAACGCACCCTGATCACCATTGGCTTCCATGACCCGTCCCTGCCCCGGCAGCTGATGGCACGACTGCGTCGCTTCACCCTGAAAGCCCGCCCCGAGCGCATGGAGCTCAACATCCTGCGGGGCATTCTCACCGCCACGGAGAAGCAGGCAGTTCGAACACAGGTGGAACAGCGGTACGACGCCGACGACAGTGATACCCCGACGCCTTGAAGCCCGCGCCTTGCGCCCCCAATATGGAAAGTCACCCCGACAGATGCCGCTACCGGCTCCGCCCTACCGCCACCCAAGGACCGCCGCATGTTTCAACGTCTGCGCGAGGACATCAACAGCGTATTCGCCCGCGACCCGGCGGCACGCAACTTCCTTGAAGTGCTGACCAACTATCCGGGCCTGCATGCCCTGCTGCTCCATCGCATGGCACACTGGCTGTGGAAGAAGCATCTCAAGTGGCTGGCGCGCACCCTGTCTACCTTCTCGCGCTGGCTGACCGGCATAGAGATACATCCCGGGGCAAAGATCGGCCGGCGCTTCTTCATCGATCACGGCATGGGCGTCGTAATCGGAGAAACCGCCGAGGTTGGCGATGACGTCACGCTCTACCAGGGCGTCACCCTGGGCGGCACCAGCTGGCACAAGGGCAAGCGCCACCCCACCCTGGAACAGGGCGTGATCGTCGGCGCAGGTGCCAAGATCCTCGGCCCGTTCACGGTGGGTGCCGGGGCCAAGGTGGGCTCCAATGCGGTGGTGACCAAGGAGGTGCCTGCCGGAGCCACGGTGGTCGGCATTCCGGGCAAGATCGTCAAGCGCGAGGAGCCCGACGCGGCCGCGGTACTCGATATCGATCCGGCACGGCGCGAGGCGATCTGCCAGAAATTCGGCTTCGACGCCTACGGGGTCAGCGAGGATATGCCCGACCCGGTAGCACGCTCGATCCAGGCCATGCTCGACCACATGCATGCCGTGGATGAACGCATCGAGCGCATGTGCGGCACACTGCGCAAGCTCGATGCCAGCTATCGCGAGGGCAAGCTGCCTGAGCTGCGCGACGAGGATTTCGCCGATATCCTCGACGACGTCGATGCCTGCTGCGGCCCCCCAAAGCCGAACCGGCAAACACCGCGGAAAGACGAAAAGGGCGATGTCCACCAGGGCAATGGTTGACCGGAACACTCGGGCTTTACCATAATGGACCTCCTGATTCCCGTGGCCAGCCGGCCTCGCCACCTGAGCGCCAGCCCTGAACGATGGCGCAGAGGTACGCTCCCATGCGTTTGACAACCAAGGGGCGCTACGCCGTCACCGCCATGCTCGACCTGGCCCTGAACAGCGACAAGGGCCCCACCTGCCTGGCTGACATCTCGCGCCGCCAGGAAATCTCGCTGCCCTACCTGGAGCAGCTTTTCGCGCGCCTGCGCCGAGCGGCTCTGGTCAAGAGCGTTCGCGGCCCTGGCGGCGGCTACCTGCTGGCGCTGCCGGCCGAGGAAATCTCGGTAGCGAAGGTGATCGACGCAGTGGACGAGTCGGTGGATGCCACCCGCTGCCAGGGGTTGTCGGACTGCCAGCAGGGCGATACCTGCCTGACCCACCACCTGTGGTGTGACCTTTCCGAGCAGATCCATGGCTTCCTCGACGGCATCACCCTCGGGCAGCTGGTGGAAAATAGCGATGTTCGACGTATCGCCAAGCGCCAGCGCGGTCGCCTGGATGCAAACACCATCCTGACCTCCGCGCCCTGAACGCCGACAGTCGCCACACAAGATCCCGCATGGAGACGCCTGCGAGCCCATGAGTGACCTCGTCTATCTCGACTATGCCGCGACCACGCCGGTCGATCCTCGGGTCGCCGACGTGATGCAGCGCCATCTCACCCAGGACGGCATCTTCGCCAATCCCGCCTCGCGCAGCCATATGCTCGGCTGGCAGGCGGAACAGGCCGTGGAGAGCGCCCGCCGCCAGGTCGCCGACCTGATCGGTGCCGATCCGCGTGAGATCGTCTGGACCAGCGGTGCCACCGAGGCCGACAACCTGGCACTGATCGGCTACATGCGCGCCAACCGCAGCCGGGGAGGCCACCTGATCACCTCGAAAATCGAGCACAAGGCGGTGGTGGACACCGCCCTGGCACTGGAGGCGGAAGGGTTCGAGGTCACCTGGCTGACCCCGGGGCGGGACGGGCGCGTCACCCCCGAACAGCTGCGCGATGCCATGCGCACCGATACGGTCCTGGTCTCGCTGATGGCGGTCAACAATGAGCTGGGCTGCATCCATGACCTGGCGGGGCTGGCGGAAGTCGCCCACGCCGGCGGCGCGCTGTTTCATGTCGATGCCGCCCAGGCGGTGGGGCGCATCCCCCTCGATGTCGCCGCACTCGGCATCGACCTGATGTCGCTTTCCGGCCACAAGGTCTACGGCCCCAAGGGCGTGGGCGTTCTCTACGTCAAGCGCAGCCCGGATATTCGCCTGGCACCGCTGATTCATGGCGGCGGGCATGAGCGCGGCATGCGCTCCGGCACCCTGCCCACACACCAGATCGCCGGCATGGGGGAGGCCTTCGCCCTGGCCGCCCGGGAGGGCGAAGCCGACCAGGCCCGCATCCTGGCACTGCGCGACCGGCTGCTCGAGGGCCTCTCGAACCTGGGTGGCATCCACCGCAACACGGCTGTCGATGTCTCTGTTCCCAATATTCTCAACCTCGCCTTCGAGGGTGTCGACGGCGAGTCGCTGCTGATGGCGCTGCGAAATATCGCCCTTTCGACCGGATCGGCCTGCAACTCGGCGAGCGTTGAGCCATCCTATGTATTGAAGGGTATCGGCGTGCCGCGTCCTCTGGCGCTGGCATCGCTTCGCTTCAGCTTCGGCCGCTTCACCACCGAAGCCGATATCGACAGGGCACTGGACGCCCTGCAACATGCTCTTCCGGGCCTGCGCCGCTAGGCGGTCACGCCCACCCACACAAGCAGGAGAATGACGATGGCGCATCTTTCGATCACCACCGCCGCCGCCGAGCAGATCCAACGGGTGCTCGAGGAGCGCGGCCAAGGGCTGGGCCTACGGGTCTCGGTCAAGCCCAGCGGCTGCTCGGGCTACAGCTATGTGCTCGACTTCGCCGACGAAGCGACCAATGACGACATCGCCTTCGAGGACCACGGCGTAACTGTCTTCGTCGCCCCCGATGCGCTGGAGATGCTCGACGGCAGCGAGGTCGACTATGTCTCGGAGGGGCTCAACCGCTTCTTCCGCTTCAACAATCCCAACGTCAAGGACCAGTGCGGCTGCGGGGAAAGCTTCACGGTGTGACGCGTTCACCCGGGCCTTCCACCTTGGCAACCGGGCGATTGTTCCGCCCCCGGAGACTGGACGATTGTTCAACGCCCGCCGGGAGCGTTATACTCTGCGCCCACTGTTTATGCGCTGAATCGTCGTGCCGCCCTGGCGTGCGACGTCGAACGCACCTTTATTCGTAGCGCCGCGCCGCGCCGGTTTTCCTTCGAACCCGGCATAGCGTGGCGCTATCCCCATACGTACTACCAACGGAGACAGGCCCCCATGGCTACCGAACGCACTCTGTCCATCATCAAGCCCGACGCTGTCGCCAAGAACGCCATCGGCGAGATCATTGCACGCTTCGAGAAGGCCGGCCTCCAGGTCGTGGCTGCCAAGATGCTGCAGCTCTCCGAAGAGAAGGCCGGTGGTTTTTACGCCGAGCACAAGGAGCGTCCCTTCTTCAAGGATCTGGTCGGCTTCATGACCTCGGGTCCGGTCGTCGTGCAGGTGCTGGAAGGCAACGATGCCATCGCCAAGAACCGTGACCTGATGGGCGCCACCAACCCCAAGGAAGCGGCCCCGGGCACCATCCGCGCCGACTTCGCCGAGACTATCGATGCCAATGCCGTGCATGGCTCCGACTCTTCTGCCTCCGCCGAGCGTGAAATTGCCTATTTCTTTAGTGCTGACGAAATCTGCCCGCGCTGAGCCACACCAGGCCTGCCTATGCGGGGGCATTTTTGCCCCCGCCCCTGTCCCTCCGATGTCCGTGATGCCATGACCGCCACCGCTTCCCAACGCACCAACCTGCTCGGCATGACTCGCGAGGAGATGGAAGAGTTTTTCCTCTCCATCGGCGAGAAGAAGTTTCGTGCCGCCCAGGTGATGAAATGGATTCACCACGAAGGCTGTGACGACTTCGCAGCCATGACCAACCTGTCCAAGGCGCTGCGCACACGCCTGGCCGAGGTAGCAGAGATTCGTGGACCAGCGGTGGTTTATGAGGGCACTTCCAGCGACGGCACCCGCAAGTGGGTGCTGGAAGTGGAGGACGGCACCTATGTGGAGACCGTGCTGATCCCGGCAGAGAACGGCAAGCGGCGCACCCTGTGCGTCTCCTCCCAGGTCGGCTGCTCGCTGGACTGCAGCTTCTGCTCCACCGGCAAGCAGGGCTTCCAGCGCAACCTCTCCAGCGCCGAGATCATCGGCCAGGTCTGGGTGGCAAGCAACAGCTTGGGTCCACGCCGCGACCCCGCCAACCGGCCGGTCACCAATGTGGTGATGATGGGCATGGGCGAGCCGCTGATGAACTACGACAACGTCGTACCGGCGATGAAACTCATGCTGGACGACAATGGCTACGGCCTCTCCAAGCGCCGGGTCACACTGTCGACCTCCGGCGTGGTCCCCATGCTCGACAAGCTGGGCGACGAGCTCGACGTGAGCCTGGCCATTTCGCTGCATGCCGCCACCGACGAGCTGCGCAGCGAGCTGGTGCCGCTGAACCGCAAGTACAACATTCGCGCCCTGCTGGACGCCTGCCAGCGCTACCTTGCCAAGTGCGGCGATACGCGGATGGTGACCATCGAATACACACTGATCAAGGACGTCAACGATCAGCAGGAGCACGCCGAGCAGCTCGCCGAACTTCTGCGCGAGCTGCCGTGCAAGATCAACCTGATTCCCTTCAACCCCTTTCCCCACTCGGGCTACGAGACGCCGTCGCGCAACCAGACGATGCGTTTCCAGCAGTGGCTCTACGAACTGGGTTACACGGCACCGGTTCGCAGTACGCGCGGCGACGATATCGATGCCGCCTGCGGCCAACTGGTGGGACGGGTGAAGGATCGCACCAAACGGAATGAGCGCTATATCCGCTCGATACAGATCGACGCCGACTGAAGCGGGTGGCTGCCTTGACTTCAACACCTCACGGCGCTTTGATGGACTGGCTTTTTCCCGCCACCACTGCCGACGAGTTCTTTGTATGAGGATGCCATGACGCGCTGCCCCTCCCTGACCTCCCGACTCAGGCCACTCTCGCTGGTGGCGATGCTCGCCGGGTCGCTATGGCTGACCGGCTGTGCCAGCCAGGCCGAACGGAGTGACGGCAGCAGCCCCGCCGAGGCATTCACCGAGCTGGGCATGGCCTACCTGGAGCAGGACAACCTCCCACGTGCCATCGCGGCGCTCAACCGCGCCCTGGAGAACGATGCGAGAAATCCCCAGGCACTTCAGGCCATGGCCATTGTCTATCAACGGCAAGGTGAGGACGAGCTGGCCGACGAGACCTTCCAGCAGGCTCTCAAGGCCGATCCCGATTACAGCCGGGCGCGCAACAACTACGCTGCCTTTCTCTATGACAAGGGCCGTACCGCCGAGGCCTGCGAACAGCTCGAGCTGGCATCCCGCGATACCCAGTACGCCAACCGTGCGCAGCTCTTTGCCAACCTGGGGCAGTGCTACTGGGAGCTGGGGGACCTGGCCAAGGCTCGCAGCGGCTTCGAGCGCGCCCAGAGCCTTGAGCCACGTAGCCCGAGGAGTTATTTCGCACTGGCAGAACTGGAATTGATGCTGGGAAACCCGGAACATGCACGCCAGCAACTGGATGCCTATATCCGGTTGGCGGGCATGACACCGAATGCCCAGGCACTGGCCAATGACATCGCCGTGGCCCGAAGCGGGAACACGGCGGTCACCCCTGACTCGGACACCGTACGTGACGCCCCTTGATCAACGATTCATGACGAAGGATGCTCAGCCATGAGCGACAATCACAATATCGATACCGTCGACTTCGGGTCCCAGGCCTCTCCCGGCGAACTGCTCCGCCGTGAGCGCGAGTCCCAGGGTCTCTCCCGAGAAGAGGTGGCCACGGCACTCAACCTGCGGCCAGCCGTCGTCGTCGGGCTGGAAGAGGATAACTACGACCAGGTCCCGGTTGCCGCCTATCGCCGCGGCTATCTGCGCGCCTATGCCCGCCTGCTGGGCATGGATGATCGGCCCGTCCTCGAGTCCTATAGCAGTCGTTTCAGCAGCCAGGAAGTGGAGCAGCGGGTGACCCCGGTAAACGTCTCCCGCCCCCCTTCCCGAATCGGCGCCTGGCTGTTCAAGCTGGTAACCCTGCTGGTCATTGCCGGGCTGATCGGCCTGACCCTCGTTTGGTGGCAGAGCCGGGGCGGCAACGATCTGCTCGACTTCGGCGACAGCAGCCCTGTCTCGGTGGACAACCTCGATGGCACCACCACCGAGGTGCAAGAGTCGCCGCGACCCGAAGTGGAAGAGACGCTGCCGCCGCTGCCCGAAGAGGGCGTTGACCCGGTCGGCACCCAGGCGCCCGCCGCCCCCTCCCCGCAGGTCGACCCTACTGGCGCTGAACGGCTAGCGGCCGCTGGCGACATCGATGCGCCGATTCCTACCGACATCGATGCGCCGATTCCCACCGACGTCGAGCCAGCAGCCGAAGAGGTCGCCGAGACCCCCGATATCGTCGCCGAAGAGGAGCCCGAAGCCGTCGAGGCACCCGCCGCCGGCGACGTTCGCCAGCTGCAGCTGACCTTCAATGAACAGTCCTGGACCGAGATCTTCGATGCCAACAACCAGCGCATCTTCGTCGGCCTCCAGGAGCCCGGCACCACCGCCAACGTGGAGGGCGAACCGCCCTTCCGCATGACCATCGGCAATGCCACCGGCGTCGAGCTGATCTGGCGCGGCGAAGCGGTCGATCTCGCGGCCCGCGCCGGCGCCAACAACGTTGCTCGCTTCACTCTGGGAGAATGATTCCGTCACCATGCACGCTCAATCGCCCATTATTCGACGCAAGTCCCGCCAGATCCATGTCGGCAAGGTTCCGGTAGGGGGCGGCGCCCCCATTTCCGTGCAGAGCATGACCAACACCGACACCCTGGACGTGGCCGCCACCGTGGCCCAGATACGGCAGCTGGAAGCCGCCGGGGCCGATATCGTGAGAGTCTCGGTGCCGACCATGGAGGCCGCCGAGACCTTCGGCCGCATCAAGCGCGAGGTCGAGGTGCCGCTGGTGGCCGATATCCATTTCGACTACAAGATCGCCCTGCGCGTCGCCGAACTCGGCGTCGACTGCCTGCGCATCAACCCAGGCAACATCGGCAAGGAGGAGCGGGTTCGCGCCGTGGTCAGCGCCGCCCGGGACAACGGCATTCCCATCCGCATCGGCGTCAATGCCGGTTCGCTGGAGAAAGACCTGCAGCGCAAGTATGGCGAACCGACACCGGAAGCTCTGGTGGAGTCGGCCATGCGCCATATCGACCACCTCGATCGCCTCGACTTCCAGGAGTACAAGGTCAGCGTCAAGGCCTCGGACGTGTTCATGGCGGTGGCCGCCTACCGCCAGCTTGCCACGCTGATCGAGCAGCCGCTCCACCTGGGTATCACCGAGGCGGGCGGCCTGCGTTCGGGTACGGTGAAGTCATCCATTGGCCTGGGCATGCTGCTGATGGACGGCATCGGCGACACGATTCGCGTCTCGCTTGCCGCCGACCCGGTCGAGGAGATCAAGGTCGGCTTCGACATGCTCAAGAGCCTGCGCCTGCGTGCCAAGGGCATCAACTTCATCGCCTGTCCCAGCTGTTCGCGCCAGAACTTCGATGTCATCGGCACCATGAACGCCCTCGAGGAACGGTTGGAGGACATCATGACGCCGCTGGACGTTTCCGTGATCGGCTGCGTGGTCAATGGCCCCGGCGAGGCCAAGGAGGTCGATGTCGGCCTCACCGGCGGTTCGCCCGCCAACCTCGTCTATATCGACGGCAAGCCGGCCTCAAAGCTGAGCAACGAGCACCTTGTCGATGACCTAGAGCGCCTGATACGCGAGCGGGTACACCAGAAAGAGCAGGCAGAACAGGACGTGATCGCCCGCGACCAGTGAACCGGGCGGCAACAAGGAGTCAGCATTGAGCAAGTCCCCAGTCAGCAATAAAGAGCCGAGCAAGAAGAAGATTCAGGCCATTCGCGGCATGAACGACCTGCTGCCGGAGCATTCATCGCTCTGGCAGTACTTCGAGGGCACCGTGCAGTCGCTGATGCAGCGCTACGGCTATGCCGAGATCCGCACGCCCATCGTCGAGCAGACCGCCCTGTTCGCCCGCTCAATCGGCGAAGTCACCGACATCGTCGAAAAGGAGATGTACACCTTCGAGGACCGCAACGGCGACAGCCTGACCCTGCGCCCCGAGGGCACGGCGAGCTGCGTGCGCGCCGCCATGGAGCACGGCCTGCTGCACAACCAGACCCAGCGGCTGTGGTACCAGGGTCCGATGTTTCGCCACGAGCGCCCGCAGAAGGGGCGATATCGGCAGTTTCATCAGGTCGGCCTGGAAGCCTTCGGCCTGGACGGCCCCGACATCGACGCCGAGGTGATCCTGCTCTCGGCACGGCTGTGGAAGGAGCTGGGCCTGCTCGATCATGTAACCCTGGAGCTGAACTCGCTGGGCTCCAACGAGGCCCGGGCCGCCTATCGCGACAAGCTGGTGGCCTATTTCGAGGCGCACCGCGACCAGCTCGACGAGGACTCCCTGCGCCGCCTGACCAGCAACCCGCTGCGCATCCTGGATTCGAAGAACCCGGACATGGCACCGATGCTGGCCGATGCGCCCAGGCTAATGGACCACCTGGACGACGAATCCCGCGAACACTTCGAGCAGCTCACCAAGATGCTCGAGGCCGCCGGCATCGACTACACGATCAACCCGCGCCTGGTGCGTGGGCTGGACTACTACTGCCGCACCGTCTTCGAGTGGACCACCACCGCGCTTGGCAGCCAGGGCACGGTATGTGCCGGCGGGCGCTACGATGGCCTGGTCGAGCAGCTCGGCGGCAAGCCGACACCGGCCGTCGGCTTCGCCATGGGCATCGAGCGGCTGGTCCTCTTGCTTCAGACACTGGAGCTGGTACCACAGGACGCCCTGGACGAGCTGGACGTCTACCTGTTGCCCATGGATGATGACGCCACCGGAAGCGCCATGCTGCTGGCCGAACAGCTGCGCACCGCGCTGCCCGAGCTACGGCTGCAGCTGCACTGTGGCGGCGGCAGCTTCAAGAGTCGCATCAAGAAAGCCGACAAGAGCGGCGCCCGCCTTGCCCTCCTGCTGGGCGAGGATGAATTGGCCAATGATCGAGTGACCCTGAAGTTCCTGCGTGAAGCGCGCGATCAGCAGAGCCTGAGCAGGAACTCGCTGGGCACCGAACTCGCCACCTTGTTGTCAGGCAAGGTTGTCGGAAGCACGACCGCCTGACCCGAATCGGACATGCCGTAAAGGAGACCGCCCGTGGCGGAGCTGAGAACTGAAGAAGAGCAGCTGGATGCCATCAAGCGCTGGTGGAAAGAGAACGGCACCTCGCTGATCGCCGGCGTGGCCCTCGCCGCCGCTGGCATATTTGGCTGGAATGCCTGGCAGAACTATCAGGAAAACCAGGCCGAGGCGGCCTCGCTGCGCTACCAGCAGCTGGTCAACCTGGCTGACGCCGAGGCGCTGGACGATGAAGGCCTCGCCCAGGCCCGTGCCCTGGCCGACGAGATCGTCGACAACCACGGCCGCACGCTCTATGCCGACATGGCACGGCTTATCGACGCACGCCTGGCGGTCGCGCAGGACGACCATGATGCCGCCGTGACCGCCCTCAGGTCGGTGATCGATGCGAGCAAGCGCGACTACATCCAGGGCCTGGCGCGACTGCGCCTGGCCCGGCTGCAGGTGGCCCAGGGCGATGCCGAAGCCGCGCTCGAGACCCTCGGCAGCGGCATCCCCGACGCACTTGCCGCCCAGCGAGCCGATATCCGCGGCGACGCCCAGCTCGCGCTGGGCCGTGAAGACCAGGCGCGGGAAGCCTGGCGTGAAGCGCTGGCCCACGCCGAACAGCGTGACCAGCCGATCTACGGTGTCCAGCTCAAGCTGGAAGACCTTGGCGTTGAAGAGGCGATACTATGATTTCCATCATGCGGCGCAAGGCATCTCTGGCCATTGTCGCCACCCTCACCATCGGCCTGCTGGCCGGCTGCGCCAGCAAGTCCGAGCCGCGCTACTCGCCCAAGGAGCTCACCCGCTTCGATGCCACCGCCGAGTTGGACAGCGACTGGCGCCAGCGGGTCGGCCAGGGTCTCGGGCGTGCCCAGTACCCCATCGCGCCGTCGCTTGACAACGGCACCCTCTATGCCGCCGACGAGCGCGGCCGGGTGATGGCCTTCGAGGCCGACAGCGGCAGTCGGCTATGGCAGAAGGATCTTGATGTCGGCGTTTCCAGCGCCCTGACCGCCGTGGCCGGCGAAATCTACTTGGCCACGCGCAATGGCGAAGTGCTGGCGCTAAGCCAGGACGACGGCGAGGTGCTGTGGCGCTCACGGGTACCCAGTGAAGTGCTGGCCGCCCCCCAGCCGACCCAGCAGCTGCTGGTGGTGCAGAGCGTCGATGGCAGCGTCACCGCCCTGGATCGCAGCAACGGTCAGGAACTTTGGTCACACAGCACCACCGAGCCCGCCCTTACCCTGCGCGGCACCGGCACTCCCTCGGTTATCGACCCAGTCACCTTCGCCGGCTTCGCCAACGGTCGCCTGGTCACCCTGGACAACCGCAGTGGACAGCCGCTGTGGGAGCGACGCATTGCCGTACCCCAGGGCCGTAGCGAGATTGATCGCATGGTCGACCTCGGCGGTCAGCCGGTGCTGACGCCGGATGGGCGCCTGTTCGTTACCAGTTACAACGGCCGCCTGGTGGCCCTGCAGGCCAACACCGGCGAGGTGCTGTGGGAGCGTGAACACTCCAGCCATCTGACGCCGGTGCTGGTGGGCGACCGGCTCTTCACCGTCAACGAAGCCAGTCACCTGGTCGCCTTTGATGCCCGCAACGGCGAGGAAGTGTGGCGCAACCGTGACCTTGAGGGTCGCTGGCTCACCGCACCCGCCTTCGCCGGCGGCAATCTGGTGGTGGGCGACTTCGAAGGCTACCTGCATCTGATCGACACCCAGAGCGGACGCTTCACTGCCCGCACCCGGATCGACAGTTCGGGCATCAGTGTGCGCCCCGTGACCGATGCGCGGCGCATCTATGTGCTGAGCAATAACGGTCGCCTGGAAGCCCTGGACATCCGCCGATGACACCAGTAATTGCCCTGGTCGGCCGCCCCAACGTGGGCAAGTCGACCCTGTTCAACCGCCTGACCCGCTCGCGGGACGCCCTGGTGGCTGACTTCCCGGGCCTGACCCGTGACCGCAAGTACGGTAACGGCCTGCTCGGTGACAAGAGCTATACGGTCATCGATACCGGCGGCATCAGCGGCGACGAGGAGGGTATCGACGCCGCCATGGCCGAACAGTCCCTGGCGGCCATCGACGAGGCCGACATCGTGCTGTTCATGGTCGATGCCCGGGCCGGTCTCAACGTGGCCGACGAGGCCATCGCCAACCACCTTCGGGTCAACCAGAAGAAGACCTGGCTGGTGGTCAACAAGACCGACGGCCTGGAAGAACACTCGGCCATGGCCGACTTCTGGGCGCTGGGGCTTGGCGACCCCTTCCCCATCGCCGCGGCCCACGGTCGCAACGTCACCACCCTGATCGAGACGGTACTCGAACCCTTCCCCGAGCGCGACGAGAGCATTCCCGCCGATACCGGCACCAAGGGGATTCGCATCGGTGTTATCGGCCGCCCCAACGTGGGCAAGTCGACCCTGGTCAACCGGCTGCTGGGCGAGGAACGTGTCGTGGTCTTCGACGAGGCCGGCACCACCCGGGACGCCATCGAGATCCCCTTCGAGCGTCGCGGCAAGCCCTATGTGCTGATCGATACCGCCGGTGTCCGCCGACGCAAGAACGTGCACGAAAGCTTCGAGAAGTTCTCGATCATCAAGACCCTGGAAGCGATCAAGGAGTGCCACGTCGCCATCATGGTGCTGGACGCTCGCAGTGGCCTGGTGGAGCAGGACCTGCACCTGCTCGACTACGTGCTGACCACCGGACGCGCCCTGGTGCTGGCGGTGAACAAGTGGGACGGACTGGAGAGCGAAGCCAAGGAGAAGATGCGCGCCGAGATCAAGCGCCGCCTGGGCTTTGCCGACTACGCCGAGCTGCACTTCATCTCGGCCCTGCACGGCACGGCGGTGGGCGACCTCTACCCCTCCATCGAGCGCGCCTTCGCTTCCGCCAACAGTCACTGGTCGACCAACCGCCTGACCACCCTGCTTCAGGATGCGGTCAGTCAGCATTCGCCGCCCCTGGTACATGGCCGCCGCATCAAGCTGCGCATGGCGCATCAGGGCGGCAGCAATCCGCCCATCATCGTGGTTCATGGCAATCAGACCGAGGCGCTGCCCGAAGCCTACAAGCGCTACCTGATCAATACCTTCCGCAAGGTACTCAAGGTTCGCGGCACCCCCATCCGCTTCGAATTCCGCTCCGGCAGCAACCCCTTCGACCCCATGGCCGACGCCAGCGATCGCGAGAAGGCCAAGAAGCGCGAACTGGGGCGCACCAAGGAGGCTCGCAAGAGCCGTCGCTGAACCCGCCGACTACTCATCACCGCTACTCAGGCATCGCCGGCTCCCGGCCGGCAGTACCGCTTCCCTCGTGCTGTCCTGGCGCTTGCCGGTTACCGTTCCGTTGCGGAAATTATCTTGACAGCAAGGTCCGTCGAACCTGAAATACGCCCGTTTGCCAATCGCTGCTGCCCTTCCAGGGCAGGGAGTCCCTTGCATGATCCTGACCCGCTTACTGCCGAAACCTTCCCACCATCGTCGGCGCTGGCGCCTGCTCGCCCCGTTTTGCCTGGCGGGGCTGCTGACCGGCTGCCTGGCCCTGCCCCAGACCGGCCTTTTTGCCTTCCGCCTGGCAGTTACCTCCCTGGGAGTCGAGGAGGTGCGTATCGGTCCATATGCCGTGGATGCCCGCCTCGACACCAGCGATATCATGTCACTGGCGCTGTCGAGCCTCGGGGCCGGCAGCCTGCCGGTTCAAGCCACGCTGGCCATGGGTCTGGGACTACCCACCGGGATGCCACCGGTGCAGATGTCGGGCTTTCGCTGGACGCTGGACATGCCGGGCGTCGAGCCGGTCAGTGGCAACTATCAGCAGGATGTGACACTGACATCCGGTGACGATGCCAACTTGCGGCTGCCGGTAGCCTTCGACCTGCTCGGCGGCGACCGTGATCGACTGGCCCCCATGGTCGAGCTGGCCAGCCAACTGGCCCGCCAGGGTGAACTGCCCGCGGGAAGCGAGCTGGCGATCACCCCGGGCAGCTTGCGTGGCCTGGGCGTCACCCTGCCGGCGGGTCTATGGACCCCGACCCTGCGCTTCGCCGTGGGCCAGAACGGCGAGCTGACGCCGCAGCGTGGATGAACCGAGGGCCTCAGCGGCCCTCGTGCAGGCGACGGCGGCCAACCCAGTGGCTGGCGAACTGCCAGGCCCCGCGGCCGCTTCGGCCGCCGCGCAGGGTGGCGAAGCGAACCGCCTCGGCACGGGCCTCGGCACCCCAGTCACTGGCGCTGCCCAGTTGGGTGACCCAGTGGCAGCAGGCCTCCAGGTAGGTGTCCTGATTGAAGGGATAAAAGCCGAGCCACAGCCCGAAGCGGTCCGATAGCGAGATCTTCTCCTCCACGGCATCACCATGATGCAGCTCGTCGCCAACCAGTTGGGACGCCTCGTTGTCGGACAGCGATTCGGGCAGCAGGTGGCGGCGGTTGGAGGTGGCATAAAGCAGCACGTTCTCCGGCGGACCCGTCAGGGCACCGTCGAGCACGCTCTTGAGCGCCTTGTAGGCATCGTCGTGGCCCTCGAAGGAGAGGTCGTCGCAGTAGACGACAAAGCGCTGTGGCTGGTGCCGCAGCTGCTCCACCAGGGTCGGCAATCCGGACAGGTCGTGCCGGTCGACCTGTACCAGCCGCAGCCCTTCCGGTGCCAGGCTGTTGAGCAGGGCGCGGATCAGCGACGACTTGCCGCTGCCCCGCGAGCCCCACAGCAGGGCGTGGTTGGCCGGCAGCTTTTGCAGGAAGGCGCGTGTATTGTCGATCAGCGCCAGCTTCTGTCGCTCGATGCCCAGCAGGTCGTCCAGCGTCAGGGCGTCGCGGGGCGGTACCGGCAGCAGCCGCCCGCCCAGGGCGTGACGCTGCCACAGGGCAGCCACATCGCGCTCCCAGTCGACCTCCTCGGGCACCGGAGGCAGCCAATGCTCCACATGATCCAGCAGTCGAGACAGGCGTCGGGTGAGTTCGGCATCCATTGGCGGCGGCTCCTCATCGGTGACTAAGTGCGATCACGGTTGACCTGATCGTGGTACGGGGTATCTTGTGGCGAACCGCCATCCCCGTCCAGGGTCTCAATAGTCCCGGACACAGGAGATATTCGCTATGCGCTGGATTCGCACCCTTGCCGTGACCGCTCTGGTCCTGACCCTCGCCGCCTGTGAAACCTCTCCCACCGGGAGGCAACAGCTCACCCTGATGTCCGACGCCCAGCTCAACGAAATGGGACGAGAGGCTTTCGAGAAGTACCAGCAGGACCTGCCATCGGCCGGCCAGGCCCAGCAACGCTATGCCCAGTGCATCGCCGACGCCCTGGTTGCCGTACTGCCGGAGCGTGAGCGCAACAAGGACTGGCAGATCCGCGTCTTCGAATCGGAGCAGGCCAACGCCTTCGCCCTCCCGGGCGGCTACATGGGGGTCAACACCGGCATGCTCGATATCGCCAAGACCCAGGATCAGCTCGCCGCGGTGGTGGGCCACGAAATCGGTCATGTGATCGCCAACCACGCCAACGAGCGCGTCTCGACCCACACCTCGACCCAGCTTGCGCTCTCGGTACTGGGCTCCGCGGCGGGCATGCAGGGACAGGGCGGCCAGCAGCTGATGGGCGCATTGGGTCTCGGCGCCCAGTACGGTATCCTGCTGCCCTTCTCGCGCCGCCACGAGAGCGAGGCCGACACCATCGGCGTACGCCTGATGGCCGATGCCGGCTTCGATCCGCGTGCCAGCCTCGCCCTGTGGGAGAACATGAGTGCCCAGGGCGGCGCCCGTCCCCCGGAGTGGATGTCCACCCACCCCAGCCATGGCCAGCGTATGCAGGGCCTGCAGGCGGAGATGGGCAGCGCCATGGCGCGCTACGAGCAGGCACGACAGGCGGGGCGAACGCCCAACTGCCCCCGTCCCTAAACCACTTCTGGAAAGCGAATGCTGAAAATCGGACTACTCCTGTTGATCGTCCCGCCGCTGATGCTGATGGGTCTCTACTTCTGGGAGCTCAGCGACGTACGCGAATGCACCCTCATGCAGGGCGGCTACTGGGACTATCTGGACGGCGTCTGCCGCGATACCTCCCAGCCCTTCGTGCCCTGGGTGGAGCGTCAGCCATTGCTGGTCAACGGCGGCATGCTGCTCTCCGTGGTGGGACTGGTCGTCTGCATGGCCGGGCTCTACGTCAAGCGTCGCTGATGAGATGGCTGCCGCTGAAGGCCCCCCCTTGGAACAACACCAGGGAGCCTCTGGTCAGGCCAGGCGACCCGCCAGCGTCAGCAACAAGGCCATCAGTATGATGAACATCGCCGTGGCGGTGCCCAACAGCCCAAACAGCCGGCCCTCTCCGGGCCGGCGCAGCGAAGCAACCCCCATGCCGGCGGCGATCAGCTGCAGGCCAATGAGGAACAGCAGTTCCACACCGACCAGACTGATGCCCGCCGAGTGGCCCCCGGTGTCACCCGGCGCACTGTCCGCGATAATCGAGGCCACGACGACCAACCCAGCCAGGAACACGGCGCCGAACAGCGCCATGAGCAGGGACACAATACCCAGGCTGGAGCGACGGGGCGGTGGTGATGCCATTCCGATACCTCTCGTCTAGCTCAAACTCCGGGAGTGGGCTCGTACATCGAGCCCGCAGGCCGGGAGCGACACCGCTCCCTCCTTGCGTGGACGTTATCGACGCCTCCTAACTGCCAGCCGCTTCTTCCTCGTAAAGATAGCACGCCACCGAATGCTCTCGAGCGATCAGCCGGCGCCGGGGAGACGCCTGGGAGGTGAAATGCACCGCCAGGGCCACGGAGCCATCGGGCGATACCGCCGCGGCGTCGGCCAGTGAGGGGTGCTTCGCCCTCAGAATCGCGGTGAGCTCCTGCCTGGCGGCGTCGATGCCTCCCCCGCGCACCGACAGATAGACATCCAGCCCGGCCAGCTCCGGCGCCCCCAGGTGCTCGACCTCCTTGCCCGCGATGCGCCATTCGCTCATGGCCGTGACCACATCGCGTCCCTCCCAGCCGCAGTGGCTCATGGCCATGGGGCAGCGGGTATGGAAGTGGCAGCCGTTGGGCGGATCCACGGCGCTGGGAATTTCCCCGGCACTCTCCAACGGCGGCTTGACCACCGTCGGGTCCGGCTCGGGGCTGGCATCGAGCAGCAGCTGGGTATAGGGATGCTTGCGCTCGTGGATCACCTGCTCGGTGGGCCCCACCTCGACGATCTCACCCAGGTACATGATCGCCACCCGGTCTGCCACGTAGCGGATCGTCGGCAGGTCGTGGCTGACATAGACGAAGGAGATGCCCAGCTCGTTGCGGAAGCGGTGCATCAGGTTGAGTACCCCGGCGCGGATCGATACATCAAGCATGGAAACCGGCTCGTCGGCGACGATGAGACGCGGCTCCAGCACGATGGCCCGGGCGATGGCCACCCGCTGTCGCTGCCCACCGGACAGCTCGTGGGGAAAGCGGTCGCGATAGATCTCGGCCGGCTTGAGTCCGGCACGCTCCAGCGACTCGACAACCTTGCGCTCCAGGGCCTCGCCCTCCGCCAACCGGTGGATGACCAGCGGTTCGCCGACGATATCGAAGATGGTGAAGCGCGGGTTCAGGGTCTGGTAGGGGTCCTGGAAGATCATCTGGGCGCTGCGACGAAAGGCCTTGAGCTCGCGCCCGGCAAACCGGGTGATGTCGACGCCATCGAAGCGGATCTCGCCGGCGGTGATGTCCTGCAGGCGCACCAGCATCTCGCCGGTGGTGGTCTTGCCCGAACCCGATTCGCCGGCCAGCCCCAGGATCTCGCCCTGGCGCAGGTCGAAGGAGATGTCGTCGACGGCATGTACCTTGCGGTCCTTGTGCCTGCCCCGCAGGCCGTCCAGGAAGCCCTGCTCCACCGGGAAATGCTTGCGCAGCCCCTCCACCTCCAGCAGCAGCGGCGAATCGGCGGCCACCGGCTCGATGGTACCCGCCCCCTGCACCGGCTCGTTCAGGCGCTCGCCGACCACCGCCCAGGTGTCGTTCCTGGCCGCCTTCTCGCGAAAGGCCTCGACCTGCTCCGGGTAGTGGCAGGCGGAGCGACGGTCCTCGCCCACGCTGACCAGCGCCGGGGTTTCGCTGGTACAGCGCTCGGTGGCGAAGGGACAGCGCTCGGCGAAACGGCAGCCGGGCGGGGGATTGAGCAGGTCTGGTGGGCTTCCGGGAATCGAGATCAGCTCGCGCTGGGCGCCTTCCAGTGTCGGGAAGGCGTTGGTCAGCCCCATGGTGTAGGGATGGAACGGCGTGCCGAACACCTCTCTCACCGGCCCGGTCTCCATGATCTGACCGCCGTACATTACCGCGACCCGGTCGCAGGTCTGCACTACCACCGAGATGTCGTGGGTAATGAAGAGCAGTCCCATGCCTCGCTCGCGGCGCAGTTTGGAGAGTCGTGCCAGGATCTGTGCCTGGGTCACCACGTCCAGCGCGGTGGTCGGCTCGTCGGCGATGATCAGCTTGGGGTCCAGCGCCAGTGCCATGGCGATCACCGCGCGCTGCTTCATGCCGCCGCTCATCTCGTGGGGATAGGCCGAGAGCCGCGCGGGATCGATGCCCACCGCACGGAACAAGTCCTCCGCATGGGCCCAGGCCTCGTCCCGCTTGATCTTCACATGGGCGTTCATCGCCTCGAGGATCTGGTCGCCAACGGTATAAACCGGGTCCAGGGCGTTCATCGCCGCCTGGGAGATCCAGGCGATTTCCTTCCAGCGCACCTTGCGCATCGCCTCAGGGTCCAGCTCGACCAGGTTGCGCCCGTCGAAGTCGATGCGCCCGCGGGGCACCTCGCCGTTGGGCGGCAGCAGGCGCAGCATGGCCTTGGCGGCGGTGGTCTTGCCACAGCCGGACTCGCCCACCAGACCCAGGGCCTCGCCCGGTCGCAGGTCGAAGTCGATGCCATCCACGGCCTGCACCGGGCCGGCCCCGGTGCGGTAGTGAATGGCCAGGTCGCTGACGGTCAGTAGTCGTTGTTCGGTCATCGGCGTGCCCTCAGTCGCGGATTGGCAACCAGCTCCAGCGAGCGGGAGATGAAGAACACGGAGAGCACCGTGATCATGATGAACAGGCCAGGGGGCAGGTTCCACCACCAAGCATCGCGCCAGGCGCCGGAGAGCCGGGCGTTGTGGAGAATACCCCCCCAGGAGATCGACTGGGGCGGCCCCAGGCCGAGGAAGGAGAGCGTGGCCTCGGCGATGATCGATACCCCGACGATAATGGCGAGCTCCAGGAACACCAGCGGCATGACGTTGGGAAAGATGTGCAGGTACATGATGCGCAGGTCCGAGGCACCGGCGACCCGCGCCGCCTTGACGAAGGGCCGCTCGCGCAGCGACAGCACCTGGGAGCGTATCAGGCGCGCCACGGTACGCCAGGTCAGCAGCGAGACCGCCAGGATCACGATGAACAGGCTGGGCTCGAACAACAGCACCAGGATCAACGCGAACGGCTCGAAGGGGATGCCGTACATCACATCCACGGTACGCATCAGCACCGTCTCAGTGCGGCCACGGAAGTAGCCGGCGATCAGACCGACGTTGGCACCGATCAGCACCACCAGAGAAGCACCGATGAAACCCACCAGCAGGGCGATCCGCGAGCCGTAGACGTTCTGGCTGTAGAGATCGCGGCCCAGATGGTCGGTGCCGAACCAGTGCTCGCCGGACGGCGGGGCCAGGCGGTTGACGAAACGGTCCGAGCCCAGGGCATAGAAGGCGTCCTCCGTCACCATCAGGGTGCGCAGGTGGCGCTCCTCGTCGCTGGGCATCAGCCGCCAGGTATCGCCGTCGCGCTCGAAGATGATGCTGCTGCGGCCGACGGCGAAGGCCTGACCCTCCTCGGTGACCCAGCCAGCGCGCATGGCGCGGGAGTCGGGGGCATCCTGGCTCTGCCACTGCTCGCCGGGCGCACTGCGCGCGAGCAGGGTACCCCGCTCACCGACAATCAGCCCCTGGCCGTTCTCGGCCATATGGATATGGTTCAGGTCGCGGTTGGTGGGCATCCGCTCCAGGGTCAGGCTGTCGTCTTCCGGCTCCAGCCGCAGGGTCAAGCCGCGCTCGCCGACGATCCAGGCGCTGCCGTCCACGTCGGTGGCCACGGAGTTCAGCGTCATGCCGCGTCCCAGGGGACTCTCGAGCGCCTCGAAGCTGCCCGAGGCAACATCGCGGCGCCAGATGGTCTCGTTTGCCCCCACCATCAGCGCCGTGCTCTCGTCACGCCAGGCGACGCCGCTCAGGTGCGTCGTTTCGGGCGCCTCGAAGCGCTGCCAGTCGCTGTCCTGAGCGGCATCGGCGAGCAGCGCCACGGCACCACCCTGCCCTACTGCCAGCGCCGATCCCGCCGGGCTGATGGCGACGTCGTTCAGGGTGGCGTCCAGCGGTGTCTCGAGCTCCTGCCACTCGCCGTCGGCGAAGCGCCATACCGCGCCGTCGCGCCCTACCGCCATGCCGATACCGTCGCGGTAGTCAGCCGCATTCAGGGTGCGGCCACCCAGGGCAGCCTCCTGCACCCAGCGCACCTGGCCGTCCTCCACCGTGCGTGTCAACAGCGAGCCTTCTTCCCGCTCGTTGACCGAGAGTGGCTCATGGGTGGAAAGAAATGGCGCAAACAGCGCCATCGCGATGATCGACAGCAGGACCACCAGGCCGATCATGGCCAGTCGGTCGCCGATAATGGCGCGCAGCGGTTCCTGCGCGCTCTTGAGGAATCTGGATCGCATCATTTGAAGCTCACCCTCGGGTCAAGCATGGTGTAGAGGATGTCCACCAGCAGGTTGAGGGTGACCACGAAGGCCGCCATCACCAGAAAGCTGGCCTGGGCGAGGGGGAAGTCCGAGGTACGTACCGAGTTGAGTATCTCGCGGCCTAGTCCAGGCCAGGAGAAAACCACCTCGACCACCACCTGGCCACCGGCGGCAAGCCCGATGGTCACCGCCAGCTGTGTCACCACCGGCAACAGGGCATTTCGGGCCGCATGGGCGTAGAGAATGCGCCGCTCCGGCAGCCCCTTGGCGCGGGCCATCTCGATGAAATCCTCGCCGTATACCTCGAGCATGGTGTTGCGCATGATCAGCAGCGGCGAGCCCAGGTAGTAGAGCGCCACCACCAGCGCCGGCAGAATCAGGTGATGCAGGAAATCCAGCGTGAATATCTTGTCGAGGAAGCTAGAGGCCTCGTAGGGCAGTGTGCGCATGCCACTGGTGGGCAGCCAGCCCAGTCCGATCCCGAAAAACAGGATGGCGATCATGCCGGTCCAGAACATGGGCGCCGAGCGGAACATCAGCCCGACGAAGATGCCGGAAGTATCGATGCGGCTACCGCGCCGCCAGGAGAGCCAGGCGCCGAGGGGGGCACCGATGCCATAAGCCAGGATGATGGCGGGCAGCATCAGGATCATGGTATTGCCGAGCCGCTCCCAGATGATGTCGGCCACCGGGGCGCGATAGTGAAAGGAGTAGCCGAAATCACCCTGGACGATATTGGCCAGGTAGATAAAATACTGTTCCCAGATAGGCTGATCGAGCCCGAAGCTGGCGCGAATCTGCTCGCGCTCCGCGGGATTCAGCCCTTCGGTGATCAGGGCAGCGGTCGGGTCGGGAAGTCCAAGGCGGAAGAGAAAGAACAGTACCGTGGCGATGATGAACAACGCCATGAAGCCGTGTAGCACACGGCGTATCAGATAACTTCTGCGTGACGACATGGCATGCTCGCTGTTGACGACTGTACGCTCCCCACCGCCTGGTAGGCGGTGGGGAGTGGCGACGTACGCGGGTTAGGATTGGAAGGGTGGGTTACTTGAGCAGACGACCTTCGTCGTCCCAGGAATAACCCGCCTCTTCCAGCTCCGCACGGGCGGCATCCATGTCAAAGTCGAAGCGCTCGACGAAGGGCTCGTTCCAGAAGGTGTTGACCGGGGCGATCACACTGGAACCCACCTCGCCGCGTCCATCGAGCAGCACGTTGACCATCCGCTCACGATCGGAAGCCATGGTCATGGCCCGGCGCATGGCACGATCGCTCATCGGCTCGCGGCGCAGGTTGTAGGTCATGTGGAAATAGCCGAAGTCCGGCACGTTGACCACGGTGAGGTGCTCCTCGCCCTCCGCCAGGCCGATCTGGCCGGGCTCCATGCGCCAGGCGGTAACGTCGATCTGGCCGGTCTGCAGGCCGGTGTAGACGCCCTCCATGTCCGCATAGATGATGAATTCGACGCCATCCACGGCGATCTCGTCGGCGTGGAAGTGATCCTCGAACTTGCTCAACGCCATGAATTCGCCCCGATCGAAACGCTCATGCACGAACGGACCGGAGCCGACGGTGGGCGTATCGGAGGGCGACAGGGTGGACGCATCCTCGATGCCTTCCCAGATGTGCTTGGGCAGGATCGGGATCTGCGACAGCGAGATGCTGGCAAACGAGGCCGAGGGCTCGCTCAGGTGGAAATGCACGGTGAGATCGTCGATCTGCTCGGCGTTGTCCAGGGCGGCCAGGTAGGAGTTGAAGTAGCTGTAGTCCTGGTCCAGATAGTAGTTCCAGGTGAAGGCCACGTCCTCGGCGGTGACCGGCTCGCCGTCGTGGAAGGTCATCCCGTCGCGCAGGGTCACGGCGATGGTGGTCTCATCCACCTGATCCACCGACTCTGCGGCCCAGGGTAGCGGCTCCACGTCGGCGGAGAGGCGGACCAGGCGATCGTAGTAGAGGCGCATCCATTTCCAGCCCCAGACCGAGGTGGAGGCCAGCGGGTTGAGGTTGTCCGGCTCCTGGGGTCCGCCGATACGCAGGGTACTGCGATCCCCAACCGGCGTCGCCTCCATGGGGCCCCACTCGCTATAAAGGCCCTCACCCGCCATGGGGTTGATGCCCTCGAAGGCGTCGTGATTGAAGGCCACCACCTCATCGCGGTGGAAGAGCACCGCCACCGGCATGTCCGGCTTGTAGAGCGCCTGCATCTCCTGCACCAGGCGCTGGCGCTCGTCCATGTCGAAGGACTGGGACTGCTGGTCGAACAGCTCATCGAACTCGGGATTTTCATAGCCCCCCGGATTGTTGCCGCCCGGGTGCGCCTGGCGGGAGTCCAGGGTGCTCAGGAAGAACTGGGGATCGAGCCTGTCGGTGCGACCGCTCCAGCCGAGAATGGTGACATCGAAGTCCTGCTGGTCGTAGAAGCGCTCCAGGGCCGTGCTGAACTCGGTGGGCTGGACATTGACCTCGAGCCCCAGTTCACGCCAGCGCTCGGCGATGATGAAGGCCGCCTCATAGCGAATCGGGTCATAGGACTCGGTGGTGGTCATCAGGTTGATCGGGGGGACCGGCTCCTGAGCCGTGGCCGAGAAGGCCAGGGTAGTCAGCCCAAGCCCTACCGCACCAGCCAAGAGATTTCTCGCGAAAATATTGTTGTTGATGGTTTTCACTACTGCCACCTCGGGTTGAAATAGGTTTTCATGCCATGGTTATGCATTGCATGAATATCACGCACCAACCGTAGGAAGCAGCGTTGAAGGTGTCAAACCTCGGATTAAACGCTTACTTCGTTTGCAAATCGAGCCGCAGTCCATATTTCACCGACTCGGTCAGCGGACGCTTGCCGCGCCAAAGCAGAAATGATTCCGCAGCCTGCTCCACTAGCATGCCCAGCCCGTCGACCGGCATGGCCCCAAGCCCACTGGCCCAGCGCAAGAACACCGTGGGCTCGGCGCCATACATCATGTCGTAGGCCGTCGCACCCGGCGCAAAGAGCGTCTCCGGCAGTGGCGGCAGCTCGCCCGCCAGGCTCGCGCTGGTACCGTTGACCACCAGGTCGAACTGGCCTGTCGCCGCCTCGAATCCTCCCCCCTGGATCGTGCCCAGGTCCTGAAAGTCCGCTGCAAGGGCAGCGGCCTTGGCCGCGGTACGGTTGACCACCAGCACGCTGGCCGGCCCGGCCGCCAACAGCGGCTCCAGCACGCCGCGCACTGCACCGCCCGCACCCAGCACCAGGATGCGGCGCCCCTTGAGGACAACGTCGTGATGGAACAGGTCGCGTACCAGGCCGACCCCGTCGGTGGTATCACCGTGGGTGCTGTCTTGATCAGCGCCAACTACCAGTGTATTCACCGCGCCGGCCCGCAGGGCCCGATCGCTCAGCGTGTCGCAAAGCGCGAACGCCTGCTCCTTGAACGGCACTGTGACGTTGGCACCCCGCCCCCCTTCAGCCATGAAGCGGTGCCAGGCACCGGCGAAATCGTCCAGCGGCGCCTCGATGGCGGAGTAGTCGATAGCCTCACCGGTCTGCTCGGCAAAGGCGGCATGGATCACCGGTGACTTCGAATGCGAAATGGGGTTGCCGAAGACGCAGTAGCGGTCTGTCATGGGATCTCCTCGCTTTCCCCCAGCCAGTCGCGAGGGCGCAGATAATCTCGATAGAGCCGCTCCTCGGCGCTGCCGGGCTCGGGCTGCCAGTCGTACTCCCAGCGGGCCAGGGGCGGCATCGACATCAGGATCGACTCGGTGCGTCCACCGCTCTGCAACCCGAACAGGGTGCCGCGGTCCCACACCAGGTTGAACTCCACGTAGCGGCCGCGACGGTAGAGCTGAAAATCACGCTCTCGCGCGTTCCAGGACATGTCACGCCGGCGCTGCACGATGGGCAGGTAGGCTTCGAGGAAGGCGTCGCCGACGGCGCGCTGGAAGGCAAAGCTGCGGTCGAAGCCCCACTCGTTGAAATCGTCGAAGAAGAGGCCACCGACGCCGCGGGTCTCCTCGCGGTGCTTGAGATAGAAGTAGTCGTCACACCACGCCTTGAAGCGAGGATAGACGTCATCCCCAAAGGGCGCACAGGCGTCCCGCGCCACCCTATGCCAGTGCAGCACGTCCTCGTGAACCGGGTAGAAGGGCGTTAAATCGAAGCCGCCCCCGAACCACCAGACCGGCGTCTCCCCTTCCTTCTCGGCGATGAAGAAACGGACGTTGCCATGGCTGGTCGGCACATGTGGATTCTCGGGATGCATTACCCAGGAGACGCCCACAGCCTGGAAGCCGCGCCCGGCCAGCTCGGGGCGGGCGGCGGTGGCCGAGGGAGGCAACAGGTCGCCGTACACATGGGAGAAATTGACCCCGCCCTTCTCGAAGATCCGCCCATGCTCGAGCACCCGGGAGCGGCCACCGCCCCCGGCTTCTCGCTGCCAGCTGTCTTCATGGAACAACGCCCCGCCGTCCTCCGCAGCCAGCGTCCGGCAAAGGCGTTCCTGGAGGTCGAGCAGGTAAGTCTTGACGTCTTCGAGGTTGGCACCTGCCATGAGAGGCTCCTTGCTCCAGTCCTTCGATTCGCCAGGCACGCCTCAGGCGCGCAGCACCCGTCCGCTGACCAGGTCGCGAATGGTGCTGGGGCGGTCAAGCCCGCCCAGCGCACCCTCGACGATGGCGTCGAGCTCATTGCCGAAGGCCTCCTGGACCTCTTCGGCGCTCAGTGCAGTGGCTTCGCCGGCAGGATTGGCCGAGGTCGACACCAGGGGGCCACCGAAGGCCTCGCAGAGCGCCACCACCCCGGGATGGTCACTGACCCGCAGGGCCACACAGTCATGCGCGCCACGCACCAGCGCATGGGTGCGCCCGTTGTCCGGCACCAGCCAGGTATGGGGCCCAGGCCAGGTGGAGACCAGCGGCGCATGGAGCTCCAGGGGCAGACCCTCGAGCCAGGGCGTGAACTGTTCGATGCTGGCCGCGATCAGGATCAACCCCTTGGCCGGGTCGCGCTGCTTGAGCCTTAGCAGATGCGCCACGGCTGCGTCGTTGTCGGGGTCGCAGCCCAACCCCCAGACGCCTTCGGTGGGATAAGCGATCACGCCGCCGGCACGCAGTGCGGCCACGGCGTTGGAAACTGACGTTACCTGAGGCATACCGGGTTGACCCTCGACGTTACGAACACAGACATTACGGCTCCCTACATCCGGCCGGCAAGACACGGATATCGGCCGGCCAATATGCTATCACGCCTGGGCAGCGCCCGGCAGGCGCACCCAGCCGCCCGGTGCCTGCGCCACCTGGCCTTCAAGCTCGAGCTCCAGCAGGCGACGCTGGCAGTCGGGCACGGCCAGGCCGGTCAGCGCGACGAGTGCATCCAGCGGCGACGGGGAGTCGCTGAGCCAGCGCAGCAGTGGGTCGCCGCCGGTATCGAGCGGCCCCGGGGCAGCAGACGACTGGGCGGGGGTGGAAAGCGAGGTGAAGGAAGGCGCCGCCCAGTGGGTCAGCTCCTCGAGAATATCCTCCAGCCGGCGCACCAGCACCGCACCCTGGCGTATCAATTGCAGGCAGCCCCTGGCCTGGGGATTGTGGATCGAACCAGGCAGCGCGAAGACCTCGCGGCCCTGTTCAGTGGCCAGCCGCGCACTCACCAGGGAGCCGCTCTTCTCGGCGGCCTCCACCACCAGCACGCCGAGAGAGAGGCCGGTGACGATGCGGTTGCGGCGGGGAAAGAAGCCCGGCCGCGCCCGGGTACCGGGGGGGTGTTCCGACAGTACCAGGCCGCCGCGATCGAGCAGCTGGTGGTAGAGCCCGGCATGACGGGGCGGATAGATCACATCGACACCGCAGCCCAGCACCGCCACGCTGCGCCCGCCGGCCTCCAGAGCAGCATGCTGCGCAGCCCCGTCGATGCCCAGCGCCAGGCCGCTGTTCACGCACCAGTCCCGGGCGGCCAGCTCGCGGGCGAAGGCCGCCGCATTCGTCAGGCCTTCACGGGTCGGTCGGCGTGAGCCGACGATCGCCAACCCGGGGGGCAGGAGTGCGTCGAGATCGCCCAGGGCCCAGAGCACCGGCGGAGGGTCGGCGATCTGGCCGAGCAGCGTCGGCCAGGCCGGATGACCGGGGAAGAGCAGATGCCGGGCCGGGGCGGCATCGAGCCAGGCCAGGTCGGCATTGACCAGGGCATCGAGGGGGCTACGGGAAGGGTGATCGAGCCATAGCCGCAGCGCCGTTGCGGCCTGCCGTGGCAGTCGCGCCAGCCACCCATCGGGCCAGGTCGGCTCCGTCGCTATCAGTTCGGCCAGGCGTGTCGCGCCCATGCCCGGCAGCCGCATCACCGCCAGCCAATCCCGCCTGTCCGATGACGCCGCTCTCACCGCTGCGCCACCCCCCGCCCATGGCGGGGATTATGCACCCGGTCGCCGACTTCCAGCGTGCGAGATGCCCGCATGACCAGGCCATAGCTCATCTTCTCGTAGGGGCGGAAAACCATGATCAGGCCCGCCTCGTTACCCGGCAGCCGCAGGATCTCGCCGCTGCGCGGGTCGTTGACCCGCTCACCCTGCTGCTCGACCTGTAGCACGTGGCCGGCTTCCAGGCCGTCGCGGCGGCCGCGGTCCAGCGCCACCACCTGCAGCCTCCCGATGAAGCGCACGCCGCCGGGTGCCGCCAGAATGCGGCCATCGACCGCGCCATCCGGGGCCCGGGGCACGAACTCGCGGACGAGCTCACGGCTCTCCAGCGGCAGGATGATGTCGTTGTTGCGCACCTCCTGGGTGGCCGAGAGCACCTCGAGGACGACGATATCCTCCTCGGCGCGCTGGACCCGCGCCTGGCCGACGCCCTCCAGCTCCAGGCCCAGCAGCTCGCCGGTGGTCGCGTCGCTATAGCGCTCGCCAATGCGATAGATACCGTATCGTGGTCCGCGCTCGATCTCGCCACGTGCATAGATACGATCTCCCGCCCCGCTGATGATGCGCCGATCGTCGCCGGCAACCACATAGGCCAGCTCGTCCAGGGCCTCTGGGTCGTCGACGATTCGATGATCGCGCAGGAAATGGCGTATCACTTCCAGGGGAATCGGCTCGATGGCCTCGCGGGTGGGAATTCGCCGCACCTCGGGCGAAAGCCGAACGGTACCCTGCCCCCGCTCGAGGCCAAGGCAGGGCCGCCCGTTGCAGTCATAGAGGTAGACCACATCGCCGGGATAGATCAGGTGCGGATTGCGGATCTGGGGGTTGACCTGCCATACCTCCGGCCACTGCCAGGGATGCTGCAGGAAACGGCCGGAGATACCCCAGAGAGTATCGCCTCGCACCACGGTATAGCGCTCGGGCGCGTCTCCGCGCAGCCCCTCCTGCCAGGTGAGGGCCTGAGCCAACGCCGAGCCAAGCAGCATCGCAACACAGACACCGCTTATCAAGGCGACTCTGAAATAAGCAGCCAGCCAGCCGTATCTTGCCCTATCGTTGTATTCCGCCATCCCCAACTCCCCCTGCTCTCGCCCCATCCCGGAAGCCCTGAGGCCATCCCGCAGGGAACCTGAGCGACGTGTCATAGTCTGATTTTATCGAAATAATAGGTGATCGGGCGGTTTCACCCCGAGCCGCAGCCCCCTAGAATAAGGGAATCCCTGATGACAGCATAACGGTGGTTCCAACGCCATGGCCAAATTACCTATCCTCGAATTCCCCGACGAGCGACTGCGCACCAAGGCGGCGCCGGTCGAAGCGGTTGATGACGAGGTGCGCCAGCTGGTCGACGACATGCTCGAGACCATGTATGAAGCCAGCGGTATCGGGCTTGCTGCCACCCAGGTGGACGTACATCGCCGCGTCATCGTAATGGACGTCAGCGACAGCCGCGCCAGTCCTCTGGTGCTGATCAACCCGGAATACACGCCGATCGGCGATGAGCGCGATCTGATGTCCGAAGGCTGTCTCTCGATTCCGGAGTATTACGCCGAGGTGCCCCGCGCCCTGAAGGTTCATCTCAAGGCGCTGGACCGGGACGGCAATCCTTATGAGCTCGATGCCGAGGGCCTGCTGGCCCACTGTATTCAGCACGAATACGATCACCTGGAAGGCGTGCTGTTCGTCGACTATCTCTCCGCACTCAAGCGCGACCGGGTACTGAAGAAAATGCAGAAGCGCCATAAGCAGATGCAGGGCGCCTGAAGCTCGTACTTTCTGCTGAAGGCCGGTGTAATAACGCCGGCCTTCGTCGTTTCCGCCTGCCTCCGTTATGATGGGAAACATCGCCCACTGGCAAGGCTTCGAAATCATGTCCCCACCCCTGCGCGTCGTTTTCGCCGGCACCCCCGACTTCGCCGCTTCCAGCCTGGCTGCGCTGCTCCAGAGCCGCCACGCCGTTATCGCCGCCTACACCCAACCGGACCGACCCGCCGGCCGGGGTCGTAAACTCGCCGCCAGCCCGGTCAAGCGGCTGGCGCTGGAGCACGGCCTGCCGGTGCTGCAACCGGAGAGCCTGAAGGCGGCGGAAGTCCAGGACGAACTGGCCGAGCTGAAGGCGGACATCATGGTGGTCGTGGCCTATGGCCTCATCCTGCCCCAGGCGGTACTGGACATTCCCCCAAGGGGCTGTCTCAACGTACACGCCTCGTTGCTGCCGCGCTGGCGCGGGGCCGCCCCCATCCAGCGGGCCATCGAGGCCGGTGACAATGAGAGCGGCGTGACCATCATGCAGATGGATGCCGGGCTGGATACCGGCGATATGCTGCTGGTGAAGCGCACTCCGATCACCGCCACCACCACCGGTGGCGAGCTGCATGACACCTTGGCAACGCTCGGCGGCAAGGCCATCGTCGAAGTGCTGGACGCCCTGGCGAGCGGTGCGATGACGGCAACGCCGCAGCCTGCCGAAGGCGTTACCTACGCCGCCAAGCTCACCAAGGCCGAGGCCGAACTGGATTTCCAGCAGCCGGCCGGGACGCTGGCGGCCAAGGTGCGCGCCTTCAATCCCTGGCCGGTAGCCTGGTGCGCACATGGCAAGGAGCGCCTGCGCCTGTTGATGGCGACGGCCTCGTCCCTCCGTGATGGCGAATCGCCCCAGCCTCCTGGCACCCTGCTCGAGCATGCCCCCGATGCCCTGCGAATCGCCTGCGGCGCGCAGGGTACCGAGGTGTTGCAGGTGACGCGCGCCCAGCTGCCGGGCGGCAAACCGCTGGCTGTTCGTGACCTGCTCAATGCCCGCAGCGAGGCCCTGGTTCCAGGCCTGCTTTTAGGACATGCCTTCGAGGAGACTTCCTGATGCATCGATCGACGCCCTCCTCCCGCGCAGGCAAGGCCGTTCAGGACGGCGGCCAGGCAGTGCGGGTCAGCGCCGCACGCGCACTGGTACCGGTCATCACCGGCAAGGGGTCCCTGGCCGACCTGGACGACCACCAGGTGGTCTCCCGGGACCGCGCCCTGTTCAAGGCGATGTGCTACGGCGTCTGCCGCACGCTGCCGCGGTTGGAGGCGCTCGCCGCTCAACTGCTCAAGACCCCCTTCAAGGCTCGCGATGCCGATGTTCAGGCACTGCTGCTGCTGGGTATACACCAGTTGCTCTACATGCGCATTCCGGCCCATGCCGCCGTGGGCGAAACCGCCGGCGCAGCGCGTCTGCTGGGCAAGGAGTGGGCAACCAAGGTGCTAAATGGCTGCCTGCGCCGTTTGCAGCGGGAATCCTCAGCGCTTGAGGCCGAAGTCGACAAGGACCCCGGCGTGGCCCTGCTGCATCCACGCTGGCTGCTGAAGGCGCTGCGCCAGGCCTGGCCCGATGACTGGCTCACCATCGCCGCCGCCAACAATGAGCCGGGGCCGATGACGCTGCGCATCAACCGTCGCCGCGGCGACCGGGAAGCGTACCTGGCAAGGCTGATCGACTCCGGCCACGAGGCCAGGCTCTGTGCGCACTCACCCGATGGCCTGGTCCTGGAAACGCCCTGCGACGTCCAGGCACTGCCCGGCTTTGCCGAAGGCGATGTGAGCGTCCAGGATGAGGCCGCCCAGCTCGCCGCCGAACTGCTGGGGCCAGTGCTGGCACCACGCCCCGGCGGGCGAGTGCTCGACGCCTGCTGCGCCCCCGGCGGCAAGGCCGCCCACTTGCTGGAGCTGTTCGACGTCGACCTCCTGGCGCTGGACAGCGACGACACGCGTCTGGCCCGAGTGGAGGATACCCTGGCCCGCCTTAGCCTCTCGGCGACTCTGTTGCACGCCGACGCCACCCAGCGGGACTGGTGGAACGGCACGCCCTTCGACGCCATCCTGCTCGACGCTCCCTGCTCCGGCAGTGGCGTGATACGACGTCATCCGGACATCAAGCGTCTGCGAAGGTCGTCGGATATCCCCAAACTGGTCGAACTGCAGTCACGCCTGCTCGACAACCTCTGGCCGCTGCTACGCCCGGGTGGCTCCATGGTCTACGCCACCTGCTCGGTGCTTCGCGAGGAGAACGATGAGCAGATCGAGGCGTTCCTGGCCCGCACGGCCGATGCCATCGCCACCACGCCCCAGGAAGTGAGCTGGGGCCGGCCGGCCGGCGCTGGTCGCCAGCTGCTGCCGGAAGCGGAGAGTCACGATGGCTTCTTTTATGCCAGACTGAAGCGGCAGGGTTGATCATGCCCTGCCTTCCCGACCACCAAGGAGCAAGGAGCCCACATGAGCGATCATGTCTACAAGCACATCGAGCTGACCGGTTCTTCGGAGAAGGGCATCGAGGATGCCATCAACCGCGCGCTCGCCAAGGCCTCGCAGTCCCTGCACGGCATGCGCTGGTTCGAGGTAACGGACACGCGGGGCCACATCGAGAACGGCAAGGTCGGCCACTGGCAGGTGACGATCAAGGTGGGGTTCACCCTGGACTGAGGATGTCTCCCGCAAGGCCCGGTCTGTTACCCGGTGAACGGCTGGTTTATGCTAGCCACCATGCTGCGGCGCCAAATCGGCGTCGCAGAGTCGTTTCACGGACCCGACAGCAATGAAGATCATCATTCTTGGCGCCGGCCAGGTCGGCGGTACGCTGGCCGAGCATCTGGCCCGCGAGGAAAACGACATCACCGTGGTGGACACCGACGGCGAGCGGCTGCGCGAGCTGCATACCCGGCTCGACATCCGCACCGTGGTGGGCCCCGGCTCCTACCCCGTGGTGCTGCGCCAGGCCGGCTGCGAGGACGCCGACATGCTGATCGCGGTGACCAGCCAGGACGAGGNCCGACCTGTCTCAGCTGTCCCCCGATCAGCTCCGCCATCTGGCGGCAACGCTGATGTCGCAGGTTGAACAGCAAGACCAGGCGCTGCAGGAGCGAGAGCAGGCGCTGGAGCAGAGCCAGAAAACCCTGCGTCACACCGAGCAGGTCAACCAGAAGCTGACCTATGAACTGGCGGTGCTCAAGCGCCACGCCTTCGGCAAGCGCAGCGAGCAGCTCAACCTCCTGCAGATCAGCCTGCTGGAAGAGGGGGTGGAGGCGGACATTGCGGCGATCGAAACCGAGCTGGAAGATCTGATCACGCTCGACGCGCCACCGGCCACCAAGAAGACGCCCAAGCGCGCGCCCTTGCCCCCTGAGCTGCCGCGCACCGAGATCCGCCATGACCCGGAGAGCGAACACTGCACGTGCGGTTGCCAGCTTCGGCGCATCGGCGAGGAGATCAGCGAGAAGCTCGACTACACGCCGGGCGTGTTCCACGTTGAGCGCCATATCCGCGGCAAGTGGGTCTGCGACCAGTGCGAGACGCTGACCCAGGCGCCGATGCCGGCGCAGATCATCGACAAAGGCATTGCTACCGCGGGCCTGCTGGCTCAGGTGTTAATCGCCAAGTATGCCGATCACCTGCCGCTCTATCGCCAGGAGCAGATCTTTGCCCGTGCCGGCGTGCCGATGCCGCGTTCCCCCCTGGCGGAGTGGGTCGGCATCTGCGGCGTGCGGCTCCAGCCGCTGGTCGATGCGCTGCGTGATCTGTTGCTGGCTGAGCCGGTACTGCATGCCGACGAGACCCCGGTGCCGATGTTGGCGCCGGGCAAGAAGAAGACCCACCGCGCCTACCTCTGGGCCTATGCCACCACGCCCTACGCCGGGTTGAAGGCGGTGGTCTACGACTTCACCGACGGGCGCGGCGGTCAGCATGCCCGCGACTTCCTGGGGACGTGGCAAGGCAAGCTCGTCTGCGACGACTACAGCGGCTACAAGCAGAGCTTCGCCAAGGGCGTCACCGAGATCGGCTGCATGGCCCACGCCAGACGCAAGTTCGTCGACCTGCACGTGGCCGACAAGAGCCAGATCGCCGGGCAAGCCATCGACCTGATCGGCCAGCTTTACCAGATAGAGCGCGAGGCCCAGTCGCTGACCGAAGAAGAACGCCAGCAGTTACGCGACACCCGGGCGAGGCCGATTGCCGACGCCCTCCATCGCTGGATGCTGGCTCAGCGCGAGAAAGTGCCAAATGGCACGGCAACGGCGAAAGCGCTGGACTACAGCCTGAAACGTTGGACGGCGCTGACGCGCTACCTCGATGATGGCCGGCTGCCCATTGACAATAATCGCGTCGAGAACCTGATTCGCCCTTGGGCACTTGGACGCTCCAACTGGCTATTCGCCGGGTCGCTGCGCAGTGGCCAGCGTGCTGCCGCGATCATGAGCCTGATTCAGTGCGCCAAGCTGAACGGCCATGATCCCTACGCCTACCTCCGAGACGTGCTGGAACGGCTGCCGACCCACAAGGCCAGCCAGATCCACGAACTCCTGCCCCATAACTGGCAGCACACCGCCTGATTATCAACAAGCGGTGATGCCCGTTCGCTTACCCTGCTTCTGGTATTGGTACCGCTAATTATTTCCTCATCCTGCCTGCTGATACTCGAGGGCCTCGAACGTATCGATTCCAACCGTACCCAGCTCGCCCAGCAGCGTGAACTGATGCTCGAAGCGCGTCGCCATGGCGCCGAGAGTATCGTTGAGGTGGCCACGACATTGGTCGAGAGTGTGGCACGCTCTGCCGCTGAACCGCAGGCGGGGCGACTGGCTGCTATCGAGCTGCTTCGCGACTTGCGCTTTGAAGAGGATAATTACGTCTTTGTCTTCGACTATGAGGGCACCATGCTGGTACAGCCTGCTGTCCCTGAACAGGAAGGGCGGAACATGTTGGCTACCCAGGATGCCAACGGCAATCGGATGATACGCGACATGATCGACATCGCCCGTCAGGGCGGTGGCCGATACGAGTACGAATGGCCCAATCCGGCAAGCGGTGTGGTGGAGCCCAAATATTCCTATGCCGCTGCCATACCCGAGTGGAACTGGGTAATCGGTGCCGGCGTCTACGCCACCGGTGTAGATGCAGCCATGGCAGTCATCGAGGCAACGGCCAGGGAGAACCTGATCGAAACGCTGATACGACTTTGGATCATTGCCTCGGTCATCAATTTATCCATCACGGTTTTTGCTATCTGGATTACCCGCCGTACAGTACATCAGATTCGCCAGACCGCCACCGACATGAACGAGATTGCTCAGGGCGTGGCAGAAGGCAAAGGCGACCTCACGCGTCGGCTGCGCGTTAACAGTAAGGACGAGATTGGCGAGCTCGCTAGGCAGTTCAATGGTTTTCTGGCGCGCATTCAGGCCACATTGGGAGAGGTAAGGGCGGGGGCGAACGATGTGTACTCGGCCTCATTGAGCATTGCACGCAGCAGCGATGAGCTGGCATCGCGCACTGATCAGGCGGCGGCCAGCCTGCAACAGACCTCATCAGCTATGGAAGAGATTACTTCCACCGTACAGAACAACGCCGAGCATACTGAGCAGGCGGACCAGCTTGTCAGAAGCAGCGCCGAGGTTGCTCGGCAGGGCAAGGAATCGATGCAGCGGGTCGAGGAGACGATGGAACAGATCAATGCCTCATCGTCACAGATCGGCGAGATTGTCTCGCTTATCGACGGCATTGCATTCCAGACCAATATCTTGGCGCTGAACGCCTCAGTAGAGGCGGCCAGGGCCGGTGAGCATGGTCGTGGCTTTGCGGTGGTGGCCCAGGAGGTCCGCTCGCTGGCGCAACGCTCGGCCGATGCGGCTCGCGAGATCAAGACACTGATCGAGGAATCGATGACGCGTACCCGCCATGGTACCGATATTGTTCATCAGGCTGGCATGACCATGCAGGAGATCTATTCCAGCATCAGCAGGGTCAATGATGTCATCGCCGAGATCAGCGCCGGGTCGCGTGAGCAGAGCCTTGGTATCCATGAAGTCAATGCCGCCGTCAGTCAGATGGATACCATGACACAGCAGAATGCCGCCATGGTGGGCCACAATACCGATACCGCGGCAGCAATGCGCAGCCGGGCAGAAAAGCTGACCCAACTGATCAATGCGTTCGTGCTTGGCGGTGAGGAGTCGTCGTCATCCTCGTTACCCCCGGTACAAGCCGGCTTGCCGGCCCCCACCGCTTTGTCAGCCGAGCCTCCCCGGCGGCAAAAGCTCCAGCCGGCCGAAAGCGAATGGGAGACGTTCTAGGCGGGAGTCGCTTGCCCGAGAGTCATAGTGGAGCGACCATGAAACCATGTGGCTGGTAAGGGAGCTTGACCTTGGCCGAGACGTCCTCGCCGAAGAGTGCGATACCGGTGGGCATCAGCGCCTGCCTGATGGGGGAGCCGGTGCGCTACAACGGTGGTCACAAGCGCTCCCGATACTGCCTGGAGGTGCTTCAGGACTGCTTCGCCTTTGAACCCTTCTGCCCTGAACTGGAAGCCGGTCTCGGCGTGCCGCGTGAGCCCATTCGCCTGGTCGGTACGCCCGGCGAGCCAACGCGGGTCAAGGGAACGGTAGATCCCGAACTCGATGTTACCGAGCGCTTGAAAGAGGTGGGACAGGCGTTCGTGGTACGCCACCGTCATTTGCGCGGCTTCATCCTGATGAAGGGCTCGCCAAGCTGTGGGCTCGAGCGGGTCAAGGTATATGACGAGAACGGGACGCCAAGCCACTCCGATTCGGGGCGCTTCGTCCACGTGCTGCGTGAGCATTTTCCGGAGCTTCCGCTGGAGGAAGAAGCACGCTTGAATGACGCCGTGCTGCGCGAGAACTTCATCTCCCGGGTATTCGCCTTCGACGACTGGAAACGGCACGTCGAGGGCGTCACGGATTTTCATGCCCTTATCCAGTTCCACAGCCGCCAGAAGTACCTGCTCATGGCGCATCACGTCGAGTCTTATCGTGTCCTTGGCCGCTACCTTGGCAGCGAAGCCCATGCCATGCCGCTGGAGCAGGCCAAGCACTCTTACCTGCGACGGTTCATGGCAGCGCTGTCACGTCTGGCTACGCGCAAGACACATACCAACGCGCTGATGCACGTGATGGGTTACCTGAAGCAGGAGCTCGACAGAGCGGCCAAACAGGATCTGCTGCAGGCGGTGGAGGAGTACCGCCTTGGCCATGTACCCCTTGCCGTCCCGGTGCGGTTGCTCAACCACTACGTGAAGCGCCACGGCTCGGACTATATTCGTCAGCAGACGTATCTGAATCCTCATCCTTATGAACTCGGCCTGCGCAACACCATCTGAACGTATCGATGGTAGAGCACGTTCAGGCTTCCATTCTGTGCCGCTCAAACTGCAGTTCCGCCAGGTGGCGGTAGAGCGGACTCTGTTCGAGCAGTTCGGCGTGGCGGCCGGCGGCGACGAGCTGCCCCTCGTCGAACACCAGCAGGCGGTCTGCGGCGGTTACGGTGGCCAATCGGTGGGCGATCACCAAACTGGTGCGCCCGGCCATCAGCCGGTCCAGTGCCTGCTGCACCAGCCGCTCGCTCTCGGCGTCCAGGGCGCTGGTGGCCTCATCCAGCAGCAGTACCCGCGGATCCTTGAGCAGCGCCCGGGCAATCGCCAGGCGCTGGCGCTGGCCGCCTGAGAGCTGCACGCCGCCGGGCCCTAGGTCGGTGTCGAAACCTCGGGGCAGGGCTTCGACGAAGCCCAGCGCGTTGGCGTCACGGGTAGCATCGCGCAGCTCTTCTAGGGAGGCGTCGGCCTTGCCGTAGCGCAGGTTGTCAGCCACCGTGCCGGTGAACAGCACCGGTTCCTGAGCCACCAGGCCCATGGCAGCGCGCAGCGCTCTCGGGTCGAGTTCGCGAAGGTCGATGCCATCCAGCGTCAGGCGGCCGTGGTCGGGGTCGTGGAAGCGCAATAGCAGCCCGAACAACGTACTCTTCCCGGCGCCGGAAGGTCCTACCAGGGCGATGCGCTCGCCGGGACGAATACACAGGTCGAGGGAGTGGAGCGCCGGTATCTCGCGTCCGGGATAGGCAAAGCTCACGCTCTCCAGTCGAATCTCGCCGCGCAGCGGGGTCGGCAGCGATATCGGATGAGGTGGTGGGCGTATGCCAGGCTCGGTGTCGAGCAGTTCGAGCAGCCGCTCGGCGGCGCCGGCGGCGCGCTGCACGTCGCCGGCCACTTCCGCCAGGGTCGCCACTGCGCCTGCCGCAAGTACTGCATAGAAGACGAAGGCGGAAAGCTCCCCTGCGCTCATCTCTCCGGCCAGCACCGCCTGCCCGCCCTGCCACAGCATCAGCCCCACGGCCGCGAATATCGCCATCATGGCCGCACCGGTAAGCCAGGCCCGCTGTCGCGTGCGAATCACAGCGGTGGCGAAGGCCTGCTCGACGCGCTCGCCGTAGTCGCGTCGGTCGATCGCTTCATGGGTGAAGGCTTGCACCGTGCGGATGCCATCGAGTGCCTCGCTGGCGTAGCGGCCGAGCTCGGCCACGCGATCCTGGCTGTGGCGTGAGAGACGACGGACGCGCCGACCGAACCAGAGAATCGGCAGTACGGTGGCGGGTATGCCGATCAGCACCAGCGCCGAGAGCCAGGGTTGTGTTAACAGCATCAGCGCTACGGCACCCAGCAGCATCACCAGGTTGCGCAACGCCATGGAGATCGAGGAGCCGAACAGGGTCTGCAGCACGCTGGTATCCGCGGTCAGCCGTGAGGCGATCTCGGCGGCGCCATGGTCGCGGTGGCTGGCACTCTCGAAGTAGGCCGGTTCGAGGGCGAGAAGATGGTCGAAGACCTGCCGGCGCAGGTCGCCGGCCAGGCGTTCGCCGATCCAGCTAACCTGGTAGTAGCGCAGCGCGGAGGCCGCTGCCAGTACGCTGACGACGGCGAGCATGGCTGCCAGCGTCTGGTTGAGCTGGGTGCCGTCGCGGGCCAGGAAGCCCTGGTCGATCACCAGGCGTAGGCCCTGGCCCAGCACCAGCACACTGGCCGAAGCCGCCAGCAGTGCCAGGGCGGCAATGAACAAACGGCCACGATAGGGCGCCAGCAGCTTGAGCAGGCGTAGCAGGATACGAGGGTCGGGGCGTGAGGTCATGACAGGGTCGTCGCTGGTGGCAGGCATGCCGCCACGATACCAGTACCGTCCTGGGAGTGCATGGGAGTGGCAGGCGTGTGACCCGCTGCAGTACTTTTCGCATCGGTTCGAAGCGGTTTAAGCTGGAAGGGTTACCTGAAAAGGGAGTTTCATACGATGACGAGCGGGATGAAGAGTGTGGTTGCCATTCGCCATCTGGCATTCGAAGACCTGGGGGTCTTCGAACCGGTGCTGGAGGAGTTGGGATATCGTGTTCGCTACCTGGATCCAGGAGTGCTGGGAGCCGACGCCCTGGAGGCACTGGACGTGGAGAGTCCCGAGCTGATGGTGATACTCGGGGCGCCAATTGGTGCCAACGATGAGGCGCTATACCCTTTCCTTGGCGCGGAACTCGACGCCATTCGACACCGCCTCGACTCTGGTCGGCCGCTTCTTGGAATCTGCCTTGGGGCCCAACTGATCGCCCGTGCCCTGGGGGGAAGGGTGTTTCCCATGCCGGAGAAGGTGATCGGCTTTGCCGATGTCAGTTTGACCCGCGAGGGACAGGAAGGCCCGCTGCGCCATATCGGCAATCCGGATAGCGTATTGCACTGGCATGGTGACATGTTCGAGACCCCGCCCGGTGCCGTGCGCCTGGCCTATAGTCACGATTGCCCGCACCAGGCTTTCGCTGTGGGCGACACCGTGCTGGGGCTGCAGTTTCACCTGGAGGCGGACCCGGGGCGAATCGAGCAGTGGCTGATCGGCCATGCCGTCGAACTGGCGGAGGCTGGTGTCGATCCCGTTGCGCTTCGCCAGCAGGCCTTGTTGCTAGGCCCCGACCTCGAACGGCGCGGTCAGCAGGTCTTCAGGGAGTGGCTGATGGCGGCGGATGCGGCCAACCAGCTCATCCCTGCCGCTCCTTGAGCTGCTCCCGCAGCCCATTGGGGACTTTCTTGATGATCAGGCGATCCTGCGTTTCGTCGTATTCGATGCTGGAGCCTAGCAGGTGCGAGTCGAAGCTGATCGAGACGCCGTTGGAGCGCCCGGTGAAGCGTCGAAACTGGCTGAGGGTTCGCTTGTCCGGTGGAATCTCGGGGGAGAGTCCGTAGTCGGCGTGGCGAATATGATCGAAGAAGGCCTTCGGCTGCTGCTCGTCGAGCAGTTCCGAGAGCGTTTCCAGGGTCATGGGCTCACCGCTGCGGACCTGCTCGTTGGCATATTCCAGCAGTACATCCGTCTTTTCCCGGCTCTTGTCTTCGGCAAAGTCCTCCTGCTCTACATAGTCGCTGAACGCCTTCAGCAGGGTGCGGGTCTCGCCGGTGGCGTCCACGCCCTCGGTGGCGCCGAGCAGTTCGGCAAAGCCCTCGGCCAGCTTCTTTCCCCCACGGTCACGGGTCCAGGAGAGGTATTGCCGGGAAGAGGCGTCGCTGCGCCACTGGCTGAGGTTGATTCTCGCTGCCAGACTCATCTGGGCCAGGTTGAGCTGGGCTGACGTCGTTACGCCATGGTCGGCGTCGATGGCGTAGCCCTCGCGATGGTGGAGCAGTGCCAGGCTCAGGTAGTGGGTGTCGCCATGCTGGTACTCGACGAACAGCAGGTGCCCCGAGACCGAAAGGTGCGCATCGAGCAGTTCGGCGATGTGCTGTGCCACGTCACGGGTGAAGGCGGCGAAGTCGCTTTGGTTCTCCAGGTAATCCGTCAGCGCCCGCGGAAATCGCAGCGCCTGAGCATTTTCGATGTCCTCTGCGCTAATGAAGTGACCCCAGGCCTTGGGCTTGGCGTGGTAGGCATCGCTGAAGCGGGCCAAAAGCTCTTCGAGGGAATCCGAGGCCTCGGCTTCGGCAGGTGCCGGATACAGGGTGGCCGGTTGCTCGCTGGATGCCTTGGCGATGCGATGAATAATGCAGTGCAGTATCGGCATGGACTGTCCGGGAAGAGGGGCGGGAAGGGGATGATACCCGCTACGGGAATGAGTTCAACCCGGCGGCTGATTGACTACCCGCACTCAGGCTTCAATGGCGGCGTGAGATGAGGGTGCGTCGGCCACCACGACACGGTTTCGCCCCTGCGCCTTACCTTCATAGAGCGCTTCGTCGGCCCGCAGCATGGCCGGTTCGAGCGTCATTTCTTCCTCCGCCACGAGACTGACTCCCACCGTGACGGACAGCATGGGTGTTTCGCCGAGCATTGGCAGGGACAGCGTTGCCACCTTCGCGCGTAGCCGCTCTGCGATGACGGTGGCGGTAGCAACGTCGGATCCGGGCAGGGCGATGATGAACTCCTCGCCGCCGTAACGGCCGATGATATCCGTGTCACGCAGCACCGACGCGCAACAGGTAGCAACCGTTGCCAGGACAAGGTCGCCTACGGCATGGCCATGATGATCGTTGAGCTCCTTGAACAGGTCGATATCGACCATGCAGATGGCGAGCGGCGTGTCCTCACGCTTGGTACGGTTCAGTTCCCGCGCGGCCAGCTCGAAGAAATGGCGGCGGTTGGCGATGCCGGTCAGGTGATCGGTGCTGGCCAAGAAGCGAAGCTGCTGCTCGAGTAGACGTCGTTCATCGATTTCGGATTGCAGCTTGCGATTGTTGTCTTGCTCCTCGAGCAGCAAGGCGAACTGCCTGCGCTGAAGACGGTTGAGCCGAGTGAGTGTCACCCAGCCCAGCAGATTGGCGAAGCCCAGCAGTAGCAGGCCGCTGGCCAACATGCCAGGCGAGAGGTAGGAGCTGAAACCGAGCACGACGGCAAAGCCGATGGCAAGATAGGCGTTCCAGACAAGAATCCAGAGAAGCCGATTGGGTACCAGCAGGTATATCGTTGTGGTGGCCACGACCATGGTAGCAATATGCAGTCCGTCTGTGCCGGGGTGAAGCGGTATGGTGAAAAGCAGCCCAGTGATGCCGACGAAATAGGCCAGGTTTACGGGCATGCGGCGATGCGCCAACGCGGGCTGCAGCTTGACGGCCAGTGCCAGTGCCATGCAGCAAAGGGCGACGAACGTACGGATGGCAAGCAGTGCGAGAAATTCACTGCCAGCGCCGAGCAGGGCGAAGTCGGCCAGGGTGAAGGCGAAGAAAATGCCGGAAATTGCCCACAGGGCGTAGCAAAGCTGCTGGGCATCTTGGGCCAGCATGGTGCGACGGTGTAACTCTTCCAGCGCTGAATCCTGAAACTCGCTGTGCCAGTCTAGAAGAGGCGCCTCTCTTGCCTTGTTGTTGCCAGCAGCCATCGACTCCTTCCTTGGAAGGGAACTGCTAGCCCTTCCGTTTATCATTCTTGTCTATTGTCCGCGGAGCCGGTTCCCTGGATGCGCCGCTTCATTGCATATCAAGCATGGACGCGAGTCGCCCGTTTTACCAGTCGCTACTGTGCGCATTCGACACACAGGATTACACTCCTACGGTCGCGAGCCGGTCAGCGTCCTGCTGATAAATATCGACCATTTCAAGTGCTTCAAGGATACCCACGGCCACCTGGCCGGTGATGAGTGCCTTAAGGAGGTATTCGCTAAATGTGAACTAACCCCCGTGCTCAAGCGACTGGGCTGCGGTCGCGTCTTGTCAGCGTGCCTTCAAGGCTTCAACCGATAGCCGGTCTTGAATATCCAGTTCACCACTGCCAGCGAGACGCCAAGGAAGGCCACGATCATGAACATGCTGGCCCAGATGCTGACATCGCCGCTGCCGTAGAAGCTCCAGCGAAAGCCGCTGACCAGGTAGACCACCGGGTTGAGTAGCGTCACCGTCTGCCAGAAGGGGGGCAGCATGTCGATGGAGTAGAAGGTGCCGCCGAGGAAGGTCAGCGGAGTGACCACCAGCAGCGGCACGAGCTGCAGCTTCTCGAAGCCGTCGGCCCAGATGCCGATGATGAAGCCGAGCAGGCTGAAAGTTATAGCGGTGAGCACCAGGAAGAGCAGCATGACCAGCGGGTACTGGATGGTAAAGGGTACGAACAGGCGTGCCGTGCCAAGCACGATCAGGCCCAGTATCAGCGACTTGGTGGCTGCCGCACCGACGAAACCCAGAACGATCTCCAGGTAGGAGATGGGGGCCGAGAGGATTTCGTAGATCGAGCCCGAAAAGCGTGGAAAGAAGATACCGAACGAGGCGGTGGAGACGCTCTGAGTCAGCAGCATCAGCATGATCAGCCCGGGCACGATGAAGGCGCCGTAACTCACGCCATCCACTTCGCTGATGCGTGAGCCGATGGCGGCGCCAAAAACCACGAAGTAGAGCGAAGTGGACACAACCGGCGAGACGATGCTCTGCAGAACGGTGCGCAGGCTTCGTGCCATCTCGGCCAGATAGATGGTCTTGACGGACTGCAGGTTCATGCTCTCTCCCTGACCAGGCTGACGAAAATCTCCTCCAGCGAACTTTGCCGGGTATGCAGGTCCTTGACCCGGATGCCGGTGGCTTCCAGGTCGGCAAGCAGGCCGGCGATTCCGGTACCTTCCTCCTGTTGTGTCACGTCGTAGGTGTAGACCAGTGCATGGCCGTCCTCCATCAGCGCCAGGTCGTGACCGGCCAGCGCCGCCGGTACGTCATCGAGGGCCTGATCCAGATGCAGTGTCAGCTCCTTGCGCCCCAGCTGGCGCATCAACGCCGCTTTCTCTTCCACCAGCACCAGCTCGCCACCCAGTATCACGCCGATACGGTCGGCCATCTCTTCCGCTTCCTCGATATAGTGGGTGGTGAGGATGATGGTCACCCCCTGGTCGCGCAATTGGCGTACCACCTCCCACATCTCGCGGCGCAGCTCCACGTCGACACCGGCGGTAGGCTCATCGAGAAACAGGACCTTGGGCTCATGGGCAAGGGCCTTGGCGATCAATACCCGGCGCTTCATGCCGCCGGAGAGCTGAAGCAGGCGGTTGTCGCGCTTCTCCCACAGGGTCAGGGCGCGCAGGACATTCTCGATGTGTGCAGGGTTCTTGGGCTTGCCAAACAGCCCGCGGCTGAAGCTCACCGTATCCCATACCGTGGTGAAGGCCTCGTTGGTCAGCTCCTGCGGCACCAGGCCGATCATTGCCCGCGCCTGGCGATAGTCACTCACGTTGTCGTGGCCATCCACCCTGACACTGCCACTGCTGGCCCGCACAAGCCCACAGATCACACTGATCAATGTGGTCTTTCCCGCCCCGTTGGGGCCGAGCAGGGCGAAGATCTCGCCGCGCTGGATTTCCAGGCTGACATTCTTCAAGGCGTGAAAGCCACCCTCGAAGATCTTGTCCAGCTGGGCTACCTGGATCATCGGTGAGCCGGTAGCTGTCCTCTGTCCCAGGCTTGCAGCGGTATCCGCTCTGGCCTTGGGCTCCTGGCTGAATGATAGGGTCATGTCCCTGCTTCCGTTAGAGAACGAGTCAATGAAGGCCATCGTAACGCGAGATAGCGCCGGGCACAGGGCATGGAACGAGAAAAGCCGCCGTGACGGGCACGTGCGGCTTCTTTCTGTCCCGTTGCGGGTCAGCTACGGCTGGTGATTTCCAGCAGATGGTAGCCGAACTGGGTCTTGACCGGGCCGTGAACCTTGTTCAGCTCGCCGGAAAAGACGACCTCGTCGAACTCGCGAACCATCTGGCCCGGCCCGAAGCTGCCGAGGTCACCGCCCTGGGCGCCGGAAGGGCAGGATGAGTTTTCTTTCGCCACTTCGGCGAAATCACGCCCACCCTCGATCTCCGCCTTGAGGGCCTCACACTTCTCTTCGCTGCTTACCAGAATATGACGCGCGGTTGCCCTGGCCATGTCGTTATCTCCAAAGTTGGCATCTTGCCGTTGAAAGGGAGAGCAATTCTATCATGGCCACACGTCAGCCGGCGCTACCGCTGGGATGGTTTCGCCAGTGCCTTCACTCCCCGCTTCCGATCCTTAACCGCAGTGCCTGCAGCCCGTCCAGCTCGACCCGGATCTCATCCGAAAAGATAGGGTGGCCGAGGACCCGGATGTCCAGGGTGGCTTCTGCGCCACGATAGGTGACCGTGGCCGAGATCCTGGTCTCCGAGGTGAGCGGTGCCAGAGGGCCATAATCGATACGCTCCACCTCCAGGGTGGATAGGCCGCGGTCGGCGACCTGCTGCTCGATGGCCTGCTTCATTGCCACGCCGTAATACAGGTAGAGTCCGCCATAGGCGAGACCCATCATCACGATAAGAGAGAACAGGCGCCCCATGGGGCCTCCTTGAAGGCTGACCTAGTTACAGCGGGGAGCCGCAGCTCCTGCCCGTTTCGCGGTAGTGCGCAGTCATCGAGTAGCAATCGGGGCATCGAAATCGACCGGTTCATCGGTATAGACGCAGACATTGGCCGCCTCGATATCTCCGTCGGGTGACTCGACCTGATCGCGGAAGAACTGCTGGATCTCACGGCGCTGGCAGTGCGCCTCAAAGGCTTCACGGTTGGCCCATATCTCATGGAAGACGATGGGGAAACTGTCACCCTGGGCAAATGGACTGTCGATCTGGCGGGTGACGGTATAGAGCAGACAGGCATCCTCTCGATGGCTATTGGGCTCGAGTGCCTGAAGCGCCTTGAACACAGCCTTCTCCTTGCCGGGCTTGGGGAGGAATCTGGCAGTGCAGTAGATCTTCTGCGACATGTCATGTCTCTGTGGAATCAGTGGAGCGCAGACGATACCACTCAGTCCTCGTATGCCGCCAGGTCGACCGTAGCGGCGGCGTCGCGCAGTGGAATCAGTGCCTGATAGGCGGGAGAGGCGTACCAGCCGTGTATCGATTCCAGGTCGGGAAAGGAGATGACTACCAGGTTGCTGTGCTGCGCCTCGCCCGCCAGCACGGCAGCCCGTTTGCCACGCAGCATGAGCTCGCCACCCCAGGGGGTGATGGTGGCAGGCACGTCGGCGACGTATTGCGCCCACCTATTGGCATCCTTGATAGTGACGTTTCCCACGACATAGGCTTTACTCATTTCTCGCGATCCTCCGGTGGATGGCGCCAAGGCGGCTGGCAGGTCACCTTATCATTCCGCCGCAGATAATGGCGCGACTGCCTGGCGTAAACCCTTGATGGACGTTGGCTGTGGCGTCATCTTGTAGTCAATGTCGCGATCAAGGAGCCCCTTCATGTCCGCTTCACTCATTCTTGGCTGTCCCAGCTGTGGCGCTATCAACCGCGTCAGCCAGGCGCGCCTGGCCGATGGGCCGAAATGCGGCAGCTGCAAGAATCGGTTCTTTACCGGAGAGCCAGTCGAGCTGACCGAGGCGAATTTCCGCGCGGTTGTCGAGCGCAGCGAGATGCCGGTCGTGGTGGACTTCTGGGCCAGTTGGTGCGGTCCCTGCAAGGCGATGGCACCGATATTCGCCGAGGCAGCCAGGGAACTCGAGCCACGGATGCGGTTTGCCAAGCTTGATACCGAAGCCCATCAGGTTCTGGTCGGTCGTTTCGGTATACGTAGTATCCCCACCCTGATCGTCTTCCGTGGCGGCCGGGAAGTGGCACGGCAGCCCGGTTTGGTGCAGGGGGCACAGCTCCGCCAATGGTTGCAGCCTTATCTACTGACTTGATTGTTGTTTCGACAAGAAGCGCATCATGGGGGCTTTTCCGGTTACCCTGAGAAGAGATTCAGACGCAGACGTCTACGCTCGTGGTCCGCTGGTCAAAGGTGGCGTGGCTGGGCACTAGCAAGGGGGAAGCATGAAGCAATGGGGGGCGATGGTCCTGAGTACCATACTGGCCGGCGGGTTCTGGTCGGTATCGGCTATGGCGGAGCGCCTGGAAGGTGAGCTCGATGGAACCGAGCGCGAGTGGTTTATCCTGAGCCAGTACGACGACGCCAGCGCTACCTTTACCGATATCGGCGACGGTGACTACCTGATCGATATCGTTGGCTTCGCCGACCCCGACGGGAGGAGAAGCCGGGATTCACTCTCCATCAGCATGGCGCTAAAGGACGGGGAGGTGCTCAATTATGATGTGCTCAACCTGATCGGCACCTCGGCCATGCCCCCCGTTTACACCTCGGAGGGGGGCGATGTGCAGTTCACCCTGGCTACCTTTGCCGTGGAGGGAGCCGTCGCACGGGTGGCTGGCAGCGTGCAGGGCACCTTGGCCTTGCAGGAGGCCCTGGGTGAGCCACCGAACCTGGAAGAGGGGGTCGACATCGCCGTGACGTTCGATATCACTGCTTCCCGCATTGAGTACTAGGCAGTCTTTGGTAGTGCCAGGCCAAGAAGGAGTCGACCCTCAGGCTAATCATCTCCTTGCCCGCCTCACCGAGCTGCTGTCCCGCTGGCAGCCGCTGTGGCGCCCGCTGCCCTTCCAGTACCGTTGCCTGCCCTGGCACGACGATTTTGCAGCTCTTGGCGAGACCCTGCTTGGCTTGAGTGAGCAAGACGTGGTGCGACTGCAGGCCAATCCCTTTCATGCCTCGCCGCTTGCGGAGTGGCTGCCGGTGGCAGAGCTGGAGGCGCTCGTTGACCTGCCGATTTTATCCCCTCCGGTTGCCTCGCTTCCCCGTGAATGGGGGCAGCATGTAGGAGGACGCAAGTGGTCGCAGATCGAGGCCTTCGTCGAGCAACTGCGCATAAAGCCCGGTGAATCGCTGGTGGAGTGGTGTGCCGGCAAGGGGCACCTTGCTCGTACACTGGCACGTCGACATGCCGTCGACGTCACCGCCCTGGAGTGGCAGGGCGCCCTGTGTGACGAGGGCCGCCAGCTTGCACAGCGACAGGGTGTGGCGGTGGACATGCGTCAGCAGGACGTGATGGCCTCTCAGCTGGAGCAGGCGCTGTCGTCGCAGACCCACATCGCGGCACTGCATGCCTGTGGCGACCTGCATGTGAGATTGCTCCAACTCGCCGCAGAAACGGGTAGTTCGGTCACGCTGGCGCCATGCTGCTACCAGCGCACCCGTGACGAGGTCTACCGGCCGCTGTCCCGCCGCGCCAAAGCCCTGATCGAGGCGCATGACCTGTTGCTCTCCCGGGAAGACCTGGCGATGTCGGTCCAGGAGACCGTAACAGCCCCCGGCGGGGTTCAGCGGAGCCGGGAACGGGCCAATGCCTGGCGTCTGGGCTTCGATGAATGGCAGCGTCAAGTACGTGGTATCGATGCTTATTTGCCCGTTCCCAGCCTGGCCTATGGGCGCATGCCCGATAATTTTGCCGATTTCTGCCGCTGGGCGGCACAACAGAAGGGCCTGTCCCACGCCACGGACGTTGACTGGGCGAGCTTCGAGGCAGCCGGGTGGCGACGCCAATGTCGGGTGAAGCGGCTGGAGCTGGTACGCCATCTGTTTCGGCGCCCGCTGGAGGTGTGGCTGGCACTGGACCGCATGACGCTGCTGACCGAGTCGGGATTCGATGCTGAGCTCGGCATCTTCTGCGATCGTGAGCTGACTCCCCGCAACCTGCTGCTGCGAGCCAGCCACTCAAGCGGTCAGGCCGGAGCCTGAGGGCAAGCAGCCTCGCGTGGGGTGCCATGGCTGCGATTGCACGCCGGTCATCGCTTCACTTCCAGATGAAGCTCGATCATCCGCAGCAACCGCTGACGGTCGATCCAACCGCTGGCGTGTCCCCGCGCCATGACCGGCACCTGGTTCAGGCTGTGCTCGTTCATCAGTTGCAGGATATCGTCGGCCTTGTCATCGGGTGCGACATGATGAAGGGCATCAGCCGGCGTCATGATCTCGCTTACGGGGGTTCTGGGCCATTGCTCCTGGGGCAGGCGTTGCGTGTCGCTGAGCGAGACCAGACCCAGCACGTGGGTGGGACTTCCCACCAGGAAGGCGCGTCGGCCGGAGACCAGCACCTGATCGCGCAGCCACTCCTCGATGGACTGTCCTGCGGCAACAAAGGGAACATCGGGGTCGGCCAGGTCCCGGGCGCGAACTCCCGCCAGGCGATCTCGAAGGAGGTACATGCGACTCTGAGCATGGTTCATGGTGAGCAGGAACCAGGCAATCAGCATGATCCACAGCCCGCCGACCAGGTTGCCCATGACCAGCATATTCCATAGGGACAGGCCGAATAGCCCATAGGCCAGGAAACGGCCGCTGGCGATGGCGGTCTCGTTGCCTCGCTGAGTACTACCCGTGACTTTCCAGACCAGGGCGCGAAGTACCCGCCCCCCATCCAGGGGAAATCCGGGGATGAGGTTGAAGATGGCCACGACCAGGTTGATCATGGACAGCCAGCCGAGCGCCACAGGAATCGGCTCGTACCAGCCAGCGGTCACCCAAGCCAGTACGCCGAACAGAAAGGCCAGTGCAAAGCTGACCGCGGGTCCGGCCACAGCGATCCAGAACTCGTCGTTGGCCTGTTCCGGGTCGCGACTCATTTGCGCCATGCCGCCGAAGATGAACAGGGTAATGGCGGTGACCGGCACCCCTCGCCGGATTGCCACCAGGCTATGGCCCAGCTCGTGGGCCAGTATGGAGGCGAAGAAGATCAGTACCGTGACGAAGGCAGTAAGGGCGGCATCCGCGGTGGTCCAGTCCGGATGTTGCTGCTGAAGGCCGGTGGTCATGCTGACCATGATCAATGCGAAAATGATCAGCCAACTGACGTGGATTTCAAGCCGAATACCTCGGAAATGTCCCAGCACCCATACGGATTTGAACATGGTAGACCCCTCAGATTGCTTGACGACACGCGACGTATTGTATGAGCAAGGCTTTTTCGGGCAAGTGGCCTGGTCGGGCTAGACGCTCATACCTCCCGTTCCCTCCGAGTCGCTCGTAGCAGGACCCGGTCCATGCCACGTGTGGAGAGGATACGCTTCAGAGCTGCAAACAAGTGGGTCGGCACCGTGATGTGGTAACGGGCCTTGGGCCGCCGGCTTTCCAGGGCATGTATCAGCTTGCGAATCACCGCATCGGCCTCGAGCGTGAAGGGGGCCGATGGTCCTTCCCCCGCCAGGCGGGCCTCCAGGGCGCAATAGGTGACGGCGTGATGGCTGGTCGCGGCATTGATGTTGTCGCGAAAGGCGCGGTAGGCGTTCTCGCGAAATCGGCTGGCGATGGGGCCAGGCTGCAGCAGGCTGACGTGGATGCCGGTGCCGTAGAGTTCTTGGCGCAGGGTGTCGGTCAGCCCTTCCAGGGCGAACTTGGAGCAGACATAGGCGCCACGGTAGGGCAGGGCGGAAAAGCCTAGAACAGAGCTGTTCTGCACGATGCGGCCGGCACCTTGCTCCCGCATCACCGGGATGATTCGCGTCGTCAGTTCGTGGGTGCCTAGCAGGTTGGTTTCCAACTGGTCGCGCAGCACGGCGCGCGAGAGGTCTTCCACCGCACCCGGCTGGCCGTAGGCACCATTGTTGAACAGTGCATCGAGGCGGCCGCCAGTCTGTCCCAGCGTCTCGTCGACCGCGGCCGAAATCGATGCACTGGATGCCAGGTCCAGCAGCAGCGCGTTGAAGCCTTCCTGACGCAGTCGCTCAACGTCATGGCCCTCCTGCCGACTCGCCGCATCGCGCTCCTCGTCGGGCTGGGCACGCTCGCCGAGAAGTGGCCCGTGAGGTCGGCATGCTCGGTGTGTTGCTGGCCTACATGGGCGGTAACCTCATCGCCACCTTCGCCATCGGCGAGACCGGCGAGCTCTCAACTCGCGCATCGCTGTTCCTCAACGCCTTTCTGATCATCGAACTGCTGAAGGCCGCCGTGCGATACCTGCATGGCCCCACAGCAGGGGATGGGGATACGGCCCCAGCGGGGGGCTCGGGCTGGTGTTGATAATCGTGATCGTTCTAGTGTTGACGGGTACGTTATAGGTATCGCATTGAAAGAGGTTCTGGTGATTACCGGTGGCAGCCATGGCATCGGTGCGGCCACCGGATGTGCCGTGGGGTAGGTAGCCTAGCGGGCTTCCAGCGTTTCAATACTCGCCACTTCCAGCCGGAAGGCCCCGTCGCGGCGGTCGGCAATCAACAGGCCGAGCTGTTGGATTTCGTCAGGTGCCAGCGGCGGTGCATCCTCGAGCAGGCGACCACGAAATACCGCCTCGAACATGCTCCAGGGCAGGGCGATGCGCTGCCACCCACCGGCCGGGGGCTGAAAAACGGCACGATAGGCGGCGCCGTCGATCAGTTGGTTACTGTAAAGGCGCAGCTGATACTGGCGACCGTCGCCACGCGCCTCTACGGTCACGCCTTGGTGGCGAGATAGCCGCATGGGTTCTGGCTCGCGGCGTACCGAGGCAAAGCCGCCGCCGTTGGTCAGCGAAAGCTCACCCGAGAAGATGCCCAGGGCACCTGCTGCGTGCATGGCGCCTTGAGACCCCCCACCCATAACCGTGTCGTTGATGGCGCGCCAGCGTGCGGCTTCATCCCCGGCGCTGAAATCGATCAGTGTTGGCATCGTACCTCCTGGCCCAGGTTGCGTTTCTGCATCCCTCAGCATGACGGCGATAGGCTACCGTTGCCAGGCCAGGCTGATGGGTTCGCTTTCAGCGGCCGATTGACAGGTGATACCATCACCCCATACGGCAGCAGCCTGCGCACCACCCCTGCCCACCCCTCTTCCCAAGCTTTAACGCCCGGTACCCTGTTAATGGAAATCAAAGTCAATTTTCTCGAAAATCTCAGACTTGAAGCCAAGTTTGACGATTTCACCGTCATCACCGACCAGCCCATTCGCTACAAGGGCGACGGCTCGGCGCCAAGCCCCTTTGATTACTTCCTGGCGTCCTCCGCGCTGTGCGCGGCCTACTTCGTTCGGGTCTACTGCCTGGCGCGCGACATCCCAACCGAGAACATCCGGCTTTCCCAGAACAACATCGTCGACCCGGAAAACCGCTACAACCAGATCTTCAAGATCCAGGTCGAGCTGCCGGAAGACATCTCCGAGAAGGACCGCGAGGGCATCCTGCGCTCCATCGACCGCTGCACCGTCAAGAAAGTGGTGCAGACCGGCCCCGAGTTCCAGATCGAGACGGTAGAGAATCTGGACGAGGACGCCCAGGCCCTGTTGATGGCCAAGCCCGACGAGGCTGCCTATACCTGGATCGAGGGCAAGGACCTGCCGCTGGAGCAGACCATCGCCAACATGTCGGCCATGCTGGCGGACCTGGGCATGAAGATCGAGATCGCCTCCTGGCGTAACATCGTGCCCCACGTGTGGTCGCTGCACATCCGCGATGCCGCCTCGCCCATGTGCTTCACCAACGGCAAGGGGGCCACCAAGGAGAGCGCACTCTGTTCGGCACTTGGCGAGTTCATCGAACGCCTGAGCTGCAACTTCTTCTACAACGACCAGTTCTTCGGCGAGGAAATAGCGAACAGCGAGTTCGTTCACTACCCCAGCGAGAAGTGGTTTCAGCCCGGGTCCAACGACGAGCTGCCCGAGGGCATCCTCGATGCTTACACTCGCGAGATCTACGACCCGGAGAGCGAGCTGCTCGGTTCGCACCTGATCGACACCAACTCCGGCAAGCGTGAGCGCGGCATCGTCGCCTTGCCCTTCGTACGCCGGTCGGACGGGGAGACGGTATTCTTCCCCTCCAACCTGATCGAGAACCTCTACCTCAGCAACGGCATGAGCGCCGGTAACACGCTGCAGGAAGCCCAGGTGCAGTGCCTTTCCGAGATCTTCGAGCGGGCGGTGAAGCGCGAGATCCTCGAGCAGGAACTGGCATTGCCGGACGTGCCCATGCATGTCCTTGAGCGCTACCCGGCCATTCTCGAAGGCATCCAGGCGCTGGAGGCGCAGGGCTACCCAGTGCTGGTCAAGGACGCCTCGCTGGGTGGGCAGTTCCCGGTGATGTGCGTGACCCTGATGAACCCGCGCACCGGCGGGGTATTCGCCTCCTTCGGCGCACACCCCAGCTTCGAGGTGGCGCTGGAGCGCAGCCTCACCGAGCTGCTGCAGGGCCGTAGCTTCGAGGGCCTCAATGATTTCCTGCCGCCGACCTTCAACTCGCAGGCCATCGCCGAGCCTAACAACTTCGTCGAGCATTTCATCGACTCCTCGGGGTTGGTTTCCTGGCGCTTCTTTAGTGCCAGGAGCGACGTCGAATTCAGCGACTGGGACTTCTCCGGTACGAACGAGGAAGAGGCGGCAACGCTGTTCGGCATTCTCGAGGAGCTGGGCCTGGAGACCTACATGGCCGTGCACGAGGATCTGGGTGCGCCGGTGTGTCGTATCCTGGTGCCGGGCTACTCTGAGGTGTACCCGGTGGATGATCTGATCTGGGACAACACCAACATGGCGCTGGATTACCGCGAGGATATCCTCAACCTCCACGCCCTGAACGACGCTCAGCTCGCCGGCCTGCTGGAGCGTCTGGAGGAGAGCCAGCTCGATGATCACATGGATATCATCACCCTGATCGGCATCGAGTTCGACGAGAACACCGTGTGGGGGCAGCTCACCATCCTCGAGCTGAAGCTGCTGATCAACCTGGCCCTGCAGCAGCATGAAGAGGCGCTGGAGCGGGTCGAGATGTTCCAGCAGTACAACGACAACACCGTGGAGCGCGGACTGTTCTACCAGGCCGTGGCCGCGGTGCTGGAGATCCTCCTCGATGACGAGCTGGAGCTCGCAGACTACCTCCACAATCTGACTCGCATGTTCGGCGAGCAGATCATGTCCGCCGTGGTTGGCTCGGTGATGGGCGAGGTGCGCTTCCACGGCCTGACGCCCACCAACATGCAGCTCGAAGGCCTGGAGAAGCACCAGCGCCTGGTCGAAAGCTACAAGAAGCTGCACGCTCACCGCGCCGCAAGGGCGGGGGTGGCGGTTTAGTCAATCAGGTGCCACTTTGGTACTGCGAATGTGCCCTTGGCCAAGTCTGGCTTGGGGCGCTGCTTTTTGTCGACAGTGGATCGGCAAGCTAGTGGTTGTCGCTGAGTGAGTGCATGGGAAGAAGAATCAACATTCTCTGGTTGAGGAAACTACTGTTTGCTGCCTATTGATCCTGAGATAAACGTCGTGCTTATCACCGCGGCAGTCGTGGCTCTGGTGGTTGTCTTACACTATGAGGTGATCCAGCTATTGAGCTGCTGGTGTGCTAGGCGACAACAAAAATTTCCTGATGAACCTCGCAATAGAAAGATAATCGTGGGCGTCATGTTTGTGCTGATTTTAGCCCATGTTGCCGAGATATGGCTGTTTGGTACAGCGTTCTGGTGGTTATTGACTCATGAGGGATATGGGGAAATTACTGGCTACACCTCGGTTAGTTTTTTGGATAGTGTTTATTTTTCTGCAGCCACGTATACCACGGTAGGCTGGGGCGACCTGGCGGCAACTGGACACATACGCTTCCTTGCCGGCACGGAAGCGTTAGTGGGTTTCATGATGATCACATGGTCCGCTTCTTTCGGCTATTTGGTCATGGCGAAGACTCTGGATAAGAAGGTTTAGGCTCGGTTTTCAATTGGGTGACCCAACATGATGGTGGTATTGTTGCTTTGATTTCAGCCATGCTGTCGCAGTGTCGGCTGGATGCAAGGCTCGATTCTGCACGGACGCCCATACCAGATTTGTGGGGCCATGATGCCATGACTAATGATGCCACTGAGATGAGTATAGACACCGCCGTTTATAAAACGCTGCTGGAGTCGACCGAGGCAATCCCCTGGAAAATCGACTGGGCAACGTTGCGTTTCGCCTATATTGGGCCTCAGATCGAGCGCTTGCTGGGGTGGTCCCAGGGCAGTTGGGTCGGTATCGACGACTGGGTGGAGCGCATGCACCCGGAGGATCGTAGCTGGGTCGTGGACTTCTGCGTTGCGCAGTCGAAGGCGGGTGTCGACCACGAGGCCGACTATCGCGCACTGACGGCGGAAGGCAACTACGTGTGGATTCGCGATGTCGTCCACGTGGTGCGCAATGATAAGGGCGAGGTGGAAGCACTGGTCGGCTTCATGTTCGATATCAGCGAGCGTAAGAAGAGCGAAGAGAAGCTGCTGCAGCTGCAACGGGAACTCCAGGAACTCTCGTATCAGGATGGCCTTACCGGTGTGGCCAATCGGCGCTTGCTCGACTCCGTGCTGGAAGTAGAGTGGGCGAGTGCCCAGCGCGGCGGCCAGCCGCTGTCATTCATCATGCTGGATATCGACTGCTTCAAGCAGTACAACGACCACTACGGCCATCTCGCCGGGGACGACTGCCTGCGCCGAGTCGCACAGATCCTCGCCGCGTCGATCCTGCGGCCGCGCGACTTGCTGGCACGTTTCGGTGGCGAGGAGTTCGCGCTCGTCTTGCCCGAGACGGACCTGGAATCTGCCCGGCAGGTGGCGGAGCGCTGCCGGGCAGCCATCAGTGACGCATCCATCCCTCACCGAGCGTCCGATGTTTCCCACCTCGTCACTGTCAGCATGGGGGTCACAACCGCCAACCCGGCGGACGGCGGCGGTCAGGCCTCGCTGATCGAGAAGGCGGATAGACTGTTGTACCGGGCCAAGCAGAACGGGCGGGACCAGATCGTTGCGGACTGACAGGGGAGCGGCGTAGCCGATGTGTCGAAACCCTCTAGGGTCGTTCGACGACTGATCGTGTGTTGCGCATTTCATGGAGATCACGATGAGTCAGCTACGCGTTTCTTGCTTCAGCCTGTCGCTTGACGGGTTCGCAGCCGGCCCGGCGCAGAGCCTGGAGAACCCGACTGGCATCGGTGGCCTGGAGATCCATGACTGGATGTTCCGGACCGAGACGTTCCGTCGAAGCGTTCTAGGCGAGGGAGGCGGTGAAACCGGTGTAGACGACGACTTCGTGACTCGTGGCCTCGAGAATATCGGAGCCTGGATCATTGGCCGTAACATGTTTGGTGCCGAGCGCGGACCCTGGCGGGACGACAGCTGGAAAGGGTGGTGGGGGGATAGCCCTCCGTTCCACGCGCCTGTCTTCGTGCTGACGCAACATGCTCGCGATCCCATCGAGATGGCAGGCGGAACGACCTTTCACTTCGTAGCCGATGGCATTCATGCTGCCCTTGGGCGTGCCCAAGACGCTGCCCACGGCATGGATGTCCGCCTCGGCGGAGGCGTGGCAACGATCCAGCAGTACCTGCGGGCTCAGCTGGTTCATGAACTGCACTTGGCCATTACACCGGTTCTGCTCGGCGAAGGGGAGCGTTTGTTCTCCGGCGTCGACATGCGCGCTCTCGGCTATCAATGTGTGGAGAGGATAGTTACCGATCGAGTTCTCCATGTCGTTCTCAAGAGGGAAACCTGAATGTCTGAACTGATCCTGACCACCTTCGATTGGGTTCCTGAAACGCCAAGGGGATTTGTCCGTGACTTACGCCTGAGCTGGGCGATGGAAGAGGCCGGCTTGCCCTATCGTATCGAGAGCGTGCCATTTCGTGAGCGTGGGGCCGTGCACTTCACCCATCAGCCCTTCGGCCAGGTGCCGTGGTTGACCGATGGCGACCTCTCGATCTTCGAGAGCGGCGCGATTCTGCTGCATCTGGGTGAGCGCAGTGAAAGGCTGATGCCTGCCGATCCACGCGGCCGAAGCGACGTTATCGTATGGCTTTTCGCGGCGCTCAACTCCGTGGAGATGGCGACCCTTCCGTGGTCCATCTTCAAGTTCACTGGCGATACTGAGGAAACACCTGCTCGGAAAAGCCTGAACAATTTCCTGGCATCCAGGCTACAGCACATGGAGGCAGTCCTGGCAGGACGAGAATGGCTGGCCGGCAGCTTTTCCATTGCCGACATCGCCATGGCGGATGTGCTGCGCCTGGTCGATCGGTTCGATGGCCTGGCGGGCTACCCGGCCTGTCGTGGCTATGTCATGCGTGCCACGGCTCGGCCGTGCTTCATGAAGGCACATTCGGACCAAATGGCGTATTTCGCTGCGGTAGACCCACCGGCATGAGAACATTCCTAACGAGTACGTCACGATGACAAAAGAAGACTCCATTTGCACCGGTGAGAGCTAACTGCTGCAGCCCCTCACTGTGACGTATATCAGGGAGGAATCGATGAACCAGTACCACATTGCCCAGCTCAATATTGCCAATCTGATGGCACCGTTGGATTCGCCGCAGCTTTCTGATTTTGTCGCTAATCTGGACAGGATCAATGCGTTGGCAGAAAAGTCCCCCGGGTTTGTCTGGCGGCTGCAGACCGAAGGTGGCGATGCCACCGGGATCGACTTTTTCGGCTCTGACCTCATCGTGAATTTTTCGTTATGGGAATCGATAGAAGCATTGCATCACTACGTGTATCAAACGGCCCACGTTGAGATCATGCGCCGAAAGAAAGAGTGGTTTCACAAGCTCGGTGAGGCCCATATGGTGCTTTGGTGGGTGCCCGCTGGGGACATTCCGTCGATTGAAGAGGCAGCCACAAAGCTCAGTGTGCTGAGGGAGCGAGGCCCTACGAGCGAAGCTTTCACCTTCAAGAAAGTATTCGCTCCTCCCAGTGAGCCTGTGGGTGCGTCAGCCTCTTGACGCTCCAGCCTCGGGCTTGGCAGCTTGGCCCTTTCTGAGCATCGTGGCACTGCAATGAGTGCCACTTTTCCCCACGACTACACCTTGCTGACTATCAGTGCCGCATTCACCCCGCCAAACCCGAAGCCGTTGCACAGCACGTGCTGGGTGCGATGCTCGCGTGCCGAGTCCGTGACGATGTCCAGGTCGTGCAGCTCCTCGTCGCGGTTCTCCAGGTTCAGCGTCGGGGGCAGGCGGCCGTGCATGACCGAGAGGGTAGAGAAGATGCTCTCCACGCCGCCGGCGGCGCCTAACAGGTGGCCGGTGGCCGATTTGGTCGCGGTGATCGGGATGCCGGCGAGGGCGTCGCCAAAGGCGTTGCGCAGCGACGCGATCTCGGCCCGGTCGCCGACCGGTGTCGAGGTAGCGTGGGCATTGATATGGTCGATCGCTTCGGGTGAAAGCCCCGCCATCTTCAGTGCTGGGCGGATGGCCGCCGCGGCACCGGTGCCGTCCTCCGGGCCGGCGGAAATATGGTAGGCGTCGGCGCTGGTGCCATAGCCGCTGAGGATGGCCAGCGGTGTCGCGCCGCGGGCCTCGGCGTGGGCCAGGGTTTCGATCACCAGCAGCCCTGCGCCTTCCCCCATGACGAAGCCGTTGCGTGCCTGGTCGAAGGGCCGCGACGCCCTGGCGGGATCGTCCTGCTCGGTGGAGAGCGCCTTCATGGCATGGAAGCTGGCAAGCGACAGCGGGTCGATACAGGCCTCGGCACCGCCCACCAGGGCCACGTCGGCTTCGCCGCTGCGGATCATGCGCATGCCGTCGCCGATAGCTTGCACGCCGGCTGCGCAGGCCGTCACCGGGCAGCCTAGCGGCCCGCGGAAGCCATAGCGAATCGACACATTGCCCGCCGCCAGATTGGCGAGGAAGGCCGGCACGGTAAACGGAGAGAGCCGGCGGTGGCCCCGCGTCGACAGGGTGCTCTGCGCTTGGGTGATGGTGGGGAAGCCGCCGATGCCGGAGCCAACGATGGTGGCCGTGGCCAGTTGGTCCGCCTCGCTCGAAGGGAACCAGTTGGCCTGGGTCAACGCCTCTTGGGCGGCGGCCATGGCGTAGAGGCTGAACAGCTCCATCTTGCGACGCTCCTTGGCGTCGGCCACGCGGTCTGGATCGAAGCCGGCTTCCGGGTCGTCGGCGATGTCGGGCACCGAGCCTGCGACCTTGATCGGCAGCTCGCCGGTATCGAAACGATTGATCGGAGAGATGCCGGAGCGGCCGGCAAGAAGGCGCTCCCACCCTGCCTTGACGCCGGAACCAAGCGGGCTGATCATGCCCATGCCGGTGATGACGAGCGGTGATTGCATGGTAATTTCCTGAACAGCTGGGGTTGTGCCACGCTAACACTGGGCTTGATATGATCAAGGTAATATTCAGCGGAGTGAGAGGTTGCCATGCCTTACTCGACGAACCACAAGGCCAAATCGCGGGAGCGCATCCTTAAATCCGCTATCGAGCTGTTCAGCCGCAAAGGCTTCGAGAAGGTCTCCATCGGCCAGATCATGAAGCTGGCCAAGATGACCCACGGCGCCTTCTACGCACACTTCGCCTCGAAGGAAGCGCTCTACCATGCCTCGGTGCGGGAAACCCTGGAGGGCAGCCGCGCGGCCAGGCTGGTCAAGGGGCCGCTCTCGGTAAAGCACCTGACGGACCTGGTCGCCAACTGCTGGAACCTCCAGGAGCTCGAGCGCAAGCACAAGCCGGGGCCCGAGTCGGTGCTCTTCAACGAGATCGGCAACGAGAACGCCGAGGTCCGCACCCTATTCGAAGCCTCCTACCTGAGCATGAGGAAGATGCTGGAGACCCGGCTTATTGCCTTGAGCCGCCTGAAGAAACTGCCCTTCGAGCCCGACCGCGAGGTCATCGCCGATAAATCCCGCGCCATTCTCGCCTCCCTGGTGGGCGCCGTGGCCATCGCCAAGAGCCTGCCCGGCGAGAAGGAGCGCCAGCACATCCTCAACGCCGCCCAGCGCAACATCCTGCAGATGCTCGGCGTCAACGAAAGCGAGCTGGAGAGCATGCTTGGCGNGTCGTCCCGCTTCGGCGGGGCTACCGGAGAGCCCACTGGGAGCCTCATGGCTTCTCTCTCACTCTCACCTCAGTGGGCTCCCCCGTAGCGGATCAGCGCTATGCAAGTCGGGCGCGGCCCGGGCGTGCTGACAGGCCACGCCGTCATGGATGAGTCTGTTCTGACCACTATTGCAAGTGGAATAATTCCCCGTATAGTCACCATCCTGATTAACTGCCGCGGCCGCATAAAAAGTGCCATCGCCCGAACCGTCATCATTCTCGATAAAAACATACTTGCTTCCACCGTTCTTGCCGACAATATCGTCAACTATTTTTTGCGCCTCTTCCTTATTGGCTGCCGATATTGCCGGGTTTCGCGTGCCATCAACTTCTTCTTCGCCCTCCACGCCGGCCTGAGAGGACATTCCCTTATAATTTTCCAAGGTTGCTGCGATATTGAGCGGCGAAAGGTTGCCTGCACCCAGCCCGTTCAGGCGAGCCAGAATCTCGATCTCACGAGATGCTACAAGATCAGTTCTAGCGCTGTCTGAAAAAACCTCCCCCGTGGCTCGTAACGGTATATCTAGCCCCACGCCATCCATCATCTGAATACGAAAAAAGACGTTGGGGTGAGCACCCTCACTCCCCGCCACAGGGCGGTGATCTCCAAGACTCACCTCACTGTCGAGAGCACTTTCAAAGGTACTATCAGACGTTTTATCCACCTCGACAGCCAAGGTACCCGCCCACGCTTCCGAGGCCCCGAATTCCGCCGCCATCATGGCCAAGGCACTGCTTCGATAGTTACCCGCCAGTCGCTCATCGATCTGCGAAGACTGCATGCCGGATAGGCCGAGCATCAGCGACATCGTCAATAGCGACAAAACAACAATCAGTGCTGCTCCTCGTTGCTTTTTCATGACCTTCTCCCAAAACACATAAATCTAACAATCAGAAGACGACTGCCTCTCTGCGATTCCTTACATGAAAAACAATATCATCTTCCTCTCCAACGAGCTTAAACGTGATTTCAAAAAATCCGGGAGCAATATCAATATCGACCACTTCTGCCACGCTAAATGATTCATCGTCTTGAAATCCATCGACGACAGGCTCTGAATTACCATCATACTGCAGGTAAAGCGACCACCCACCATTAAACTCTTCTAAGTTATATATATACGACTCACCATCCACCACAACGGCTAGCTCATGTCCTCCGCTCCCAATTTCCACTGACTCTGCTCGCCTAACGTCCCTTGCCATGACATCTGATGCAAATGTCAAGGCGGCCTGCTTATCGCTTATCACCCTGAGCTGCTGAAAATTCTGAAATCCCATCAGAAATAGCTGCCCGGCACCGAGAATAATGATAAGCCCTATAACAAGGGCCACCATCAGCTCAACAAGCGAGAAGCCTTCTTGCCTAGGGCTCATCATTCACCCCCCGACGGAGTACCTAACAGGCGAGCCGTATATAAAAAAACTGGATTTCCTTCATCCTCGTAGCGACCCTCATCCCAACTGACTGTTATCTGATAAACACAGTCAGCAGACGGTGAACTAACGGGAGACCCGTTAAGCCCTGGAAGAAACTTACCCCAAGCATCATGCCAACCACCATCGTTGACAACATCTTCTTCAGGGCAGTAATAATTGTTATTGGCATCTTCTGTCAGCCCGGCCCATAGCCATTCGACAGCATCCTGCGCAGCCAATGATGCCACTGCACGCTGATAGCCCATATGGGCACTCTGCAACGCCTTAAGCTGCATGGCCGCGACGCCCAGCAGCCCGATGGAGAGCACCACCAAGGCGATCAAGGCTTCGATCAGCGTAAAGCCATTTTTCCTGAACTTTATGTTCACGACTTTCAACCTCGCCCAATACGGCCGAATGAATTGATATTTATCTCTCTGCTTCCTGCCGAGTGAGTAATCTTAAGTACACACCCACTACTGCAAGCGGGCGCACGTCCTAAGCTATTGAAAGTCACACTCGAACCGCCTTCAAACGAGAGGTCGCCTCTTGATCCACTTCGAACACGTAGAGGGTCGCTGTCAGAGTCGCTGCCTAAGGTAATTTCATAACCCCATGGCGGCCCAGTGGTAATCTCGAAATCCACTTCCTGCCGCCGCTTGATGGCCTCACTTCTAGCCAGGTTCAATCCTGCAAGTATTTCATTATGGTCACTAGCCAACCGGTTGCTCGCCATCATATTCTGAAATCCCGGTACGGCAATGGTGGCCATGATGGCCGCAACCGCTATGGTCACCAACAGCTCTATTAGCGTAAAGCCACCACTTTTTCGTGGTTTACCAGCAATCATTATCGCTGTCCCGTTCGCCGGTCTGCGTAACCTCAAGCCATGCACACCTAACTTGACTTGGCGAGTTGGCAGAGGCTCTTAATGTATAAGATCCTGACGAAGGCCCCGTTTGAAAATCGATACTATAGAAGCCCTCCTCGGACGGCTCAGGCAAGGTTACACAGTTGGCATAGGAATTTGTTGCGGTATAACATCGCTCCAGACGTCCCGTAACCTCCATCAGCTTCGTCTGCCCGTCGCTGACGCGGGCATTCTGCACATACCGCTGGTAGTTGGGTATCGCAATCGCCGCCAGGATGCCAATCACGGCGACCGCTATCATCAGTTCGATGAGCGTGAAGCCGGCGGTGTGCCGGAGGATGCCTGTGGCGGCCCGGGAGCGGCCTCGGATGGCTAGCCTCATCAAGCGGCGCGTCTCCATGGTTGCGGTGCGTTTTGTTTCAGTATGTAGCATGACATCTTCTGCCGCCAGTCCGGCATCAAAAAAGCCGGGCCTCTGCCCGGCTTCCGTGCCTAATTCGAACGAATGGCCCCGTGATCATGCCGGTGCCAGTTTTCTCCTACCCTGGACCCATCATAGCGAATCGCTGGTGATCACGCGCTCCCGCAACTCGCGGGGCATCGAGAAGGTGATGGTCTCTTCCCGTCCGGACAGCTCCTCCGGGGCTTCGGCGCCCAGGCCCTGCAGCCGCTCGATCACGCCCTTGACCAGCACCTCCGGCGCACTGGCCCCGGCGGTGATGCCGATGGTGGCGACGCCCTTGAGCCAGTCGGGCTCGATCTGGTCGGCGTTGTCGATCAGGTAGGCCGGCGTGCCGCTGCGCTCGGCCAGTTCGCGCAGGCGATTGGAGTTGGAGCTGTTGGGGCTGCCCACTACCAGCAGCAGGTCGCTGCCGGCCGCCAGCTCGCGAACGGCATCCTGACGGTTCTGGGTGGCGTAGCAGATGTCATCCTTGCGCGGTCCCTCGATCTCGGGAAACTTGGCCCGCAGGGCGTCGATCACTCTGGCGGTGTCATCCATGGAGAGGGTCGTCTGGGTGACGAAGGAGAGCCGCGACGGGTCCTTGACCTGGAGCCGCTCGACATCCGCCTCATCCTCGATCAGGTAGATCTCACCGCCATGGCTGGTGTCATAGCGACCCATGGTGCCTTCTACCTCGGGGTGGCCCGCGTGGCCGATCAGGATGCACTCCTGGCCACGCCTGGCGTAACGCAACACCTCCAGATGCACCTTGGTGACCAGCGGGCAGGTGGCATCGAACACCTTGAGGCCGCGGCGCTCGGCGTCCTCCTGCACGGCGCGGGAGACGCCGTGGGCGGAGAAGATGACGATGACGTCATCGGGCACCTCGTGGAGCTCCTCGACGAAGACGGCACCGCGCTCACGCAGGGTGTCTACCACATAGCGGTTGTGCACCACCTCGTGACGCACGTAGATGGGCGGGCCGAAGGCATCCAGCGCCCGGTTGACGATCTCGATGGCGCGATCGACGCCGGCACAGAAGCCGCGGGGATTGGCCAACTTGATTTGCATGGGTTTGCGTTGCATGGCGCCTTGCCTTGATGCCTGGGCATCTGATGATGATATTTCGGTCCAGGGCTATCTCGAGGGCAGGCCTCCGCGGAGGCGCTGTGAACCCATCCCTGGGCGCTACTTTTGCCTTCCCTGGCAAAAGACCTCCGCTTCGACCTGCCCCCGACGCCCTTCCGCAGAAGAAGCATCGAGCAAACAGCTCAATGTGTCTGAGCGGGCCTCACATCCAACACCTCGACCTCGAAGGTCAGGGTACGCCCTGCCAGCGGATGATTGAAGTCCACCTCCACCTGCTTGCCCTCGATGCTGGTGATCACGCCGGGCAGCTCGCCCCCGGCGGCGTCGGCGAACGACATCACCGTGCCCACCTCGGGCTCGATATCCTCGAAGTCGTCACGGCTGAGCAGCTGCACGTTCTGCGGGTTGTGCTGGCCGAAGGCATGCTCGGGGGTGATCTCGAAACTGCCGCTCTCGCCGTCGCTCATTCCCTTCAGCGGATACTCGAAGCCCGGCGGCAGGTTGCCGTCGCCCATCTGGAAGGTGGCGGGCTCCTTGTCGCGGGTGGAGTCCACCACGGTGCCGTCCTCGAGCTTGAGGGTGAAGTGCAAGGTGACTTCCATCCCCTCGTCGATGCGATATTCGCTCATGGTTGCCCTCTGCTGTCTCTGTCGTGCCGCGGCATGATGACTGTCAACCGCGACGGCGCGCCTGCTTGCGCCCCTCGAAAATGGATTCCCAGATCAGGCCGATGGCCCCCAGGGTGATGCCGATGTCGGCCACATTGAAGGCCGGGTAGTACCAGCCGGCCACGTGGAACGACAGGAAATCCACGACGTAACCATGTACCAGGCGATCGTAGAGGTTGCCCAGCGCCCCGCCGATGATCAGGGCCAGCGAGATCGCCAGCAGCGTCTCGTCGCGCTTGAGCCGCGTCATCCAGTAGGTCAGGCCGATACTGGCGCCCACGGCGACGATGGCAAAGAACCAGCGCTGCCAGCCGGGGCTGTCGGCCAGGAAGCTGAAGGCCGCGCCGGTATTGTGCAGCAGTGTCAGATTGAAGAACGGCAGCACCTCCACGGGCTGGCCGTAGCTCAACAGGCTGGAGGCCAGCGCCTTTGTGCCCAGGTCCAGCACGACCCAGGCCGCCGCTAGCCACAGCCAGCGCAGCGGCCGCTCCATGGGCTCTCCACCAGACACATCAGGCATAGTGGCGCACTTCCCCTGGGCCCTGGGGCAGGTTGCCGATACAGCGGCCGCAGAGGTCCGGGTACTCGCTGTGCGAACCGACGTCCTCGCGATGATGCCAGCAGCGCTCGCACTTCTGGTGCGGGCTGGCCGACACTGCCACCTTGAGGCCTTCGAGCTCGGTGGCTTCGGCCACGTGCCCCTCGGGCTGTTTGCTCTCAGACAGGGGCGCCAGACGCACCTCGCTGGTCAGCATCACGAAGCGCAGCTCGTCGCCGAGCTTGGCCAGGGTCGCCTGCAGTTCGTCACTGACGTAGAGCGTGACGTCGGCGGCGAGGCTGCCCTTGATGGTCTTGGCATTACGGGCATCCTCCAGGCACTTGTTCACCGCCTGCTTCACCTCGAGCACCTGCTCCCAGAAGTCGCGGCCCAGGGGCGCATCGTCGGCAAGGGTCGAGAGTCCGTCGTAGTAGGTCTCGAGGAGCACACTGTCGCCCCGCTGCCCGGGGATATGCGCATAGATCTCCTCGGCAGTGAAGCTGAGGATCGGTGCTACCCAGCGGGAGAGCGCTTGCACCACCTGGTAGAGGGCGGTCTGACAGCTGCGTCGGGCCAGGGAGTCGGCCTGGGTGGTGTACTGGCGGTCCTTGATCACGTCCAGGTAGAAACCGCCCAGTTCCCGGGAGCAGAAAGTGTGAACCTGCTGGTAGACGTCGAGGAAGCGATACTCCTCATAAGCCGTCTCGATGCGCGCCTGGAGCTGGGCGGCGCGATCCACCACCCACTGATCCAGGGCCAGCATGTCGTCGAAGGCCACCTGGTCCCGGCTCGGCTCGAAGCCGTTCAGGTTCGAGAGCAGGAAGCGCGCGGTGTTGCGGATACGCCGATAGACGTCCGCGGTGCGCTTGAGGATCTCGTCGGAGACCGCCATCTCGCCGGAATAGTCGGTGGAGGAGACCCACAGGCGCAGGATGTCGGCGCCGAGCTTGTCCATTACTTCCTGGGGCGCGACCACATTGCCTAGCGACTTGGACTGCTTGCGCCCCTGAGAATCCACGGTAAAACCATGGGTCAGCAGTTGACGATACGGTGGAGTCCCATCAATGGCCGAACCGGTCAGCAGAGACGAGTGGAACCAACCGCGGTGCTGGTCGGATCCCTCCAGGTAGAGATCGGCACGCGGACCGCTTTCATGGCCATGGGGATGCGAGCCACGAAGCACATGGCGGTGCGTGGTCCCGGAGTCGAACCAGACGTCCAGGGTATCGGTAACCTTGTCGTAGTCCGCCGCCTCATCCCCGAGCAGCTCGGTCGGGTCGAGACGGAACCAGGCATCGATGCCCTCCTTCTCCACGCGCTTGGCAGCCTCTTCCATCAGCTCGAGGGTACGCGGATGCAGCTCACCGGTGGCCTTGTGAAGGAAGAAGGGAATCGGCACGCCCCAGTTCCGCTGGCGCGAAATGCACCAGTCGGGTCGGTTGGCAATCATGCTGTGCAGCCGCGCCTTGCCCCAGGCCGGGGTGAAGTGCGTCGCCTCGATGCCCTCAAGCGCACGCTCGCGCAGGGTGCGGCCATCCTTGCCCTTGATGTCCATGCCCACGAACCACTGCGCGGTGGCGCGGTAGATCACCGGCGTCTTGTGCCGCCAGCAGTGCATATAGCTGTGGGTAATCACCTTGTGTGCCAGCAGCGCATCGACCTCGCGCAGCTTTTCCACGATCTGCGGGTTGGCCTTCCAGATCATCTGGCCGCCGAAGAACGGCAGGTCGTCGACATACACGCCATTGCCCTGCACCGGGCTCTTGATCTCCTCGAACGCCATCCCATGGGCACGGCAGGTAACGAAGTCGTCGACGCCATAGGCCGGGGCCGAGTGAACGATACCGGTACTGCCCACTTCGGACTCGACGTAGTCGGCGAGATAGACCGGCGAGACACGGTCGTAGAAGGGGTGGCGGAATTCGATCAGGTCGAGCGCCTCGCCCTTGGCGGTGGCGATCACCTCGCCCTGGAGCTCGTAGCGCTCCAGACAGCTCTCCACCAGTTCTTCGGCAAGCACCAGCAGACGGCTGCCGGTATCGACCAGCGCATAGGTGAACTCGGGATGAACGTTGAGCGCCTGGTTGGCCGGCACGGTCCAGGGCGTGGTGGTCCAGATCACGATGGCGGCGGGCTTGGATAGCGGTGTCAGGCCGAAGGCCGCCGCCAGCTTGGCTTCGTCGCCGGCGGGGAAGGCCACATCGATGGCGTCGGACTTCTTGTCCTGGTACTCCACCTCGGCCTCGGCCAGCGCCGAGCCGCAGTCGAAGCACCAGTTGACCGGCTTGAGCCCCTTGAACACGTACCCGGCTTCGACCATGTCGGCCAGGGCGCGGATCTCGCCAGCCTCGTTGGCAAAGTCCATGGAACGGTAGGGGTTGTCCCAATCACCGATGATGCCCAGCCTTACGAAGTCGACGAGCTGGGTCTCGATCTGGGCAGTGGCATACTCGCGGCACAGCCCCCGGGCCTGCTCGGGCTCTAGGTGCTTGCCGTGGGTGGTTTCCACCTTGTGTTCGATAGGCAGGCCGTGGCAGTCCCAGCCGGGCACATAGGGTGCGTCGAAGCCGGCCAGGTTCTTCGACTTGACGATGATGTCCTTGAGGATCTTGTTGAGGGCGTGACCGATATGAATGCTGCCGTTGGCATAGGGAGGGCCATCGTGCAGCACGAACTGTTCGCGACCGCGGCGCTCGTCACGCAGGCGCTGGTAGAGCTTCATATCCTGCCACTGCGACACCTGACCGGGCTCACGCTTGGGCAGCATGCCGCGCATGGGGAAGTCGGTTTCGGGCAGATTCAGTGTGTGCTTGTAGTCGCTCATATCCTGGGGGTCAGCCGTCGTCGTGGTCGGGGGGGCGTCCCGCCGAGAATTCGGAAGCCACGGTCTCGCGCGCCAGGGGCGCCGATGCCAGTGGAAGTGTGTCGTCTGTCAAACCGATGTCATCGGCCGCGGGGTGGGCGGCGAAATAGCCCCGGGCCCGCACCTGGTCGGCGCCGATCTGCCGCTTGAGATCGGCGAAGTCGTCGAATTTCACCTCGCCGCGAAGCTTGGCGCAGGGGAAGACCGCCAGCCGCTGGCCGTAGAGGTCACCGTCGAAGTCGAACAGGTGAGCCTCCAGCACCGGACGAATGCTGCCCACCGTAGGGCGCCAGCCGATATTGGCTACGCCCGGCCAGCGGCTGCCATCGGGCAGCTCGGCCACCACCGCATAGACGCCACGCAATGCCAGGGGCAGTGGCAGCAGCGGCAGGTTGGCGGTGGGCACGCCGATGGTGCGGCCAAGCTTCTGGTCGGCCACTACCCGTCCATTCAGGCGGTAGGGCCGGCCCAGCATGCGCGCCGCCTGGGAGAAGTTGCCGCTGGCCAAGAGGGTCCGCACCCGGGTGCTCGAGACGCGCTCGTCGTCCAGGGTGAAGGTCCGTGTATGCTCGACGCTGAACCCAGCTTGCCCACGGCGCTCACCCTCTTCCGCGAGCAGGTTGAAGTCCCCGCTGCGATCGCAGCCGAAGCGGAAGTCATCCCCCACCACCAGATGTCGCACACCCAGGCCTTCGACCAGCACCCGGTCGATGAATTCCACCGCCGTCAGGCTGCGCAGGGCATCGTTGAAGGGCAGGCAGAGCACATATTCCACCCCGGCCTCGCCCAGCAGACGTACCTTCTCGCGCAGTCGGGTCAGCCTCGGCGGCGCCTGGTCGCCGGCGAAGAACTCCCGGGGCTGGGGCTCGAACACCACTACCGTGACCGGCAGCTGCAGCTTCGAGGCCTGCTCGCGGCACTGGTCGAGAATCGCCTGATGGCCACGATGCACGCCATCGAAATTGCCGATGGTGGCCACGCAGCCGCGATGCTCCTCGCGCAGATTGTGCAGTCCTCGAATGACTTCCATCTGGTCGTCGCTATGTCCTGTTCTGTTTGAAACGTGTAAAGGCGTCGATTATAGCGAACCCATCAGCCGTTCGCCTATGTTCCAGACACCGAACGACCGGGGCTGATCCGGGGCCAGGCCGTCTCAGAGGCGCTGTAAATCCTTCCCTGGACGCTACATTTGCCATCCATGGCAAATGACCTCTTGCGCCGACCTGCCCCCGGCGCCCCTCAGGGCTTCTGGCGTCCCGTCGCTTATCCTTTCATCCGAAAGTGCCGCAGCCGCACCCCGAAGGCCATCAGCCAGGCGAAATAGACCGCCGCACCGGCCACCACCAGCATCGCCAGCCACTGCACCCGGGTCCAGACGCCCCAGCCCAGCCACTGCTGCCAGTCGGGCGAGAGCCACGCAAGGCCCAGCCCCATGACCGTACAGCCGCCCAGCAGCTGCAATCCAAAACGTCCCCAGCCGGGCTGGAACACCAGCACCCGCTCCTTCCACAGCAGCCAGCCCAGCAGGCCGGCGTTGAGGAAAGCCGACAGCGCCGTGGCCAGGGCCAGGCCGGCGTGGGCCAGCGGCCAGACGAGAATCAGGTTGAAGACCATGTTGGCCGCCATGGCAATGATGCCGATCTTTACCGGGGTCTTGGTGTTCTGGCGGGCGAAGAAGCCCGGCGCCAGCACCTTGATCAGCATGAAGGCGATCAGCCCGAAGGCGTAGGCGCGCAGGCTCATGGCCGCCATGGTGATGTCATGCTCGGTCATGGCGCCATAGTGGAACAGCGAGATCAGCAGCGGCTCTGCCAGCACTGCCAGGGCCAGAGCCGCCGGCAGGCCCAGCAGCAGCACGATCCGCACCGCCCAGTCGAGCATGGCAGCGAAATGCTCCCCTGATTGGGCCGCATGGCGCTTGGAGAGTGCCGGCAGGATCACCGTACCGATGGCAATACCGAACACGCCCAGGGGTAGCTCCACCAGCCGGTCGGAGTAGTAGAGCCAGGAGACGCTGCCCGGCGCCAGCAGCGAAGCCAGCACGGTGTCGAGCAGCAGGTTGATCTGTGAGACCGAAACCCCGAACAGCGCCGGCGCCATCAGCACCAGGATGCGCTTCACCCCACTGTGGGCAAAGTTGGGCCATGGCGTGGGCATCAGCCCCAGGCGGACCAGGAACGGCACCTGGAAAGCCAACTGGGCGAACCCCGCGATCAGCACGCCCCAGGCCAGCGCCATGGCGGGCTCTTCCATCAGCGGCGTCAGCAGCAGTGCCGCACCGATCAGCGAGAGATTCAGCAGCACCGGGGTGAAGGCCGGCACCGCGAAACGGTTCCAGGTATTGAGCACGCTGCCGGCGAAGGCGGTCAGCGAGACCAGCAGCAGGTAGGGAAAGGTCAGCCGCAGCATGTCGGCAGTCAGCGCCAGCTTGGCCGGGTCGCGACCGAAACCGGGGGCGAAGAGCCACACCAGCCAGGGCGACGCCAGCATGGCCAGCGCCGTGATCAGTGCCAGCACCGCGGTGAGGCTGCCCGCCACGGCATTGAGCAGTTCGCGCACCTCCCGCTTGCTGCCACGGGTGGCGTACTCCGACAGCACCGGCACGAAGGCCTGGTTGAAGGCACCCTCGGCAAACAGTCGGCGCATGAAGTTGGGGATCTTGAAGGCTACGAAGAAGGCATCGGCACCGCTGCCGGCACCGAACAGCGTCGCCACCACCACGTCGCGCACCAGCCCCATGACCCGCGACAGCATGGTCATGACGCTGACCACCAGGCCGGAGCGCATCAGTCCCCCGGCCTTCGGCGCCACGGCCCGGTCATCGTCGGCCACTGCCACAGGGGAGGGGTCCCCTGGCGGTAGCGGCTTTGACTCGGGCGGCTGTTCGCGATCCGTCACGCTATCCTTTCCTCGGCAGGCTGACTCAACAAAGACTCACTGGGGTAGAAACCAGACACAGCTAGAAACCAGACACAAAAAAACCGGCCTTGGCCGGTTTTTCGTGGGATATCTTCGAACGTGAGCGCATCGGCGCCGCAGCGTTCGGGACTCCTCCAAAGCGTCCGGCTTACGCAGCCAGCGCCTTAATTCGCTTGTTCAGGCGGCTCTTCAGGCGCGCGGCCTTCTTCTTTGAGAGCACGTCCTTGTCGGCGATACGGTCGATGACCGGCTGCGCCTGCTTGAACTGGCTCATGGCCTCGGCGTGATCGCCGCCCTGGATGGCCTTGATAACGCGCTTGAGGTAAGTACGCACCATGGCACGCTGACTCGCCTTCAGAACACGACGGCCTTCGGCCTGACGGGCACGCTTGCGGGCTTGCTTGCTGTTCGCCACTGACTATCTCCTGGAATACAGTAACGCCGCCGGGCATCCCGACGGCATTGATAACATTTTGTCCGGACTGGAAAAATTGACTTTTCCGCCGGTGTGGCCATCCGGCAACGCGATGGTTGTCGACGGGCCGTGTCTGAGAGGATGGCGCATCCTACCATAACAACACACTACCTTGCCACAGGTGGATGACGTCGCCAGCGCGGTGGCGCATGATGCTTCTTGCATGATGCTTCTTGAGAGTGTCCGTGCAGCGCTCATTGTCAGAGCACCACCAGGTTGTCGCGATGAATGAGCTCCGGCGCCTCCATGTAGCCCAGGATCGCCTCGATCTGATGGCTGGGCTTGCCGAGAAGGCGGCTCGCCTCGACGGCATCGTAGTTGACCAGCCCCTTGGCGACCCGCTCGCCCTGCTCGTCCACACAGAGCACCATGTCGCCGCGCACGAAGTTGCCCGACAGCGCCTTGACCCCCACCGGCAGCAGGCTAGAGCCGCTGCCGCGGAGCACCTTCACCGCACCGGCATCCAGAACCAGGCTGCCCCGCACTTGCAGCTGGCCGGCCAGCCAGCGTTTGCGGGCCGCCATGGGCGCCTCTTCCGGACATAGCAGCGTGCCGAGCCGCTCTCCCTCCACCAGCCGCGTCAGCACCTCGGGCTGGCGCCCACTGGCAATCGCCGTGACCGCGCCGGAGCGTGCCGCCAGCCGCGCCGCCTGCACCTTGGTGGTCATGCCCCCGCGCCCCAGCGCACCCCCGGTGCCCGCCATGGCGGCCAGCGACGGATCGCCGGCACGCCCTTCGTGGATCAGCCGGGCACCTGGGTTGTGGCGCGGGTCGGCGTCGAACAACCCCTCCTGGTCGGTGAGGATCACCAGGGCATCGGCTTCCAGCAGGTTGGCCACCAAGGCACCCAGGGTGTCGTTGTCCCCGAAGCGGATCTCGTCGGTGACCACGGTATCGTTCTCGTTCACCACCGGCACCACCCGTAGATCGACCAGGGTGCGCAATGCCGAGCGGGCGTTGAGGTAGCGCTTGCGGTTGGAGAGATCGTCGTGGGTCAAAAGCACCTGGGCGGTGAGCAGGCCGTGACGGGCGAAGTGGTGCTCATAACACTGGGTGAGGCCATTCTGGCCCACGGCGGCGGCGGCCTGCAGCTCGTGCACCGCCGAAGGACGCACCTGCCAGCCCAGCCGCACCATGCCGGCTGCCACAGCGCCGGAAGAGACCAGCACCACTTCGACGCCACGCTTGTGCAGCGCGGCGATCTGGTCCACCCAGCCACCGATGGCGGGCTCATCGAGACCGCGACCGTCATTGGTCAGCAGTGCGCTGCCGATCTTCACCACCACCCGACGAGCGCCACGCAGCGCATCGCGTCCCGGTACCCGCTCGTTGCTCACCTTTCGACTCTCCAACAAGGCTGAACCTCAAACCCAGAGACACTGCGCGAGCGCAGCCAGTTGTTACCTCAAGGAGCGTATTCGACCTCGACGTCATAATCATCATCATCGAAGTCGTCATCATCGTCGTCCTTGCGCTTGCGACGCCGACCCAGACGCGCCTCGGTACGTGCCACGGACTCGGCCTCCATGCGCTCGCGCATCTGACGCTCGCGCTCAGCGGCCTCCTCGTCCTCGTGCTCGAGACGGCGCCGCTCGGTCAACCAGCGATGCGCCACCTGCACCAGGGCATCGGTGCCCTCGCCGCTGATGGCGGAGATACGATACACCGGGCCCTCCCAGGCAAGACCCTCGACGATGGCGGCCACCCGCGCCTCGCGCTCCTCCTCGGGCACCAGGTCGAGCTTGTTGACCACCAGCCAGCGCGGCAGCTCGGCGAGGGCCGGCGAGAACTGGCCCAGCTCGTGGATGATCGCCTCGGCGGCCTCCACCGGATCGGACTCGTCGAAGGGCGCCATGTCGACCACATGAAAGAGCAGCCGGGTGCGCGTCAGGTGCTTGAGGAAACGCAGCCCCAGTCCGGCACCGTCGGATGCCCCTTCGATCAGCCCCGGCACGTCGGCCATGACGAAGTGCTCGTGCATGCCGAGCTTTACCACACCAAGATTGGGCACCAGGGTGGTGAAGGGGTAGTCGGCCACCTTGGGCTTGGCCGCGGAGACGGAACGGATCAGCGTCGACTTGCCGGCATTGGGCATGCCCAGCAGACCCACGTCGGCCATCACCTTCATTTCCAGGCGCAGGTTGCGCCGCTCGCCCTCGGTGCCCGTCGTGGTCTTGCGCGGGGCCCGATTGGTGGAGGACTTGAAGTGAATATTGCCGAGCCCGCGACGCCCGCCCTGGGCCACCAGCACCTGCTGGCCGATCTCGGTGATATCGACGATCACTTCGAGCGTGTCCTCGTCGATCACGGTGGTGCCGACCGGCACCTTGACCACCAGGTCGTCACCGGCGCGTCCGCTCATCTGCCGCCCCTGGCCGGGCCGGCCGTTCTCGGCCTGATAGAAACGCTGGAACTTGAAGTCGATGAGGGTATTGAGGGAGTCGTCACCCACCAGGTAGACGCTACCGCCATGCCCGCCGTCGCCGCCATCGGGGCCACCCTTGGGCACGTATTTCTCGCGGCGGAAGCTGAGGCAGCCACTACCACCCCTGCCTGCCTCCACGATGATCGAGGCTTCGTCGACGAACTGCATTGCTACTCTCCCGACGGTATCCACCGTCATGATACAAGAAGGCCCCGCCTTGGCGGGGCCCTCCTACTACCGGTTCGTGCGCTCTCAGGCAGAGACGACGCTGACGAACTTGCGGTTTTTCGGACCCTTGGTCTCGAACTTGACCACACCGTCGCTCAGGGCGAACAGCGTGTGGTCGCGGCCGAGGCCGACACCGGTGCCGGCGTGGAACTTGGTGCCACGCTGACGGACGATGATGTTGCCGGCGGTCACGACCTGGCCACCGAACAGCTTGACGCCAAGGCGTTTGGATTCTGAATCGCGGCCGTTACGGGTAGAGCCGGCTGCCTTCTTATGAGCCATTGCAAAGTCCTCGCTCGTTCAGGGGGTTGCCGCTTACGCGGAGATCCCGGTGATCTTGACTTCAGTGAACCACTGACGGTGGCCCTGACGCTTCATGCTGTGCTTCCGGCGACGGAACTTGATGATGCGGATCTTTTCGCCACGGCCGTGGGAAACGATCTCGGCAGCCACCTTGGCACCGTCAACCAGCGGTGCACCAATGGTGACGTCATCACCATCGGCTACCAGGAGGACCTGATCGAACTCGATGGTTTCGCCGGTCGGCACTTCCAGCTTCTCGAGCTTGAGAGTCTGGCCTTCCTGAACGCGGTACTGCTTGCCACCGCTCTTGATTACTGCGTACATGTGCGTGTCTCTCCAGAACTCATCGGGGTTGGCTCTTCGTCGGCCTGCTTCGAGTGGCGCCCCTTTTGGCAGCCATCTGACAGGGAGCGTGATGAGTGGGCCGCGTATTATAACGACACCCACCTGGCCGTTCAAGCCACATCTTGACTAGCTAGGGTACGGCGTCATTAACAGGTATGACGCCGCTTGACGCCCATTGGGGCGGCCCATAGCATGACCCGCAACCCAAGGCCACGGACAAAGCCACCGGCTTGCCGGCCCCACCGCCTGAATGACAACGAATCCATGCCAGCCAACGTCTCCTCGAATTCATCTGACAGCACCACCCCGGACTCGCCGCTGCACGCCGCGGTTGCCGATGATTTTGCCGCGGTAAACCGCACCATCATGTCACAGCTGGCCTCGCGGGTTCCGCTGGTGGAAACCATCGGGCAATACATCATTGCCAGCGGCGGCAAGCGACTGCGCCCGCTGCTGGTACTGCTGGCCGCACGATCGCTGGGGTACGAGGGCGACAAGCACATCTTCCTGGCCACGCTGATCGAATTCATGCATACCTCGACGCTGCTGCATGACGATGTGGTGGACGACTCCCACTTGCGCCGCGGCCGGGCCACCGCCAACGACGCCTGGGGCAATGCCCCTTCGGTGCTGGTGGGGGACTACCTCTACTCCCGCTCCTTCCAGATGATGGTTGAGATCGGCTCGCTGCGGATCATGGGCGTGCTCTCGGGGGCGACCTGCGTCATCGCCGAGGGCGAGGAACAACAGCTCACCAACGTGGGCAATCCGGACATCGACGAGGCCACCTACTTCGAGACGATCCTCGGCAAGACCGCCATGCTGTTCGAGGCCGCATCGCACAGTGGCGCGATCCTTGCCGAGGCAACCCCGCAGCAGGAGGCGGCATTGCAATACTACGGCCGCTACCTGGGGCTTGCCTTCCAGCTCATCGATGATCTGCTGGATTACCAGGGTGATGCCAGGGCCATGGGCAAGAACGTGGGCGACGACCTGGCCGAAGGCAAGCCGACCTTGCCTCTGATACAGGCCATGTCCGCCGGCACCCCCGAGCAGAGCAGATTGATTCGCCAGGCCATCCGCCAGGGCGGCCTCGACCATCTGGAAGATGTGCTGACCATCGTGCGCGATACCGGCGCGCTGGACTACACCCGTGCCCGCGCCGAGGAGATGGCCGCCAAGGCCCTGGAGCAACTGGATCTGCTGCCCGCCAGCCGCTATCGGGACAGCATGGCCGAACTGGCTCGCCTGGCGGTGGAACGGGAAGCCTGAGGCAGCCGCTGGAGGGCTTGCAAGCCCAATACAATGGCGTATAATGCCGATCTCGTCAGCCGCCCAGACGCCTGACGGCACAGTGAAAACTGGCAAAAATCGGAGTATAGCTCAGCTTGGTAGAGCGCTGCCTTCGGGAGGCAGAGGTCGTAGGTTCGAATCCTGCTACTCCGACCATAGCATTCTGTAAAAACCGCCACCTGCGGATCACTCCGGGTGGCGGTTTTTCGTTGCTGCTACACCCCCCTTCCATCTAACCCACGACCTTATGCGGATGAACGCATGTCAAAAAGGCGCTAAGCTCTGCCTTTCTGGAGTCGACATTTCTCCATGATAGACTGGTTATTCAAACAATATCGATAAGAGACTTGCGCTAGAACAAGTCCAACAGTACGGAGGGGCCCTGTGAAGACAGACGGCCACGCCACACCGCTTGCCGGCACACCCACTGATTCGGCAAGTCTCGGCTCTGACTGGGTCAACGCCGACCTGGCCACACTGCGAGCCAAGTTCTACCAGCTCTATATAGCCGTGGAGCAGAGCCCTGCCGCGACAGCCATCACCGATACTGAAGGTCGATTCGAGTACGTCAACCAGCGCTTTATCGATGTTACCGGCTATACCCGCGAGGAGCTGGTGGGCAAGACCCCCGCCATGATCCAGTCGGGCATGACACCGGAGAGCGTCTATCGCGACATGTGGCAGACTCTGCGCAGCGGTCATGTCTGGCAGGGGGAACTGCTCAATCGCAAGAAGAACGGCGAACTCTACTGGGAGGCCGAGACGCTCACGCCGATACGAAACGACAGCGGCGAGATCGTCAACTTCGTGGCGGTGAAGGAGGACATCACCAAGCGCAAGCGCCAGGAGGAAGAGCTCAAGCTGCTCGCCAGTGTGTTCCAGACCGGACAGGCCACGCTGATCACCGATGCCAATATGCGAATCGAAAGGGTCAATCAGGCCTTTACCGACATCACGGGGTATGCGGCGGAAGAGGTGGTCGGCCTGACACCGAAGCTGTTCAAGTCCGGGCGCCACGACAAGGCGTTCTACGCCAGGCTCTGGGAGTCGGTACTGGAAACCGGCCACTGGCAGGGCGAGATCTGGAATCGCAACAAGCATGGCGAGATCTATCCGCTATGGCAGTCGATCACCGCCGTGCATGACGAAAACGGCAAGGTCCGACACTTCATTGCCGTATTCCACAATATCGCCGAGCGCAAGCGGATGGAAAGCGAGCTCGAGCACCAGGCCACCCGCGACCACCTGACCGGTGCCCATAACCGCCGCGCCTTCGATGCCACCATGCGCAAGGCGATTCGCCAGGCCGAGCGCAGCGACAACACCTTCTCGTTGCTGTTGTTCGATATCGACCACTTCAAGGCGGTCAACGACCAGCATGGCCACGAAACAGGCGACATCATCCTCAAGCGCCTGGCCGCGCTGGTCAGTCAGACCTTGCGCAGTACCGACCAGCTTGCTCGCTGGGGTGGTGAGGAATTCGCCATTCTGCTGCAGGACACCCCCGTCCAGGGAGGAACAGTCTTCGCCGAGAGACTGCGCCAGCAAGTGGAAGAAACCCGTCTTCACGGCCTGGCCGTGACCATCAGCCTGGGTATTGCCGAATACCATAAGGGCGACAGCCCAGAAGCGATACTGGCTCGTGCCGACAGCGCGCTTTATCGGGCCAAGCGGTCGGGCCGAAACCGGGTGGGCATCGCCAACCCGCCTGCCTGAACCTCCTCAGCTCGCGACATGGCGCAAGCCTGATCCCGCCCAGATGGGGAATTACCCGGCGCTAGCCCAGCCGAAGCCCAGCACCGGCATGGCCAGGGCAAAGAGCACCATGGTGATGATGAGCACGGCTGCCAGACTGACCAAGGCCCCGGCACGCACCATCTCCATCACACTCAACCTGCCGCTGCCGAAGACCACGGCATTGGGTGGTGTTGCCACGGGAAGCATGAAGGCGCAGCTTGCCGCCATGGCCACCGGCACCGCGAGCAGCAGCGGGCTCGCCCCAAGGCTGACGGTCAGCGCCGCGGTCAACGGCAGGATGGCGGCGGCAGTGGCGGTATTGCTGGTGACATGGCTCATCAGCATGACCACCACCACGACCATGCCCACCAGGGTCCACTGCGGCCAGCCGCCGAACGCGGCAAGGCCCTCGGCCACTGTCGCGGCCAGTCCGCTGGTTTCTATGGCGGTACCGAGGCTGAGCCCGCCACCCACCAGAATCAGCACGCCCCAGGGCAGGTGACGGGCACTGTCCCAGTCGAGCAGGAACTGGCGTACCTTCCAGCGGGCGGGTGTCACGAAGAGCAGGATTGCACCGATCACGGCTATCCCCGCATCGGTGAGTTCCAGCCCAGGCAGCAGATTCTGCAGCAGCGGTCGCGATACCCAGGCCAGTGCCACCAGGGCAAAAATGACGGCGACACGCCGCTCAGGCCGGGTCATGCGACCCAGGTCCTCAGCCTGTTCCTGCAGCATCTGCTCGACACCCGGCACGACGTCGCGCGGCAACGGGTACACCAGACGGGTCAATATCCACCAGGCCAGTGCCAGCAGCAGCATCGCAGGCGGTACCGCCAGCAGCATCCACTGGGCGAAGCCGATCTCGATCCCGTAGTTGTCGGCCATGAAGCCGGCCAACAGCGCATTGGGCGGGGTGCCAATCAGAGTGCCCATACCGCCGATATTGGCGGCCAGGGCGATACCCAGCAGAAGGGTCAGCGCCATGTTGCGACTGGCGCCGACGCCACCCTGACGCTCCAGCAGCCCCAACACCGACAGGCCGATCGGCACCATCAGTGCTGCCGTGGCGGTGTTGCTCACCCACATGCTCAAGCCGGCCGTAGCCATCATGAAGCCCGCCACCAGCTGGTGAGGGCGGTGCCCGGAAACTTTCAATACCACCAGGGCAATGCGACGGTGCAGGCCCCAGCGCTGGATCCCCTCGGCCAGCAGGAAGCCACCAAGAAACAGGAAAATCAAGGGGTTGGCATAAGGAGCGGCAACCTCGGCAATGGGTGATGTCCCCATCAATGGCAGTACCGCCACTGGCAGCAGCGCCGTCACGGCGATGGGTACCGGCTCGGTCACCCACCAGAGGGCCATCCAGAGGGTAAGTGCCATGACCTGCCATGCCGCCGGCGACATGCCTGCCGGCGGTGCCATCCAGACCAGCCCCAGGGCCAACAGCGGCCCCGAAAGCAGTGACAGTGCCAACCATAGCCGCTTCAGCATCTCAGGTCGGGCCTCGCTGACGATTTCCTCATTGCGCGGTTCAGTCACCCCCTCCTCCTTGTCAGCATCTCAGCACTCCGGCCGCTGCCATGCGGTCAGCACTCGATTTTCCGTCAGGGCCTAAAGCCAGGCATCCACAGGCAGCAGCCGGCTGATGAGAGCACCCAGGTGGCGCCAGAAGCCACCTGGCTCGCTGATCAACCATACCGACTCACCGCCGATTTCAGTCTGCCAATAGCGCTGCCCGTCATCCCCCCGGTCAACCCGATAGCTGAGCACCGGACTCTTGCCCAGGTCGGCCAGCGCCTGAAGCTCGGCGGCCAGACTCTCGCTGTAGGCCAGTACGCCCACTTCGGTATTCCACCACACCGAGCGCGGGTCGGCGTTGGCCGAGCCCACGAACACCCGGTCGTTGTCGATACCAAGGGCCTTGATGTGCAGAGCGGAGGCCGAGCCCCCGACGCTGATCTCCCCCTCGCTGCCGGGCTCCCGCTCGGCGCGCAGCTCATGGAGCCGGATACCGCTCTGCAGCAGGCTGTCACGGCGAGCCTGATAGGCGCCGTGAACGACGGGCACATCGGTGGCCTCCAGAGAGTTGGTGAACACCGCCACCTCGACCCCGGCATCGGCCAGCGAGCGCAGGTATTGCGTGCCGGCCCTGCCGGGCACGAAGTAGGCGGAGATCACCACCAGTCGTTCGCTCGGCTCACCCACTTCGGCGAGCAGTTCCCCGGCCATGGTGCGCTGAAAGGCGGGACGGCCGGGCCAGGCGGGCTTGCCCGGTGGATCCCACAGCGCCACCCCGTCGCCCCAGTGCAACCTCCCAACCAACGGACCCTGCCTCGTATCAGCGTAGCGTTCCCGCAGCCCGGTAAAGTAGGCATCGTCGCCATTGTCGCCGACCCACTCTCCCAGGGAAGCCTGAAGCTCGCGCCAGGCCCCCTCCTCGGCGCGATGATAGCGGCCAATAGGCTGCGCCAGGCCGTGGTTCCAGTAGAGGGAATAGCTTCTTGCGAGGGGCTCGACCACCGGGCCGATGACCATCATGTCCAGGTCGGAGAAGTTGCGCGGCTCACTGGCGCTGTAGTACTCGTCGCCCAAGTTGCGCCCGCCGACCAGGGCCACCGCACCATCGGCGAGCCACAGCTTGTTGTGCATGCGCCGATGCTGGCGTCCTGCCCGGGGGATCGAGGCCAGCACCCGGGTCGTCAGGTAGCCCCGCCCCAGGGCGAGCGGGTTATAGACGCGCACCTGGACGTTGGGGTGGCTATCCAGTGCGGCCAGGCGCCGCCCCTGCCCCACCGCGCCGATATCGTCGAGGAGCAGCCGTACTTTCACCCCCCGCTCGGCGGCATCCAGCAGTCGGGCGAGCAGCACGCGGGTGGTCAGGCCATCCCCCATCAGGTAGGTCTGGATATCCAGCCGCTGATCGGCCTGCTCGCTGAGCAGGACGCGCAGGCTGAAGGCGTCCTGTCCGCTGGATACCAGGGCGAAGCCGCTCTGGCCATCATGCGGGGCGGCGCTCTGGGCGGCCCACTGGCCCAGCCAGGTCGTTTCGATGTCATCCGGCGTCATCGCCGCGCCGTGCTCACGGGGGACGGAACTTCCGGCACAACCTGCCAGCAGCCACACCAGGGCAAACACCAGACAGACAGGCAGCCTTCGAGCCCAGGCGCCGGCTCGGCCTTCAGGTATCGTCATCGTCATCCGCCAGGCGACGGTCCATGGCCTTGCGTGCCTTGTTGCGACGGTAGAGCCGCGCCAGGGCCAGACACAGGGCGCAGAGCACCATGACCGCAAGCGTCGCGCCCTGCCAGGGCCGGGCCGCATCGCCCATTACGGTTTCCAGCGTGATGATCAGAATGAATCCCAGCGCCTGACTGGCGATGGCCAGGACTCGAAGGGTATCGAAAGAGGACTTTGCCATGTTGGCTCCCGCCAGGTGACAGACCATTGCTCGCGCAGTAGGCTTTGCACAGCCTGCGCTGTGATGTAAACAAGTGTGCGATTCTACCCGGTCCTGCCGCCAACGCCGACCCCGTTCTCGGAGCTGAACCCAATGGATGCCTTTGCCCTGGGCCCCGTGCTGATTTCCGTACCCCGACTCTATGCCATCGGCTGCGCCTTGCTGTTGCTGCTGGCCGCCTGGCTGCTGCTGGGGCTAACAACCGGCACCCGGGTTCGCTGGTTCAACGGCCTGATACTGGCCTGGCTGGTGGGCGCTCGACTGGGGTACGTGGCAATGAACCTGGACGCCTACGCCGCCGCCCCGCTGGACGTGCTGAAGCTCTGGCAACCCGGCTTCCACGGTATCTGGGGGCTGCTGGCGGCGTTGATCTGGACCGCCTGGTCGCTGCGCGAACACCTGTTGTCGATGATCGGCGCCATGGCTCTTGCTATCGGCACCTCGGCCCTGTGGCTGGTGCTGGTCACCCTGGCACCGCTGGGCGGCGACATGGGGATACGCGAACTGCCCCATGTCACCCTGGAGAACCTCGACGGCGAGCCGGTCAATCTGCAGTCACTGCGCGGTGAGCGGGTCGTGGTCAACCTGTGGGCCACCTGGTGCCCGCCCTGCCTGCGCGAGATGCCGCTACTGGCCGAGGCCGACACCCGGGAGGGTGTCACGGTGGTGGTGATCAATCAGGGTGAGGAATTGCTGCAGGTGGTACGCTATCTCGACGAGCAGGCGCTGGCCTTTCGCTACCCGCTGCTCGACCCCGGCCAGGTAATGATGAGAACCATGGAGTCACCCGGCCTGCCAACCACAGTGCTGTTCAACCCCGAGGGTCGCGCCGTGGAGCGTCATGTAGGCGAGCTCTCCCGCGCCCAGCTCGACAACTGGCTGAGCCGGCACTGAGGGGTCTCGCCCCCTACCACTTCCTGTCGCACATCACCACTCTTAAGCCACGGCGGGCTTTGCGTTAGAATCGCCCGCCCTGTTGCTGCCGACTACACTGGCGGCGCGCACCGTTTTCAGCATTTCCGAGGCATCATGAGCGATTTTTCACCCGGCCAACGCTGGATCAGTGACGGCGAGGCCGAGCTGGGTCTGGGCACCATTCTCAGTTGCGACCAGCGCAGCGTCACCGTGCTGTTCGGCGCCAGCCAGGAAACCCGCACCTATAGCAGTCGACAGGCACCCCTGACGCGAGTTGCCTTCGACAGCGGCGATCGCATCCAATCTTCCGACGGCTGGCAGCTGCTGGTCGAGGACAGCAAGGAGGTCGACGGGCTGATCGTCTATATCGGTGAGGATGCCCAGGGCCAGCTGCGAGAACTGCCCGAAGCCAAGCTTGCCGATACCATGCAGTTCGATCAGGCTCGCGATCGCCTGCTGACCGGCCAGGTGGACCGCAACGACTGGTTCGACCTGCGCTTTCGCACGCTCCACCACTTCAACCGTATCGAGCAGAATCCCGCACTGGGCATGTCCGGCCCCCGTATCGACCTGATCCCGCACCAGCTCTATATTGCCGACGAGGTCTCCCGCCGGCATGCCCCTCGGGTGCTGCTCGCCGATGAGGTGGGCCTGGGCAAGACCATCGAGGCGGGCCTGATCCTGCACCGGCTGCTGCTGACCGGCCGCGCCGAACGGGCACTGATCCTGGTGCCGCCGAGCCTGACCCACCAGTGGCTGGTGGAACTGCTGCGCCGCTTCGCCCTGGACGTGACCCTGCTCGACGAGCAGCAGAGCCTGGCCCAGGCCGAGTCCAACCCCTTCGAGTCCGGCCAGCTGGTGCTCGCCAGCCAGGATTGGCTGTTCGCCAACCCGCATCGCCAGGCCCAGGCCGAGGCCTGCAGCTGGGACCTGCTGATCGTCGACGAAGCCCATCACCTGGACTGGAGCGCCGAGAGGGTCGGCCCTGGCTACGCCTGCGTGGATCGCCTCGCCTCGACGGTACCCGGCGTGTTGCTGCTGACCGCGACACCGGAGCAAATGGGGCTGGAGAGCCACTTCGCCCGCCTGCGCCTGCTCGACCCGGACCGCTACCACAGTCTCGAGCGCTTCCGCGACGAGGAGCAGCACTATGTGGAGGTGGCCCGGGCCATCGATGCCCTGGAGCGCCTGCCTGCAGGCGACGGCAGCGACGGGGAGAATCGCGGGCGGGTTGCGGCGGTGATTGAGGAGCCCGACAGCCTGGCCCTGCTGGCCACCCTGACCAACCCCGAGAGCGACGCACACCAGCAGGAGAGCGCTCGCAATCAGCTGCGCGACCAGCTGCTGGACCGCCACGGCACCGGCCGGGTGATGTTCCGCAACAGCCGCCGTCACGTCGGCGGCTTCCCCGAGCGCCGCCTGCACCTGGCGACCCTGGCCCCGCCTTCCCCCTACCGGCGCGCCTTCCGCAAGCTCGAGCGCGACGAGGACTACCTCGACGAGCTGCTGATCGAGACCGGACTCGATCATCCAGATGTGTTGATCTACCCGGACGCCATGTATCGCGCCCTGACCGAGGATCCGCTCAACGCCGAGCCCTGGTGGCAATTCGACAACCGGGTAACGTGGCTGATGGAGCGGCTGAGCGATGACGGCGAGCACGGCTTCGCTGGCGACAAGGTGCTGGTGATCGCCCACGGCCGCGAAACGGCCGAGGAGCTTGCCGAGGCACTGCGGGTGCTGGGTGGCATCCATGCCCCGGTCTTCCATGAAGGCCTGAGCCTGGTGGAGCGGGACCGTGCCGCCGCTGACTTTGCCGACGAGGAGGAGGGCAGCCAGCTGCTGGTCTGCTCGGAGATCGGCTCGGAGGGGCGCAACTTTCAGTTCTGTCGCCACCTGGTGATGTTCGACCTCCCCCAGCATCCCGACCTGCTCGAGCAGCGCATCGGCCGCCTGGATCGCATTGGCCAGCGCCACGCCATCGAGATCCATGTGCCGCTGTTCGAGGGCAGTCCCGCCGAGCGACTGCTGCGCTGGTACCGGGACGGCATGGATGCCTTCCTGGCACCCCACGGTGTGGGCAACGAACTCTTCGATGCCTTCGGCGACGCTCTCTCCGAGGCCCTGCTCGACGATGAGGCGCTGGAAGAGGTCATTGCCGAAACCCGCATGCTCTTCCTCAGCCGCCTGGCCGAGCGTGATGCCGGACGCAACCGGCTGCTGGAACTCAATGCCTGCCGTCCGGCACGCGCCGAGGCGGTGGCCAGTGCCATCCGCGAGCTGGACGACGATGCCGCACTGCCCCGTTACCTGGATCAGGCCATGGATGTCTTTGGCGTCGACAGCCAAGAGCTTGGCAACGGCCTGCTGCACTTGCAGCCAGGCCAGCACATGCTTGATGGCCTCCCGGGCCTGGCCAAGGGCGAAGAGGGTTTTACGGCAACCCTCTCCCGGTCCCGCGCCCTGGCCCGCGACGATGTTCAGCGGCTCTCCTGGGAGCACCCGCTGCTGCGCGAGATGATGGGACGGATCATCGATGGCACCATGGGCAATACCGCCCTGTCTTTGCTAAAGCATCCGGCGATTCCCGCTGGGCGACTGATGGTGGAGCTGGTCTTCCGCACTCACTGTCCAGCACCGAGGCAGCTGCATGTGAACCGCTTCCTGCCGCCCACCGCCGTGCGGGTACTGCTCGACGAATCCGGCGCCGTACTCACCGACAAGGTCTCCTTCACGGGGCTGTCGAAGAACCTGCAGAAGGTCAAGAAGGCGATGGCAAGGGATTTGATCCGCAGCCGTCACGATCAGCTGCGTGGGCTGCTCGCCCAGGGCGAGTCGGAAGCCGAACGGGAACTGCCGAGCATCATCGAAGCGGCCCAGACCCGCATGCGCAGCGAGCTGGATAGCGACCTCGCCCGCCTGGAGGCCCTGGCCCGGCTCAACCCAGCCGTGCGCGAGGAGGAACTCGACGCCATGCGGCGCGAACGCCGTGCGCTGGACACGTCCATTGATGGAGCCCGGCTACGGCTTGACGCCGTGCGGGTAATCGTCACGGTGGACCAGGATAGCCGCTGAGCGCCTCTGGGCAGGCTCAGCGCCTGCCCAGGATCTCCGCCAGCGCCTCTTCCAGGGTGGGGTAGCGAAACTCGAAGCCCGCGTCGAGCAGCCGCCGGGGACGCATGTCGGCACCGGTCAGCAGCAGCCGCGCCATCTCGCCGAAGGCGGTCTCCAGGGCGATGGCGGGTACCGGTAGCGCGGCGGGACGATGGAGCTGACCTGCCAAGGGCCGGGGGAATTCAGCGTTGGTCACCGGCTTGGGGGCGCTGCCGTTGAAGGGACCTTCCATCTCGCCGTGCTCCAGCAGGAACAGGATGATGCGCACCAGGTCCTCGCGATGGATCCAGGGCATGAACTGCTTGCCGTCGCCGAAGCGCCCCCCCAGCCCAAGCTTGAAGGGCGGCAGCATCTTCTGCAGGCTGCCGCCTCCAAGGTCCAGCACCAGCCCGGTACGCAGCAAGGCAACCCGGGTACCGAAGTCCGCCGCCTCCCGGGCGGTGTCCTCCCAGCGCTTGCAGAGGCGGTGGGCGAACTCATCATGGGGCGGCGTCTCTTCGGTGACCTCGCGGTCGCCCTGGTCGCCGTAGTATCCCATGGCCGAGCCCGACACCATCACACGCGGTGCCTGTCCCCCCGACTGCTTGAGCTGCTCACAGAGAATCACCAGGTCACGGGTGATATTGACTCGGGAGTCGATCAGCCGCTTCTTCTGGTTGTCGCTCCAGCGTCGCGCCGCTATCGGCTCACCGGCCAGGTTGACGATGGCGTCCGGTGGCGCGTCAACGAAGTCCAGCACGGAGCGACGAACATCGGTGCCCGCCGGAAGCTGCCCCTTTGCATCATTGGGGTCTCTCGAGACCACCTGCAGGCGATGCCCCGCCTCCTTGAGGCGCTGGCAGAGGCGCTGCCCCACAAAGCCACTGCCACCCGTCATCAGCACACGCATAGCTCTCTCCTCCCCTGGATTCATGACCGCGCACATAAAGTTATACAGTCGTTGTACGCTTCTGCTAGTCTAACGTAAATACCGCCCCCTGCGTGAGGTCTTCATGTCATCACCGACACGCCCCACAGCCGCCATCATCGGCGCAGGTATCGCCGGCCTGGCCTGTGCGCGCGTCCTCGACGAAGCCGGCTGGCGGGTCACCCTGTTCGAGAAATCCCGCGGCCCCGGCGGTCGCATGACCAGCCGGAGCCTCGCTGCCGCCACGGTGGATATCGGCGCGCAGTTCTTCAGCGTCAGACACGAGGCCTTTCGCCGTGAAGCCGAAACCTGGCTGAAGGCCGGCCTGATAGCGCCCTGGCCTTGGAAACTTTGGCGGGTCACGAACGATAGCTGGCACTACCGTCATGATGGCAGAGAACGCTACGCAGGCAAGCCACGCATGAGCGCGGTAACGCGCCATCTTTCCCGGGGACTGGCCCTGGAGGTGAGCTGTCGTATCGTCTCGCTGGCAAGAGACAATGGCCGGTGGACGCTTCAGGATCAGGCCCGGCAGCACCATGGTCCCTTCGACCATGTCGTGATCACGGCGCCTTCGCCCCAGGCCCAGGGACTGGTGGCGCCGCATGACTCCCGGCTGGCGGAGGCATGCGAGGGCGTCATCCAGCGCCCCTGCTGGGCGGCATGGGCCTGCTTCGACCAGCCGCTGGCCACGGCGCCGGGGGTTTCCCCCGACTGGCAGGCCGTGATGTTTTCCGACGGCCCGCTGCGCTTCGTCGCCCGCAACGACCACAAACCCGGCCGTGAGCAGCAGGGTGAAAGCCTCACCCTGCTGGCCCGGCTGGAGTGGAGCGAAGCGCACCTGGAAATGCATGAAACCAGCGTGGCAAACAGTCTGCTGACCGCCTTTCGCAAGACCTTGCCGGATACGACTGCACTGCCCGCCATCACGGCGATCGGCGGCCACCGTTGGCGTTACGCCCAACCCGACGTCTTCGCCGCTGGCGAGGCTATCAATCGGGACTATCGGCTCTCGGCCAACGGCCTTGCGCTTTGCGGCGACGGCTGGCGTGGGCCACGGGTGGAGGATGCCTGGCTCTCCGGCCATCACCTGGGGCATGCCCTGGCGGCTAGCGACTGACATCGTGTCCCACTGGCTTCATAGCGGCTCGCCCAACCGTTTGGCGAGCTGCTTGCACTGATCGCAACAGCAACGGTTGTACATCACGCGATTGATGTACAATATTGTCCACCATGGAGAGTCGCGCCCGGATGCCAGGCATCCTTTGGCGGCCTGGAACGGCCCTGACAACAGCGAGAGGCAGATGTGAGCATGACCGACAAGGCAACCCACCCGGCCGACACGCCGCTCTATCCGATCCGCGAAGTGTCGCGCATAACCGGTGTCAATTCGGTCACCCTGCGCGCCTGGGAGCGTCGTTATGGGCTGATCCGCCCTCAGCGTACCCCCAAGGGTCACCGCCTCTATGCACGCGAAGACATCGAGCGTGTCGAGCAGATCCTGCAGTGGTTGAGCCGCGGCGTGCCGGTCAGCCAGGTCAAGGAACTACTCGACCAGCCCGAAGCGCCCCCCCTCTCCGAGCCCGCCTCCGGGGACTGGCCGAGCCAGCGTCGCCAGTTGGTCGCCGCCGTGGAGGCACTGGACATGGCGCAGCTGGAGCGCCTGTTCAACCAGAGTCTGGCGCTTTACCCGGTGACCACCAGCCTGGAAGAACTTTGGCAACCCACCATACGCGAGCTGGAAGAGCATTGGGACGACCAGCTCGGCGCCAGGCTGCAACGGGTCAACCTGGAAACCTTCCTGCGCACGCTGATCGGCACCCGGCTCTTTCATGCCAATCAGGTCGTCAAGGGGCCGGTTGTACTGATGTGCGCGCTGCCCGATGACCCAGGCCCGCTCTGGCTGCTGCTGGCAGCCCTGGCCGGCAGCGATGCCGGCTATCGTATCCAACTGCTCGACGGCTCCGTGCCTTTCGGTGAACTGCCGCTGGCGGTGGAGCGCCTGAAGGCCTCGGCACTGATGCTGGTCAGCGGCCGTGCCGAGCGCCCTGACCTGATTCGCCGGCAGCTTCCACGCCTCGCCGAGCAGCTCGATGTTCCCCTGGGCCTCTGCGGGCCGGTAGCGCGCATACGCGGCAACGACCTCGTCGATACCCATGTGGAGCTGCTGGGAGATGACCTCCCCCTGGCGCTGGCGAGGCTACGCTCCCTGCTTCACAACGCCTGATTGTTCCCCAATCCAGGAGCCAGCATGACCTGCGTACTGATGTGGTTTCGCAGCGACCTGCGAGTCCATGACAATACCGCACTGGCTGCCGCAGCACGCCAGGGCCCTGTGGTAGCGGTCTTCCTGCGCTGCCTGCCCCAGTGGCAGCGCCATGGCCATGGCGCCAACAAGCTCGACTTCTGGCACCGTGGCGTATCGGCACTGCGCAGGGAGCTGGCCGGCCTGAACATTCCGCTGCTGCACCGGGATATCGAGGCCTACGACCAGGCCCCGACAACCCTGCTCGCCCTGGCTCGGGAAACCGGTGCGCAGAGGCTGCATTTCAATCGCGAGTACCCGCTGGACGAACAGCGCCGCGATCAGACCGTAATCACCGACTTCGAGCGGGCCGGGCTCTCCGCCAGAGGGCATCACGACGCCACGGCCTTTGCCCCCGGCGAGCTGCTGACGGGAAACGGGGGCTACTATCGCGTCTTCACTCCCTTCGCCAAGGCTTGGCACCGGCAGCTCAGCGCCGAGCGCCTGACCCTTCACGATACCCCTCCTCCCCAGTCACCCCCGGCCATTGCCAGCGACCCACTGCCGCCCTCTCCCCATCTCGGCGAACAGCCCGTGGCCACCGAGGATTGGCCTGCCGGCGCAGAACCGGCGGCCGACCGGCTCGAGCGTTTTCTGCGCTTTCGTGGTCGGCACTATGCGCGGCAGCGTGACATTCCGGCCATCCAGGGCACCAGCGAGCTCTCGCCCTACCTGGCACTGGGAATGGTTTCCCATCGCCAGTGCCTGCAGGCGGTGCTTGGCGAAAACCATGGCCGCTTGGCCGAGGGGGATGCCGGCCTCGTGGCCTGGGTGAACGAACTGGTCTGGCGTGAGTTCTACCAGCACGTGGCTGCGGGCTTTCCGAGGGTGTGCCAGCACCGCGCCTTTCAGCGGCATACCGAATACGTGGCGTGGCGCAATGACGAAGCCGGCTTTCGTGCCTGGTGCGAAGGGCGTACCGGCTACCCCCTCGTCGATGCCGCCATGCGCCAGCTGGTGCAGACCGGCTGGATGCACAACCGCCTGCGCATGATCACCGCCATGTTCCTCAGCAAGCACCTCTTGATCGACTGGCGACGCGGCGAGAGCTTCTTCCTGCATCATCTTGTCGACGGCGAATTCTGCGCCAACAACGGTGGCTGGCAGTGGGCGGCTTCCACCGGCACCGACGCCGCACCCTATTTCCGCGTCTTCAACCCGACCACCCAGTCGAGTCGCTTCGACTCCGAGGGTGCCTTCATCGCCAAATTCGTGCCGGAGCTGGCCGCGCTTCCCCCCAAGGGCAGGCTGGCTCCGTCCGCGGAGCAACGTCAACAGACCCATTACCCACCACCGGTCGTCGATCACAAGGTCGCCAGGCTAAGAGCGATTGACGCCTTCAAGGCACTGAAACCCGACTGACCCCACCCACGGGAGAGCCACCCCATGAGCCAGGAACCTGCCCTGGAGGCCTTCTGCGCCTTCTTCAATAAACTAGACACAACCTATACAAATAAACTGTACGAGGTATATACTGAGGATGTGGTCTTCACCGACCCTCTGCACCATATCCAGGGACGGGATGCGCTGGAAAGGTACTTCCGTGGGTTGTACGAAAATGTGACCGAGTGCAGCTTCGAGTTCCACGACCGCCTGCACCAGGGCCACGAGGCCTGTGTGACCTGGACGATGCGGCTGATCCATCCGCGTCTGGCCCGCGGCCGCCCCGTCTCGGTGGATGGGTGCTCAAGGCTGTCTTTCCCGGCTGAAGACCCACGGCGGGTGTGTCGACATCGTGATTTCTTCGATGCCGGCGCCATGCTCTACGAGCACCTGCCGATTCTGGGCCCGACGGTTCGCTTGCTGAAGCGCCGCCTGGGCGAGTAACCGGCACTGCCCAGCGGTGCGCTCAGGGAGGCGGCATGGTGGCATTGAGTGGAAGGCGGGTTGTCTGGCTGACTGGAGCGACCTCGGGTATCGGGCGCGCATTGGCCACGCGCCTGCTGGATGAAGGGCATCACGTGGCACTCAGTGCCCGTAACCTCGACGCCTTGGCCGAACTCGCCGGCGCCCGAAGCAATGCTCTGCTGCTGCCGGTGGACGTGAGCGACCGTGAGGCGGTACGCGCCGCGGGGGATCATCTCGACGACCTGTTCGGCCGTCTGGACCTGGCGATATTCAATGCCGGCACCTGCGAATACTTGGACGCACGGCGGTTCGATCTCGACCTGGTGCAGCGAGTCTTCGCGCCCAATTTCTTCGGCGTCCTTCACTGCCTGGATGCCGCACTGCCGCTGCTGCGCAAGGCTCGTGCCGAAGGCAGTCGCCCGCTGCTCGCCGCGACCTCAAGCGCCTCGGCCTACGTGCCGCTGCCCCGGGCGGCCGCCTACGGCGCATCCAAGGCCGCCCTGAGCCATTTCCTGGAGTCGCTGCGCCTGGACCTGTACGACGAAGGCATCGATATCAGCCTGATCCACCCCGGTTTCGTCGACACGCCCCTGTCGGCGCGCAACGACTTCCCCATGCCCATGCGGATCTCTGCCACCGCGGCTGCCGACGCGATTCTCGACGGTCTCGAGCGACGCCGGCTAGACATCCATTTTCCCCGCCGCTTCACCCTGGGAGTGCGACTGATGGGCATCCTGCCCCCGACCCTGCGTCATCGCCTGGGCCTTCGCCTGGTGCGCCCAACGCCCAGTGAGCCCCGCCCATGACCGCCTCCTTCTCCCCCGGCAACCCAGATTCGCCAGCCGCTCAGCACGTCGCCGTGGTGGGCAGCGGCATCAGCGGCATGGCCGCCGCCTGGTACCTCAGCCAGCGTCATACGGTGACGCTGTTCGAGGCCGCCGACCGGCTGGGCGGGCATACGGCGACCGTTGATGTGGAGCTGGGAGGCCAACACCACGCCATCGATACCGGGTTCATCGTCTTCAACGACCGCACCTACCCTCATTTTCAGCGCCTGCTCACCGAACTCGGCGTTGCCAGCCAGCCCACTGAGATGAGTTTCTCGGTGCATGAGACGCCGCTGGATTTCGAGTACAACGGACATACCCTGGGCTCCCTGTTCGCCCAGCGCAGCAACCTGCTGAGCCCCCGTTTCTATCGCCTGCTGGCCGATATCCTGCGCTTCAACCGGCGTGCTCTTCACGAACTGGAGAGCGGTAGCCTTGGCGGCGACATGAGCCTCGGTGACTACCTGGACCAGGCCGGCTACGGCCGCGATTTCCAGCGCCGCTACCTGCTGCCCATGGGCGCGGCCATCTGGTCGGCAAGTGTTCGCGACATGCGCACATTCCCGGCCCTCTTCTTCCTGCGCTTCTTTCATCACCACGGCCTGCTTTCGGTCAACGACCGACCTCAGTGGTACACCCTGGTGGGCGGCTCTCGCGCCTACATTCCGGCACTGACCGCGCCCTATGCCGAGCGCATCCGGCTGGCCACCCCGGTGCTCGGCATCCACCGTGGCCCGGAAGGCGTGTTCATCGATTCCCGGGCGGGCCGGGAAAGGTTCGATCAGGTGGTACTGGCCTGTCATGCGGACCAGGCCCAGGGGCTGCTGGTGGACGCCACCCCCGACGAGCGCGACATACTCGCCGCGCTGCCCTATCGAGACAACGACGTGGTACTGCACACCGACACCCGGCTGCTGCCCCGCCGCCGCCGCACCTGGGCAAGCTGGAACTACCGCCTCGATGGGCGGGGCGAAGACGCCCGGGCCGCCGTGACCTACAACATGAACATCCTGCAGCGGCTCGATACCGCGCACACCTTCTGCGTCACGCTCAACGACAGTGCTGCCATCGACCCGACGAAGGTGCTCGGGCGATTCCGCTACGCGCACCCCCAGTTCTCGCTGGCCGGGCAGGCGGCGCAAGCCCGCCACGCCGAGATCTCCAGCGTGCGCCGGCGCACCCATTTCTGCGGCGCTTACTGGCGCAACGGCTTTCACGAGGATGGCGTGTGGAGCGCCCTGCGTGTGGCGCGCGCCCTCGGCTGCGACGAACAGCGGCCCCCTGCCGCTACGCCCCCGCTTGCCCTGGAGGCGTCGTCATGACCGCCGCCCCCCGGTCACGGGTCTATCACGGCACCCTGCGACACCGCCGCTTCCTGCCGCGGGAGCATGCCTTCGTCTATCGGCTGTGGATGGCCTGGCTCGACCTGGATGAACTGCCCACGCTGTTCGATGGCGTCCCCGGCTTCAGCGCCCGGCGGCCGGCCCTGGCGCGCTTTCGTCGCAGCGACTACCTGGCACCCCATGACCGGCCACTCAAGCAGGCCGTGCGAGAGGAGGTCGAGCGCCAGCTCGGTGTCGCCCCGGAGGGCCGCATCTGCCTGCTGACGCAGCTGCGCACCCTGGGCTCGGGCTTCAACCCCCTGTCGCTCTATTACCTCCACGACAGCGACGGCAGCTTGCGCGCCCTGCTCGCCGAGGTAACCAATACGCCCTGGGGAGAACGCACCCGCTACGCCTGCCGCGTTGACCCTGAGCGGAGCCATCACACCGCCAGCTTCGACAAGGCGATGCATGTGTCTCCCTTCCACCCCATGGACATGACCTACCGCTGGCGCTTCAACACGCCGGGTGGCCGGCTGCTGATGCATATGGAGAACTGGCGTGAGCAAGAGCGTCACTTCGATGCCACCTTGCTCCTCGCCGCCAGGCCGGCCACCCGACGAGTGCTGCTGGAAACGTTGGCGCGTCAGCCCTGGATGAATCTCAAGAGCCGAGCCGCCATTCACCTGGAGGCGCTGCGTCTATGGCGCAAGGGTGTGCCGATCCATGACCATCCCGCTTGTTCCACCCGCGAGGAGACTTCACCGTGACGTCCTTACGTTCCGCTTCCTGCCGCCCGGTGCCCGTCAACGGCGGGCGCCTGACACGCTGGCTCCGACCTCGGGTGATGGCCCAGCTCGACCGCCTGGAGGGCGGCCGGATCACCCTGATCGAAGGCAGCCACTGCCACCTTCTCGGCCAGGACGGCCCGCTGCGCGTGACGCTGGTGGTTCGCAATCCACGGGCCTGGCAGCGCCTGGCCCTGGGGGGTAGCGTGGGGGCGGCCGAAGCCTACCTCGACGGCGACTGGGATGCAGACGATCTGGTAGCGCTGATCCGCCTGTTCGCCGCCAACCTGGAACGAGTCAATCGTGACATGGAAAACGGCACCGCCCGGATGGGTCGATGGTTGCTGGCCGCCCTGAACGCCTTGCAGCGAAACACTCACCGCGGCGCCAAGCGTCACATTGCCGCCCACTACGACATCGGCAACGACCTGTTCGCCACCTTTCTGGACCGCGAACACCGGATGTATTCCAGTGCCGTCTTCCCCCGTGCCGATGCCACTCTCGAAGAGGCCTCGACCCACAAGCTCGATCTGATGCTGGCAAAGCTCGACGTCCGGCCGGAGCATCATCTGCTGGAGATCGGTACCGGCTGGGGCGGGCTGGCCATCCATGCGGCGAAGACGCGCGGCTGTCGTGTCACCACCACGACCATTTCCGCCGAGCAGTACGCCTATACGGCACGGCGCATCCGTGAAGAAGGGCTGGAGGAGAGGATCACGCTGCTGCAACAGGACTACCGGAAGCTGGAGGGCCGCTTCGACCGGCTGATATCGGTGGAGATGATCGAGGCCGTGGGGCATCAGTACCTGCCGACCTACCTCAAGACGCTGGATCGACTGCTGAACGCCGATGGCCTCGCCCTGTTGCAGGCCATCACCATACGCGACCAGCGCTTCGAGGCCGCCAAGCGCGAGATGGACTTCATCAAGCGTCACGTCTTTCCCGGAGGCTTCCTGCCCTCTCACCGGGTCATCCTCGACGCCATGGCCCGCCATACCTCGCTCAACGTGCTGGCACTCGACGAGATCGGCCCCCATTACGCCCGCACGCTGCGGGAGTGGCGCCACCGCTTCGAGGCGAACCTGGAGACGGTGAGAAAGCTGGGCTACGAGGAGCGCTTCATTCGCCTGTGGCGCTATTATCTCTGCTACTGCGAGGGGGGCTTTCTCGAGCGGACGATCGGTACCTGCCACCTGCTGCTGGCCCGCCCCGGCGCCCGTCCGGCACCGCTGGAGGGTCAGCCGTGATCACAGGCAGCGATCAGACGACGGGGGTGGTGCCCAGTTGGACTGTCGACGACTGGCCGGCGAGGCTCTGCCAGTGCTCCGCCAATGCGCCGACCGCCATTGGGCGGGCGAAGTAGAAACCCTGCACCAGACGACAGCCGGCATCGCGCAGGAAATCAAGCTGTCCCTGGGTCTCCACCCCTTCGGCAATGACATCCAGCGACAGCCCCCGGGCCATGGCCAGCACCGCACTGACGATGGCGGCATCGGCGGGGTCGTCAGGCAGCGAGCGGATGAAGGCCCGGTCCAGCTTGATCTTGTCCAGCGGCAGGCGCTTGAGGTAGCCCAAGGACGAATAGCCGGTACCGAAATCGTCGATGGCAATGCGGTGGCCACGCTCTCGCAGGGCCTCGAGGCGCGGGACGATATCGCCGGCGCGTTCGTCGAGCAGCACCGACTCGGTCAGCTCGAGGCCAAGCTGGCCGGCCGCGATACCGTGGCGGGCCAGGCCGGAGGAGAGCGCCGACTCCAGCTCGCCCTGAAACATCTGGATGGCCGAGATGTTGATCCATACCGGCAGCTTGGGCATACCCATTTCCTGCCAGCGCGCCATCTGCCCCAGGGCCTCGTCGATGACCCAGTTGCCAAGCATGCCCATCAGGCCGTGCCGCTCGGCCAGGGGAATGAAGTCGCCCGGCGAAACGAGGCCGTGCTCGGGATGCCGCCAGCGCAGCAGGGCCTCCAGCCCCACCACTAGGCCATCGCTGGTACGATGCTGGCTCTGGTAATAGAGTTCCAGCTGGCCGCCGTTGGCCAATGCGTCACGCAGGCTATAGACGAGCGCCATCTGCGGCGTGTCCTGAACGTCCAGTGCCGGCCGGAAGCGCTGGCTGACGTTGCGGCCGTGACGCTTGGCCGAGTAGAGCGCCGACTCGAGCCGCTGGAAGAGTACTCCGGAGTCGCTGCCGTCTTCGGGGGCTCGGCAGCTGCCGATCGACAGTCCCAGCCGCAGGGAGCGGTGATCGATCTCGAAGGGCTCGCCCAGGTGTTCACGCAGGCCGGCAATCCACTTGTCATGGTCGTCGAAGGTGGTGGTGCGGATCACCAGGAATTCGTCGCCGCCCAGGCGCCCCACCACGCCACCCGCCACATGCCCCGCCAGGCGCTGCCCGAACCTGGCCAGTAAACGGTCGCCCTGATCGACACCCAGGCTGTCGTTGACCGACTTGAAGCCGTCGATATCGATGATCGCCATATCGAGACTTTCGCCGGCTCTCAGGTGACGCAGGCGCGATGTCATCAGATCATGCAGTCGACGCCGATTGGGCAAGCCGGTGAGCGGGTCCTCGAAGCCGATGCGCCGCAGGTCCTGCTCGCGGGCCTTGTGAACGGAAATGTCGGTGAAGGTGCCGACATAGTGGGTGATCCTGCCTTTCCTGCCCACCACTGCCTTGACGCGCAGCCACTCGGGGTACTCGTCGCCCTGCTTGCGCCGATTCCATATCTCACCCTCCCAGCGTCCCTTGCTTTCCAGGGTTTGCCAGAAGCGCTTGAAGAAGCTGGAGTCGTGCCGGGACGCCACCAGGTTGGCCGCATTGACGCCTCGCACCTCCTCCTCGGTGAAGCCGGTGATTCGGGTGAAGGCTGGGTTGACCGCCAGGATACGGTTCTCGGCATCGGTGATCTGCACGCCCTCCTCGGAGAGCATCAGCGCCTGCTGCATCAGGTCGGCATTCTGTCGCTCACGTCGCAGCTGCCGCCATATATGGGAAAGGCCAGCGACCACGATGGTCGCCGCCATCAGGCGCAAGCCAGGACCAGGCAGCCAGACGCATGCCAGCAGCGCAGCCATTGCGGCCCAGGCCAACGGGCGATTGATCGCGAAAGGTGACCACATGTCGTATCCCGGTCTGACGGATGAAGGGGAAGTCGCGCCCGTGCCGTGCATCGAACTAACAGTCGATTATCGACTGCAAACGCATTCACTTTAATCGCTCCGGCACCTCGCGTCATGCCTGACGTGCAATCACCGGCCTCCGCCAGTAGACTAGGCAGGGCCGCCCAGGGCGGGACGGCCCAAGAGCCAATGCCGCGTCCGCTATACTCGCGGGAAGGCCCACAACAACTGCGACTCGGAACGACTCAGTGACCAAGCAACACTCTTTCGTACGCGAAGAACTGCTGGCGTGCAGCCGCGGTGAGCTTTTCGGCCCCGGCAATGCCCAATTGCCGGCCCCCAATATGCTGATGCTCGATCGCATCACGCATATCCACGAAGCGGGAGGCCAGTTCAACAAGGGCGAACTGACCGCCGAACTGGATATACACCCCGACCTCTGGTTCTTCGACTGCCACTTCCCCGGCGACCCTGTCATGCCCGGCTGCCTGGGGCTGGACGCCATGTGGCAGTTGGTGGGCTTCTATCTGGGCTGGCTCGGCCACCCCGGCAGGGGGCGCGCACTCGGCTGTGGTGAGGTGAAGTTCACCGGCCAGATTCTGCCCGATGCCAAGAAGGTCACCTACCAGATCAATATCAAGCGCATCATCACCCGGCGCCTGATACTGGGCATGGCCGATGGCACAGTGACTGTCGACGGCCGCGAGATCTATCAGGCACACGACCTGCGTGTCGGCCTGTTCACTTCTACCGCGAATTTCTGATCAGGAGGCTTCCATGCGACGAGTGGTAGTCACCGGCCTGGGCATCGTATCTTGCCTGGGCAACGACCGGCAGGCGGTCGTCGAGGCGCTAAGGAACGGGCGCTCGGGCATTCGCTTCAAGGAAGAATATGCCGAACGCGGCTTTCGCAGCCAGGTGGCCGGCGCCGTGGATATCGACCTCGATTCCCTCATCGACCGCAAGCTGCGCCGCTTCATGGGCGATGCGGCGGCCTATGCGTATGTCAGCATGGCCCAGGCCGTCGAGGATTCGGGGCTTACGCCGGAACAGGTCTCCCATGAGCGAACCGGCCTGATTGCCGGCTCCGGCGGCGCTTCCAGCGCCAACCAGGTCGAAGCCGCCGATGTCATGCGCGAAAAAGGCCTGCGCCGGGTCGGTCCCTATCGGGTCACCCGCACCATGGGCAGCACCGTTTCCGCCTGCCTGGCCACGCCCTTCCAGATCAAGGGGGTCAACTATTCGATCTCCTCGGCCTGCGCCACCTCGGCCCACTGCATCGGCAACGCCATGGAGCAGATCCAGCTGGGCAAGCAGGACATCGTCTTCGCCGGCGGCGGCGAGGAGGAGCACTGGACCCTCTCCTGCCTGTTCGATGCCATGGGCGCCCTGTCGACGCACTACAACGACACGCCCGAGAAAGCCTCACGGCCCTACGACAAGGCCCGCGACGGCTTCGTCATCGCCGGTGGCGGTGGCATGCTGGTGCTCGAAGAGCTGGAACACGCCCGCGCCCGCGGCGCGAAGATCTACGCGGAGCTGGTCGGCTATGGCGCCACCTCCGACGGCCACGACATGGTGGCCCCGTCGGGTGAAGGCGCGACTCGCTGCATGCGCCAGGCGCTGGCCACGGTGGAAGGCGATATCGACTATATCAACACCCATGGCACCTCGACGCCGGTGGGGGATGTCGCCGAACTCAAGGCCATCCGTGCGGTGTTCGGCGACAGTACGCCGGCCATGAGCTCCACCAAGTCGCTGACCGGTCACTCGCTGGGCGCTACCGGCGTACAGGAAACGATCTACTCGTTGCTGATGATGGAGAACGACTTCATCGCCGCTTCGGCCAACGTCGAGGAACTCGATGACCAGGCCGCCGGTTTCGATATCGTCACCAGCCGTCGCGACGGCGTATCCATCGAACGCGTGCTCTCCAACAGCTTCGGCTTCGGCGGCACCAACGCCTGCCTGGTACTCCAGCGTTATCGCGACTGAGCCGGTCTATTACTGAAATCTGTCGCACCCTCAAAAAAGGCGTCCGCTTCGCGGACGCCTTTTTAGTGCCCCGGTTTTCTCCTGACCGGCACATTTATGACGTGGAGCGGACACGCCTTCCGCGGTCAGGCGCAGGGGCCTCGGGCCGCGGCACTTCGGAAATCTCCGTCAGGCGAGCCTCGATCCACGCCTCCACCTCGACCAGCACCTCTTCGGGCGTGCGGCCCTCGGTGGCAATGGGCTCACCCACCACGACACTCAGCAGCCCCGGGTTCTTGACCCAGTGTCGACCCGGCCAACGCTCGCCGGCGTTATGCGCCACAGGCAACACCGGCACCCCCGCACGGCAGGCAATCACCGTTCCGCTCTTGTTGTAGCGCCGACGCTCGCCCGGCGCTACCCGGGTACCCTCGGGAAATATCAATACCGACAGACCCTCGTTCAGCCGCTGCACACCCTGGGTCAGGACCTGACGCATGGCCCGCGCCGGCTTCGAGCGGTCCAGTGCAATGGGGTGCAACAGTCGCAGCCCCCAACCGAAGAGGGGAATTCGGAGCAGCTCCTGCTTGAGCACCGTACACACCGGCGGCTTGAGAATCTGGAGATAGATGGTTTCCCATTCACACTGATGATTGGCCAGGATCACGCAGGGGCCTTCGGGCAGGTGCTCCCTGCCGCTGACCCGGTAGCGCACCCCGCAGGTCCAGCGAAACCAGGCGGTAATGAAATGATTATAGAGGTTGAGCAACCGGTATCGGGCCTGCAGTGGCAGAAGCGGCGCCACCGGCAGGAACAGCCCCCCGCATACCAGAATGGCCAGAAAATAGCCCAGATAAAACAACAGGCTGCGAATAACATTCATGGGGGAGCGTCACCCTCCTCGAGTGGTCGCCGCGACTGACACCAGTCATCCAGCAGGCGCCCCACCTCCAGCCGCCAGGGCTTCTGATGCACGCCGAAGGCCTCCAGCACGCGGCGACAGTTGAGCACGCGTCGCAGCGGCTGGTCGTGATGATGCTTGAGCGCCTTCACCTCGCCCAGTACCACCTGCTCCCCCAGCCCCTCGAGGCGAGTCGACAGTTGCGTGCGAACCATGGTGGTGAAGGTATAGGCGCTGACCGGCTCCGTGCCCGCCAGGTGATAGGCGCCCCAGGCGGTGGAACCGCAGCCAAGCTGATGCAGCATGCCGATCAGTGCCATGGCCACGGCATCGGCCGAGGTTGGGCAGAAGATGACGTCCTGGGCGGCCCGAACATCCTCCCCGCCCATCAGGCTGTCGATCACCCCACTCAGCCAGGCATGCCCGCCCTCCAGGGCGAACAGCGGACCCAGCCGCACAATCAGGTGACGGGGGTGGCTGCTGCGGATTCGATCCCCGATGGCGATCAGGCGCCGCAGGCTTTCGTCCCGCGGCGCCGGGATCACATGCTCGTCGATCGGGGTATCGAAGCCATCCTGGTAGAGCTGATCGGAGACGCACCAGACCAGTGGCGTATCGGTCTCGCGGCAGGCTTCCAGGACGATATCCACCCCTTCGCCATGGCGCACAACGGCGGCGGGCTGGATCTCCATCGGCGCAGATAGTGGCGGAATGATCACCGCATCCGGCTTCAATTCGCGCAGATAGACGGCATCAATGGCGATACCGGGCTCGATGACCAGTTCGGTATCGCTTCTGCGGTGGGCCACCCGAGCCAGCGCCAGGTTCAGGCAGTGACCGGCATCCAGTATCAACAGCTTCACTCAACGCCTCCGCCAGTCATGGCCTGGACACTCAGAACGGGATCTCGTCGTCGAAATCGTCGAAGCTGCCCGGGTCGGGGGCACCATAGTTGCCGTGCTGCTGGCCACCCTGCTGTTGACCACCCTGCTGTTGCCCACCTTGCTGATGGCCACCCTGTTGCGGGGGGGCCGCCGGGGCCGGGCGCGGCTGGGGCTGCCCGCCGCCATAACCGCCCTGCTGATGTGGAGCGTTGCCGTATCCCCCCTGCTGGGGCGCCTGGGCCTGCGCGCCAAAGCCCGCACCCTGGCCGGGGGCATCGCCGCCTCGGCTATCGAGCATCTGCATGTCGTTGACCACGATCTCGGTGGTATAGCGATCCTGACCGTCCTGCCCCTGCCACTTGCGTGTCTGCAGACGACCCTCGAGATAGACCCGGGAGCCCTTCTTCAGGAATTGCTGGGCGATCTCGGCCAGTCGGTTGAAGAGCACCACCGAATGCCACTCGGTGCGCTCCTGCTTCTGGCCGCTCTGCTTGTCGGTCCACGTGTCGGTCGTGGCGACGCGCAGGTTGGCGACGGGACTGCCGGACGGCATGAAGCGGACCTCGGGGTCCTGCCCCAGGTTGCCGATGAGAATGACCTTGTTGACGCCACGGGCCATGCTGGACTCCCTATTGGTTGTATACACTCGTTGTCATGAATTCCCGGCGGAGCCCTGTCGGCACCCGCCGAGCTGCCGGTCAGTTACCGCGGTCCTGGTCCGGCCGAACCAGACGGGCCAGGGCGTCCCTGTCGAGACGCCGCCGGTCCACCTTAAGATAGGCCAGCCGCTCCTCGGGCACGACCAGCACGTCTTCAACGCCGGCCACTTCGGCGAAGCTCGCCATCAGGGTATCCAGCGCATCGTCCTGTTGGTCTTCATCCAGCTCGACCACTTCGCTCGAGAGGTGGGGCGGCGCCGGCATGCCCAGCATCAGCAGCCACCATATGCCGGCCAGCAGGGCGCTGCCAACGAAGACGGCAGGCAACCCCCACTGCTGGGCCAGAAAACCACCCAGCAAGCCACCCAGAAAGGCACCCAGGAACTGGCTGGTGGAGTAGACGCCCATGGCCGTACCCTTGGCCCCAGCCGGGGCCAACTTGCTGAGCATCGACGGCAGCGTCGCCTCGAGCAGATTGAAGGCCGTGAAGAACAGCAGCAACCAGGCGAACAGCGCCCAGGCGCCGGTACCGATACCGGCCAATCCCGCCAGGCTGACGGCAATGGCCCCGATCGCCAGCAGGCACATGTCCTTCATGCGCTGGCGCTTCTCGGCCAGCACCACCAGCGGCACCATGCAGAGGAAGGCCAGCAGCATGATACCCAGATAGGTCAGGCCGTGCCGCTCGGCGCCGATGCCAGCCTCGAGAAGGCGAAAGGGCACCGCGACGAAGATTGCCATCAGCACCAGGTGCAGGGCAAAGATCGACAGGTCGAGACGCCACAGGTCGGCCCGGGTGAGTATGACCTTCAGCTGCTGCCGGTCGATACCCACGTCGCGATGGCGCATGCGGCGAGGCGCCGGCGGCACCAGCTTCCACAGCACCAGGATCCCCACCGCAGCCAGCATGGCGGTAAACCAGAACACCGACGACAGCCCGAAGGACGCCGCCAGCCAGGGGCCGAGCACCATGGCCACTGCGAAGGCCACGCCGATGGAGAGCCCAATGGTGGCCATGGCGGCCGTACGCACCTGCTCCCGGGTCTGGTCCGCCAGCAGCGCCATGATCGCCGCGGCAACGGCACCGCTACCCTGAAGGCAGCGACCCAGGATCACGCCACCGATGGTATCCGCACCGGCAGCCACCACGCTGCCGAGCAGGAACAGCAGCAGTCCGCCGGCGATCACCGGCTTGCGACCGACACGATCGGAGAGCAGGCCGAAGGGAATCTGCAGTATCGCCTGGGTCAGGCCGTAGACCCCCAGGGCCAGCCCTATCAGTAGCGGCGTGGCGCCGGCCAGCTCGTCGGCATAGAGCGCCAGCACCGGCAGTACCATGAACAGCCCCAGCATCCGGGTGGCATACAGGCTCGCCAGGCCGGTGATGGCCCGCCGTTCGGTGGCTAGCAGCAGTCCAGAGACCTTGCGCATAGAGTGACGAGAATCCATGGGTAGGCGGGCTCGAGGCCCTTAGGTGAACCGCCTATTCTATCGGTTCCGGACCATACAGGAAACGCCCTCGCCACAGCCGCTTTGCTGCCCGGTGTGCCGCGGACGTATAATCGAGGTTTTGCCGTGCGTCACGAGGTGGGAATGGACAGAATACTGGTCAGGGGTGCCCGCACTCACAACCTCAAGCAGATCGACGTCGACCTGCCCCGGGACAGCTTGATCGTAGTGACGGGACTTTCGGGCTCCGGCAAGTCTTCGCTGGCGTTCGATACACTCTATGCCGAAGGCCAGCGCCGCTACGTCGAGTCGCTCTCCACCTATGCCCGTCAGTTCCTGTCGATGATGGAAAAACCCGACGTGGACCATATCGAAGGCCTGTCGCCGGCGATCTCCATCGAACAGAAGTCCACCTCGCACAATCCTCGCTCCACCGTGGGCACCATCACCGAAATCTACGACTATCTGCGCCTGCTGTTTGCCCGTGCCGGCACACCGCGCTGCCCTGAGCACAGCGAGGATCTCGAGGCGAGCACTATCTCGCAGATGGTCGACCAGGTGCTTGCGCTGCCAGAAGGCAGCAAGCTGATGCTGCTGGCCCCGGTGGTCAAGGGGCGCAAGGGCGAGCATCTGCAGCTGATTGCCGAGCTCCGTGCCCAGGGCTTCGTGCGCGCCCTGATCGACGGCCAGGTGCTCGAACTCGACGACATCGCCCCGCTGGACAAGAACAAGAAGCATGACATCAGCGTAGTGGTCGACCGCATCAAGGTTCGCCAGGGCCTTCAGCAGCGGCTGGCGGAATCCTTCGAGACGGCGCTGGGCCTCTCCGACGGCATCGCCATGGTTCACTTCATGGACGGCGAAGCCGAAGACATCATCTTCTCGGCGCGCTTCGCCTGCCCGGTGTGCGGCTACGCCATTGCCGAACTCGAGCCCCGGATGTTCTCGTTCAACAACCCGGCCGGCGCCTGCCCTACCTGCGACGGCCTTGGGGTGCAGCAGATCTTCGATCCCCACAAGCTGATCAGCCACCCGGAGCTGTCGCTGGCCGAGGGCGTGATCAAGGGCTGGGACCGGCGCAGCGTCTACTACTTCAGCCAGCTCCAGGCGGTGGCCAGCCACTACCGCTTTGCCCTGGAGACGCCCTGGCAGGAGCTGGCCCGCCATGAACGGGACGTGATCCTGCATGGCAGCGGCAGCGACGATATCGCTTTCAGCTACGTCAACGACCGCGGCCGCAAGGTCACCCGGGAGCACCCCTTCGAGGGGGTGCTCCCCAACATGCAGCGCCGCTACCGCGAGACGGAATCGAGCATGGTCCGCGAGGAGCTGGCGCGCTATATCGCCGACCAACCCTGTCCCAGCTGCCACGGCTCACGCCTGCGCCTCGAGTCGCGCCACGTGTTCATCGACGAACGCACCCTGCCCCAGATCGTCGAGCTTCCCATCGGCGAGGCCTGGGACTACTTCCGCCAGCTCACGCTGCCCGGTCGCCGCGGCGAGATCGCCGAAAAGATCATCAACGAGATCCATGCCCGGCTGGAATTCCTGGTCAACGTCGGCCTCGACTATCTCAACCTGGAGCGCAGCGCCGACACCCTCTCGGGTGGCGAAGCCCAGCGTATCCGCCTGGCAAGCCAGATCGGCGCCGGCCTGGTCGGCGTCATGTACATCCTCGACGAGCCCTCCATCGGCCTGCACCAGCGCGACAACGACCGCCTGCTCAAGACGCTGATTCACCTGCGCGACCTGGGCAACACCGTGATCGTGGTGGAGCACGACGAGGATGCCATCCGCGCCGCCGACCACGTGCTGGACATCGGCCCCGGCGCGGGTGTGCATGGCGGACGGATCGTCGCCCAGGGCACCCCCGAGGATGTCATGGCCAGCCCCGACTCCCTGACCGGCCAGTACCTCTCCGGCAAGCGCCGCATCGAGATACCGCCCTGGCGCATCCCCGGCAACCCCGAGAAGCAGCTGCGACTGACCGGTGCCAGCGGCAACAACCTGCACGATGTGACCCTCACCCTACCACTGGGGCTGTTCATCTGCGTCACCGGCGTCTCCGGGTCGGGCAAGTCGACGCTGATCAACTCGACGCTGATGCCCATTGCCGCCAGGGAGCTCAATCGCGCCACCACCTTGACGCCTTCCGCCTATGAGACGATCGAGGGGCTCGACCAGCTCGACAAGGTCATCGACATCGACCAGAGCCCCATCGGACGCACCCCGCGCTCCAACCCGGCCACCTACACCGGCATCTTCACGCCGATCCGCGAACTCTTCGCCGGCACCCAGGAGTCTCGCTCACGGGGCTACAAGCCCGGGCGATTCTCGTTCAACGTCAAGGGCGGCCGCTGCGAGGCGTGCCAGGGCGAGGGGATGATCAAGGTCGAGATGCACTTCCTGCCGGACATCTACGTTCCCTGCGATGTCTGCAAGGGCAAGCGCTACAACCGCGAGACCCTGGAGATCCACTACAAGGGCAAGAGCATCCACGAAGTGCTGGAGATGACCGTCGAGGAGGCACTGGAATTCTTCAGCCCGGTGCCGGCCATCGCCCGCCGCCTGCAGACACTGCTCGACGTGGGGCTCTCCTACATACGCCTGGGGCAGAGCGCCACCACCCTCTCCGGCGGTGAAGCCCAGCGCGTCAAACTCGCGAGGGAGCTGGCCAAGCGCGATACCGGCAAGACCCTCTACATCCTCGATGAACCCACCACCGGGCTGCACTTCGAGGATATCCGCCAGCTGCTGACCGTTCTCCACCGCCTACGCGACCACGGCAATACCATCGTGGTCATCGAGCACAACCTCGACGTGATCAAGACCGCCGACTGGATCGTCGACCTCGGGCCCGAGGGCGGCTCCGGCGGCGGGCGCATCATCGCCGAGGGCACCCCGGAGCAGGTGGCGAAGATGGAGGCCTCCCATACCGGGCGCTTCCTCAAGCCCATGCTGGAACGGGCCAAGGCCAGCAAGGCAGTGCCAGAAACAGCCAACTGACTGGAGGGCAGGCACAACGCCCAGCGGCGCCGGGGATAGGTCGTAGCGGGGGTCCGATTCCAGGGAAGGAATCGGTAGTGTACAGGGAAGTATTCACAGCGCCCCCGCGAAGACCTATCGCCGGGCAGGCCGCGGATCAAGACCCACCGAAGCAGCAGCTCACCGGGCAGAGATAAAAAAACCCGGCTTCGTGAGAAGCCGGGTTTTTCGTATTGCTACAGCGTTGCCGGGCCAGGCCCGAAGCCGAGGATCACTCCTCGACGGCAACCTCTTCCTCGGACTCGACGATCGGACGATCGACCAGCTCGACGAAGGCCATCGGCGCGTTATCGCCGGTGCGGAAACCGCACTTGAGAATACGGACGTATCCGCCCGGACGCTCGGCGTAACGCGGACCCAGCTCATTGAAGAGCTTGCCGACCGCTTCCTTCGAGCGGGTACGGCTGAAGGCGAGACGACGGTTGGCGACGCTGTCCTGCTTGGCCAGGGTGATCAGCGGCTCGATGACGCGACGCAGCTCCTTGGCCTTGGGCAGGGTTGTCTTGATCACTTCATGTTCGACCAGCGAGACGGACATGTTCTTGAACATGGCCTGGCGGTGCGAGCTGGTACGATTCAGGTGACGACCACTCTTACGATGACGCATGGTTGCTATTCCTTACCAAACTGGGACTCGAGTCGACGCTCACGCAGAGGCCTTGTCGTCCTTCAGGCTTGCCGGAGGCCAATTCTCCAAACGCATGCCCAGGGACAGACCGCGTGCTGCCAACACGTCCTTGATTTCGTTCAAAGACTTCTTGCCGAGGTTCGGCGTCTTCAGCAGCTCGACTTCGGTGCGCTGAATCAGATCGCCGATGTAGTAGATATTCTCGGCCTTCAGACAGTTGGCGCTGCGGACGGTCAGCTCGAGATCGTCTACGGGGCGCAGCAGGATGGGATCGATGTGATCCTCTTCCTCCTCGACTTCCTGTTCCTTGTCGGCTTCCAGGTCGACGAACGCTGCCAGCTGCTCCTGCAGGATGGTGGCGCTGCGACGGATGGCCTCTTCCGGATCCAGGGTGCCGTCGGTTTCCAGGTCGATGATCAGCTTGTCGAGGTCGGTACGCTGCTCGACACGCGCGGCATCGACGGCATACGAAACACGGCGCACGGGGCTGAAGGTGGCATCCAGCTGCAGGCGGCCGATGGCACGGGACTCATCGTCGGCGCCGACACGTGCATCCGCCGGCTCGTAGCCACGACCACGGGCAATCTTCAGCTGCATCTTGAGTTCAGCGCCCTCGTTAACGTGGGCGATGACGTGATCCGGATTGACGATCTCGACATCATGATCAAGAACGATGTCACCCGCTGTCACCACGGCCGGGCCCTGCTTGTTCAGCGAGAGCACCGCCTCGTCACGACTGTGCATGCGGATGGCCACGTCCTTGAGGTTCAGGAGGATCTCGATGACATCTTCCTGTACACCCTCGATCGCGCTGTACTCATGCTCGACACCCGAGATCTCGACTTCCACCACGGCACAGCCGGGCATGGACGAGAGCAGAATGCGACGCAGCGCATTCCCCAGGGTGTGACCAAAGCCACGCTCGAAGGGCTCGAGTACGATCTTCGCGTGATGCGCGCTGATCTCTTCGACCTTGATATCGCGCGGACGGAGAAACTCTGTCACTGAACGCTGCATAACTACACCTTTGAGGCTGCCTATCGGTTACTCGGTACTCGTTGCCGGCCCCGAAGGACCGGCACGACGCGATCAGCGACGCTTACTTCGAGTACAGCTCGACGATCAGGTTTTCGTTGATGTCGGCAGACAGGTCGCCGCGTTCCGGGATAGCCTTGAAGGTGCCTTCCATCTTCTTCGCGTCCACCTCGATCCAGACCACCTCACCGCGGTTGGCGGCAATGGAGAGCGCACTCTGGATGCGCGCCTGGTTCTTGGCTTTCTCGCGAATGGAGACCACGTCACCGGGCTTGACCTGGTAGGACGCCACGTTGACGGTGCGGCCGTTGACGGCGATGGCCTTGTGGCTCACCAGCTGACGTGCTTCAGAGCGGGTGGAACCAAAGCCCATACGGTAGACGACGTTGTCCAGTCGGGTTTCGAGCAGCTGCAGAAGGACTTCGCCGGTGGCGCCGGAGCGACGGGCGGCTTCCTTGTAGTAGCTGCGGAACTGCTTTTCGAGTACGCCATACATACGACGCACTTTCTGCTTCTCGCGAAGCTGCAAGCCGTAGTCTGAAAGACGCTGACGGCGCTGGCCGTGTACACCCGGGATCTGCTCGGATTTACACTTCTTCTCGAAGGGAGTCACGCCACTCTTCAGAAAGAGATCGGTGCCTTCACGACGAGACAGTTTGCACTTCGGTCCAATATAACGAGCCATGAATCTGTCTCCTTAAACGCGGCGTTTCTTCGGCGGACGGCAGCCATTGTGGGGAATGGGCGTCGCGTCGGTGATGCTTTGCACGCGGAAGCCGGCAGCGCTCAGAGCGCGAACGGCGGATTCACGGCCAGGACCGGGGCCCTTGACCAGCACGTCGACGTTTTTCACACCATACTCGGCTGCAGCAGTTGCTGCACGTTCGCTTGCCACTTGAGCAGCGAACGGGGTGCTCTTGCGAGAACCACGAAAACCCGAACCACCGGCAGTCGCCCAAGAGAGAGCGTTGCCCTGGCGGTCTGTGATCGTCACGATCGTGTTGTTAAAAGAGGCGTGGATATGCGCGATGGCATCCACTACCTGCTTTTTAACCTTTTTACGGTTGCTACGCGGGTTAGCCATGTTGATGTCGTTTCCTGTCTTTACGCCAGAACGTGCGTGTTACTTGCGAATCGGCTTGCGCGGGCCCTTGCGGGTACGCGCGTTGGTCTTGGTACGCTGACCACGCAGCGGAAGACCGCGACGATGACGCAGACCACGATAGCAACCCAGGTCCATGAGACGCTTGATGTTGAGCGTCACATCACGACGAAGGTCGCCTTCTACGGTGTACTTGCCGACTTCACTACGCAGGGCATCCACTTCTTCAGAGGAAAGCTCCTGAATCTTGGCAGTCGGCGCGATGCCGGTGGCGGCACAAATCTGCTGTGCACGCGTGCGGCCAATCCCGAAGATATAGGTCAGCGAGATCGCCGCATGCTTGTTGTCCGGGATATTGACGCCTGCAATACGGGCCATCAGCTTACTCCGAAATTTGAGCGGCTTGCTCGTTTAGTCACTACAAAAGGCGCAACAGCATACCCCTTTACCCGATGAAGGGCAAGGGGCATGCCGGCACCGCTTTCAACACGCGCCAGAATCAACCCTGGCGCTGCTTGTGCCGCGGTTCGATGCAGATGACGCGAACGGCGCCATTGCGACGAATGATCTTGCAGTTACGGCACATTTTCTTTACGGAAGCTCGAACTTTCATCGTTCCTTACTCCAAAATCGGCTCGCGGCGCAGATGCTCCGGCTCTGCGCTTCAGCGCATGATGCCGCCGCTGCCATAGCCTTTCAGGTTGGACTTCTTCATCACCGAGTCATACTGATGCGACATGAGATGCGACTGCACCTGGGCCATGAAGTCCATGATCACCACGACAATGATCAGCAGCGCGGTTCCGCCGAAGAAGAACGGCACGTTCCAGGCCACGATCAGGAACTGGGGCATCAGGGAAACCGCAGCGATATACAAGGCACCGAACAGGGTCAAACGCGTCATGACCTTGTCGACATAGCGAGCGGTCTGTTCACCAGGGCGTATGCCCGGCAGGAATGCGCCTGACTTCTTGAGATTGTCGGCGACATCCTTGGGGTTGAAGACCAGCGCTGTGTAAAAGAAGCAGAAGAATATCACCGCCGCGCCGAAAAGCAAGATATACAGTGGCTGACCTGGGCCGAGCGCCTGAGATGCACGCTGCAACCACTCCATGCCGTCGCCGGCCCCTACCCACTGCCCCATCGATGCGGGGAACAGCAGAATGCTGGAGGCGAAGATGGCCGGAATGACGCCCGCCATGTTCACCTTCAGCGGCAGGTAGCTGCTCTGGCCGGCATACATCTTGTTGCCGACCTGACGACGCGGATAGTTCACCGTAATCCGGCGCTGCCCGCGCTCGATGAACACCACGAAAGCCACGGTGGCGACACCCAGTACGGAAAGTGCCAGCAGCGGCAGCACGTTCCAGGCACCTTCGTTGCGGGCCAGCTCGAAGGCTTGCCCCACGGCACCCGGAAGCCCGGCGACGATGCCGGCGAAGATCAGCAGCGAGATGCCGTTGCCGATGCCCTTCTCGGTGATCTGCTCGCCCAGCCACATCAGGAACACCGCACCGGTCACGAAACTGACGATGGCGGTGAAGTAGAAGCTGAAGTCGGCCGTATACGCGATGCCCTGGCTGGCCAGGCCCACCGACATACCGGTGCCCTGGACAAGCGCCAGCAACACCGTGCCGTAGCGGGTGTACTGGCTGATCTTGCGGCGGCCGGCCTCACCTTCCTTCTTGAGCTGCTCAAGATGGGGTGAGACCGCGGTCAAGAGCTGCATGATGATCGACGCCGAGATGTACGGCATGATCCCCAGCGCCATGATGCTCATGCGCTCCAGCGCACCACCCGAGAACATGTTGAACATGCCCAGGATGGTACCCTGCTGCTCCCTGAACAAGGCAGCAAGCTGGTCAGGATTGATACCGGGCACGGGAATATGGGCACCGATACGGTACACCACGATGGCGAGGAGCACGAAGCGCAGACGCGCCCACAGTTCACTCAGACCGCTGCCCATCGCCGGCATGTTTCCTGACTTGGCCATTTAGTCCTCTACCTTGCCACCGGCGGCTTCGATTGCAGCACGGGCACCCTTGGTGACCTTGATGCCGCGCACGGTAACCGCCTTGTTGACGTCGCCGGAAAGGATGATTTTCGCGTGTAGCGTGGCATCCTTGAGCACGTTGGCTTCCTTGAGAGTCGCCATGGTGACTTCATCACCCGCCACCTTGGACAGCTCGCCCAGGCGAACTTCTTCGGAGACCAGCGACTTCGCGGAGGTGAAGCCGAACTTGGGCAGGCGCCGCTGCAGCGGCATCTGACCGCCCTCGAAGCCAGGCTTCACGGTGCCGCCACTGCGCGACTTCTGGCCCTTGTGGCCACGGCCGCCGGTCTTGCCCAGACCGGAGCCGATGCCACGACCGACACGCTTTTCGGCGTGCTTGGAACCCGGTGCCGGGCTCAGGCTATTGAGTTTCATGGATTACTCTCCCTCAACACGCACAAGGTAATTTACCTTGTGGATCATGCCGCGAACGGCAGGGGTGTCTTCCAGTTCAACCGTATGACCAATGCGACGCAGACCCAGGCCTTTCATGGTTGCCTTGTGCTTGGGCAGTGTGCCGATGGTGCTGCGGGTCTGGGTAACCTTGAGTGTTGCTGCCATGGTATTCACCCCGTGATCGCGTCGACAGACAGGCCGCGCTTGGCGGCGATGTCGTCCGGCGACTGCATGGAAGCGAGGCCCTTGACGGTTGCCCGCACCACGTTCACCGGATTGGTGGAACCGTAGCACTTGGCCAGGACGTCATGGACGCCTGCCAGCTCGAGCACGGAGCGCATGGCACCGCCAGCGATGATCCCGGTACCTTCGGAAGCCGGCTGCATGTACACCTTGGAGGCACCGTGACGGGCCTTGACCGGGTACTGCAGCGTGTGGCCCTTCAGGCTGACCTTGACCATGTTGCGGCGCGCCTGGTCCATGGCCTTCTGGATCGCGACCGGCACTTCACGCGCCTTGCCACGACCGAAGCCCACACGACCATTGCCGTCGCCGACGACGGTCAGAGCGGTGAAGCCGAATATCCGGCCACCCTTGACCACCTTGGCGACACGGTTGACCTGTACGAGCTTTTCCTGCAGGTCGCCGGTGTTCTGTTCGTTCTTCGCCATCGTAAAACCCTTTAGAATTCCAGGCCGCCTTCACGTGCGGCGTCGGCCAGGGCCTTGACACGGCCGTGGTACTTGAAGCCGGCACGATCGAAGGCTACCTGGGTGATGCCTGCCTGCTTGGCACGCTCGGCAATCAGCGCACCCACCTTGGCAGCGGCGTCCGAATTACCGGTCGCACCCTCGCGCAGATCCTTGTCCAGCGTGGAAGCGCTGGCCAGCACCTTGCCACCATCCGGCGAGATAATCTGCGCATAGATGTGACGCGGGGTACGGTTGACGCACAGGCGATACACGCCCAGCTCGCGGATCTTCGCGCGAGCGCGGCGGGCACGACGGAGACGAGATTCTTTCTTCGCGTTCATAACCCTGCCTTACTTCTTCTTGGCTTCTTTGCGACGCACCTGCTCGTCGGCGTACCGTACACCCTTACCTTTATAGGGTTCCGGGGGACGGAAGGCGCGGATTTCCGCAGCGACCTGGCCGAGCTTCTGCTTGTCCGCGCTTTTCAGCACGATCACGGTGTTCTTGGGCGTTTCCGCCGAGACACCATCAGGCAGTGTGTAGTCGACCGGGTGCGAGAAGCCCAGTGTCAGGTTGAGCGTCTGGCCCTTGGCCTGGGCACGATAGCCGACGCCGATGATTTCCAGGGACTTGGTGAAGCCCTCGGAGACGCCGGTGACCAGGTTCTGGACCAGTGCGCGTGTGGTGCCGGCCATGGCCCAGGACTTGGCGGTCTTGCTCGGGTTGAAGGTCAGCTGACCCTCTTCCTGGGCGACCACCACGTCCGGATGAACGGTCATGGACAGCGTGCCCTGGCTGCCCTTGACGGTCAGCTGGTCGCCATCAAGCTTGATGTCGACGCCGGCAGGCACTTTAACCGGATATTTGGCTACGCGGGACATTCCAAACTCCTAGAATACGGTGCAGATGACTTCGCCACCGACGCCCGCCTGGCGAGCGGCACGGTCGGTCATCACGCCCCGGGAGGTGGTGACGATCGCGACACCCATGCCATCCGCCACCTTGGGCAGTGCAGACTTGCCCTTGTACTGGCGCAGAGACGGCTTGGAAACCCGCTGCAGGTGCTCGATGACCGGCCTTCCCTCGAAGTACTTGAGGGTTACGGTCAGCTCGGGCTTGGTGCCTTCAGCCACCGCGAAGTCGGTGATATAGCCCTCTTCCTTCAATACGCGGGCCACCTCGACCTTCAGCTTCGAAGACGGCATGGTAACCGTCTCCTTGGTGGCCATCTGCGCATTGCGGATACGAGTGAACATATCCGCCAGAGTGTCTTGCATGCTCATTTACGTTGCGCTCCTGATGATTCCGTGGCGGCTTACCAGCTGGACTTCTTCAGCCCAGGGACTTCGCCACGCATAGCGGCTTCGCGCAGCTTGTTGCGGCCCAAGCCGAACTTGTTGTAGTAGCCGTGCGGACGGCCGGTGATACGACAGCGGTTACGCTGGCGTACCGGGCTCGAGTCACGCGGCAACTGCTGCAGCTTGAGCGTTGCGTCGAAGCGCTCTTCTTCAGAAGTGTTCACGTTCTGGATGATCGCCTTGAGCTCGGCGCGGCGGGCCGCATACTTCGCGACCAGCTTGGTGCGCTTGAGCTCACGCTCTACCATGCTCTTCTTTGCCATGATCCAACCCTTATTTCTTGAACGGGAAGTTCAGCGCGCTCAGCAGCGCACGACCTTCCTCGTCGGTGTTGGCAGTGGTGGTGATGGTGACATCCAGACCACGAATCCGGTCGATCTTATCATACTCGATCTCCGGGAAGATGATCTGCTCACGCACACCCATGGAGTAGTTGCCGCGACCGTCAAAGGACTTCGGGTTGAGACCACGGAAGTCACGCACGCGGGGTATCGCGATGTTGACCAAGCGATCGAGGAATTCCCACATACGCTCACTGCGCAGGGTCACCTTGATGCCGATCGGCCAGCCTTCGCGCACCTTGAAGCCCGCAATGGACTTCCGTGCCTTGGTCACCAACGGCTTCTGACCGGAGAGCTTCTCCAGGTCGCCGACGGCATTCTCGATCAGCTTCTTGTCGCTGGTTGCGTCGCCGATGCCCATGTTCAAAGTCACCTTGGTGACCCGCGGCACCTGCATCACATTGGCGTAGCTGAACTGCTCTTTGAGCTGAGCCACCACCTCGTTCTGATAACGTTCTTTCAAGTTCGCCATTTTGCTACCCGACTCGCGTTAGGCGTCGATCTGCGTCTGCGTCGACTTGTAGATACGTACCTTGGTACCGTCTTCCTTAACCTGGAAGCCGACGCGATCCGCCTTACCGGTCTCCGAGTTGAAGATCGCCACGTTGGACGCGTGAATCGGAGCCTCGCGCTCGACGATACCGCCCTGCTTGCCCGCCATAGGATTGGGCTTGGTGTGACGCTTGATCATGTTCACACCGGACACCACAAAACGTTCCTCTCCGAGGACGCGCTTTACCGTGCCACGCTTGCCCTTATCCTTGCCGGCGATGACGACCACTTCATCGTCACGTTTGATCTTTTGCATATCCGCCTCGCTCCTTACAGCACTTCGGGCGCCAGGGAAATGATCTTCATGAACTTCTCGTTGCGAAGCTCACGTGTCACCGGTCCGAAGATACGGGTACCGATCGGCTGCTCGTTGGTGTTGTTCAACAGAACTGCCGCATTTCCATCGAAGCGGATCAGCGAGCCGTCGGGACGACGGACACCGCTGCGGGTGCGAACCACCACCGCCTTGAGGACCTGGCCTTTCTTGACCTTGCCACGCGGAATGGCTTCCTTCACCGTGACCTTGATGATGTCACCCACGCGGGCGTAGCGACGGTGAGAACCGCCAAGCACCTTGATGCACTGCACCCGGCGCGCTCCGCTGTTGTCGGCGACATCCAGCATTGTCTGAGTCTGAATCATCGGTTTTCTCCAAACCTAATCTGACTGCTCTCGCCGAGCTCAGCCTTTGGCCTGCTCGACCACCTCGACCAGGGACCAGGCTTTCTTCCTGGACAGCGGACGGCATTCCTGAATGGAAACCGTGTCGCCGACCTTCGCCTGGTTTGTCTCGTCGTGGGCGTGCAGCTTGGTGGAGCGCTTGACGTACTTGCCATAGATCGGGTGCCGCTCACGGCGCTCGATCATGACGACGATGGACTTCTCCATCTTGTCGCTCACCACCTTGCCGGTGAGCGTACGAGCTTTCTTTTCTTCGGCCATCTCAGTCACCTGCCTTCTCGTTGAGCACAGTCTTGACGCGGGCGATATCCCGACGGACCTGCTTGAGCAGATGAGTCTGGCTCAGTTGGCCAGTGGCCTTCTGCATGCGCAGGTTGAACTGCTCGCGGAGGAGTTCGAAGAGCTGCTCACGCAGTTCGTCTACTGACTTTTCACGAATTTCCTGGGCTTTCATCACATCACCGTCCGTTTCACAAAGGTGGTGGATATGGGCATCTTCTGGGCCGCCAGGGAGAAGGCTTCACGAGCCAGCTCTTCCGACACCCCTTCGATTTCATACAGGACCCGACCAGGCTGGATCTGTGCGACCCAGTACTCGACGGAGCCCTTGCCCTTGCCCATACGAACTTCGAGCGGCTTCTTGGAAATCGGCTTGTCAGGGAATATGCGGATCCAGATCTTGCCGCCACGCTTGACGTGACGAGTGATCGCACGACGGCCGGCTTCGATCTGACGCGCCGTGATACGGCCGCGACCGGTTGCCTTCAGGCCATATTCCCCGAAGCTGATCTTGCTTCCGCGATGCGCCAGGCCACGGTTGCGGCCCTTCATCATCTTGCGGAATTTCATGCGCTTGGGTTGTAACATCGACTCGCTCTCCCCTTACCTGGAACCTTTCTTCTTGGAGGGCGCGGCCTGCGGCTGTTTAGCCTTGGCGCGGACCTCTTCGATGCCCCCGAGGATTTCACCCTTGAAGACCCAAACCTTGACACCGATGATGCCGTAGGTGGTTTTTGCTTCGTAGGTGGCGTAGTCGATGTCCGCACGCAGGGTGTGAAGCGGCACGCGGCCTTCGCGGTACCATTCGGTACGTGCGATTTCCGCACCACCGAGGCGACCCGACAGCATCACCTTGATACCACCGGCACCCAGGCGCATGGCGTTCTGCACGGAACGCTTCATGGCACGACGGAACATGACGCGACGCTCGAGCTGGCCGGCGATGTTCTGCGCGACGAGCTTGGCATCCAGTTCCGGCTTGCGGACTTCTTCGATGTTGACGTGCACGGGCACGCCCATCATCGCCGTGACGTCACGACGCAGACGATCGACGTCTTCACCCTTCTTGCCAATCACGATGCCCGGACGGGCGGTGTGAATGGTAATGCGGGCGTTGTTCGCCGGACGCTCGATGTGGATGCGACTCACGGACGCATTCTTCAGTCGCTCCTCGAGGAAACGACGCACTTCGAGATCATTATTCAGCTTGTCGGCGTAGGCACCGCGCTCGGCATACCACACCGAGGAGTGATCCTTGACGATACCCAGCCGAATACCTGTCGGATGTACTTTCTGACCCATCTGGTCGACTCCTACTTCTCGGCTACCTTGACGGTGATGTGGCAGGTGCGCTTCAAAATGCGATCCGCACGGCCCTTGGCACGCGGCTTGATGCGCTTGAGCGTCATGCCCTCATCGACGCAGATGGTCGAGACACGCAGCTCGTCGATATCCATACCGTTGTTTTCTTCCGCATTCGCGATGGCGGACTGAAGCACTTTCTTGACCAGCTTGGCAGCCTTCTTCGGTGAGAAGGTCAGCAGGTCAATTGCTTCGGCGACCGGTTTACCGCGCACCTGGTCAGCCACCAAACGGGCCTTCTGGGCGGATAAACGAGCGCCACGCAGCTTAGCTGTGACTTCCATCTCTCAATCCTCTCTGGCTTACCGTTTGGCTTTCTTGTCCGCCGCATGCCCGCGATACGTGCGGGTGGCAGCGAATTCGCCCAGCTTGTGGCCAACCATTTCCTCGGAGACATGCACCGGGACGTGTTGGCGACCGTTATGGACAGCAATGGTGAGCCCGACCATATTCGGCAGGATCATGGAGCGACGCGACCAGGTCTTGATCGGTTTGCGGTCGCTCTTCTCCACTGCAGCCTCAACCTTCTTCAGCAGATGAAGGTCAATGAAGGGACCTTTCTTCAGTGAACGTGGCACAGCCGTTACCTCTTAATGTCTTGGCGTATGGTCTCAGCCCCGTGCCTTGCGGCGACGGATGATGAGCTTGTCGGTGCGCTTGTTCTTGCGCGTCTTGTGGCCCTTGGTGGGAACGCCCCACGGGGACACCGGGTGACGGCCACCGCTGGTGCGGCCTTCGCCACCGCCGTGCGGGTGATCAACCGGGTTCATGGCCACACCGCGAACGGTCGGACGCACGCCTCTCCAGCGCTTCGCACCGGCCTTGCCAAGTTGACGCAGGCTGTGCTCGGAGTTGCTCACTTCCCCCAGGGTCGCGCGGCACTCTGCCAGCACCTTGCGCATCTCGCCGGAGCGCAGACGCAGGGTGGCATAGTTGCCTTCACGAGCGACCAGCTGGGCACTGGTACCGGCGCTGCGCGCGATCTGAGCACCCTTTCCGGGCTTCAGTTCGATGCAGTGCACGGTGGAACCCAGCGGGATGTTACGCAGCGGCAGGGTGTTACCCTTCCTGATCGCCGCGTTGACACCGGACTCGAGACGGTCGCCGGCCTTCACGCCCTTGGGCGCGATGATGTAGCGACGCTCGCCGTCCAGATACTTCAGCAACGCGATGTGGGCGCTGCGGTTCGGGTCGTATTCCAGGCGCTCGACGACGGCGGGAACGCCATCCTTGGGGCGCTTGAAGTCCACGAGCCGATAATGCTGACGGTGACCACCGCCCACATGGCGGGTGGTGATGCGGCCGTTGTTGTTACGTCCACCGGAGCGCGACTGCTTCTCGAGCAGCGGTGCATAGGGCTTGCCCTTGTGCAGATCCTCGCTGACGATCTTGACGACGTGGCGACGACCGGCGGATGTGGGTTTTGTCTTGACGATTGCCATGATCCGTACTCCTGCCCTTATTCGGCGCCAGTGAAGTCTTCGAGCGTCTCACCGGCGGCCAGGGACACATAAGCCTTGCGGTAGCCCTGGCGACGGCCCAGACCATTCGCGGAGCGCTTGGTCTTGCCCTTGACGTTCAATACCTGGACGCGATCGACCTTCTTGCCGAACAGGACCTGAACGGCCTGCTTGATTTCCGGCTTGGTCGCGTCACTGGCCACCTTGAACACGTACTGGTTGTTCTCAGCGGCGAAAGCGGCCTTCTCGGTCACGTGCGGACCAAGCAGAACCTTGAATACGCGTTCCTGGTTCATGCCAGCTTCTCCTCGAATTTACGCAGAGCAGAGACGGTGACCAGCACCTTGTCGAAGGCGATCAGGCTCACCGGGTCGGCAGCAGCCACATCCACCACATCCACGTTGGGAATGTTGCGGGCGGCCAGATAGAGCTTCTCGTCGACTTCCTCGGTGACGATCAGCACTTTCTCGAGGTTCAGCTCCTTGAGCTTGGCCACCAACTCCTTGGTCCGGGGCGCTTCGACGGTAATCTCGTCGATCGCCACCAGACGCTCCTGGCGAACCAGCTCGGAGAGAATCGCGCGCATGGCCGCACGGTACATCTTGCGGTTGACCTTGTGGGAGTGATCCTGCGGGCGAGCCGCAAAGGTCACACCACCGCTACGCCACAGGGGCGAGCGAATGGTACCGGCACGAGCACGACCGGTGCCCTTCTGGCGCCACGGCTTCTTGCCACCGCCACGCACGTCGGAACGGTTCTTCTGGGCACGGGTTCCCTGACGACCACCGGCCAGATAGGCGGTGACGACCTGGTGAACCAGCGCCTCGTTGAATTCTTTGCCAAAGGTGGCGTCGGCAACTTCGACAGTGCCCGCGCCTGCAGCTAGATTCAGATTCATCGGTTCTATCCCCTTCAGCCAGCCTTGACGGCGCTGCGCACAATGACGTCGCTGCCGGTAGCACCGGGCACGGCGCCCTTGACCAGCAGCAGGTTGCGTTCGGCGTCGACACGGACAATTTCCAGGCTCTGCACGGTGCAGCGGACATTGCCCATCTGGCCGGCCATCTTCTTGCCTTTGAAGACGCGACCCGGGGTTTGACACATGCCGATGGAACCCGGCGCGCGGTGCGACAGTGAGTTGCCGTGGGTGGCATCCTGGGTACGGAAGTTCCAGCGCTTGACGGCGCCCTGGAAGCCCTTGCCCTTGGAGGTACCGGTCACATCAACCATCTGACCAGCTTCGAAGAGGGATACGGTGAGTTCGCCGCCCACTGCCGGAGCCTCATCGCCTTCTGCAAGGCGGAACTCCATCAGCGCACGACCGGCCTCGACACCTGCCTTGGCATACTGACCTGCCTGGGCCTTGGTGAGGTGCTTGGCCTTGCGGGAGCCGGTTGTGACCTGAATCGCTGCGTAGCCGTCGGCTTCGACAGACTTGACGCTGGTGACGCGATTCGGCTCAACCTCGATCACGGTTACGGGCACAGAGGCGCCATCTTCGGTAAAGACACGGGTCATACCGGCCTTTCTACCGACTAAACCGATAGTCATTCTCAGTCTCCTTTAGTGTACGGGGCTATCACCCGCTATGGCTGCCCTTTCCAGAGCATTCCACTAGCACGTTGTATGACGCCATCTCGGCGTGGCGGCTGCTGCTCATGTCTCGCCTATGAGCGCTGGGCCGCGGGGTGTCTAGTGTAGTCAGTCGAGCTTGATCTGAACGTCCACGCCAGCGGCGAGGTCGAGCTTCATCAGCGCATCGACAGTCTTCTCGGTCGGCTCGACGATATCGAGCACACGCTTGTGTGTGCGAATCTCATACTGATCGCGCGCGTCCTTGTTGACGTGCGGTGAGATCAGGATGGTGTAACGCTCACGATTGGTCGGCAGCGGGATCGGCCCACGGACCTGAGCACCGGTGCGCTTGGCGGTTTCAACGATCTCCGCGGCGGACTGGTCGATCAGGCGATGGTCGAACGCTTTCAACCGAATGCGAATCTTCTGGTTCTGCATTTGCCCTAAACTCCAATGGATGTCGACGGCGCCTGCCGTCTACCCACGCATTCAAAGGATGCGCATTATAGGCACGTCGCCAGCGAGAGTCAAACACTCTGGCTGCGATGCGCAGAAAGGGGGCTCCAATCGGAGCCCCCTTCGATCATTCCAGCGAAAACCGCTTACTGGATGATCTTGGCCACGACGCCGGCGCCGACGGTACGGCCGCCTTCGCGGATGGCGAAGCGCAGGCCGTCATCCATGGCGATCGGAGCGATCAGGGTGACAACCATCTTGACGTTGTCGCCCGGCATGACCATCTCGACGCCTTCCGGCAGTTCACAGGTACCGGTCACGTCGGTGGTACGGAAGTAGAACTGCGGACGGTAGCCCTTGAAGAACGGCGTGTGACGACCACCCTCTTCCTTGGACAGCACGTAGACTTCGGCTTCGAAGACGGTGTGCGGGTTGATGGAGCCCGGCTTGGCCAGCACCTGGCCACGCTCGACGTCATCACGCTTGGTGCCACGCAGCAGGGCGCCAACGTTCTCACCGGCACGACCTTCGTCGAGCAGCTTGCGGAACATCTCGACGCCGGTCACGACGGTCTTGGTGGTGTCGCGAATACCGACGATCTCGACTTCTTCGCCGGCCTTGACGATGCCACGCTCGATACGACCGGTCACCACGGTGCCGCGACCGGAGATCGAGAACACATCCTCGATCGGCATCAGGAACGGCTGGTCGATGGCACGCTCAGGCTCCGGGATATAGTCGTCCAGGGCCTTGATCAGGTTGGCAACGGCGGTGGTGCCCATGCCGTTGTCGTCCTTGCCTTCCAGCGCCATCAGAGCAGAGCCGGTGATGATCGGGGTGTCGTCGCCCGGGAAGTCGTACTCGCTCAGCAGCTCGCGAACTTCCATCTCGACCAGCTCAAGCAGCTCTTCGTCGTCGACCATGTCGGCCTTGTTCAGGAACACGACGATGTAAGGCACGCCGACCTGACGGGAGAGCAGGATGTGCTCGCGAGTCTGCGGCATGGGGCCGTCAGCAGCGGAACAGACCAGGATAGCGCCGTCCATCTGGGCAGCACCGGTGATCATGTTCTTGACGTAGTCAGCGTGTCCCGGGCAGTCGACGTGAGCGTAGTGACGCTGCTCGGACTGATACTCGACGTGAGAGGTGGCGATGGTGATACCGCGCTCACGCTCTTCCGGTGCGTTGTCGATGGTGTCGAATTCGCGCCAATCGCCGCCGAAGACCTCAGCAGAAACACGAGTCAGGGCCGCAGTCAGAGTGGTCTTGCCGTGGTCGACGTGACCGATGGTGCCGACGTTGACGTGCGGTTTGGAACGTTCGAATTTTTCCTTAGCCACTTCGATAACCTCTTTACGTTAGCTAAAACGGTTTAACCTTTCTGGTTGATGACGGCTTCTACGATGCTGGAGGGCGCCTCGTCGTACTTCGAGAACTCCATAGTGTAGCTCGCACGACCCTGGGACTGAGAGCGCAGATCGGTTGCGTAACCGAACATCTCGCCCAGCGGCACCGTCGCGCGGATGATCTTGCCGGAGGAAGAGTCATCCATGCCCTGCACCAGACCGCGACGACGGTTCAGGTCGCCCATGACGTCACCCATGAATTCCTCGGGGGTCACGACCTCGACCTTCATCACCGGTTCCAGCAGCACGGCTTTGGCCTTGCGGGCCCCTTCCTTGACAGCCATGGAAGAGGCAACCTTGAACGCGTTCTCGTTCGAGTCCACGTCATGGTAGGAGCCATCGTACAGCGTGACCTTGACGTCGATCATCGGGTAGCCCGCGATGACGCCGTTCTGCAGCTGCTCAAAGGCCCCTTTCTCGACGGCACCCACGTACTCCTTGGGCACCACACCGCCGACGATCTCGGAAGCGAACTTGAAGTGCATGTCTTCGTCTTCGCCCTTGTCCGCCTCGGTCAGCGGCTCGATACGCAGCCAGACGTGGCCATACTGGCCGCGACCGCCAGACTGGCGCACGAACTTGCCTTCCTGCTCGACGCTGCCGCGAATGGTTTCACGGTAGGCGACCTGGGGCTTGCCGATGTTGGCCTCGACCTTGAACTCGCGACGCATGCGGTCGACGATGATATCGAGGTGCAGCTCACCCATGCCGGAGATGATGGTCTGCCCGGTTTCCTCGTCGGTCTTGACGCGGAACGACGGGTCTTCCTGGGCCAGCTTGCCCAGCGCGACACCCATCTTCTCCTGGTCGGTCTTGGTTTTCGGCTCCACGGCCACGGAGATTACCGGATCCGGAAACTCCATGCGCTCCAGCACGATCTTTTCATTCAGATCGCACAGGGTATCACCCGTGGTGACGTCCTTCAGGCCGATACAGGCAGCGATGTCACCAGCCAGAACTTCCTTGATCTCTTCGCGGGAGTTGGCGTGCATCTGAACGATACGACCCACCCGCTCCTTCTTCTGCTTGACCGAGTTGTAGACGCTGTCGCCAGAGTTGAGCACCCCGGAATAGACGCGAATGAAGGTCAGCGTGCCGACGAACGGATCGGTGGCAATCTTGAATGCCAGGGCAGCGAAGGGAGCACTGTCATCCGCCTCGCGGGTGGCGATGGTGCCATCCTTGTCGTCCAGCTCACCCTCGATGGCCTTGACCTCGGTGGGTGACGGCATGTACTCGATGACGCCATCGAGAACCGCCTGCACGCCCTTGTTCTTGAACGCAGAGCCGCAGGTGACAAGCACGATTTCGTTGGCCAGGGTGCGGCGACGCAGACCGGCCTTGATCTCTTCGATGGTCAACTCACCACCCTCGAGATACTTCTCCATCAGCTCTTCGGATGCCTCGGCGGCAGCCTCGACCATCTCTTCGCGATACTTCTCCGCGGTCTCCTGGAGCTCGGCCGGGATATCAACGAGGTCATAGCTCATGCCCAGGCTGTCTTCGTCCCAGAGAATGGCCTTCATCTGGATCAGATCGACGACGCCCTTGAACTCTTCCTCGGTGCCCCAGTTGATCTGGATCGGCACCGCGTTGGCTCCCAGCTTTTGCTTCAGCTGGTCAACCACCATGAAGAAGTCGGCGCCGGTGCGGTCCATCTTGTTGACGAACACCATGCGCGGGACTTCGTACTTGTTGGCCTGGCGCCAGACGGTCTCGGTCTGGGGCTGAACGCCGGACGAGCCGCACAGCACCACCACGGCACCGTCGAGCACGCGCAGGGAGCGTTCGACTTCAATGGTGAAGTCAACGTGCCCGGGCGTGTCGATGATGTTGATGCGGTGCTCATCGAACTGCTGATTCATGCCCTTCCAGAAGGTAGTGACAGCAGCCGACGTGATGGTGATGCCACGCTCCTGCTCCTGCTCCATCCAGTCGGTGGTAGCAGCGCCGTCATGCACCTCGCCGACCTTGTGGGACAGGCCGGTATAGAACAGCACGCGCTCGGTCGTGGTGGTCTTGCCGGCATCGACGTGAGCGACGATGCCGATATTACGGTAGCGTTTTAGTGGAGTCTTGCGAGCCACGGTGGAACTCCCCGTTGGTTGGCGATGCGTTTAGAAGCGCACTTAGAAGCGGTAGTGCGAGAACGCCTTGTTGGCTTCGGCCATGCGATGCACGTCTTCACGCTTCTTGACCGCGGAGCCCTTGCCCTCGGCGGCGTCGAGCATCTCGCCAGCGAGACGCTGCACCATGGTCTTCTCGCCGCGCTTGCGCGCCGCGTCCACCAGCCAACGCATGGCCAGCGCCTGACGGCGCGAAGGGCGGACCTCTACCGGAACCTGATAGGTCGCACCGCCAACGCGGCGGGACTTGACCTCGACCATGGGCTGGATGGCTTCCAGCGCCTTGTCGAAGATCTCCAGCGGCTCTTCCTTGCTACGCTCGGCAACCTTGTCCAGCGCACCGTAGACGATGTGCTCGGCCACGGACTTCTTGCCGCTGTACATCAGGTGGTTCATGAACTTCGCCAGGCGCTCACTTCCGAACTTGGGATCCGGCAGGATTTCGCGCTTGGCTACTACTCTTCTTCTAGGCATGACAAGCCCTCTATCGAAGGGTCTTTCAGGCAAACCCGGAACTCTCGCACGCTCTTTTCGAACTCGCGACGCCCGGCCTTACTCTTATCAGACCGAAATTGATTCTGGATGCGTACCGATGTCGATCAGGACTTGGGACGCTTGGTGCCGTACTTGGAACGGCCCTGCTTGCGGTTCTGCACGCCGGAGGTGTCCAGGGCGCCGCGAACGGTGTGATAGCGCACACCCGGCAAATCCTTGACACGGCCGCCGCGGATCAGCACCACAGAGTGCTCCTGGAGGTTGTGACCCTCACCGCCGATGTAGGACGACACTTCGAACCCGTTGGTCAGGCGCACGCGGCAGACCTTACGCAGGGCCGAGTTCGGCTTCTTCGGGGTGGTGGTGTAGACGCGGGTGCAGACACCGCGTTTCTGCGGACAGGCCTGCAGCGCCGGCACGTCGCTCTTGGCGGCGGGGCGCTTGCGCGGCTTGCGCACGAGCTGATTGATCGTTGCCATGTTGTGTAGCTGACTCCAATGGTTGCCTTGCCTTCCAGCGGGCGCGGGCACACCCACCCCACTGTTAAAGGCTGCGCATTCTAATGTCTAGCGGGGTCGGGCGTCAAGCCGGGAGCACTGCTCGCGGCCTGACACCCTTGCACGCCGTCTACAGGTCGTCATCGTCCGAGTCGAGCGCGGTGAGCTGGGCGCCCAGCTCCTGCTCGACATCGAAGGCCGACGGGTGGAGCAGACGCTCGGTGTCTTCACGCTTGCGGCGACGCTCCTGGTGGTGAGCCAGACCGGTTCCTGCCGGAATCAGTCGGCCGACCACCACGTTCTCCTTCAGGCCGCGCAGGTAGTCGCGCTTGCCGGTAACCGCCGCCTCGGTCAGCACCCGCGTGGTCTCCTGGAAGGAGGCCGCAGAGATGAACGACTCGGTGGCCAGGCTGGCCTTGGTGATACCCAGCAGCACCCGCTGGTACTTGGCCGGGAACTTCTCGGCCTTCTCCAGGCGTGCATTCTGCTCCAGCACCCGCACCAGTTCGACCTGGTCGCCCGGGATGAAGTCGGAATCACCAGAATCGGTGATCTCGACCTTGCGCAGCATCTGACGCACGATCACTTCGATGTGCTTGTCGTTGATGCCCACGCCCTGGAGGCGATAGACCTCCTGGATCTCGGCGGTGATGTACTTGGCCAGCTCCGCCACGCCCAGCAGTCGCAGGATGTCGTGCGGGTTGCTCGGGCCGTCGGAGATCACCTCGCCCTTCTCGACGCTCTCGCCTTCGAAGACAGCGATCTGGCGCCACTTCGGAATCAGCGCCTCGAACGGATCGCCACCGTCCTCGGGAGAGATCGTCAGGCGACGCTTGCCCTTGGTCTCCTTGCCGAAGCTGATCACGCCGCTGACTTCGGCGAGGATTGCCGGCTCCTTCGGCTTGCGCGCTTCGAACAGGTCGGCCACGCGGGGCAGACCCCCGGTGATGTCCTTGTTGCCGGACGCTTCCACCGGGATACGGGCGACGATCTCGCCAATGCCGATCTTTGCACCGTTCTCCACCGAGACGATGGACTTGCCCGGCAGCAGGTACTGGACGGGCGTATTGGACCCGGTGACGCTGATCGGCTCGCCGGCTTCGTCGGTGAGCAGGATCATCGGACGCTTCTCGCGACCGGCCTGGGGACGGGCGGCGGACTCGATCACCTCGATGGACGAGAGGCCGGTCATCTCATCCACGCTGCGGTGAATGGTCATGCCCTCGTCCATGTCGGCGTAGTGCACCTTGCCCTCGACCTCGGCAATGATCGGGTGGGTGTGCGGATCCCACTTGGCCACGGCCTGGCCGGCATCCACGGCATCGCCATCCTTGATGGAAAGCTCGGCACCGTAGGGGAGCTTGTAGTACTCGCGCTCGCGGCCATGGTCGTCGGCGACGGCCAGGGCGCTGGAGCGGGAGACCACCACCAGCTTGCCGTCGGCGCGCTCGACGACCTTCATGTTGTGCAGGGGTCCGCGACCGCCGTGCTTGACCTGGACGCTGTCCACCGCCGAGGCACGCGATGCCGCGCCACCGATGTGGAATGTCCGCATGGTCAGCTGGGTGCCGGGCTCACCGATCGACTGGGCGGCGATGACACCCACCGACTCGCCGATGTTGACCTGATGGCCACGGGCCAGATCACGGCCGTAGCAGCAGGCACAGACGCCGTGCGCAGACTCGCAGGTGATGGCACTGCGCACCACTATTTCGTCGACACCCATGGTGTCGAGATGCTCGCACCAGGCTTCGTCGAGCAGGGTGCCCTTCTCGATCAGCACCTCGTCGGTGGCCGGATCGATGACGTCCTGGGCCACCACACGGCCAAGCACACGCTGGGCCAGGGAGACGATGATATCGCCGCCCTCGATGACCGGGTGCAGGGTCAGACCGCGCTCGGTGCCGCAGTCGGTCTCGGTGATCACCATGTCCTGGGCCACGTCGACCAGGCGACGGGTCAGGTAACCGGAGTTGGCGGTCTTCAGTGCCGTATCCGCCAGGCCTTTCCGCGCGCCGTGGGTCGAGATGAAGTACTGGAGTACGTTAAGGCCTTCACGGAAGTTGGCGACGATCGGCGTCTCGATGATCGAGCCGTCCGGCTTGGCCATCAGGCCACGCATGCCCGCCAGCTGGCGGATCTGGGCGGCACTACCCCGGGCACCGGAGTCGGCCATGATGAAGACGCTGTTGAAGGAGTCCTGCTCGACCTCGTTGCCGTCACGGTCGATCACGGTCTCCTTCTCGATCCCGCGCATCATCGCCTTGGCCACCTTGTCGTTGGCCTTGGACCAGATATCGATGACCTTGTTGTACTTCTCGCCAGCGGTGACGAGGCCCGAGGAGAACTGATCCTCGATCTCCTTCACTTCGGCCTCGGCCGCATCGACGATCTCGACCTTGGCATCCGGGATGACGAAGTCGTTGACGCCGATGGAGGCGCCGGACCAGGTCGCCATGCGGAAACCGGTGTACATCAGCTGGTCGGCGAAGATAACCGTCGGCTTGAGGCCGGCACGACGATACACCTCGTTGAGCAGCTTGGAGATCGCCTTCTTCTTCATCGGCTGGTCGACCAGCTCGAAGGGCACGCCGTCGGGCAGGATACGGAACAGCAGGGCACGACCGGCGGTGGTGTCGTAAATGGTACGCACCGTGCTCTGTTCGCCGGTCTCCTCGTCGATCACCACCTCGGTGAGACGCACCTTGACCCGGGCATGCAGCGAGACGCTCTGGGTGCCGAAGGCGCGCTCGACCTCGTTGAGACCGGAGAACACCATGCCCTCGCCCTTGGCGTTGATCTTCTCGCGGGTCATGTAGTACAGGCCCAGCACCACGTCCTGGGACGGCACGATGATGGGATCGCCGTTGGCCGGTGACAGCACGTTGTTGGTGGCCATCATCAGCGCCCGCGCCTCGAGCTGGGCTTCCAGCGTCAGCGGCACGTGTACCGCCATCTGGTCACCGTCGAAGTCGGCGTTGTAGGCGGCACACACCAGCGGGTGCAGCTGGATCGCCTTGCCTTCGATCAGCAGCGGCTCGAAGGCCTGGATCCCGAGACGGTGCAGGGTCGGCGCGCGGTTGAGCAGCACCGGGTGCTCGCGGATAACCTCGGCGAGGATATCCCACACCTCGGGCAGCTCGCGCTCGACCATCTTCTTGGCCGCCTTGATCGTCGAGGCATGACCCTGCGACTGCAGCTTTGAATAGATGAACGGCTTGAACAGCTCCAGCGCCATCTTCTTGGGCAGGCCACACTGATGCAGGCGCAGGGTCGGGCCGACGGTAATGACCGAACGGCCGGAGTAGTCGACGCGCTTGCCCAACAGGTTCTGACGGAAACGCCCCTGCTTGCCCTTGATCATGTCGGCCAGGGACTTCAGCGGGCGCTTGTTCGAGCCGGTGATGGCCCGGCCGCGACGGCCGTTGTCCAGCAGGGCGTCGACCGCCTCCTGGAGCATGCGCTTCTCGTTGCGCACGATGATGTCCGGCGCATTGAGGTCGAGCAGACGCTTCAGGCGGTTGTTGCGGTTGATCACCCGGCGATACAGGTCGTTCAGGTCGGAGGTCGCGAAGCGGCCGCCGTCCAGCGGTACCAGCGGACGCAGGTCCGGCGGCAGTACCGGCAGCACCTCCATGACCATCCACGCCGGCGCGTTGCCGGAATTGTGGAAGGCTTCCAGCAGCTTGAGCCGCTTGGAGAGCTTCTTGATCTTGGTCTCGGAGTTGGTCTGCGGGATCTCCTCGCGCAGCCGGTCGATCTCTTCCGGCAGCTCGATGTCCTTGAGCAGCGCCTGGATCGCCTCGGCGCCCATGCGGGCGTCGAAGTCGTCACCGAACTCCTCGAGGGCCTCGAAGTACTGCTCGTCGTTGAGCAGCTGGCCGCGCTCCAGGGTGGTCATGCCCGGATCGATGACCACGAAGCTTTCGAAGTAGAGCACCCGCTCGATGTCGCGCAGGGTCATGTCCAGGAACATGCCGATGCGTGACGGCAGCGACTTCAGGAACCAGATGTGCGCAACCGGCGAGGCCAGCTCGATGTGGCCCATGCGCTCGCGGCGCACCGCGGCCTTGGTCACTTCGACGCCGCACTTCTCGCAGATGATGCCGCGGTGCTTCATGCGCTTGTACTTGCCGCAGAGGCACTCGTAGTCCTTCACCGGGCCAAAGATCTTGGCGCAGAACAGGCCATCCCGCTCCGGCTTGAAGGTACGGTAGTTGATGGTCTCGGGCTTCTTGACCTCACCGAAGGACCAGGAGCGAATCATGTCCGGCGAGGCGAGCGAGATCTTGATCGCATCGAACTCTTCGGACTGTGACTGCGATTTGAGGACTTTCACCAAATCTTTCATGGAGTCGGCTCCTAGCTCTCTAACTCGATATCGATGCCCAGCGAACGGATTTCCTTAACGAGTACGTTGAAGGATTCCGGCATGCCGGCATGCATGGTGTGGTCGCCGTCCACAATGCTCTTGTACATCTTGGTGCGACCTTCCACGTCGTCGGATTTCACCGTCAGCATCTCCTGCAGGGTGTAGGCGGCACCGTAGGCTTCCAGCGCCCAGACCTCCATCTCCCCGAAGCGCTGGCCACCGAACTGCGCCTTGCCGCCCAGCGGCTGCTGGGTGACGAGCGAGTAGGAGCCGGTGGAACGCGCGTGCATCTTGTCGTCGACCAGGTGGTTGAGCTTCAGCATGTACATGTAGCCCACCGTGACCGGCCGGTCGAAGGCGTCGCCGGTACGACCGTCGTAAAGGGCCATCTGGCCAGAGTCCGGCAGATCCGCCAGGCGCAGCAGGTGCTTGATCTCGCTCTCATCGGCGCCGTCGAACACCGGCGAGGCCATCGGCACGCCGCTGCGCAGGTTCTTGGCCAGGGCGATCACCTCGTCGTCGCTGAGGGTGTCGAGGTCCTCGACCCGGGTGCCGGTAGCCGAGTTGTAGACCTTGTCCAGGAACTCGCGGATCTCGGCCACCTGCTGGCCGCGGGCGTCGCGGAGCATGGCATCGATCTTCACGCCCAGCCCCTGAGCCGCCAGGCCCAGGTGAGTCTCGAGGATCTGACCCACGTTCATGCGCGACGGCACGCCAAGTGGGTTGAGGACGACGTCCACCGACACACCGTTGTCGTCGAAAGGCATGTCCTCGACCGGCATGATGGCGGAGATGACACCCTTGTTACCGTGACGACCGGCCATCTTGTCACCCGGCTGGATGCGACGCTTGACCGCCATGTAGACCTTGACGATCTTCAGTACGCCCGGCGCCAGATCATCGCCCTGGGTGAGCTTGCGCTTCTTGTCCTCGAAGCGCTCCTCCATTTCCTTGCGACGGTTCTCCAACTGCTCGTCAGCCTGGGCCAGCAGCTCGTTGAGGGACTCCTCCTGCAGGCGCAGCTTGAACCACTGCTGGCGCGGCAGCTCCTCCAGGTAGCTCTCGGAGAGCACGTCGCCCTTCTTGAGCTTGGGCCCGCCATGCACCACCTCGCCATTCAGGGTGCGCTTGAGGCGCTCGAAGGTGGCGTCCTCGGCGATGCGGTAAGTCTCCTGCAGGTCCTTGCGCACCTCGTCGAGCTGCATCTGCTCGATGGCCAGTGCGCGGGAATCCTTCTCCACGCCGTCGCGGGTGAAGACCTGGACGTCGATGACCGTACCCTTCATGCCGGTGGGCGCACGCAGCGAAGTGTCCTTCACGTCGGAGGCCTTTTCACCGAAGATCGCCCGCAGCAGCTTCTCTTCCGGTGTCAGCTGAGTCTCGCCCTTGGGCGTGACCTTGCCCACAAGGATGTCACCCGGACCGACTTCGGCACCGATGTAGACCACGCCCGCCTCGTCCAGCTTGGAGAGCGCCGACTCACCCACGTTGGGAATATCGGAGGTGATCTCCTCCGGCCCCAGCTTGGTGTCGCGGGACACACAGGTCAGTTCCTGGATGTGGATGGTGGTGAAACGGTCTTCCTGCACCACCCGCTCCGACAGCAGGATCGAGTCCTCGAAGTTGTAGCCGTTCCAGGGCATGAAGGCGATGCGCATGTTCTGGCCCAGGGCCAGGTCACCCATGTCGACGGACGGGCCGTCGGCCAGGATATCGCCACGCGCCACGGTATCGCCGGGACGCACGATCGGGCGCTGGTTCATGCAGGTGTTCTGGTTGGAACGCACGTACTTGGTGAGGTTGTAGATATCGACGCCGGCCTCGCCACCGATGATCTCGTCCTCGTTGATACGCACCACGATACGCTTGGCGTCGACCGAGTCGATCACACCGCCGCGACGTGCCACGGCGCAGACGCCGGAGTCACGCGCAACGAAGCGCTCCATGCCGGTACCCACCAGCGGCTTCTCGGCACGCAGGGTCGGCACCGCCTGACGCTGCATGTTCGAGCCCATCAGGGCGCGGTTGGCATCGTCGTGCTCGAGGAACGGGATCAGCGCCGCGGCCACGGAGACCACCTGGCGCGGAGAGACGTCCATCAGCGTCACCTGCTCGGGACGCATGAAGGTGGTCTCGCCCTTGTGGCGCACCTGAACCAGGTCGTCGTCCAGCTTGTTGGACTCGTCCACGGCAGCCGAGGCCTGGGCGATGACGTAATCGCCCTCCTCGATGGCCGAGAGGTGCACCACCTCGTCGGTCACCTGGCGATCCACCACCTTGCGGTACGGCGTCTCGAGGAAGCCGTAGCTGTTGGTGTGGCTGTAGGTGGCCAGGGAGTTGATCAGACCGATGTTCGGCCCTTCCGGCGTCTCGATGGGGCAGAGGCGACCGTAGTGCGTGGCGTGAACGTCGCGCACCTCGAAGCCGGCCCGCTCACGAGTCAGGCCGCCCGGCCCAAGCGCGGAGACGCGGCGCTTGTGGGTGACCTCGGAGAGCGGGTTGTTCTGGTCCATGAACTGCGAGAGCTGGCTGGAACCGAAGAACTCCTTGACCGCCGCGGCGACGGGCTTGGCGTTGATCAGGTCCTGGGGCATCAGGCCCTCGCTCTCGGCCATGGAGAGACGCTCCTTGACCGCACGCTCGACCCGCACCAGGCCGACGCGGAACTGGTTCTCCGCCATCTCGCCGACGCAGCGGATGCGGCGGTTGCCCAGGTGATCGATATCGTCGACTTCGCCGAAGCCGTTACGGATATAGATCAGTTCCTTGAGCACATCGAGAATATCGCGGTTGTCGAGTACCCCGGAGCCGGTATCGGCGTCACGACGCAGGCGACGGTTGAACTTCATCCGACCGACGCCCGACAGGTCGTAGCGGTCCTCGGTGAAGAACAGGTTGTGGAACAGGGTCTCGGCGGCTTCCTTGGTGGGCGGCTCACCGGGACGCATCATGCGGTAGATCTCGACCAGCGCCTCGAGCTGGGAGCCGGTGGTGTCCAGCCGCAGCGTGTCGGAGACGAAGGAGCCACAGTCGAGATCGTTGGTGTAGAGCGTCTCGATGGTGGTGATGCCGGCCTGCCCGAGCCTCTCGAGCAGCTCGGGAGTGATCACGGTATTGCAGGGGCAGATCAGCTCACCGGTACTGGAATCGACCTGATCCCGCGCCAGAGTCTTGCCGAAGAGGTAGTCCATCGGCACGTCGAGGCGCTCAAGCCCAGCCTTTTCCAGCTGGCGGATATGCTTCTGGGTGATGCGCCGGCCTTCCTCGACGATGAGGTTGCCCTCGCCATCCTTGATATCGAAGGTGGCGGTTTCGCCGCGCAGGCGCGACGGCACCAGCTCCACAGAGAAGCCAGATTTCTCGATGTGGAAGGTGCTGGTCTCGAAGAATTCGTCGAGAACTTCCTCGGCGGTCAGGCCCAGCGCACGCAGCAGCACCGTGGCCGGCAGCTTGCGGCGACGGTCGATACGAACGAAGACGTTATCCTTGGGATCGAACTCGAAGTCGAGCCAGGAGCCGCGGTAAGGGATGACCCGGGCCGAGTAAAGCAGTTTGCCGGATGAATGGCTCTTGCCCTTGTCGTGATCGAAGAACACGCCGGGAGAGCGGTGCAGCTGGGAGACGATGACGCGCTCGGTACCGTTGACTACAAAGGTACCGTTCTCGGTCATCAGGGGGATTTCCCCCATGTAGACTTCCTGCTCCTTGATATCCTTGATGGCCTTGTTCGAGGAGTCCCGATCATAGATGATCAGGCGAACCTTGACCCGCAGGGGCGCCGAGTACGTAACGCCACGCAGCTGGCACTCCTTGACGTCGAAGGCCGGCGCGCCGAAACGGTAGCTGACATACTCGAGCGCGGCGTTGCCGGAGAAGCTCTCGATCGGGAACACGGACTTGAACGCCGCGTGAAGCCCGGTCTCGAGACGCTCATCGGCCGAGCGGTCCTGCTGGAGGAAGTCGTAATAGGAATCAAGCTGGATCGCCAGCAGGTAGGGCACATCCATCACTTGGGGCAGTTTGCCGAAATCCTTGCGGATGCGTTTTTTCTCAGTGTATGAGTAAGCCATCTGTATTCCCCAGCTTGTTCACCATGGTGACCGATGCGTGGTCGGCGCCACCCGACGGGCTCGACCCCGTCAGGCGCTGACGGCAAGCTCCACAAAGGTAGCTCGCCGTCGGGATTCTTCTAGCGACGCTGCGTCAGCAAGGCGCTAGTGCAACAGAAAAAGGCCGGCAGCGGGAGGGCCCGCCACCAGCCGTGGAAGCTTACGCAGCGCGTGAAGCCATGGGCACAAGGGTTACTTGAGCTCCACGCTCGCGCCGGCTTCTTCCAGCTTCTTCTTTGCCGCTTCGGCGTCGTCCTTGGACAGACCTTCCTTGATGGTAGCCGGTGCGCCGTCGACGGCACCCTTGGCTTCCTTCAGGCCCAGGCCGGTCAGTTCGCGAACGGCCTTGATCACGTTGACTTTCTTGTCGCCAGCGCTGGTCAGGACCAGGTCGAACTCGGTCTGCTCTTCAGCAACTTCGCCAGCGGCAGCCGGGCCAGCCATGACAGCGGCGGCGGCAGAAACGCCGAACTTCTCTTCCATCGCTTCGATCAGCTCGACAACTTCCATGACGGACATGTCGGAGACGGCGTTGATGATATCTTCTTTGGTCAGTGCCATTTTGGTCTTCCTAACTTTGCGGGAGCCTCGGCGCGCCGAGCGCTCGTCTATTCAGAGTTCGATTCAGGCTGCAGGAGCGAGTTCGCCGATCAGGCGGCCGCTTCCTGCTTCTGGTCGCGCAGGGCGGCCAGGGTACGAACCAGCTTGCCGGCAGATGCTTCCTTCATGACGGACATCAGCTTGGCGATGGCCTCGTCATAAGTCGGCAGCGTTGCCAGTCGATCGATGTCGCTTGCCGGAATCAGCTCACCTTCGTAGGCCAGCGCCTTCACTTCAAAGTTCTGATCCTGCTTGGAAAACTCCTTGAACAGGCGGGCTGCAGCGCCCGGATGCTCGGTGGAGAAAGCCAGCAGTGTCGGACCGATGAAGCTCTCGTTCAGGCATTCCCACTGGGTGCCTGAGAGGGCGCGGCGTGCCAGGGTGTTGCGGACAACACGGATCTGCACGCCATTCTCGCGGGCCTGCTTGCGCAGGTCGGTCATCTTCTCGACCGTGACACCACGAGAATCGGCAACTACGACGGAGAGTGCGCCCTTGGCCGCTTCACTGACCTCGGCAACAATCGCCTTCTTGCCTTCGAGTGCTAGTGGCACAGTGATCACTCCTTCGTGCCGGAACCTCGCCATGCGGGCTCCGGGGGTTACCATCTCTTCCGCAGGCCGCCTCGCGACGGACTTCGGAAGTCCCGGGTGATGGTGCTCACCAGCGATCTGGCGGCCACACCATCTGCGCAGGCACCCCATGCCGGGGACATTAAGCCGCCACTCGTGAGCGGCGGCGCCTGCGGTCTTTGACGGCGCCCCTCGCACCCTGCCTGGCAAGGCGCTCGGGGACCGCAAAGTTCATGCAAACTACACTTGCTTCGCTGCCGGCATTGATGCCCGACAGCAACCTCTCTCGCCCTGCTTACGCCAGGCCGGAGTGGTCCAGGGTCAGCCCCGGGCCCATGGTAGTGGACAGGGTGACCTTCTTCACATAAATACCCTTGGACGTACTCGGCTTGAGACGCTTGAGGTCGGCTACCAGCGCTTCCAGGTTGCCCTGGATGGCGGTCGCATCGAAATCGACCTTGCCCAATGTGGTATGGATGATGCCGTTCTTGTCGGTGCGGAAACGCACCTGGCCCGCCTTGGCGTTTTTCACCGCAGTGGCGACATCAGGCGTTACGGTGCCGACCTTGGGGTTGGGCATCAGGCCACGCGGACCGAGAATCTGGCCCAGCTGGCCGACAACGCGCATGGCGTCCGGCGAGGCAATGACCACGTCGAAGTCGAGCTGGCCCTTCTTGACCCGCTCGGCCAGATCGTCCATGCCGACGATATCGGCACCGGCTTCCTTGGCGGCATCGGCATTGGCACCCTGGGTAAAGACGGCAACGCGCACGTCCTTGCCGGTGCCGTTGGGCATTACGGTGGCACCGCGCACGACCTGATCGGATTTGCGCGGATCTACGCCCAGATTGATGGCGACGTCGAGGGATTCCTTGAACTTGACGGTGGACAGCTCATTGAGCAGTGCCACGGCCTCTTCCAGGGAGTACGCCTTGGCCGGATCGACCTTCTCGCGAATCACCTTGGCGCGCTTGGACAGTTTAGCCATGATCAGAGACCCTCCACGTTCAGGCCCATGCTGCGGGCGCTACCGGCAATGGTACGCACAGCGGCGTCGAGATCGGCAGCCGTCAGATCCGGCTCCTTGGTCTTGGCGATCTCCTCGAGCTGCTCGCGGGTCACGGTGCCGACCTTCTTCTTGTTCGGCTCGCCGGAGCCGGACTTGATGCCAGCCGCCTTCTTCAGCAGGACAGCCGCAGGGGGCGTCTTGGTGATGAAGGTGAAGCTGCGGTCGGAGTAGACGGTGATAACCACGGGAGTCGGCAGACCCGGCTCGATCTCCTGCGTAGCCGCATTGAAGGCCTTGCAGAATTCCATGATGTTGACACCGTGCTGACCCAGCGCGGGACCCACGGGGGGACTCGGATTGGCTTTACCGGCTGCAACCTGCAGCTTGATGTAAGCCTGTACTTTCTTGGCCATGATGGACTCCAGTTGGGTAATAGCGCCTTTCGGCTCCCCGGGTTATACGGCCGCCTCAGCGGCCAGACAGCAAATACGGGACGAGGAGACTACTCCTTCTCGACCTGGGCAAATTCCAATTCGACTGGCGTCGCCCGACCAAAGATCAGCACGCTGACCTGGAGGCGACTCTTGTCGTAGTTGACTTCCTCGACCACGCCATTGAAGTCGGCAAAGGGGCCGTCAACGACACGCACGGACTGGCCCGGCTCGAAGATGGTCTTGGGCCGCGGCTTGTCGGTACCGTCTTTCACCCGGCGCAGGATGGCATCGGCCTCCTTCTGGGTGATCGGTGCCGGCTTTTCCTTGGTCCCACCGATGAAGCCCATGACACGCGGCGTCTCATTGACCAGGTGCCAGGTGGCGTCATCCATTTCCATCTCGACCAGCACATAGCCGGGATAGAACTTGCGCTCGCTCTTGCGGCGCTTGCCATCTCGCATCTCGACGACTTCTTCGGTCGGCACCAGAATCTCGCCGAAGCGATCTTCCATGCCATACATCTTCACGCGCTCCAACAGGGAGCGCATGACATGCTTCTCGAAGCCGGAGTAGGCGTGAACGACGTACCAACGCTTGGACATGAAAACTCCTAACCGATGACGCCGGACATCGCCCAGCCAAGAAGGGTGTCGATCAACCACAGCATCAGACCGACCACCAGCACGGCGACAAGCACGATAGCCGTGGTCTGCACGGTTTCGGGGCGGGTTGGCCATACCACCCGCTGAATTTCTTTCTTGGCGCTCTTGGCCAGCTCGGCCAGATCGCGTCCTTTGGCAGTAGTCAGCGCTATGACTGCAGCTGCAGCACAGAGAATGACGACACCCAGCACACGGTAGAGGATGGCCTGGTCGGCAAAGTAGGTATTCCCCACGACAGCCACGGCCAGCAACGTGATGACCACCGCCCACTTGAGCCCGTCGTGGCGCGACTCCTGCACCTCGGCGTTATGTTTCATGAAACGTGACTCCTCAGGGTGCGGCAATCGAATCTTTATAACTGATAGATGGGGTGCCAACCTGGGGGAGGCTGGCAGGCCAGGAGGGAATCGAACCCCCAACCTGCGGTTTTGGAGACCGCTGCTCTGCCAATTGAGCTACTGGCCTGTATCTGATGCGCGCCACCCCTTGCAGGCAGCATGCACAACAGCGGGCGCCATGATAGCGAAGGTCTCGCCTGCTGACAACCCCTTCCTGCGCTACTGCGCCGAAAAAGAGAAAGGCGAGCCTTGGCTCGCCTTTCTCAAACTTGGAGCTCATGGACGGATTTGAACCGTCGACCTCACCCTTACCAAGGGTGTGCTCTACCCCTGAGCTACATGAGCAAAACCCTTTGGCACATCTCGCATGCCCTGCACCGACAACCTTCGTCAGCGCTTTCCATACTGGAGCGGGCAGCGGGGATCGAACCCGCATCATCAGCTTGGAAGGCTGAGGTTCTACCATTGAACTATGCCCGCCTACCCACTCTGGCAGCCGAATCGCCAAAGTCGATCTCGGCATGAAACTTGGTGGAGGGGGAAGGATTCGAACCTTCGAAGCTTTCGCGGCAGATTTACAGTCTGCTCCCTTTGGCCACTCGGGAACCCCTCCAGCTGGCGGATCATTCTACCGCCTCCACGCACCGTGTCAAGTCCTTGTTTATCAGCAACTTGCCTGAACTTCCTTTAGCCGGAAGCTCCCTCGACCGTGGAACGCGCTGCATTGTGTCAAAGCAGCATGGAGAAAGCAAGGCCCGCGCGGATTTTTTCCAACCCCGCCGGCTGGGGCACCCGCGGCGCGCCCGACATGCGCCCGCCTCGCTCGGCAGCGGTCAGCGGAAAGCACGCCTCCAACCCTCCGTATACCATGTCGGGCCAGACCGCGTGGGGAGACTGCATGCCGCGCGACACGACGCGCGCATCTCCACCGGTGAGCAACATTGGCAGCGCCACGCCCTCCCGGTCGCAAACTTCCGAGTAGATTCGGTTGATGGCACTGACTGCGGCCATATAGATACCATGGTTAACAGCCTCAACGGTACGCTGCCCGGGCAGCAGCAGCTCTTCAGCTTCGCTGTCCGGATCAATGGCCACGTTGCGGGTGCCCAGCTTGAGGCTCTCCTTCATCAGGCGCAGCCCGGGAATGATATACCCGCCCAGATGCCGCCCACCGGGCAACACGAAATCGACGGTAATCGCACTACCGCAGTCCACGGCGCAACAGCCCCCTGCCAACTGGTAGCCCGCCAACACGCCCATCCAGCGATCCACCCCCAGTCGATGAGGCTCCTCATAGCCGTTGACGACGCCAAGCGCCTCCGGCGTGGAGCGAGCCACATGCACGCCGCGCACTCGACTGTGCAGCAACTCCACGGTCTGCTCCAACACAGCCTCTCGAGCCACACTGGAAATCCTTACCGCCTCGACCACATCCAGGTCAGGAATATCGGAACCAGGCTTCCACTCCTCGCGGGTCCAGACGGCACCGCGTGAACGGATCTCGCTGCTGTCGGCATCCTTGAGGCGCCACTTCGACAGCGTATTACCGATATCCAGGTCAAGGATCATGAGCGTCCACGCACGCTGATTTCGCCCCCAGCCAAGCACTCGCGCCGCCCTTTCCGTTGAATCCAGAGATTCCCCGACTCGTCGACGTCTTCAGCTGTTGCCGCCAAACGCTGCCCTCCCCGCAGCACATCGATCTCACAGCCGCCAAAGGCATGCCTGGCATTCCACTCGTCGCGCCAAGCAGCGAAGCCCTGGCTTTCATAGCCAGCAAGCAGCGGCAGAAGTTCATCCAGCAGCTCGTACGCCAGCTGGTTCCGAGACAAGCCCTGGGCCTGATCATGCACCGCCGCGACAGGCTGCTCGATCGTCTTGCGAAAGTCCTGGGGCAGGCTGACGTTGATCCCCATACCGATCACTACCTCGCAGGGGCCAGCCGTATCCCCGCTGATCTCGACCAGGATGCCGGCCAGCTTGCCCAGCCCCCCGTCGTCGCACCCCAGGAGCACATCGTTGGGCCACTTGAGCCTCGGCGCGAGCCCGTGCCGCTCGAGCACCCGGGCCAGCACCACCCCCACGGCCAGGCTGAGTCCTTCCAGAGCCGCGACGCCGGAATCAAACCTCCAGCCAAGCGAAAGCATGAGGGCACGCCCCCAAGGAGTCGTCCAGGCACGACCACGGCGCCCACGGCCTTCGCTCTGCTGCTCCACCAGGCATACCTCACCATGGCCTGCACCCTGATCAAAGCGCTGGCGGATAAACAGATTGCTTGATGGCAGCGTCTCTTCAATGAACAGGCGGGTAAGATGTTGCCTGCCTTGCCGCGACAGACCGGCCACGATGATCCCACCATCGAGAAGCTCCAGTGGTCCCGAGATCCGGTACCCCTGCCCCTTGACAGCTTCCAGAGGAATTCCCAGCGCTTCGAGCTTTTTTAGCTGCTTCCATACCGCCGTACGCGACACGCCCAGCCGCTCGCCCAATTGCTCGCCGGAGTGAAACTCTCCGTCACTCAGCAGGCGGATCAGATCACCGATGGTCATGCCCTGTGCCCCAACCGGGAAAAATCCCATTCTAGCGGAACTGCCGCAGGCACTGCACTGATCACAAAAAGAAAAACCCCAGCTTCTTTCGAAACTGGGGTTTTGGACAGGCACCTGACTATAGTTCGGGCCGGCCATCCGACGAGGAGCCGGCCCGCGAAGCGGCCCCACATATAAAGAGCGGGTCTCCCCATGCCCATGAAAAAACCCCAGCCTCTTTCGAGACTGGGGTTTTTGGAATAAATGCCTGACGATGACCTACTCTCGCATGGGGAGACCCCACACTACCATCGGCGCTGAGCGGTTTCACTGCTGAGTTCGGCATGGGATCAGGTGGTTCCCGAACGCTATGGTCGTCAGGCAAAACGGGTCCTGTTACCGCTCGACTTGCATGTGTTAAGCCTGCCGCCAGCGTTCAATCTGAGCCATGATCAAACTCTTCAGTTTAAAATCATTGCGGTTCTTGCTCAGCCACCACCCGAAGGCATACCCTGTTCACGGAATGTGCCTCCTGCGCCCACTTGGATGCAAACAACATAGTCAGTAGTGCTGACCACCACCACGCTGCGGGTGGCGAGATGAGGCTATGGCACTGGCCGAGTACCGCCAGCTCCCCCCCTGCTGCTGCCCGGGCTGATCGTCAGCCATGAACTGAACTTGGGTAGTGTGGTGCCTACTCGCATGAATGATCAGCGAGGCTTCCGGTGCGGGCCAAGTGCAGCTTCTCATCCACTACCAGCCGCGCCGACTCGAACGGCGCGGCTGGGCATGGTGCGCATCCAGGCTAGCGGGCCTCACTGGTATGCCACAGACGTAGCAGATAGTTGGTGGAACCCGTGATCTCGTAGCGCATCTCGTAATGCCCGACCAGAATCCGCCGCACGTCACGCGGCTGGAACTCTTCCAGCAGCTCACCGATACGCGGGTTGGTCAGCAGGGTGGGTCGGTGCAGAGGTGAGCTGCTGCACCGTGCGGGCCGCTGCGGGCTGATTCACTGGTGCCAGAAACTCGTAGAGACATGCCAGATCGGATAGGGCCTTGCTCGTCCACTTCAATTCCATCAGCGTGGCACTGACAGGGGGATATCGGTGCTCAGGCTGTCGGCCCAGGCCTGCACAGCCTGATGGTCGATGACACTACCGGCATCCACATCGGTCAGAGCCTCGCGGGTCAGGCGGTTACGCTCCTCTTCCTGATCAAGCCAGGCGACCAGGGCTTGCTTGACGATGCAGTTTTTGGAGCGATCCAGACGATTGGCAATGTCATCGACTCGCTCGGCCAGCTCACAGGGAGGTGGGCAGTAACGGCTCTGGTCTTGGCGGTGGTGGCCATCGTGACTTCCGTGGCCAGCGCTGCCACGGAAGACGAAGTGCAACGCCATCTTGTGCTCTATGGGAAGCGTCTTACCCATGCCCTAAATGATGAGGCGCTCGCGGACCTAAGTAGCATCCCAGCCCAAGTCGGGGTAAGCCCTCGGTGGGCAGCGTGAAATCCGTTACCACTTCAGGGTTGTGTTCGGGAAAGGTTAGGGGGAAGTGGGGCAGGGAATCTGCAAATGGACCGAACAGAAGGTCGTTGGCCCGCATTGCTCTGGTCGATCAGGTAATTCATTGTGAGCACTTGCCGCGAGGCGTGATTCGTCGTTTAAGGAGGTGATCCAGCCGCAGGTTCCCCTACGGCTACCTTGTTACGACTTCACCCCAGTCATGAACCACACCGTGGTGATCGCCCTCCCGAAGGTTAGGCTAACCACTTCTGGTGCAGTCCACTCCCATGGTGTGACGGGCGGTGTGTACAAGGCCCGGGAACGTATTCACCGTGACATTCTGATTCACGATTACTAGCGATTCCGACTTCACGGAGTCGAGTTGCAGACTCCGATCCGGACTGAGATCAGCTTTATGGGATTAGCGCACTCTCGCGAGTTGGCAACCCTTTGTACTGACCATTGTAGCACGTGTGTAGCCCTACCCGTAAGGGCCATGATGACTTGACGTCGTCCCCACCTTCCTCCGGTTTGTCACCGGCAGTCTCCTTAGAGTTCCCGGCATTACCCGCTGGCAAATAAGGACAAGGGTTGCGCTCGTTACGGGACTTAACCCAACATTTCACAACACGAGCTGACGACAGCCATGCAGCACCTGTCTCTGCGCTCCCGAAGGCACCAAGGTATCTCTACCAAGTTCGCAGGATGTCAAGGGTAGGTAAGGTTCTTCGCGTTGCATCGAATTAAACCACATGCTCCACCGCTTGTGCGGGCCCCCGTCAATTCATTTGAGTTTTAACCTTGCGGCCGTACTCCCCAGGCGGTCGACTTATCGCGTTAACTGCGCCACAAAGTCCGCGAGGGACCCAACGGCTAGTCGACATCGTTTACGGCGTGGACTACCAGGGTATCTAATCCTGTTTGCTACCCACGCTTTCGCACCTCAGTGTCAGTGTCAGTCCAGAAGGCCGCCTTCGCCACTGGTATTCCTCCCGATCTCTACGCATTTCACCGCTACACCGGGAATTCTACCTTCCTCTCCTGCACTCTAGCCTGACAGTTCCGGATGCCGTTCCCAGGTTGAGCCCGGGGCTTTCACAACCGGCTTATCAAGCCACCTACGCGCGCTTTACGCCCAGTAATTCCGATTAACGCTCGCACCCTCCGTATTACCGCGGCTGCTGGCACGGAGTTAGCCGGTGCTTCTTCTGCGAGTGATGTCCTTCCTGGTGGGTATTGGCCACCAGGCTTTCTTCCTCGCTGAAAGTGCTTTACAACCCGAAGGCCTTCTTCACACACGCGGCATGGCTGGATCAGGGTTGCCCCCATTGTCCAATATTCCCCACTGCTGCCTCCCGTAGGAGTTCGGGCCGTGTCTCAGTCCCGATGTGGCTGATCATCCTCTCAGACCAGCTACGGATCGTCGCCTTGGTAGGCCTTTACCCTACCAACTAGCTAATCCGACATAGGCTCATCCGATAGCGCAAGGTCCGAAGATCCCCTGCTTTCCCCCGTAGGGCGTATGCGGTATTAGCCTGGGTTTCCCCAGGTTATCCCCCACTACTGGGCAGATTCCTATGCATTACTCACCCGTCCGCCGCTCGTCAGCATCCAGCAAGCTGGACCTGTTACCGCTCGACTTGCATGTGTTAAGCCTGCCGCCAGCGTTCAATCTGAGCCATGATCAAACTCTTCAGTTTAAAATCATTGCGGTTCTTGCTCAGCCACCACCCGAAGGCAACAGCTGAAAGCGAACCAATCTTGGCTCAAGGTCAAAGCTTCTCAAAAAGACCCGAAGGTCTTCGACGAGTCGCTTGCCTTGAAATGGTGTGACTTCTCACCACCTCATCGACAAGCGCCCACATGAATTACCTGATCGATTGTTAAAGAGCGGCTCCCTTCTCTCTTCAAAACCAGCATGAAGAGCGGAGCGTCTCGCTTGCTGTCGTGGCGACCGACTCTGTCGGCGGCCTCGCCAGCGCCCTGCGAGGAAGGCGTATTCTACTGAAGTGGCTGAGTTTGTCAACTCTCTTCGCTGGCCTCACCGGGGTGATTTTGCCGCGAAGCGCCGCTCTTGCCGGCTGCCTTCAGCGTGGCGTGCATTCTACCGTCTCCGGCGCTTCTGTCAATCGCGAATCTCACCAGCCGATCCGGAAAAACCAAACAGAAACAAGCACTTTCTCCACTTCCACCGCCGGTAACGTTTGCCCGTTGCCGGCAGCGGATGCGTACTTTACGGGCTGGGGGCCGCGGCCGCAAGGACTTTTGTCGGAAAATTTCACCGCCCGCCCGAAGCGCCTATCCACAGGCGGTTTCGGGCGAGTAGCTGTGGACAAACATGCCCGCGCGCTGCACCGATCCTCCAGCGCGACGCCCGCACAGCGCGACGCCCCCACAAGGCGGGCGGCGCAACGAAAGGCCAGAGAGAAACCGGACTTCAGCCCGTGGCAGGGGGCTGCTTCATCTTGCGCATTATCGCTTGAGTCGGGCCGGATGCCACATAGGCACCGAACAGCAATAGCAGCATCACCGAGGGCTCCACCGAGATCACCACGAAACCCAGCACGATGGCCAGCAGCACCACGAAGGGAACCGGCCCCTTGAGGTCGATCTCCTTGAAGCTGTAGTAGCGGATATTACTGACCATCAGCACGCCAGCGGCAGCCACCACCAGCAGCATCAGCACTTTGAATCCAACGGCATCGGCATCGAAGCTGTGAAAGGTCCATACACTTGCCGCCACGAAGGCGGCAGCCGACGGGCTAGGCAGGCCAACGAACCACTTCTTGTCGACGCTGCCGACCTGCACGTTGAACCGCGCCAGGCGCAAGGCAGCACAGGCCACATAGAGGAAGGCCACCACCCAGCCGGTCTTTCCGATGTCCTGAAGGATCCAGGTGAAGGCCACCAGCGCCGGCGCCACGCCGAAGGAGACCATGTCGGAAAGGCTATCGTATTCGGCACCAAAGGCACTCTGGGTATTGGTCATGCGGGCGACACGCCCATCCAGGCCATCGAGCACCATGGCGATGAAAATGGCCACCGCGGCGGCAGTGAAGTCACCATTGATACCGGCCACCACGGAGAAGAAACCGGCAAACAGCGCCGATGTCGTGAACAGATTGGGCAGCAGATAGATTCCCCTGCGCCTCACCTTCTTGCCGTCTTCAATGGATTCCTCGATAACCTCCGTTTCGCGAACGAAAGCGGCGGCCAGGTCTTCCTCGGCAGGGGGGAGGCGTTCGTGCTCGGCCGGGGCGGACTCAGCACTCTCATCACGTGGGTCATGCTCGGTATTACGGGGATCCTGACTCATTCGTCTCGTCCATTGCCAGAATGGGGTCGCCCAAAGGCGATGCCTTCATTCTACACGCTGTCACCGAAGCGCATAGCGCAGTGGATACCTTCGGATATGCCAAGGGCGCGGAAATCCGCGCCCTTGGCATTGTACTGTCGAGCCGAGACTCAGTTCTTGGACTTGTCCACCAGTTGGTTGGCGGCAATCCACGGCATCATGCCGCGCAGCTTGGCACCGACCTGTTCGATGTCGTGCTCGGCATTCAGGCGACGACGGGCGGTCATCGACGGATAGTTACTGTTGCCTTCGTTGATGAACATCTTGGCGTATTCGCCGGTCTGGATGCGCTTGAGTGCGTTGCGCATCGCCGCACGCGACTGCTCGTTGATGATCTCGGGGCCGGTCACGTACTCGCCATACTCCGCGTTGTTGGAGATGGAGTAGTTCATGTTGGCGATGCCGCCCTCGTACATCAGGTCAACGATCAGCTTGAGCTCATGCAGGCACTCGAAGTAGGCCATTTCCGGGGCGTAACCAGCCTCGGTCAGGGTCTCGAAACCGGCCTTGACCAGCTCGACCGCACCGCCGCACAGCACGGCCTGCTCACCGAACAGGTCGGTCTCGGTCTCGTCCTTGAAGGTGGTCTCGATGATGCCGCTGCGGCCACCGCCGACGCCGGCAGCATAGGAGAGCGCCAGCTCCTTGGCGGTGCCGGAGGCGTCCTGATGGATGGCGATCAGATCGGGGATGCCGCCACCCTTGACGAACTCGGAGCGCACGGTGTGACCCGGCGCCTTGGGCGCGATCATGATCACGTCCAGGTCGCGGCGCGGCTCGATCTGGTTGTAGTGGATGTTGAAGCCGTGGGCGAAGGCGAGGGTGGCACCCTGCTTCAGGTTCGGCTCGACCTCGTTCTCGTAGATAGCCTTCTGGTTCTCGTCCGGCGCCAGGAGCATGACCACGTCGGCGCTCTTGCACGCCTCCGGCACGCTGGCGACCTTGAGGCCTGCGGCCTCGGCCTTGGCCGCAGAGGACGAGCCGGCGCGCAGGGCGACGGTGACGTCGACACCCGACTCCTTCAGGTTGTTGGCATGGGCATGGCCCTGGGAACCATAGCCGACAATGGTGACCTTCTTGCCCTGGATGAGGGAGAGATCGCAATCCTTGTCGTAATAAACGCGCATGTTGTGCTCCTGAAGTGGCTAACCGAAGGTTTGAGGTGTCAGCGTTGATGGCCACCCGCGCCGTCTGTCGCGGCACTGGGATTCCTGCCATCCGATGCCGCCACCTTACGCCAGCACCGACATTGCGTAAAACGCTATATTTGCAATATGACATGCCGAAATATGAAATAATCAGAGCATGGACATGCGACCCCTCAAGCAATTTCTCGCCCTTGCCGATACGCTGCACTTCGGCCGTGCCAGCGAACTCTGCCACGTCAGCCCTTCCACGCTCTCGCGCACCATTCGCCAACTGGAGAAGAATCTGGAAGTACCGCTGTTCGAGCGCGACAACCGCCATGTGACCCTGACTCCACAGGGCCTGCTCTTCCAGGACTACGCCAGGGACACCCTGGCGCAGTGGGAAGTGCTGCGCCACACGCTGAGCCGACATGCCGACGAACTCGCCGGCGAGATCAGCATCTACTGCTCGGTCACCGCCAGCTACAGCTTTCTCTACGACTTGCTCAGCGATTTTCGCCTGCGCCACCCGCGAATCGAACTCAAGCTGCATACCGGCGACCCCGCCGAATCCATGTCACGGGTACTCGACGGCGAAGAGGACATGGCGATCACTCCTCGCCCCCGTAGCGTGCCCGGTCCGCTGGCCTTCAAGTCGCTGACTCGCTCGCCGCTGGTCTTCATCGCCCCCGCCGCCCAGGCCGACTGGATTCCCGGCACGCCCGAATCCCCCTCCGCCACCCAGTGGCAGAACGTGCCGATGATTCTCTCCGAGGCAGGTCTGTCGCGGGAGTACAGCGACACCTGGTTCAAGGCCCTGGGCGTCGCCCCGCGCATCTATGCCCAGGTCGCCGGCCACGAGGCGATCGTCAGCATGGTCGGCCTGGGCTTCGGGGTCGGCGTGGTGCCGAAGATCGTGCTCGACAACAGCCCGCTCCTCGAGCGGGTCAGGGTGCTGCCGGTCAAGCCGGAGCTGCCCCACTACGACGTCGGGCTGTGCGTGCTCAATCGCCGCCTGAGAAGCCCGCTGATCCAGGCCCTGTGGGACGAGGTAGTGGAACGCTGAGACGAAAAAGCCGCCCCGAAGGGCGGCTTGAAAGGCGTCAAGCGGCACGCATCAGAGGCTGAGGACTTTATCCCCGCGGGCAATACCGGATACCCCCGTCCGTGCCACTTCGAGAATGCCCACCGGCCCCATGGCCTGGAGGAAGGCATCCAGCTTGCCGGCGTCACCGGTGATCTGCACCGTGTAGAGGCTCGGCGTCACATCGACAATCTGCGCGCGGAAGATATCCACCGTGCGCTTGACCTCGTCGCGGGCCGCCCCCAGGGCCTTGACCTTCACCAGCATCAGCTCGCGCTCGATGTGGTTGCCCTCGGTGAGATCGACCAGCTTGATCACGTCGATTAGCTTGTTGAGATGCTTGGTGATCTGCTCGATGACCCGGTCGTCGCCCACGGTAGTCACGGTCAGCCGTGAGAGCGACGGGTCCTCGGTGGGCGCCACGTTCAGCGTCTCGATGTTGAAGTTGCGCTGTGAGAACAGCCCCACCACACGAGACAGAGCGCCCGGTTCGTTTTCCATCAGAATCGAGATGATATGACGCATCAGGTCCGCTCCGTCTTGGAAAGCAGCATGTCACGCATGGAGCCCAGTGGCACCTGCATCGGATAAACGTGCTCGCGCGGGTCGACGATGACGTCGAGGAACACCAGCTCATGGTTGTCGGCGAAGGTGCGCTCGAGCGCCGGGCCGAGCTCATCCTTCGTCTCCACCCGCAGCGCGGTGAAGCCATATGCCTCGATCAGCTTGCTGAAGTCGGGCAGCGACTCCATGTAGGAGTGCGCATGGCGCGACTTGTAGTTGAGGTCCTGCCACTGCCGCACCATGCCCAGCGAGGCGTTGTTCAGGTTGACGATCTTCACGCCGCCGCCGAACTGCTTACAGGTCGACAGCTCCTGCATCATCATCTGGAAGCTGCCTTCGCCGGTGACGCAGATCACCTGTTCATCCGGGAAGTTCTGCTTGATGCCCATGGCCGCCGGGAAGCCGAAGCCCATGGTGCCGAGCCCGCCGGAGGTAATGAAACGATTGGGCTTGTCGAACTTGTAGTACTGGGCCGCGAACATCTGATGCTGACCCACGTCGGTGGTCACGTACGCCTCGCCACGCGTGGCCTCGCAGAGCGCCTCGATCACCTCCTGCGGCTTGAGCGCCTCACCCGACTGAGAGGGTTCGTAAAGCTTGCCCGCCCGCTCCTCGCGCCAGCCTTCGATCTTTTGCCACCACTCGCCCAGCGCGTCGGGATGCTCGATCTCCTTGCCTTGCAGCAGGCTGATCATCTCGTTGATCACGCTACCCGCCGGCCCGACGATGGGCACGTCCGCCCGCACGGTCTTCGAGACCGAGCTGGGGTCGATATCTACATGCACGATCTTGGCCGTGGGACAGAACTTGGAGGTGTTGTTGGTGACCCGGTCGTCGAATCGCGCCCCGATGGCGATAATCAGGTCGGCATGGTGCATCGCCATGTTCGACTCATAGGAGCCGTGCATGCCCAGCCAGCCCAGGCACTGACGATCGCTCTGCGGGTAGGAGCCGATGCCCATCAGCGTGGTGGTGATCGGATAGCCCAGCCGCTTCACCAGATCGGTGAGACCTTCGCTGGCCCGACCGGTGACCACACCGCCGCCGGTGTAGAACATCGGCCGCTTGGCCTTGAGCATCAGGTCGACGGCCTTCTTGATCTGGCCGGTGTGGCCACGGGCCACCGGGTTGTACGAGCGCATCTTGATCTTCTTGGGATAGACGTACTCGTAACGTTCGGTAGGGGCGGTCATGTCCTTGGGAATGTCCACCACTACCGGGCCGGGACGGCCGGTTGAAGCCAGGTAGTAGGCCTTCTTGAGCACTTCCGGAATCTCGGACGGGTGCTTGATCGAGAAGCTGTGCTTCACGATGGGCCGCGTCACCCCGATGATATCGGTCTCCTGGAAGGCATCTTCGCCGATAAGATGGCTGGCCACCTGGCCGCACAGCACCACCATGGGTATCGAGTCCATGTAGGCAGTGGCGATGCCGGTAACGGCATTGGTAGCGCCGGGACCTGAGGTCACCAGCACCGTGCCGGGCTTGCCCGAGGCCCGAGCATAGCCGTCGGCGGCATGGGTCGCCGCCTGCTCGTGGCGCACAAGAATGTGCTTGACCTTGTCCTGGCGGAACAGCGCATCGTAGATGTGCAGCGCCGCGCCACCGGGATAGCCGTAAATATATTCGACGCCCTCATCCTGCAGGAATCGGGCAATCATGTCCGCGCCGGAAAGCAGTTCCACGTGTGTTTCTCCCCTGGAGGTCTCGAGTGCGATCCGCGCCCACAGGCGGGCACGGGTTCGAGTGCGACGGTATGTCGCTGCCGGATACGCCGGCACCTGATGCCAAACCCTGGCAATTGGCCCTGTTGGGGCCTGCACTCTCATTCGGGAACTCAGATTTATTGCTGCGCTCGCGCCATAAATCATGCGTTCCCTTCACGGCGGTTAACCGCGTCGGGGCGTTGGCCAGGACGGGCGGTTGGCCCGGTCCCGGTAGTCCTTCGGCGGGTAGAGGCGACACGGCCTACCCGTCACGCGGTAATGGGGGGTTGCCCGCAGAGTCCGCGCCCGCAAATCAGGAACGGTCAAGATTCCAATAGCGCCGCAGCAGTGTCAACCGCCAAGCGATTTTTGCTAGCCCAGGGGGTGAATCTCCGCAAGATTTAAAATAAAAAAGCCCGCCGGTAAAAGGCTGGCGGGCAAGGGGGTTACAGGACGCAACCTGTATTCAGTGTAGACAGTCGGCAATATCGTGGCCGACCAACTGCGTAACGCTTTGTGTCAGGCGCTGAACGACAATTTCCCGTTCTCGGCGGTCACACGTATCACGTCGCCGGGACGAAACTTGCCCGCCAGCAGATCCTGGGCCAACGGATTCTCGATGCGGCTCTGGATCGCTCGCTTGAGCGGCCGGGCACCATAGACCGGGTCGAAGCCCACCACGGCCAGTTGGGCAAGGGCTTCGTCGCTGACCTCCAGCCCCAACTGATACTCGGCGAGCCGAGCGCGAAGGCGATCAAGCTGGATGCCGGCAATGGCCTGGATCTGCTCTTGCATGAGGGCGTGGAACACCACCACCTCGTCGATGCGGTTGATCAGCTCCGGCCGGAAGTGGTCCCCGACCACCGCCATCACCATTTCCTTCATCTGCTCGTAGTCACTGTCATCACCGCCCATGCGCTGAATGATGTCCGAGCCCATGTTGGAGGTCATTACGATCACGGTATTGCGGAAGTCCACGGTGCGGCCCTGGCCATCGGTCAGGCGACCGTCCTCCAATACCTGCAGCAGGATATTGAAAACATCCGCATGGGCCTTCTCCACCTCGTCGAGAAGCAGCACCGAGTAGGGCCGGCGACGTACCGCCTCGGTAAGGTACCCCCCCTCCTCGTAGCCGACATAGCCGGGAGGCGCACCGATCAGCCGTGCCACGGAGTGCTTCTCCATGAATTCCGACATGTCGATGCGCACCATGGACTCCTCGGTGTCGAAGAGGAAATGGGCCAGCGCCTTGCATAGCTCCGTCTTGCCCACCCCGGTGGGGCCAAGGAACAGGAAAGAGCCGTTGGGGCGATTGGGGTCCGAGAGACCTGCTCGAGAGCGGCGCACGGCGTTGGCCACGGCGGTAACCGCCTCATCCTGGCCGATCACCCGCTCATGCAGTGATTCCTCCATGCGCAGCAGCTTGTCGCGCTCGCCCTCCAGCATCTTGGCCACCGGGATGCCGGTCCAGCGCGATACCACCTCGGCGATCTCCTCCTCGGTGACGTTGGAGCGCAGCAGCTGGTGCCGGGAGGTATCGGCTTCCGCCTCGCTGCTCTCGGCGATCTTTCGCTCCAGCTCGGGAATCACCCCGTACTGTAGCTCCGACATGCGTGCGAGATCGCCCTGGCGACGCGCCTGTTCCAGGTCGATGCGCGCGCGCTCGAGCTCCTCCTTGAACTGCCCCGCCCCCTGAATGCTGGCCTTCTCGGCCTTCCAGACCTCGTCGAAGTCGGCGTATTCACGCTCGAGATCGTCGATCTGCTCCTGGAGGCTTTCGAGCCGCTTCTTCGACGCCTCATCGGTCTCCTTCTTGAGGTGCTCGCGCTCCATCTTCAGCTGGATCAGCCGCCGGTCGAGCCGGTCCATCACCTCCGGTTTGGAGTCCAGCTCCATGCGGATGCGCGACGAGGCCTCGTCGATCAGGTCGATGGCCTTGTCGGGCAGCTGCCGGTCGGTGATGTAGCGGGTCGAGAGCTTGGCCGCGGCGATGATCGCCCCGTCGGTGATATCGACCTTGTGGTGTACCTCGTAGCGCTCCTTGAGCCCGCGCAGGATCGCCACGGTGTCCTCCTCGGAGGGCTCTTCTACCAGCACCTTCTGGAAGCGGCGCTCCAGGGCAGCGTCCTTCTCGATGTACTTGCGGTACTCGTCCAGGGTGGTGGCACCCACGCAGTGCAGCTCGCCGCGGGCCAGCGCCGGCTTGAGCATGTTGCCGGCGTCCATGGCACCCTCCGCCTTGCCGGCGCCGACCATGGTGTGCAGCTCGTCGATAAACAGGATCACCCGGCCCTCCTCCTGAGCAAGCTCCTTGAGCACCGACTTGAGGCGCTCCTCGAACTCGCCGCGGAACTTGGCCCCTGCCAGCAGCGAGCCCATGTCCAGCGACAGCACCCGCTTGTCCTTGAGCCCTTCCGGCACCTCGCCGTCGACGATGCGCTGGGCCAGGCCCTCGACGATGGCGGTCTTGCCCACGCCGGGCTCACCAATCAGCACCGGATTGTTCTTGGTGCGACGCTGCAGCACCTGGATAGTACGGCGGATCTCGTCGTCGCGGCCGATCACCGGATCGAGTTTGCCGCTGGCGGCCCGCTCGGTGAGGTCCAGTGTGTATTTCTCCAGAGCCTCGCGCTGCTCCTCGGCATTGGGGTCCTCGACCCGCTCGCCACCCCGCAAGCTATTGATGGCCGTCTCCAGTGACTTGCGCGTCACGCCGGCCTGGGTCAGCAGCTTGCTCACGCCATGCCGCATTTCCAGCGCCGCCAGCAGCACCAGTTCGCTGGCAATGTACTGATCACCGCGTTTCTGCGCCTCGCGGTCGGTGAGATTGAACAGCTTGATCAGGTCACGGGAGGGCTGCACCTCCCCCTCGAACTGGCTGACCTGGGGCAGGTCGTCGAGATAACCCACCAGGCTGTCGCGCAGCCGGGCAGGGTCGCCGTCGGCTCGCTGTATCAGCGCCTTGACGCCGGTGTCGCTGGCATCAAGTAGCGCCAGCAGCAGGTGGCCGGGGTCGAGCTGGTTGTGCCCACGCCCCACGGCCAATGATTGTGCATCAGCCACGGCGTTCTGCAGCTTGCCGGTAAACTTGTCGAATCGCATTCGATCACTCCTCCATCGGGGTGGCGGCGCTGCTTGGACGCGCCGCTTGGCCCTGTCATATCGCGTTTGACAGTATCAATGGAGTCAGCGTGGCCGGCTTTCAAGTCGCCCGCCAGGGAAAGGGGGTTCAGGTTGACACAGGTCAGGCTATGCCAGAGAGCGGCGCCTGAAAGCCAAGCTCACCTTAGCCAGATCACGCTGGCCATCCGCCCGGTTCGGCCGTCATCACGGCGATAGGAGTAGAAGCGCGACTCGCAGGCGGTACAGAAGTGGCCGCCGCTGACATGAGACACGCCAAGCCGCTCCAGCCGCAGCCGGGCCAGCTTGTATAGATCGCCCATGAAATGACCCAGGCGATAGGGGCTCGGGTCGAAGGCGGCCTCTGCCTCGGGGTGGACCCCAGAGAACGCTTGCTGCACCTCGGGGCCGACCTCGAACTGGGCATTGGAGATCGCCGGACCCAGCCAGGCCATTACCTCTTCCGGTGGCACGCCCAGCGCCGCCACCGAGGCTTCCAGCACGCCGCCGGCCAGCCCGCGCCAGCCCGCATGGGCCACGCCCACCCGGGTGCCCTGCCGATTGCAGAAGAAGACTGGCAGGCAGTCGGCGGTAAGTACCACGCACGCGTAGCTTGAATCGAAGGCCACGGCGGCATCGGCATCGGGCATGGCCTCGGAGTAGCTGGCCTGAACCCGGGCGCCATGTACCTGATTCAGCCACAACAGCGGCCTGTCTCTGTCGACTTCATCCGTCAGCAGCCGGCGGCAGAGCGCCACATGATTGGGGTTGTCACCCACCCGGTCGCTCAGATTGAAACTGGCGAAGTCTCCCTGACTGGGACCGGACTCGCGAGTGGTTACGAAGGCACCGACACTCCGTCAGCAGCCGGCGGCAGAGCGCCACATGATTGGGGTTGTCACCCACCCGGTCGCTCAGATTGAAACTGGCGAAGTCTCCCTGACTGGGACCGGACTCGCGAGTGGTTACGAAGGCACCGACACTCAGGGGAGCCGGCCAGTCCGGCTCGATCAGGGTGGGCTGCAGGTGAGGAGCATCGCTCATAGCATTGCCTCGCGGTCGTCGCGGAGATAGTCGATCAACATCAGCAGATCATCGGGCAGGGCGGCACGAAACTCGACTCGCTCGCCACTGGCAGGGTGATCGAAGGCCAGCTTGCGGGCATGCAGCGCCTGGCGGGGAAAGCCGCGCAGCAAATCCTTGAGCCCCTCACTGGCGCCTGGCGGCAGCTTGAGGCGCCCCCCATAGACCGGGTCGCCGATCAGGGGAAAGCGTTGATGGGCCAGGTGGACGCGGATCTGGTGGGTGCGCCCGGTCTCTAACCGGCAACGTACATGGGTGTGGGCGCGGAATCGCTCCACCACCCGGTAGTGGGTCACCGCGGGCTTGCCGTTGGCGGTGACCGCCTGTCGCTTGCGGTCCTTGGGGTGCCGACCGATCGGCGCATCCACGGTTCCCCCGGCCGTCATTACTCCCACCGACACGGCATCGTATTCCCGCGAGACCGTGCGCGTCTGCAGCTGGTCGACCAGCGCGGTCTGGGCGGTCAATGTCTTGGCGACCACCATCAACCCGGTGGTGTCCTTGTCCAGGCGATGCACGATCCCCGCCCTGGGCACCATGGCGAGCGTCGGGCAGTGATACAGCAGTGCATTGAGCAGCGTGCCGTCGGGATTGCCCGCCGCCGGGTGGACCACCAGCCCCGCCGGCTTGTTGATGACCAGCACTTCGTCGTCCTCATGGACCACGTCAAGGGGAATATCCTCAGCCTCGAAGCGGGTATCATCCTCGAGCTCGGCGACGAGGCGCAGCCACTCGCCGCCAGCGACCTTGTCCTTGGGCTTGCCGGCCAGGCCATCCACCGTCAGGGCACCCTGCTTGATCCAGCCCTTGAGCCGTTCGCGTGAATGGTCGGCAAAGAGCTCTGCGGCAGCCTGGTCCAGTCGGACTCCGGCAAGGGAAACGGGCACTCGTTGCTGGGCTTCCAAAATCTGGGGCATATAGGGGCTATCGCTGGGAAGGCACCGGAGGACTGCGTTTTCACGCAAGGTGCTTTATAGTGGACGGGTTACGGCCAATCCTACCATGGCCGACACGGGATGTTAGACACGAGGATCAGGATGCGCGTTTCCACCATCGCTACACGCCTTGTCGCCCTGCTGCTGGCCACTGCCCTGGTCACCGGTTGCGCCGGCAGGTCAGGCTCGAACGACCAGGACGAGTTCGCCGGCGTCGCCGAACAAGAGCTCTATGAAGAGGCCCGGGAGGCTCTGGAGAGAGGGCGCCACACCACGGCGATCTCTCGTCTCGAGGCGCTCGATACCCGCTTTCCCTTCGGCCGTCATGCCGAACAGGCGCAGCTTGAGCTGATCTACGCCTACTACGAGACGAATGACTGGGAGGCCGCCCGCGCCGCAGCCAGCCGCTTCATTCGCCTGCACCCCACCCACCCTCAGGCCGACTACGCGCTCTACATGCGCGGACTCTCCTCCTGGCAAGCAGGCCGCTTCAGCCTGGAGCGACTGCGCTTGATCGACATATCGAAGCGTGATCTCGGTGCCTCGCGGGACGCCTATACCGACTTCCGTGAACTGGTCAGCCGCTATCCAGACAGCGAGTACGCACCGGATGCCCAGCAGCGCATCGTCTACCTGCGCAACCTGCTGGCGCGGCATGAACTCCATGTCGCCGACTTCTACCTGCGCAAGGGCGCCTATCTGGCGGCCGTGGAGCGCGGCCGCTGGGTGGTCGAGAACTATCCCGAGGCCGAAGCCACCCGCGACGCACTGGCGGTGATGGTGGAAGGCTACCTGGGCCTCGACATGCGCGATCGCGCCCGCGAGGTGCTGCAGGTGCTGATCGAGAACGATCCCGGCAACGAACGGCTGCGCGGCCGAACCTTCCGGCCTCAACATGTCAGCGCCCAGGCACTTTCCGCCTGAGCCACGGCCTGCAATAAAAAAACCGCGATGAGACATCGCGGTTTTTTTTCGGCCTATTCGCCCGGCTGCCAGCCGTTGACGATGGGGTAGCGACGATCACGACCGAAGCCCCGCGGCGTCACCCGCACCCCTACCGGCGCCTGACGCCGCTTGTATTCACAGCGGTCGACCAATTGGACCACCCGATAGACGTCGTCACGATCGTATCCCGACTCGATTATCGCCTCCGCACTCATGTCGCCCTCGATATAGCGCATCAGGATGGCATCGAGCACATCGTAGTCGGGCAGCGAGTCACTGTCCTTCTGGTCCGGCGCCAGCTCGGCAGAGGGGGGACGCTCGATGACCCGTTCGGGTATCGCCGGTGACTGGGTATTGCGCCAGCGGGCCAGCCGATAGACCCAGGTCTTGTAGACATCCTTGAGGGCATTGAAACCACCGACCATGTCGCCATAGAGCGTGGCATAGCCCACCGCCATCTCGCTCTTGTTGCCGGTGGTCAGCACCATCAACCCCTTCTTGTTGGAGATCGCCATCAGCAGCACGCCACGACAGCGCGACTGCAGGTTCTCCTCGGTGGTATCCCGCTGTGTGCCGGCGAAGGTCTCTACCAGGGTCGCCATGAAGGCATCCACCATTGGCTCGATCGGCAGGACCTGATAGCCGACACCCAGCATCCGGGCCTGCTCGGCGGCGTCCTCGCGTGAGATATCGGCAGTGTAGCGGTACGGCATCATCACCGCCTGGACCCGCTGCGGACCCAGCGCATCCACGGCGATGGCAAGCGACAGGGCGGAATCGATGCCACCGGACAACCCCATCACCACGCCATCGAAGCCGCTCTTGTTGACGTAGTCGCGCAGGCCGCTGACCAGGGCACAGTAGAGGCTCTCCTCCGGCTCCTCCGGGGGCTCGATCTCCCCCTCCTGCGGCACCCAGCGCCCACCCTCCTGCACGAACTGGACCGGCATCAGGCCCGCCTGCCAGTAGGGAGCCAATACGCGCAAGACGCCACTGCCATCCACGCAGGCCGAGCCACCGTCGAACACCAGCTCGTCCTGACCGCCGATGGTATTGACATAGACCACCGGAAGCCCCACCTCGGCGGCACGCTGCTCGAGCAGGCGCAGGCGCTCGCCCGGCTTGTCCTGATGGTAGGGAGAGGCATTGAGGGTGAGCAGTATCTCGGCGCCATCATCGCGGGCCTTTCGAACCGGCGCGCCATCCCACAGGTCTTCGCAGATCAACAGGCCGAGCTTCGCTCCCTTGTGCTCGATCACCAGGCTCTGCTCACCGGTAGCGAAGTAGCGCCGTTCATCGAACACCTGGTAGTTGGGCAGCACCTGTTTGGCGTACTCGTCGAGCCATTCACCGTTGTAAAGCAACCCCGCCAGGTTGTAGCCGTTACCCTCCCGGCGTCCGGGATAGCCGATGATCACCAGCACGTCACGGACAACCTTGGCCGCCATCCGGGAACGTGCCTCGCGCAAACGGGTCTCCATGGAAGGTCGCAGCAGCAGGTCCTCAGGCGGATAACCGCTGAGATACAGCTCGGGGAACACCACGATATCGGCACCATGCTCGATACGCGCCTCACGTACGGCCTCGATGGCACGGTCGGCATTGCCGGGAATGTCCCCCACCAGCGGGTCCAATTGAGCCATTACCAGCGTCAAGTCTTGCATGGGCGTAGAAATCTCTTGAGAATCCAATGTATTCATATTGTCCCGCAAGGGCGTCCGGCTGGCAAAGCCGCTCGCCCCAGAGGGAGTTTACGAACCTCACGAGCGACGGCCAGGCAAGACGAAACCCGATGAAAACCAGAGCTTACGCGCTTTTTTAAAGCGCGTTGAGGTTGGTTTCAATATCGCATGGCTAACGTATTAGCTTAGTAGACACCCTCTCATCAGGGAGCCAGAAAAGGATGAACCTATTGCTCATTCGTTTGATCATCTTCGCCGTGCTGTTCTTCGCCGGCCTCAAACTCTACCGCATGTACCGCGAATGGAAGCTCAATCAGGAGGAACTGCTTGAGGATGACAAGCGCCAGGAGGGTGGCCAGATGGTTCGCTGTCGCTGGTGCCAGGTCCACGTACCGGAAAACGAGGCCCTGCGCGACCGGGGCGAGTGGTTCTGTTCCAGCGCCCACCGCGATCGCTACCTGCAGGAGCAGAAGCCCGAGAAGCCCGAGGAGTAAGCACCACCCTCGCCGTTCGCATACAGCCCGTTCGGCAGGATGCCTACACACTCTGTCAGACATCGCTTACGGAAGCCTCGCCAGGCCCGACTAGAGTGAAAAAGCCCATCTGATAAGGGATTTCACTCTGGGAGAGCACCATGCGCACGGACGCTCCAGTCGGCGCCGCCTTGCTCGGCGGTCCCGCTTCTCTGGCCGACCAGCGCGGCCTGACCCTGGTCGAGCTGCTGGTCGCCATTGCGGTCATGACCCTGCTGTTCGGCTGGGCCATCCCCGCCTTCCAGACACTGAGCGCTCGCCAAGAGGTATCGGCCGAGGTGCTGCGGCTCAAGTCGGCACTGGCGTTGGCCCGCAACACGGCCATCGCTCGCCGTGCCACTGTCACCGTCTGCCCCAGCCACGATGCCCTTAGCTGCAACAACGGTGACTGGACGGCCCCGCTGATGGTGATACAGGGCCGTGCCGAAGGAGGCAATATCGGCAGCGACGAGGTGCTCCGTATTCTGGACGACAGCCGTGTGGTATCCGTCAGCTATCGTCAGGATGGTCGGCCGGTGCGCTATGNCATCAGGCGCTCGACCTCGCCGAAGGCCTCGTCCTGGCTCTCGCCCACCCGGACAACCTCGGCGGCCAGCGTCTCGATGGCGGCCACCTTGTTGGCCGGCACCAGGTGCGACAGGCAGATCGTCGCCGGCACGCCGAGCCGCTCGGGCAGGGGATGGGAATAGCGAAGCCCCTCGTTATTGCCCACCACCACGTAGCGCGCACCGGTCTCGCGCCGGATGCGTTCGGCAATGGGCTGGATGGTGGCGCTGGGGTCGGGGTCGTCGAAGGCGGCAATGAGCTCGGGGATGCTGGCCACGCTCAGCGCCACGGCCAGGGCTCGCTGGCCAATCTGGTCACTGATGATCTCGCCCTTGCGGTGGTTGAGGTAGGCGCCCTGGGCCAGCAGCATGCCGGCCAGCAGAACGCCGACCAGCAGCATCACCTGCAGGCGAAAGCTGCGCGTGAGCCAACCACGCCTCGGTCGGCCACGACGCATACGCTGGAGCTCGGCAATGGATTCTCTGCGCGGGGAGGACATGGGCTGAGGCTCGGCGCTGGTGAAAGCATCATTGTCGCATGCTGCCGAAGCCGAGGCACCCCAGCGATTCTGGGCAGTGGGCAAGCCCATCGTTGTCGACCGATAGGCTTGCGGAGGTCAGCCAGCCAGCGTCTGATGCAGCCACTGGCTTACCATTGGATCGTGGATCGGTCAGTCGTCCTTGAGCACACCACGACGGATCTGATCCTCCTCGATGGATTCGAACAGGGCCTTGAAGTTGCCCTCGCCGAAGCCGTCGTTACCCTTGCGCTGGATGATCTCGAAGAAGATCGGGCCGATCACGGTCTCGGTGAAGATCTGCAGCAGCACGCCCTCGTCGGGGCCGCCATCGACCAGCAGGCTCAATTCGCGCAGGTCCTCGACATTCTCCTCGTGGTTGGGCACACGCTGGTCCACCTTCTCGTAGTAGGTGTCCGGCGTGGAGAGGAAGGTCACACCGTTGGCGCGCAGGGCACGCACCGTGGCGTAGATGTCGTCGGTGGCCATGGCCAGGTGCTGGATGCCCTCGCCGTTGTACTCGCGCAGGAATTCGGCGATCTGCGAGGTGTCGTCGGCGGACTCGTTGATCGGGATGTGCATCTTGCCGCAGGGCGCGGTCATGGCGCGGGAGTGCAGACCGGTCTTCTTGCCCTTGATATCGAAGTAGCGGTTTTCGCGGAAGTTGGCGATATCGGTGTAGAAATTCGCCCAGAAGTCCATCTGGCCACGGTCGACGTTGTGGGTCAGGTGGTCGAGCACCTGCAAACCCACGCTGCTGTCCTGCGGGGTGCGGCCGGGGATGGGCTCGAAGTCGATGTCATAGATGGTGCGCCCTTCACTATCGACCTTGTTGTCGACGAAGTAGAGCAGCGAACCGCCGATGCCGCGAACCGCGGGAATGCCCACCTCGTCGGGGCCGACCGGATTCTCCATCGGCTCGGCGCCATGAGCCACGGCGTAGTCGAAGGCCTGCCTGGCGTCGGCCACCTTCCAGGCCATGGCACAGGCACTGGGGCCATGCACGCGAGCGAACTTGGCGGCGTGGCTCTCCGGCTCGGCGTTGAGCACGAAGTTGACGTTCTCTTGCTGGAACAGGAACACCTGCTTGGAGCGGTGCTTGCGGGTCTCGGTGAAGCCCATGCGGTTGAACAGCGCACGCAGTTCCTCGATGCCCTCGGGGGTAGGGGCGGTGTACTCGACGAACTCGAAGCCGTTGGTGCCGATGGGGTTGTCTTGGCTGATGGGGGCGACGGTCTTGGCAGGCGCGTTCATAGAAATTCTCCAAGGGTTTGGCCAGGGTTTGACACAGTTGTTATGGGCGCCCTGCGGCGCCGTGATGTGCCCCCAGCCTAGTGCCCCGCCGCTCCCACCGGAACGTCCGGACACCCCCTTACTACCGCTGTCGTCGTCGGCTCCACCCCGGCCACCGTAAAGCAATGCTTACACCCTTCCGAAGCCGGCCTGTCGCGCCAGTAGACCGGTTCAAAAACCTGACAGGGCGTAACGAAATCCTGACACCTCAAGTATTGGGAGTCACATTTGACCGCCTAGCTTGTCCTCCACGCTGGTTATCTTGTCGCCCATGCTCTGCTCGCGGTCGGTCCGGGTCCCCAGCTTGATGGTGGTGGTGATGCGCGGCGCACCCATTTCATGCACCACTTCATGGCAGCGTTTTACCACCGCCATCACCTCGTCCCAGGGCCCCTCGATATTGGTGCCATAGGCGTGCATATGATGCTCGAGGCCCGATGCCTGGATGACGCGCTGGCAGGCGGCGATCTGCGGTGAAACCGATACCCCCACGCCCAGTGGGACTACGCAAAGATCGATGATGACGTTCATGGTGAACCTCTTTTCAGCCTTGGCATGGTGTCAAATATACCCTTCAACCAAGTGGCACGGGGGTCAATTCACTACCGAACCACTGCTGGAGCAGGCCTCGCTGATCACTGAGCAGAACTTTCAGGTAGTTGGTGAGCGGATGATCTGCGGGCAGGCTGCCGGCCAGATCACGCAGTGCGGACTGGTACTCCTGCTGCTTCGCTGGCAGGTGCTCAGCATGAGCGCTCTGTGCAAGCGCTGCAAACGGCGGCAGCAGCAGATGGGTGGCGCGGCTTGAGATGGCGAGACTGACACCCTTGGCATCGAAGTCCCCCAGGTAGAGGTGTATCTTTCCGGTGCTCGCCCAGGCCTCGGCCACCTTGGGGAAAGCACCACCATAGAAGCTGTCGCCGCGGTAGAGTACCAAGGGGCGGAGCCATTCAGTCAGGGGTGGAATCACTGGGTCGAAGGCGTAGAAGCCATCGAGGTTCTCGACCTGAACCAGCACATCGAATTCGGATAGCGCGATATCGCGCCAATCGAGATCGAGAAAGTCACGGGCCTGGCTTTCAAGTCCTGACCGAGGAGCGCCAGCGGGCAGGCTGGCCAGCACACGGTTCTCACGTGGACTTTCGCGCACACTCTTCTCTTCGCGATTGCCGAACCGAGCCTGCTCGCTGCTTGTCAGTCCGCTCAGGGCAGTGTGGGTTGTGGGATGGCCCAGGGCCGCCAGGGTGTCATCGATCTGCGCCAATAGCTCACGATCGAGGTAGAGTCGATCGTGGGTCAGTCGTAAGCCAAGCTCGATATCATGCTCCCGACACCAGGCCACGATCTCATCCACTACCTTGCTGCGGCGTTTCGCCAAACGGGGAGCACCCTGCAATGACTGAGTGGCGTCACGCAGCAGGTTCCTGGCGCGGGGTGAAAGAATCATTTGACCTCCTCCTTACAGCACCTTTTCCAGAACCTTGCTACAGAGCCTGGAAACAACACCGGCCACCTACCGCGCCTCTCGTCGGACCGCCTGCGGAGTCTCGCTCCCACCGCCCCAGGAGAGCTGAATGATGACGTCGTGGATCAATCGCAGGTGGTTGAAGGGGCTGGCCTGGGTCTCCTGCTGGCGCAACCGGAAGGCCCGCTGTTCTCCTCGCGGGAGGCCCTGATGCTCGGCGATAACCTGAAACAGCCAGATCTCTTCGCCCCACTCGAACTCACCCTCCTGCAGGTACTCCAGCGCGCTGAGTGGCTCACCGCCACGATCCACCACCGAAAGATAGAAGCGCTCCACGTCCTCCTTGAGCGCCTGGTGGCGAGTGGCCACCAAGGTGTTCTCCTGCAGCGCGGCGACACCAGCGGCGGTGACCGGTTCGGGTCGCGACACGGGCCTGGGCAGGCCATGGAGCAGATCGGTCAGTACGCGGGGGTCGCTGTCGTGGTCCAGGGCGGCGGCGCCAGCGGCAATCAGTGGCGCCGCGCGGTTGACCAGGGTTGGCACTTCGCTGCGCCGGGCGTAGTTGCCTGGCGCGAAGCCGGGATGCTCGCGCAGGAAGGCGGCCATACCTGCCACCAGGCGGCTGCGCGACTGCTGCTGGCGAAAACGCGCCAGCAGCTCGATCATCCGCCGCTGCACCTCCCGCAGGCTGGTGTAGTGCTGGGTGAGCTGCTGCTGCAGCCCGCTGACCAGCAGCTTGCGCAGGGCGCCATCGCCACCTACCAGCTCGATCAACTCGGTGAAATCGATCAGTTCCAGGCCATCGAGCAAGCGCACGATCTGCTTCTGGGCGCGCTCATTCTCGCGAATCTTGTCGCCCAGGTGGCTGACGAAGCCGAAGTCGCTGTTGAGACGCCGCCACAGGCTATCGATGGCGTCGGCAAAGCGGCCGTTGAGGTCATCCACTTCCTGGCGCAGGCGCAACAGCTGCTGCTCCTGGCGCCAATATTCGCCCGCCTCGCGGGCCTTCCGGTAGCTCTGCACCAGGCTACGCAGAAGCTCCAGAGTCTCGGCCACGTCGGCGTTCACATGGCGGCGGGTCTCGTCGGCCAGCATCTCGGCGATCAGCTCGCGCACCTTGGGGGCGAGCTTGACCCCACCCTGCTCGTCCGGGCGCCACAGGATCCGTGCGGCGAGTAGCCGGTTCAGCGCGGTCTTGCTCAGCCCAGCCAGCGGCACCTCGTCCCGGGCATAGCCAGCCATCAGCGCCTCGGCGTGCTTTCCAAGCAACGCCAGGCGCTCGGCGCCAGTGCTGATCAGGCGGCTCTCAAGGGCGTGGGGGTCGCTGGCACCATCCATCACAACAGGCTCTCCTGGCTGGAAGGTGCCTGGTCGTCTATCGGCAGGTTCTCCTCGTCGCGAATGAAACGTACCAGGTCGATCAGGTAGTCGATCTTGGCGGTCACCACGAAGTACTGCCGGTCGGCGTGGGGCTGGAGCAGGTAGCCATGCTCCTTGAGACGCTTGAAGACCTGCTTGATCTGGGCGTCGAGCTGCTCGCTCTGGGAGCCGAAAAAGGGGTCAGTCGCCAGACGTTCGAGACGCTCGCGCAGGCCCTGGTTATCCTCGCTGCGGGAGCTGAAGTCAGCGGGCTTGAGGACGTCGCCGGGAGCGGCCAGGCCGTCACGCCCCAGCGTTTCCTGCACCAGCTGAAGCCACTCCAGCAGCGGTAGCAGGCTGTTCACCGTGTCGGCCAGCTGGCGCGAAAGCTGCTCACGGGCGGACTCGTCAATGATGCGCCAGGCGAGGAAATAGACACTGCCCTCCTCGTTGGTGGCCAGACGACGATTGAGCGGGCGCAGGTAGCTATCGAGATGCTCGCGCGTCTCGTCATCTTCCAGCTTGCGGAAGGCGCTCTCGTCGCTCACCGCGCAGATGAACTCCCCGGTCAATAAACGTTCGAGCAGGGGCCCCAGTTCAACCATCGAGTGTGCAATCATTGCGCGCTCGGTCATGAGGCGACCTCCTCGGCGCGGGCCTGCAGGCGCTGAGCCAGCCGGCTCAGGCGCGGTTCAATGCGTTTCAGGCGGCGCTTGTCCGGGGCTGCATCGTCGCGGTCGATCAGGTAGCGGTTGTGGAACAGCAGCAGCACATCCGACTCCGGGTTGGGAAAGGCGCCGACGATATGAATGCGATTGTTGTCGCAAGCCTCGAACAGCTTCTCGACATTGTGGTAAGCCAGGGTACCGATTTCGTCGATGGGCCAGTGGATGGCAATCTCGGCCTGTCCGCGCAGCAGGCGGGTGAAGGCGAGCAGGAACTTGCACAGGATCAGGTAGGCCATGCCGTGGCTGGAGGACTCCAGCAACTGGCGATCGTTACGAATCACCAGGTCGGTGCCACCCTCGCTGAGGTGCAGCTCCAGGCGCAGCAGGCTCTCGAAGCTGTATTGCTGGTCGCTACGCAATAGCTCCACGACATCGGCCAGGGCATCCAAATAGTCGTCGCTTGGCAGCGGCTGGCCTGATTCGCGCCACTCACGGTAGCGCTGGGCGAAGCGCTTGAGCGGCTCCCAGAAGCCCAGCTCATCGATAGTGGATTGGATCTTCACCTCGGCACGGCCGATGCCCTCCAGCTTCAGATCGTCGGCCACCTCATCGGAAAGGCGCCGGCTCTGGGCGTTGATGCGTCGGTTGAGGTCACGGAACACCGTGAAGAACTTGTCCAGATCATCGCTGAGATTACGGCCCTCCTGCAGCAGCTGCTGCTGCTGCCCCTCGAGCAGTTGAAGCATGTCGCGCAACACGCCGAGCAGGCGACGCGGACTGGGATCCTCGAGCTTGGCGCGCTCGGACTCCAGGGCATCCTGGAAATCGGCGCTGGCGCCCTTGACTAGCTCGACCTCGATCTTCTCGCAGCCACGGCGCAGCTCGTCCAGCGTCCGGGCGTGATCGCCCAGCGCCTGACGAGCCCGCTCGATACGCTCAGCGGCATCGCCAGGGGCCTCACTGATGGGTTCGGGAGCCGGTGCCACGGCCAAGGCCGCGAGCTTGTCGAGTAGCGGGGCGAGAGTCTCGACCAGCGCCTGCTCGGCATCGCGCCTGGCCTTGAGGTCACGGACCGCGGCCTGGTGTTCCTGGCTGGCCGCACGGAAGTCGGCCCTGTACTGATCACGCTCGCGCTCGGCTGCCTGGTGCTCCCGGGCGAGCGACGCCTCCTTCTCTACCAACCGCGGCTTACGCTCGCCCCATTCCACGCGCATGAAGCGGGTGTACTCGTTCAGCTCTTCACGCCGTCCCTCGGTCGTTCGAATGCGCTTGCCAAGCATGTCGAGTCGCGAGCGGGTCTCGTTGAGTCGCAGGGTGTCGACGCCCTGCTCGGCCAACTCCCGGTCGAAAGCGGCCTCCAACTCCTCGCGCTGGCGGCGATTTTCCTCCTTGAGCTCACCGAGCTGGCGGCGATACTGCTGGATCTGCTGCTCGAATCCGGCCAGCCGGCCCTGGTAATCGGCGGTGAGTTCGAGGCGCTGGGCATGGTGGGTATCGGCCAGAGCGTTCAGTGCCTGGCGCTGCTCGTCGCGCAGCACGTGCTGTACTGCCTCCTGCTCCTCCATGGCCTCACGGCAGGCCGCCTGGCGAGCCTGCTGGGCGGCGGCGTGGCGCTCCTGGCACTGACGGCGTGCCTGCAGGGCGTACTCCACCTCTTCACCTGCACGGCGCTGAGCGCTGCGCGCACGGTCGAGGCGAGCAGACACTTCCAGCACTTTCTCATGGCGCGCCTTGAGCACTTTCTCCGACGCTTGAACCGCAGCCTGTGCCTCGCGGAGGGCATGGTCAGCGGCCTCGATCTCGGCCAGCAGGCTGGCTTCGTCCTGGGCGTAGTCGGGCAACGCGATGGCCGCCAGATCCAGCGCCAGCCCAAAGAGGTCGTCACTGGCGTCATCATTGAACTGGGGGGCCAGGTCGCGGCGTTCGAGCAGTTCCGGGGCGATCACCTTGCCCAGGGTCTGCTCCCAGCCCGGGCGGTGGTGGCGCAGGAAATGGCGCAGGCTGCCCTGGGCGGGGTCGCGCTGGATCAGCAGGGCGTCGTGGTGAACCTCGGCGCGGGAGCGCTGCGCCCGGGCCAGTTCCAATTCACGCTCGGCGGCCTCCCGCCCAGGCTTACGCTCATCGAGCTCACCCCGCAAACTCTCGACGACAGTCGCAGCGGTGTGCTGATCGCTCTGGACCTGATCGACGCGGGCCTGGACCTGCTCGGCTTCGCGGGCCTCATTTGGCGTCTGGGCGTTGTGGGCAAGTTGCGCCTTGAGCTCTGACAACCTGGCGGTGCCCTGCTCCAGGCGAGCGCGGTAGTCGTCATCCAGAGTCTGGCGGCGGGCCTGATAGTCGGTCTCGAGCCGGTGCTCGGCCTCGCTCTGTGCCTCGCGGCAGGACTCCTTTTCCTCTCCCAAGGCGTCAATCAACGCCTGGACCTCGTCGCGGTGCTGCTCGAGCAGATCACCCAGTTCCACCAGGCGTGCCTCGAGCCGCGCCTTGCTCTCCTTGAAGGCATGTTCCATGACCTCAAGGTGGTCGCGCAGCTGTTGCTGCTGTTCACGCCACTGGGGCAGCGCCTTGAGGTCCTGCTCGAGGCCGGGCATGTCGGCCTCCTCGAATGCCTCGAACCGCTGCTGCAGGTCATCGAGATCGTGTCGGGTCTGATCCAGATCGCTGTCTAGCTGGCTTATGCGTTCGTTGAGGGTGGCGCGGGCTTCCTCGTAGTCCTGCTCACGGGCCTGGAAATCTCGCTGGCGCTGGGCCAACTGCGCATCGAGGTCGGCTTGGGTGCGCTCGGCGCGGTGGCGGTCAGCCTCGAGCTGAGGCCCGAGCTGCCATAGCGATGCCTCGAGATCGGCGATTTCACGATCCAGGCTCTCCAGGGTGGCCAACGAGCGCTGCAGGGGCTCCAGCCGCATGGACTGGCGCATACGCGCGATCCACTCCCGCGCCTTGGTGTTGCGGATGCGGGTAACCGGCAGTTCGACACCGTCCTCCTCGAAGATTGCCGCCAGCATGGTCTTGAGGGTGTCCATCTTGCCCTCCTTCGCATGCACCGCCGAGACCAGCTTCTCCATATGGCGGATGCGTTGCCCGGGGCGCACCAGGCTGAAGCGGGCGGCGACCTGGCGCAGACGCAGCCCGTCGCGACTGTTGCCCCGGGGCTGGGAGGGAACGGACTGGGTGAAGTCATTCTGAATCACCGACCGGTACTCGGAAGTGGCGCCAAGCTTGGGCGATAGCGAAACGCCCTGACGACGCAGGCCATTGGCCCACTGGGCGTAGTCCAGAGCGGAAACGCCGGCGTCGCTCTCAACCAGGTAATCCTCAGGGCGATAGGGGGCGCCCACGAAGCGGTACTCCACGCCACCCTCGCCCTTGCGGGTCAGCACCGCCTGGCAGACGTCGCCTTCCTCGCGACGATACTCATAGATCAGATAGCTGTTGCGGTGCGGCAGGTAAAAGGCGTCGAACTTGAGCCTCGTCTTTGGTACCACCCGATTGGGTAGCTCACCGAAGAACACCGGCACCAGACGCTGCAAGGTGGTCTTCCCCGAGGCATTGGTACCGCAAATGTTGGTGTGGCCATCCACATTGAGTTCGATGACGCCTTCGAGGTGGCCGTGAATCATCACGATGCGTAGCAGGTGAGCCATGCCGCGTCCTTGAGCAGATGATGTTGTCGCAAACGGGCATTCTACCCACTGTACGCGAGCAGGACTAACCGATTGTTCCCATCATTCCGTCGCGACATGCCTTGCCGGAAAGCACGCCATCCAGGCGCAGCCCCAAGAACACCGTGCCGGTGATGGCAACGATACACTCGCGGGATCGGACACTCGTCGAAGCCGACGATATGCGAGAATATTCGGTGCCACCCGGTGGTCGTCATGATCCCGGATTTCAGGCCAATAACAGTGCAGGGAGCGCCTACATGATTGAACAGACGTTACAGCAGGTCTTCGGCTACGGCGATTTCCGCCCCGGCCAGCGCCCGGTGATCGAGGCGATAACGGCGGGCCGTTCGGCGGCGGCGATCTTTCCCACCGGCTCCGGCAAGTCGCTCTGCTACCAGTTGCCCGCCCTGCACCTGCCCCACCTGACCCTGGTCATCTCGCCGTTGCTGGCACTGATGCAGGACCAGCTGGCGTTCCTCGCGCGCCACGGGATCGCCGCCGCCAGCATCGACTCGGGCCAGAGCCGCGAGGAGGCCGCCGCCGTGATGGAGGGCGTCAAGCGGGGCGATATTCGGATCCTGATGATATCGGTGGAACGGCTCAAGAACGAACGCTTCCGCGCCTTCATCCGCCGCGTACCGATCTCGCTGATGGTGGTGGACGAAGCCCACTGCATCTCGGAGTGGGGCCACAACTTTCGGCCGGACTACCTCAAGCTGCCCGACTACCGGCGCGAGTTCGGCATTGCCCAGGTACTGCTGCTGACCGCCACGGCCACCCCGCGGGTGATCGCCGACATGCGCTCGCGTTTCGACATCGCCGAGAGCGACGTCACCGCCACCGGCTTCTATCGTCCCAACCTGCATCTGGAGGTGGCGCCGGTGCCGGCCGAGACGCGCCCGCGCCGCCTGGTCGCGTGGCTGCGACCCAAGCTCGACGCCCAGCCCCCCGCGCCCACCATCGTCTACGTCACCCTGCAGCAGACCGCCGAACGCCTGGCCGCCTACCTGAGCAAGGCCGGGCTCCCCGCCACCGCCTACCACGCCGGGCTCGACAGCGAGATCCGCGAGCGCATCCAGCGCGACTTCATGGCGGGCCAAATGCCCTGCATCGTCGCCACCATCGCCTTCGGCATGGGCATCGACAAGGCCGACATTCGCAACGTGGTGCACTTCGACCTGCCCAAGTCGATCGAGAACTATAGCCAGGAGATCGGCCGGGCCGGCCGCGACGGGCAGCCTTCCGACTGCCTGATGCTGGCCGGACGCGATCACCTCAACGTGCTCGAGAACTTCGTCTTCGGCGACACCCCGGAACACTACGGCATTCGCCAGGTGATCGACGAGGTGGTCGCGGTGAGCCGGGGCGGCGCCGGCAGCCAGTGGGAACTGATGCTCAACAGCCTCTCGCAGCAGAGCAACATTCGCCCACTGCCGCTGAAGACCCTGCTGGTTCAGCTGGAGCTGCGCGGCATCATCGCCCCGCGCTACAGCTACTTCGCCGAATACCGCTTCCGCCTGGGCGAGGAGCCCGAGGCACTGGTCGCCCGCTTCGAGGGCGAGCGTGCCGCCTTCGTGCAGGCGATCCTCGACGCCTCCCAGCGCGCCCGGACCTGGTACACCCTGGATTTCGAGGCACTCGCCCGCCTGGGCGGCGAACGGGGCGTGAACACCGAGCGCGGCCGGGTGATCACGGCACTGGACTACTTCGTCACCAAGGGCTGGATGACGCTGGAAAGCAAGCAGATGACCGAGGTCTACGAGGTGCTGCGCCAGGACATCGATCCGGCCGCCCTGAGCGATGAACTGCATGGCTATTTCCGGGACAAGGAGCAGACGGAGGTGGAGCGACTCCACGCCATGCTGGCCCTGTTCGAAAGCGAGGCCTGCCTGAGCCGTCGCCTGGCGGAGTGGTTCGGCGATGACCGAGTGCCACAGCACTGCGGCCACTGCTCCGCCTGTCACGGGCAGGTCGCCCGCCTGCCCCAGGGCGAGGCGCCACCACCGCTGGCAATCGACGCCGTCGAGGGGCTGGCGGGCGAGCTGATCCAGCAGCTCGCCGCCAGCCAGGATCGCCATCCGCTCACTCCCGACCTGATCACACGCTTCCTGTGCGGCCTCACCACGCCGCTGCTCACCCGACTCAAGGCGCGGCGGTTAGCCGGCTTCGGTGCTCTGGAGGCTCACCACTACGCCGAGGTGCGAGAGCTGGTGGTCCAATCGGGGCTCAGCCCTACAACCTGACCTGCCAGCCTGACGCTATCCGTCCGAGCCGATGCCGTGGCGGTTCAGCTTGTTGGCAATGGTCGTATGCGAAACGCCCAGGCGCTTGGCCAGCTGGCGACTGGAAGGATGGTGCGGATAGAGCGTTGCCAGTACACGCCGCTCCACCTCGCCCATGATATCCGCCAGGGTGCCGTCCAGATCCATGCCCGAGAGTCCCGGCGCCTCGCCCACATCCGGCAGCCGCAGATGAGAGGGCTCGATGGCCTCGCCTTCACAGAGCGAGACCGCCTGGAACAGCACGTTCTCCAACTGGCGTACGTTGCCGGGCCAGTGGTAGGCGGAGAGCCGGGCCAGGGCCGCCGGTGACAGCGATGGCGCTCGGCAGCCTATCTGCCGCGCGGCCCGGTCGATGAAATGATTGGCCATCGCCTCGATGCCATCCAGGCATTCCCGTAGCGGCGGAACCGCCAGCGACAGCACGTTGAGGCGATGGTACAGGTCATGGCGGAAATGGCCTTCGGCGCAGAGCCCTGGCAAATCCTGCTGGGTGGCACAGATCACCCGCACGTCGAGGTAGGTCTCCTCGTCGCTGCCCACTCGGCGAAAGCCGCCATCCTGCAGGAAGCGCAGCAGCTTGACCTGCAGCCGCGGACTCATCTCGCCCACCTCGTCAAGGAAGATGGTGCCACCCGCCGTCAGCTCCAGAAGCCCCAGCTTGCCTTCGGGGCGCGCGCCTTCGAAGGCCCCCGGCGCATAGCCGAACAGCTCGGTCTCGGCCATGGATTCCGGCAATCCGGCGCAGTTCAATGCCATGAACGGCGCCTGCCCCCGGGAGCTTGCCAGGTGACAGGCCCTGGCCAATAACTCCTTGCCGGTGCCGGTCTCGCCCTGGATCAGCAGCGGCGCCTCCAGCGGCGCCATGCGACGCGCCTCACGAATCAGCGACGCCAGCCTGGGACTGGCCTGGAACAGCGCATCGAAGCCGCGCAGCTCCTGACGCTGGACTTGGTAGATCCGCTCACCGATACGATCGACGCTGTGCAGGGTCACCACCGCCCCGGCCAGCGACGCCACGTCATCGAGGTGCTCCCGGTGCAGTGGCGCGATATCGGCCAGGAAGGTGGCGTCGCGCAGCGTGATACGCAGGCCGTTGACCCGTGCGTTGTTGCGGCGGATCAGTGCCGGCAGATCGATATCCGGCAAGTAGCGGTTCAGCGACAGGCCCGGCACTTCGTCGATGCGGACACCAAGCAGCTGGCCGGCTGCCCGGTTGGCCGCCACGATATGCCCCTCCATGTCGATGGACATCACCGGGTCTGAGAGCGACGACAGCAACGCATCGAGCTCCAGGTGGCGACGTTCGCTGGGCATCAGGTTGACCCGGCGGACGCCGAACACGCCGGGTACGGCTTCCAGAACCGGCTTGAGGGTCGCAAGCTGGGCGTTGAGCAGATTGGGTACGTGCAGATAGATGGCGTTGCCGTGCTCTCCCCCCACCTCCCCGCGCGCCACGTTGAGCCCATAATCGACGAAGTGCGACACGATATCACGCAGAATGCCGATGCGATTCTGGCAGTGGAACCTCAGTCTCATCAGGGTGTACTCGAATCAGAAACGGGCAAATGGTTGGCGTGGCCGCGACGCCGGGAAAGAAAGGCGTCAAGCCATCGTGACTCTACCGTCAAGATAACGTGACACTCGCGCAACCTCAAACCAGCCTGCCCGGGACTTCTCCCCCTCAAGGCAAAGGGTTAATTCTATTGTAAGGTTTTCTTTACAGAACGACCCGCGCATTACACCTCGATGAGGCGTAATGCGGGCGCTTTCCCGCTGCGTACCTGTCTAGACTCGAAGCCATTCCAAGGCACGTACAACAGTCACGAAGACAATCATAAACCGCCAGCGGGAGATCCCATGACGTCATCCAACGCTCATCTCAGCGATGTTGCCAGCAAGACCGGCTATCGCGCACGCCTGCCCGACGAGAGTGGCCATATCGCCTGGTCGGAGCAGGACAACGCCACCTGGCAGACACTGATGCAGCGCCAGCTCGGCATGATCGAGGGACGCGTCTGCCAGGAGTATCTCGACGGGCTCGAGCGGCTGGCCCTGCCGGAAGACCGGGTACCCCAGCTCGCCGATATCGACCGGGTACTCAAGGCCAGCACCGGCTGGGAAACCGCCCAGGTGCCGGCGCTGATCCCCTTCGACACCTTCTTCGCCCTGCTCGCCAGCCAGCGCTTCCCGGTAGCCACCTTCATTCGTACTCCGGAGGAACTGGACTACCTCAAGGAGCCGGACATCTTCCACGAGATCTTCGGCCACTGCCCCATGCTCACCAACCCGGCCTTCGCCGAATTCACCGCGACGTATGGGCGGCTGGGTCTGGCGGCATCGCCCAAGGAGCGGGTCTATCTGGCTCGCCTCTACTGGATGACGGTGGAGTTCGGGCTGGTGGACACGCCGGCGGGTCGACGCATCTACGGCGGCGGCATCATCTCCTCGCCCAAGGAGACCCTGCATGCCCTCTCCGATGCACCGGTACACGAGCCATTCGACCCGGTCGAAGCACTGCGCACGCCCTACCGCATCGATATCCTGCAGCCGCTCTATTACGTGCTTGACGACCTCAAGACCCTGCACGACCTTTCCCAAAAGGACATCATGGGCATGGTGCAGCAGGCCATGGCGCTGGGCCTGCACGAGCCGCTCTTCGAGCCGGCCCCCAAGCGCACCAAGGCATGAACAACGACAACCCCCGACGACGACAAGGAGACGGCATGAGCCAACTATCCGAACAGCAGTGCGAAGCCTGCGGCTGGGACGCCCCCCATGTGAGTGACGAAGAGATTCAGGCCTACCATCGCGATATCCCCGAGTGGGAGATCGTCGAACGCGATGGCGTCAAGCAGCTCGAGCGCGTATTCAAGTTCCGCAACTTCAAGCAGGCGTTAGCATTCACCAACCGTGTCGGTGAGATCGCCGAAGAGGTGGGCCATCACCCCGCCCTGCTCACCGAATGGGGCAAGGTCACGGTGACCTGGTGGTCCCACGAAATGAAGGGCCTGCACAAGAACGACTTCATCCTGGCAGCCCGTACCGACGAAGCCGCCACCGAGTAAGCCCCCGCCCCTCGCTTACCTGCGCTTAGTGCCGGTTCAGTTCTCGCCCGACCCGCCTGCTGGCGGAGTCGGGCGAATTTATGTGTTTTCGCACAAATGGCGTCGCAAATGTCGACCACGATAATCGGCTTTTTCTTACATAGAAAACCGTCATATACCGACCCCGTCATCGCCCCCTTTCTTATAGCGTTTAACGGGACACGTCAGGTGTCACAAAACACGATACAAAAGGAGAAGAAAAATCATGAAAGGAAACATTCATGGGGCGGCGCTCGGCTTGATTCTGTGTGTACTGCTGGCCATGGCCTCCACGGCCCAGGCCCAGGAGTTGGCGCCAATCAACGTCAACACGGCAGATGCCGAGCTGCTGGCCGAACTGCCAGGCATCGGACCCAGCCGGGCCGAAGCCATCATCGAGGAGCGCGAGACCAACGGCAGCTTCGAGAGTGCTGACGACCTTACACGAGTCAGCGGCATCGGGCCGGCGACGGTGGAGGCGTTCCGCGATCAAGTCGAATTCTGAGTATGGGGGCGCTACCTTGAAACGCGACGAGGCCGGCGGTTTTCACCGCCGGCCTCGTCGTTCAGCCCTTACCGCTTAGCGGCATGCACTCAGAGGCGCAGCCCACCATCGCATTCGATCACGCGGCCGGTGAAATAGTCGTTCTCGAAGATGAATGACACGCTCTGGGCGATGTTGTCCGGATCCCCGAGCCGCTTGAGCGGCACACCCGCGGTGAGCTTCTCCAGCATGTCCTCACGCATCGAGGCCGTCATGTCGGTCTCGATGAAGCCCGGCGCCACGGCACCCACGCGAATCCCGTAGCGCGCCAGCTCCCTGGCCCAGGTGGTGGTCAGCGACACCACGGCGGCCTTGGCTGCGGCATAGTTGCTCTGGCCCATGTTGCCGGCCCGCGAAATGCTGGAGATATTGACGATGACGCCTTCATGGCCCGCCTCAACCATCTGTGAAGCCGCTTCACGGCCGCACAGGAAGACCCCGGTCAGGTTGACGTCGATGACCTGTTGCCACGCCTGCAGGGACATGGTCTTCTCGACCTTCCCGTCCTTGGCCTTGACCAGCAGCGCATCGCGCAGGATACCGGCATTGTTGACCAGGCCGCTGACCGGCCCCAGGGAGGCAGCCACATCCCCGAAAGCCTGCTTGACCGATGCTTCGTCGGCCACATTGACTTTAAAGGCACCTGACTTGATGCCTTCGCCATGAAGTGCCGATACCGCCTGGTCCAGTGCGCCGGAATCCATGTCGAGCAGAGCCAGCCTGGCACCCTGCTTACCCAGGCGACGTGCCATGGCGAAGCCCAAGCCGCGAGCCCCACCGGTAATGGCGATGACAGTCTTGTCCAGTTTCATAGGATTCCTCAGGAAATGGTATGCAGCGGCATGAGCGCCGCCCGTCATTATTTGTTTCGGCTCTCCTGCTTTTTCGGCCGCAATGGTGGAAAGCTTTAGTCCCACCTTAGCATCTTTGTGCAATGCAGCAAATGATAGCCCGCTATCAAGCTCTCCTTTCGTGCCTTCGCCAGGCTTGATTTTCACCAATTTGCCCCCATCCTTTCGGCAACCGTCCCTCCCGGAGCCGTCATGCCTTTACTGCTTATCTTCACGCTCTTTGCCCTGCTCGATTTTGTCATTCTGTTTTCGGTGGGCAGCAACATCGGTCTGCTGACCACGCTGGGGCTGGTACTGGCCACCGGTTTCGCCGGGCTCTACCTGATCCGCCGGGAAGGCACCGCCGCACTCTCACGTGCCCGTCAACGCATGGAGCTGGGGGAGCTGCCTTCAAGCGAGTTGCTCACCGGCGCGGCGCTGATCTTCGGTGGCGCCCTGCTGCTGGCCCCCGGCTTCCTCTCCGATGCACTGGGCTTTCTCTGCGTCATCCCCGGGGCCAGGCGCCTGCTTGCCAGGCTGCTCGCCGCGGCCCATGTCCGGTTGCAGGTAATGGCCGCACGCCGAGATGGCAAAGGACCAGGTCAGGCCGACGGCTGGCAGCAAGCCCGAGGCGAACAGGCAGGCAAGGATCGAGGACACGGCCCGGGCCAGTACGATAACGGTGAGCGGCCGCTGGAGGGAGATTTCATCAGCCGTGACGAGACGAGTCGCTAAGTCACTGTGTCGATGAGGCTCATTGCATAAAAAAAATTCGTTCTGACCCTTGAAAGGGATTTGCTCGGCCCCATTTCACGGTCAGCACCAGGCTTCGGTGCCGAGCAGCGCTCGGCACCTTCGACAAGGAAGGCGTCCTCGCCTCCACCTTCCAGGTGACTGGAAGGGTGAAGATGAACCGCCATGTCTTTAATCATGGCACTGCAAACCATCAGGGAGCGGTCAAAGGCGCGTCGATTGGCGGCGCCGGTCAGGTGATCGCGGCTGGCTTCATGAACCAGCGCCTGCTCCACCTGCTTGCGCTCGGCGATATTGTGAAAAACCGACAGCGCCGCTCTTGCCGGCTGCCTTCAGCGTGGCGTGCATTCTACCGTCTCCGGCGCTTCTGTCAATCGCGAATCTCATCAGCCGACCCGGAAAAACCAAACAGAAACAAGCACTTTCTCCACTTCCACCGCCGGTAACGTTTGCCCGTTGCCGGCAGCGGATGCGTACTTTACGGGCTGGGGGCCGCGGCCGCAAGGACTTTTGTCAGAAAATTTCACCGCCCGCCCGAAGCGCCCGCCCACAGGCGGTTTCGGGCGAGTGGCTGTGGACATGTGGACGCTCTCAGCTCGCCGCTTGCTGCCGGCTTGCCCGGTCAAGCAGCGACAGGATCGAACGATAGGGGATCCCTCCATGCAGCGCCAGCCCGATCTCACAGGTCTTGGAATTCGAGTAGCCCGCATCGCAATCTGCCACCTGGGCGGCCAGCCCCTTCAGCGCCGAGGCATTGAGCTCCGGCGTGGAAAGTCCCTTATCACCGGCGAAGCCGCAGCAGGTGATCTCCGCCGGCACCACCACCTCACGGGCACAGGCCCTGGCCAGCGCCACCATGCGCTCGCCAAGCCCCATATGAGTACTGGAGCAGGTGACATGTACCGCGACGCGCTCATCCAGGGGTGTGAGCTCGAGCCGTGGCAAGAGGTGGTCATGGGCGAAGGCAACCGGCTCCTGCACTGACAGACGCTCATCCAGGCGTGATTGCATATGCAGCACACAGGGGCTGGTGTCGCTGATGATCGGATAGCGACCGTTCTGGCTGGCCACCAGCAACTCGCGATTGAGTTCACGGGCCTTGTGGGTCGCCTCGTCGAATTGCCCCTTGGAGTGAAACGCCATGCCGCAGCAGAGATGGCCCGTCATCTCGGGCAGTATCACCTCGAAACCCGCCCGCTCCAGCAGCGACAGGGTTATCTCCATGATCGAGCGGCTCTCGGCATCGCCATGGGTGGCGCCGAACACTCGAGTCGCACAGGAGGGCAGGTAGACCACCTTGTCCTTTGACCCATCAGCGGGTGAACGCTGCTTGAGTACACGTATCGGTGCCGCCTTGGGCAGGGTGGGCACCCACTGGGGCACTCGGTTGCCACTGACCTTCGTTATCGTACCGCTGACGCGGGAGAGTCCCTTCTCGCCCAGCACCGCACGGCCAACGCCTGCCATGTTCAGCGCGCCCCGGGCAACACGCGTCACCCCGGAGAAGTGGCGCCCCACCCGCCGCGACAGATCGGCATGCTTCGCCAGTCGCTCATGACGCATCTCCCGGATCAGCTCACCGGTATTGATACCCACCGGACACTGGGTGGCGCAGAGGCCGTCGACGGCACAGGTCTCGTCGCCGGCGTAGCGATAGTCGCGGCGCAAGGTGGCCAGCCGTTCGGCATCCTCCCCGTCGATGGCATCGCCCAGCGCCTCGAGCCTTGCCATCTCACGGGCAATGACGATGCGCTGGCGCGGCGTGAGGGTCAGGTCCTTCGACGGGCAGACGTGCTCGCAGAAACCGCACTCGATGCACTTGTCGATGATGTCATGGGCCGCCGGCAACGGCTTGAGGTTCTCCAGGTGCAATGTCGGGTTGCGGCTGAGGATGACCTCGGGATTGAGCAGATTCTCTGGGTCGAACAGCGCCTTGATCTGCCACATCAGGGCGTAGGCTTCGGGCCCCCACTCCAGCTCGACATAGGGCGCCATGTTGCGTCCGGTGCCATGCTCGGCCTTGAGCGAGCCGCCGTACTCGACGCCGACCAGCTGCGCCACTTCGTCCATCAGAGCCTGGTAGCGCTCTACCTCGCCGGGCTTCTCGAAACCCTGGGGGAATACGAAGTGCAGGTTTCCTTCCAGGGCGTGACCAAAGAGGATGGCCTCCGGATAGCCATGGCGATGGAAGGCATCGGTCAGCGCCTGAACGCCTTCGTCGAGGCGCTCGATGGGGAAGGCCACGTCCTCGATGATCACCGTCGTGCCGATGTCACGCACCGCGCCCACCGCGGGAAAGAGGCCCTTGCGAATCTTCCAGTAGAGCTCGTAGATACCCTTGTCGCGGGTGAAGGTAACGGGCTCCAGGGTGTGAATGCCCTCAAAGATGTCGTGCACCGCCTGAAGCCGCGCTTCGAGTTCGCCCTCGTCATTGCCGCGTACATCGATCAGCAGCGCCGCCGCTCCTTCCGGCAGCGTCTTCAGCACCTCTGGCATTCCCGGCTTGCGCTCCACCGAGCGCAGCGCGGCGCGGTCCATCAGCTCCACCGCGGAAACCGGTGCCGGCTTGAGGGCGATGGTCGCCCGGCAGGTGGTGGCCATATCCGGCAGGAAGAGCAGAGCCGCGGCCTTCAGCGGCTCATCCACCACGGTGTCATAGGTGATGGTGCTGATGAAGCCCAGCGTCCCTTCGGAGCCGATCATCAGATGCTTGAGGATCTCGATACCGTCGGTGAAGTCGACCAGGCTATTGAGCGCATAGCCGGTCGTATTCTTGAGCCGGTACTTGTGACGTATCTTCTCGGCCAGGGGCGCATTGGCCCGGGTCTCGGCGGAGAGCCGCTCAAGCCCTTCGACGAGCTCGGCATGGCTACGCCGAAACGCCTCACGGCTGGCCGGGTCGGCGGTGTCCAGCCGGGTGCCGTCGGCCAGGATCACGCGGATATCGCGTACCGTACGATAGCTGTTCTGTGCCGTACCGCAGCACATGCCCGAGGCATTGTTGGCCGCGATACCGCCGATCATGCAGCTGCCGATGGAAGCCGGGTCGGGGCCGATTTTACGGCCGAAAGGGGCCAGAACCTGGTTGGCCCGGGCGCCGATCACCCCGGGCTGCAGGCGGATCGCCTGCCCACCCTCGAGGATCTCATGGCCGCGCCAGCCCTGACCCATCTGGATCAGCACGGAGTCGGTAACCGCCTGGCCGGAAAGCGAGGTGCCGGCGGCACGGAAGGTCACCGGCAGCCGGCGGGAACGACACGCCGCCAGCACTGCCATCAGCTCGTCCTCGCTCTCGGGGCGCACGATCAGTTTGGGAATCAGACGGTAGAAGCTGGCATCGGTGCCGTAGGCTAAGGTGCGCAGCGGATCATCGATCAGCCGCTCGGCGGGCATGATCTCGAGCAGCTCGCTCTTCAGATCATGCCAGGCCTCGGGCGTGGCCGGGTCAGGGGTTGCAGGCGTCATGGGCGCTCCTCGGCATGGCGTACAAGCACGATCAACTCACGGGGGCCGTGGACCCCGTAGGCCAGGGTCTGCTCGATGTCGGCGGTCTTGCTCGGGCCAGAGACAAGCAGGGCATTGGTGGGCATGCCGCCGGCCCAGCCATGGGCCTCGATCACGTCGAAGAAAGTGTCCTCGATAGTGTCGGCATCCAGCACGGCGATGTGTATTGGCGGCACCAGGCTGATCAGGCGGGGCTCATCCGGGGTGGGCCACAGCCAGAGGCTGCCGGTCTCGGCGATGCCGCCACGAGTGGAGGTCAGGCCGGCGTCTGTGGTCTCAAACTGCTCCAGCTGCCACTCCTCTACGTCACGATCGGCGTCGATCAGGGTCACCTCCCCTTCGGCCAGGGCGGCTCGCGCCTCGGCGGCAACCGGATGCTCACGTCCCAGGGCGAGACGGCGAATGCCCTTGGCTTGCAGCAGTGCCACCAGATCGGTTGTCCAGCTGTCACGGGTGGTATGGAGCACCTCCCCATGCACGGAGCTGATCCAGCGTTCGAAGCGCTCGAGACGCTCTTCGGCACTCCAGCCACGTCCAGTCACTACGCCAAAATCGCTGTCAGGTGCCGTGAGCGGGCCATCGGTGCGCTCACGCAGGCGCTTGAGAATGTTATCGCGGGCGCTCATGACTCACCCTCCCCTTCCCGGCGGTGCGACTTGACCAGCGCATGCAACGAGCGCTTTGCCAGCTTTGGCGCGGTGCGGTATTGCGTCCAGGGTCCCAGCTTCGATGGTGTCAAGGCGCGCAGCTTCCCAGCCATCGTCAAGCTTCCCCGCCAGGCCGAGGGATGGGTCGCCAACCACTGCCAGGTTTTCCAGGCAGCCACCTCTTTCTTCGTGCGCTTTACCCCGGCGCCGTGAACGTTGCCACGCCCTTCTCCCACCGCCTCGCGGCGCAGGCGCACCAGCAGGTCGGGAATCGGGATCTTGACCGGGCAGACCTCGCCGCAGGCACCGCACAGGCTCGATGCTGTCGGCAGGTCCTTGGTTTCCTCGAGCCCCAGCATGTGGGGCATCAGGATGCTGCCGATGGGACCGGGGTAGGTGGTGCCGTAGCTATGACCACCAACGCGGGTATAGACCGGGCAGTGGTTCATGCAGGCGCCACAGCGGATGCAGCGCAGGGTATCGAGCAGCTCATCGTCCTGATAGATGCGGGAGCGTCCGCTGTCGACCAGCACCAGGTGGACTTCCCGGGGGCCATCATGCTCCCCCGCCTTGCGCGGACCCGAGATCATGTTGAAGTAGGTGGTGACATGCTGGCCGGTGGCCGAGCGAGTCAGCAGGGCATAGAGCGGCGGCACATCGCGCAGGTGCTCGACCACTTTCTCTATGCCCGTCACGGCAATATGAACCGGGGGCACCGTGGTGGTCATGCGGCCATTGCCCTCGTTCTCCACCAGGCAGAGAGTTCCCGTCTCGGCCACGGCGAAGTTGACTCCCGAGACACCCACGTCGGCATTCATGAAGCGCTCACGCAACTGGGCCCTGGCGGCAGCGGTCATGTAGTCGACATCACGGGTGCGGTCGGTCCCCGTCTTATCGTGCATGATGTCGGAGATCTCGTCGGTATTGAGATGGATCGCCGGCATGATGATATGCGAGGGTGTCTGCTCGTTGAGCTGTACCAGGTACTCGCCGAGGTCCGACTCGAGGGCCTCGATGCCGGCCGCCTCCAGGTGGGCATTGAGGTGCATCTCCTCGGAGACCATCGACTTGCCCTTGATGACCGATTTCGCGCCATGCGATTCACACAGCTCACGAATGATCCGGCATGCCTCCTCGCCATCTTCCGCCCAGTGAACCCGGATACCGTTGGCCTCGCAGTTCGCTTCCAGTTGCTCCAGCAGGTCGGGCAGCCTGGCCAGTGCCCGCAGGCGAATGTTGGCGCCCAGCTCGCGCAGGGTCTCCAGGTCCCAGTCGCTGAAGACATCGCGACGCTTGGTCATCAGGCCATCCATGGCTCGGCGAAAGTTGGAGCGGATCTGCGGGTTGCCCAGGGCATCATGGGCCTGGCGGTGAAAGGCCCGCGGCGTATAGGTCTCGACAGTCATGAGGTTCTCCGCCACAGGTAGCTGGCGATATGCTCGCCCTGGATCGCCTTCTTCTGGTGTTCGAAGCGGCCGTTGATGTTCATCAGGCAGCCGCAGTCGGACGAGACGAAGTGGCTGGCGCCCGTCGCTTCGATGGCCTGGACCTTGTCTTCCACCATGGCGGCAGAGACTTCGGGGTGACGAACGGCAAAGGTACCGCCGAAACCACAGCATTCGGCAGCCCGCTCCTGCTCCACCAGCTTGACCTGGCCAAGCCTGGCCAGCAGCATCGGTCCTGTCTCGGCCAGCCCCATCTCTCGTCGCGCACTGCAGGAAGTATGCATCGCCACCGTTTCAGCCCGACCACGATCGTCGAGCTGGAGATGGCAGACATGAACCAGGTATTCCGTGAGCTCATACACCCGGCTCGCGACCTCACCGGCCAGTGACTCCTGATCGGTGCCGGCAAACAGCTGCGAATAATGGGTCCGCATCATGCCACCGCAGGATCCCGAAGGAACGATGATCGGCCAGGGCTCCGGGAATAACTTGAGCTGTGCCGCCGCCACGGCACGAGCCTCGCTCTGGTAGCCGGAGGTATAGGCCGGCTGTCCGCAGCAGGTCTGGTCTTCGGGAAAGAGTACCTCGATGCCTTCGCGCTCCAGCAGCCGAATGCCATCCAGACCCGCTTCGGGGTAGAACATATCGACGAGACAGGTGCCGAAGAAGTAGACCTTTTCTGACTTGGGGGGATAGAGCTTGACTGGCGTCATGAGGTGCCCTCACGGTCGGCCCGCGCCATGCTGCGGACTGCGGTAGGAATTGCTGTGTCACACAACTGTTTATTGTCTTTGGATGACGTCGAAACTTCGCACAGAGTTTGCTTTGCTTCTCTTCACTCGGTAAATTGGTAATACCAATTTACCGAGTGAGAAAAAGGCACATTAGGGCTCGGCATACACAGTGTCAAACGACACGCCACGTTTTGCCGTGCCGAAAAGACTATACTTTGGTCGATGTAATTAATTCAACTACAGCAAGCCTATGATAGTTAGCCAGATTTCTGTGCCTTATTCTGATTGCATCGTAGCGTCAATCGGGCCAATATTGGTCAGACCAATTATAGTCGCCCGCCAGGAAAACCTGCATGTCCTACCATACCGTTCGCCAACCCAAACTGGCCGATGTTATCACCGAACGTCTCGAAGCCATGATTCTCGAGGGTAGCCTCAAGCCGGGGCAGCGGCTCCCGCCGGAACGGGAGCTCGCCGAGCGCTTCGGTGTCTCCCGCCCGTCGCTGCGCGAGGCCATTCAGAAACTGGCCACTCGCGGACTTTTGACCAGCCGCCAGGGTGGCGGCACCTTCGTGACCCGCGAACTCAACAGCGGCTACAGCGACCCCCTCCTGGACATGCTCTCCCGCCATCAGGAATTCCATCTGGACCTGCTGGAATTTCGCGATGCCATGGAGGGCATATCGGCCTACTATGCCGCCTTGCGCTCCACGCCAGCCGACAAGGCCATGTTGATCAAGCGATTCGACGAGCTGGAAGCCTGTTTCGCTGGCCGCAACCCGGCACTTGAAGCCAAGGCCGATGCAGCCTTCCATCTGGCGATCGCGGAAGCGGGCCACAATGTGCTGCTGCTGCATACCATTCGCGGTATCTTTCACCTGCTGGAAAAGAGCATCGTCGACAACCTGGCCCACCTGTTCGAAAAACCCCAATCTCGTCCGTTGCTGATGAAACAGCACCGTGCCCTGCTGGATGCCATACTCGAAGGCCGGGCCGAAGACGCACGAGCTCGTGCCCATGAGCATCTGGTCTTCGTCGAGGAGGAGTTGCTGGAAATGGAGCGTGCCGAGACTCGGGCCCAGCGGGCCCTGCGACGTGCCCAGGCACTACCCGAAATCCCGAGCTGAGGACATTCCCGTTTGAAAGGTCCGCATCGCCCACCGAGAATTTCTCGCTCCCTGCGCCGACTGTTGCTGCTGCTGATACCGCTGGGCCTGGTCATCGTCGTGTGGCAGGCATCCCAGACCGCCCGCGAGCAGGTCCTGCAGAACATGGTGCGAGAGGCCGAGAATGAGCTGCGCCTCTCTGCCTCTGGCCTGGAAGGCCACCTGACGCGACATGACTATCTCCCTCAATTGCTGGCTTCACGCGAAATGGTAAGGCGATTCCTGGCCAACCACTGGAACCAGAATCCCATGCCGCTGAACCTGCTGCTAGACCAGTTCCGCGCCATCGCCGATGTCTCCGATGTCTACCTGCTGGATCGCATGGGCACGACGCTGGCGGCCAGCAACTGGCATCTGGAAAACACCTTCATTGGCCACAACTACGCCTTCCGCAGCTATTACCAGGACGCCATCGAAGGCCAGCGCGGCCGCTTCTTCGGTCTTGGCACCCAGTCACTGGAGCGAGGCTACTACTTTTCGGCCCCGGTATGGCTCGATGATACGGCCCCGGATGCCCAGCCCTATGGGGTGATGGTCATCAAGGTACTCCTCGATGCTGTCGAGGAGGGCTGGGCAGAGCAGGACGCCGAACTGCTGGTCACCGATGCGGATAACATCATCTTCATGGCCAGCCGGCCCGAACTGCAGATGACTGCGCTCTACCCTCTCTCCGAACAGGAGCACCAGTCTCTGCTTGCCACCCGGCGCTATGCTGACGAGCCGCTCTCCCCGTCGGGCATCGAGGCATACGAATACCGGGAAGACGGGAGTCGCCTGGTACGGTTCGCCGATGGCCCCCTGGCCGAAGGCAACTATCTTGGCCTGACCCGGCATATGGAGGAGCTCGGCTGGAACATGCATATCCTCAAGCCGCTCGACCCGGTAAACAATGCGCAGTGGCTGGCCGCGCTGCTTGCCGGGGGCCTCTATGGCGTGGTCGTGCTGGCCGGCGGAGTCGGCTGGCAACGTCTCAGGCTGCGTCGCGAGCGTGAGCTGTTCGCCGAACGCGAACGCCGCACCCTTGCCCGCGCCAGGGACGAACTCGAGCGCAATGTGGAACACCGCACCCGTGACCTGGTGGAAACCAACCGCCTGCTCTCCGACGAGATCGAGGAGCGCCGTCGGGCCGAGGAGAGCCTGCGCCAGACCCAGGATGAGCTGATCCAGGCGGCCAAGCTCGCCGTCCTCGGCCAGCTTGCCGCCGGTATCAACCATGAGCTCAACCAGCCACTGGCTGCCATCCGCGCCTATGCAGAGAACGCCAGGGCCTTCCTCGCCCGCAGCCGACAGGATGCCGCCGATGCCAACCTGGCTCAGGTCGTCGAGCTCACCGAACGCATGGCGGAGATCAGCGCCCAGCTGCGCCAGTTTTCGCGCAAGAGCGGCGGCGCCATGACCGCCGTTTCGGTACAGGCCTGTATTGACTATGCGCTGCGCCTCTACCAGGCACGGCTGCGCAGCAGCGAGGTGGAGATCATACGTCACTGGACTGATGAAGCGATCTGGGTCCATGCCGATCTGGTCCGCCTCGAGCAGGTGCTGGTCAACCTGATCGGCAATGCCCTGCAGGCCATGGCCGACACCCCAGAACCAAAGCTGACTCTCGCTATCGATGCCGACGACCGCCACGTGCGTATCAGCGTTGCCGACAACGGGCCGGGCATACCCGAGGAGCACCTGTCACGCATCTTCGAGCCCTTCTTCACCACCAAGACACCCGGTAGCGGACTGGGGCTAGGGCTTTCGATATCGTCACGCATCATCGACGACCTGGGGGGGCGGCTCAATGCCGCCAACCTCACTGGTGCCGGCGCCCTCTTTACCATTACCCTGACCCGTGACGGCGATCCCGAGAGATCCCGCCTCGCACAGACCCAGGAGCCAACCTCCCATGCATGACCCGGCGGCCGCACCGGTACTGATCGTCGATGATGAACCCCATTTGCGCATCACAGCCGGCCAGACCCTGGAGCTGGCCGGCTACCTGCCCGAGCCTCACTCCAGCGCGGAGAGCGCTCTGGAAAAGCTCATGCCCGATTTTCCCGGCGTCATCGTCAGTGATATACGCATGCCCGGGATGGACGGCATGGCCCTGCTGAAAGAGGTACGCCTGCGCGACCCCGACCTGCCAGTCATCCTGATCACCGGCCACGGTGACATTTCCACCGCCGTGGAGGCGATGCGGGAAGGCGCCTGGGACTTCCTGGAAAAACCCTTTGCCGGCGAGCGCCTGGTGGAGATGGTGCGCCGCGGCGTCGACAAGCGCCGCCTGAGCCTGGAGAACCGCCGGCTCAAGGCCGAGCTGGAAGCGCAGCAGGCCGCTCCAGGCCCGCGCCTGGTGGGGCGCACCCTGGCCATCCAGCGCCTGGCCTCCATGATCCAGCGTATCGGCCAGGTCCAGACAGACGTTCTGCTGTTCGGCGAAACCGGTACCGGCAAGGACCTGGTGGCTCGCGCCATCCATGAGCGCAGCCCACGCGGCGGACACCCGTTCGTCGCCATCAACTGTGGGGCGGTACCGGAAAGCATCATCGAGTCGGAACTGTTCGGTCACGAGAAGGGGGCATTCACCGGCGCCGTGGAGCGCCGTATCGGCAAGTTCGAACATGCCAACGGCGGCACCGTCTTCCTCGACGAGATCGAGTCCATGCCCCTGGCGCTGCAGGTCAAGCTGCTGCGTGTACTGCAGGAGCGCTGTGTCGAACGGCTGGGCGCCAATGAACCGGTGCCGTTGGATATCCGGGTCATTGCCGCCACCAAGGTCGACCTCAAGGTCGCCGCCGAAGAGGGCCACTTCCGCGAGGACCTCTATTACCGCCTCAATGTGGTCACCCTGCCGATTCCACCGCTGCGGGATCGTCGTGAGGACATCCCTTTGCTCTTCCAGCACTTCGCTGTGGTCGCGGCCAATCGCAGCGGCCTGGAAGCGCCCCCCCTCGACACACGCGGCATTTCGGCGCTGATGGCCCATGACTGGCCGGGCAATGTTCGCGAACTACGCAACCTGGCCGAACGCTACGTGCTGCTGGGTTCGGCCTTCGACTATCGCCTCGACGACCTGCTCGAAGGCGTAGAGACCACCGGCGCCGATCTCGCCCTGCCGCAACAGGTAGAGCTGTTCGAAAAGAGTCTTATCAGCCAGTCACTGGCCAGCCACCGAGGCCGCATCAACGAGGTCTGCGAACACCTGGGCCTGCCACGCAAGACTCTCTACGACAAGCTGAAGAAATACGGCCTCAAGGCCGAAGACTACCGCCATAAGGTCAAGCCCTGAGCGACCAGCTCGCCCAATACCGACCAGGACGGCAGCCAGGGCACCAAGCCGGCCACCATCAGCAACATGACAAGGGAGTTGCCTGGAGCACGGTAGTCGAACAGCTTGAGCGCCGTGCCGAAGGAGCGCTTTAGTCGCGCCCCGGAGAGATCCACGCTATAGAGCTCGTCCAGCGCGAGATGGATCAGATAGCCCAGCGCCAGCGCCAGGCCCTGAGCCCAGGCCAACCTACCCTCCTGGGCCAGGAAGTGGTAGCCGGCCACGCTGGTCGCCAGTCCGCACAGCACGGCGGCCAGCAGCGAATGCCAGATTCCGCGATGCACGGAGAAGCGCTTGAAGATCGGGCTCAGCACGTGGCGCACCCCGACGTAGAGTCCTCCACAGACCATCAGCAGCGCCCCCGGCTCGAGCCGGGCGTGCAGCAACAGGACTCCGATCACCACTGCCAGGACGGCCATGGTATTGAAAATCAGGCGAACGGCATGGGATTGATCGGCATCGATATCGGGCAGGATACCGCCGAAGGCAGTCAGCGCTGCCAGCGGCAGTGCTTCCGCCGGCGTCCAGAGACCACTCTGCCAGCCGGTGACAGCCAGCAGAACACCGCCACCCACGGCGGCACTGAGGTGGGTGCGAAAATCGGCCATGCCGGGTCGGACTCCCTGAAGCCTTGGACAAGAAATACTGGATAAATTACCAGATTATCGCCCAGCTCGGCATGAAAAAACAACGTGTTAGAGGGTTATTCCTGTGCTGCCAGGTACTCATCCTTGAGCTTCACGTAGTTGCCCGCGGTATAGGGAAAGAAGGCACGTTCGCTCTCTTTGATCGGCCGCATCGCCCTGGCCGGATTGCCGGCATACACATGCCCGCTCTCCAGACGCTTGCCTGGCGTCACCAGCGCCCCGGCGGCAATGATGACCTCATCCTCGACCACGGCGCCATCCATGACGATGGCCCCCATGCCTACCAGGATGCGGCTGCCCAGCGTGCACCCGTGCAGGACCGCCTTGTGGCCGATGGTCACGTCATCGCCGATGGTGAGCGGGAAGCCATCGGGATTGAAGTCGCTGGCATGGGTGATGTGCAGCACGCTGCCATCCTGGACGCTGGTGCGCGCCCCGATACGAATGCGGTGCATGTCGCCACGGATGACCGTCATGGGCCAGACCGAACTGTCGTCGCCCAGCACCACGTCGCCCAGCACCACGCTGGACGGGTCCACATAGACCCGCTCTCCCAGACTCGGGGTCACACCCTTCCAGCTGCGAATAGGGTTCCCTGCTTGCATCTCGCCTCCCTTGACCAACACGTTGGCCATCACATGTCATAGCAGCCCGGCAGCCAGCACCAGGGCCGTCAGCGGAATCGAAACCCAGCGTACCACTCCCAGCCAGAGGCGAAAGCCCGGCTCGCCGACACCCAGGGCATCACGGGCGGCCGCTCTCGGCATGACCCAAGCTGCGAAGATGGCTATCAGCAGGCCCCCCACGGGCAGAAATATCTCGGTGGGAATGGTCGTCACCAGGTCGAAGACGTTCATGCCCGCCAGCGGACGCCATTCGGCCAGCGTCGAAAACGAGAGTACCGACAGCAACCCCACCAGCCACACCGATACGCCGATGACCGCAGCCGATTGGCCGCGCCCGAGCCCAAGGCCCTGCAGCGTGGCGACCATCGGCTCGGCCAGGTTGATCGACGACGTCCAGGTCGCCAGCAGCAGCAGCAGGAAGAAGGTGCTCAACCAGAGCGCGCCCCAGGGCAACTCGGCGAAGGCAATCGGCAGCGTCACGAACATCAGGCCCGGCCCCTCGGCGGGGTCCATGCCCTGGGCGAACACCACCGAGAAGATGGCAATACCCGCCAGCAGAGCCACGCCCACATCGAGAGTCGCCACCGCGGCGGCGGCACGGGGCAGGCTCTGCCGCTCGGGCATGTAGGCACCATAGGCCATCAATGCACAGGCTCCCACTGCCAGGGTGAAGAAGGCGTGACCCATGGCATGCATCACGACGAGGGGCGTTATCATTGCGAAGTCGGGCTGAAACAGCCACGCCAGGGCCGGCCGGAATCCTGCCGTGGTCGCCGCATAGCCGGCCAGCAGCAGAAGGAGCAGATAAAGCAGCGGCATCAGAAGATTGTTGAGCCGCTCGAGCCCCTTGGCCACGCCGGCGGCCACCACACTCATGGTCATGAAGAGGAAAAGCGTGTGATTGAAGGTCATGCGCCGTGGGTCGGCAAGAAAGGCGTCGAAGCCAGCCCCGATCTCGGCGGCGCTGCGCCCCACGAAGCTGCCGTTGACCGATGCCACCAGAAACTCGATCGACCAGCCCGATACCACCGAATAGAACGAGAGAATGCAGAACACCGTAAAGGCGCCGAAGAGCCCCAGCCAACGCCAGTGGCTGCTGGCACCGGCAGCTGAGGCAAGATGCCCCAGCGACTGCATCGGCGAACGGCGGCCAGCGCGCCCGACCAGGATCTCGGCCATCATCACCGGCAGCCCCAGCAGCAGCACGAATGCCACATAGAGCACCAGAAATGCGGCCCCACCGTTCTCACCCGTGATATAAGGAAAACGCCAGATATTTCCGAGCCCTACGGCTGCACCGGTCACCGCCAGGATAAAGGCTCGCCGGGTACTCCAGCGCTCCAGGGTTGCGTTCATGCCGTCGGCCTCTGCTTCGTGAAGGCCGCAAGCCTATCAGGCCGGCTCGATGGCACCAACTCCCTCGATACCCCATGATGCATTGAAACCCAGCCTGTCCGGCCGCATCTAAAGCCAATCACGTCTTACCCTGACGACTATCAACCATCAGCCCTGTCCACGAGGTGTGCATGTCCCACAATCCGCTGCTCGACTCCCACGACCTGCCACCCTTTGCCGATATTGCCCCGGCCCATGTGGCACCCGCCATCGAAAAGCTGATTGCGGAAAACCGTGCAGCCATCGAGACGCTGGTTGCACAGGCAGAGCAAAAGAGCCCGACCTGGGAAAGCCTCGCCGCTCCCCTGGAGGCCCTCAACGATCGCCTCTCCCGGGCCTGGTCGCCGGTCTCTCATCTCAATGGCACCATGAACACACCCGAGCTTCGCGAAGCGTATCAGGCCTGCCTCGGCCAGCTTTCCGACTACAGCACCTGGCTTGGCCAGCACGAAGGCTTGTTCCGGGCCTGGCAGGGGCTGAAGGAGGGCATTGACTGGAACTCGCTGGATGAAGGGCAGCGCCGCAGCATCGACAATACCCTGCGCGACTTTCATCTCGCCGGCGTCGACCTCCCTGTGGAGAAGAAGCGTCGCTACGGTGAGATCAAGTCGCGGCTCTCCGAACTATCGAACACCTTCTCCAACCAGCTGCTGGATGCCACCCAGGCATGGCACAAGGACATCGACGACGCTGCCCAGCTGGCCGGCCTGCCGGAGAGCGCCCTGGCGACGCTTGCCGCCAACGCTGAGGCCAAGAATGCGCGCGGCTATCGCATCACCCTGGACTTTCCCAGCTTCTATCCGGTGCTGACCTTCGCCGACGATGCGTCGCTGCGCCGCGAGGTCTACACGGCCTTCGTCACCCGCGCCTCCGACCAGGGACCCAACGCCGGCGAATACGACAACGCACCGATTATCGAGGAGACCCTGCGGCTGCGAAGCGAACTGGCCGAATTGCTCGGCTTTGCCACCTATGCCGACTACTCACTGACCACCAAGATGGCCGAGTCGCCAGAACAGGCGATCGATTTCCTGAACGACTTGGCCAGGCGCGCGGTGCCCCAGGCCCACAAAGAGTTCGAGGAGCTGGCTGAATTCGCCCGCAGCGAGCTGGGCATCACCGAGCTGGCTCCGTGGGATGTGGGCTATGTCAGTGAGAAGCTTCGCGAGGCTCGCCACGCCATTTCCCAGGAACAACTGCGCCCTTACTTTCCGGCTCCCCGGGTGGTGGATGGGTTGTTCCAGGTCATCGAGCGGCTCTATGGCGTCACGTTTCAGGAGGATGACTCGGCCCCGCGCTATCATCCGGAGGTACGCTATTTCCAGATCCTCGAGCATGGCCAGGCCATCGCCGGCTTCTATTTCGACCTTTACGCCCGAGAAGGCAAGCGCGGCGGCGCCTGGATGGACGAGTGCCGGGTGCGACGCTGTCGTGAAGATGGCTCCCTGCAGCTGCCAGTGGCCTACCTCACCTGCAACTTCACCCGCCCGGTGGGCGACAGGCCAGCCCTGCTGACCCATGATGAAGTCACCACCCTGTTCCACGAATTCGGGCACGGGCTGCATCATATGCTGACCCGTCAAACCGTAGCCGATATCTCCGGCATCAACGGGGTTGCATGGGACGCCGTGGAACTACCAAGCCAGTTCATGGAAAATTACTGCTGGGAACGCGAAGGGCTGGCCCTGATTGCCGGCCACGTCGACACCGGGGAGCCACTGCCGGCCGAACTGCTGGAACGCCTGCAGGATGCCAGAAACTTCCAGTCGGCCATGGGCCTGGTGCGCCAGCTCGAATTCTCCCTGTTCGACCTGCGCCTGCATCATGAGCTGGCCGCCCCCACTGCCGCCGATGTGCAGGCCTTGCTCGACGACGTGCGTGCCGCCGTCTCGGTGGTGCCCCGGGCCGATTTCAACCGTTTCCAGAACGGTTTCAGCCATGTCTTTGCCGGTGGCTACGCGGCGGGTTACTACAGCTACAAATGGGCCGAGGTGCTCTCCGCCGATGCCTGGAGCGCCTTCGAGGAAGCCGGGATCTTCGACGTCGAGACCGGCCAGCGCTTTCGCCACGAGATTCTCGAGCAGGGTGGCGCCCGGGATGCCGCCGAGCTGTTCCGGGCGTTCCGGGGCCGCGAACCCAGCGTTGAGCCGCTGCTGCGTCATAGCGGAATTCATGCCGCCTGACCCGATACCACGTCACTCGGGTATCATCGACCGCCATCGGGGCATGTCCGCCCCGTTGGCTGACATATGGGAGTTTCCATGGCCGTTCAGAAACGCTTTATCGCCGGCGCCATCTGCCCTCGCTGCGCCGAGATGGACCGCATCCGCGCCTGGGAGCAGAACGGCATTCGCTATCGAGACTGCGTCAACTGCGACTTCTTCGAGCAGGCCGCCATCGCGGACGATGCCCACGACGAGCTGGAAACCCGGGTCAACCGGGAGCGTGAGGAACAGCGCAACGACACCATTCAGACCGTCAGGATTCTAGATCCCAAAGGGCGCTGATCGTGCCTCGCAGGGACACAGCAGCCAAGGGAGCTCTACCCGGGGAAATGCGCCGCCGCCTGGCGCTGTTCGGGCTTTTCGCGGCAACGGCACTGCTGCTCGCACGACCTGATCTTGCCACCCTGGCGGCAGGGCTTGGCCTGTTCCTGTGGGGCATGTCCCATTTGGAAGAAGGGGTCAAGCGACTCTCCGGCGGCACGCTCGATCGCTGGCTGCACAGCGCCACCCGAAGCCCCGCGCGAGCCATTGGCATGGGCGCGCTAGCCACGGCTCTGGTACAGTCCAGTTCGCTGATCACGCTGCTCGCCATGTCCTTCGTCAGCGCAGGGCTGATAACCCTGGCCGGTGCGATTGCCCTGCTGTTCGGCGCAAACCTGGGCACCACCACCGGCGCCTGGCTCATCGCCAGCGCCGGTCTGCGCTTTGACCTGGCTCACTACGCCATGCCACTGCTGGCGCTCGGGCTGCTCGGTAGCCGTCTCTCACGCGGGGTTCTTTCCGGCATTGCCGGCCTGGTGCTGGGTATCGGGCTGCTTTTCCTGGGCATCGATTTCATGAAACTGGGCTTCGAAACCTGGCAGGACGGGCTCAGGCTCGACGGCCTGGGTGGGGACCAGCTGTGGCACTGGCCACTTTTCGTGTTGTTCGGCATCATCGCCACCGTGGTCATGCAGTCAAGCCATGCCACCCTGCTGCTGACCCTGACCGCCCTCGCCTCGGGGCAGCTTCCCTATCTGCCGGCCCTGGCCATTGCCATTGGTGCCAATGTGGGGACCACGGTAACAGCGGTACTTGGCGCCTTGGCCGCCGGGGCAGCCGCGCGCCGCCTGGCGGGCGCCCATGTGGTCTTCAACCTTGTCACTGCCGCCATCGCGCTGCTGCTCCTGATGCCCCTTGCCTGGCTGGTCGACGGCATTGCGACAGTCATCGGGATGACAGACACGGCCTGGCCACTCAAGCTGGCGCTTTTCCATACGCTTTTCAATCTGCTGGGTATCGCGGTGATGCTGCCGCTGATTCCCCGCCTGGCGAGTACGCTGGAGCGTAGCTTTCCGGAGCCGACTCGCCTGCCCCCCGCCCAGGCCCGCTATCTCGACAAGGCCGCACTGGAGCACGCCGATACCGCCACAGCCGCCATGGAGCAGGAGTGTCAGCGCCTCAATCGTCGCGCCTATCATCTCCTCTGCACCGCCATCCTGATGCCCAGCGCCGATGTCATCGGCCACCCACCGCAGCGTGAAGCCGTCGAGGCACGTATCGACCCCGACACCTGGCCTGCAGTCAATGCCCGCTACCAGGAGCGGATCAAGCCGCTTCTGGCCGAAATACTCGCCTTTCATTCACAAATCGATACGCCCCTTACCGACAAGCAGCAGACACATCTGGACAACCTTCGGGACCAGGCACTGCGTATGGTGGAGGCAGTACGCTTCGGCGAAGTGTTGCAGAGAAGTCTGCTGCGCCATTCGGCGAGTACCAGTCCCCTTCGAGAAGCCCATGACGAGCTCCGCCTCGCCCTTGCCCTTGGCCTGAACAGGCTGGCCGAAGCGCCCGAGGCTTCAGATATCGGCGACCCGGTACAGGCCGTTCGCTACCGCTGGCAGCATGAGCTGGCCGAGCGACTCCGCCAGCAACGGCTGGATCCATGGCTTGCCTCGACGCTGATGAACGACCTGCACCAAGCAAGCCGGCTGATTGCCGCACTGATCCACTCGCCCCCCGATCCGGCAAGGTAGTGTGTGCGAATATCCGCACACCTCCCTGCCCTACTCGTGCGGTTTTCCAGCCAAAGCGACTGGCACCACTTTCGACCTTAGTCGACAAGACTTTTCACAAGCTCTTGAGCGAATGGCATTTTCCTTCTCAAGGCATGCCGATTGCCTATACTGGGTGTTGTACGCCAGATTTCTCGAGCGTTCGTTCTCTTCACGAATGCGTAACGCTCTCATAACGACAACTCGATTGGAGTGACACCATGCGAAACGCAGCATCCAAGCTGATCGTAACCTCCTGCTTGAGCGCCGCTCTGGTAGCAACCGGCGTCCAGGCCGATGACCGCGAAGACTGGCCCCGCAGCCTGACCGTGGGTACCGCCAGCCAGGGCGGCACCTACTACATTTACGGGTCAGGCTGGGCCAACATGGTTGGTGACGCCATCGGCGTCTCCTTCGGCGCGGAAGTGACCGGCGGCCCGGTGCAGAATGCCACTCTGGTCCAGATGGGTGAGCACGACTTCGGCATGGTCACCATGGGCCCGGCCTACCAGGCCTGGATCGGTGAGAGCGAGCTGGCGCCGGGCGTCGATCACACCGACATCCGTGCCGTCTTCCCGATGTACCAGACCACCCTGCAGATCATCACCCTGCAAGGCTCCGACATCACTTCCGTCTCAGACCTGGACGGCAAGACCGTGGGCGTAGGCCCGGCCGGCGGCACGTCGGACATGTACTACCCGCAGCTGTTCGACAAGCTCGGCCTCGACGTCGACACCCGTAACGGTGGCGCCTCCGACCAGGCAGGCCAGCTTCAGGATGGCCTGATCGATGCCTTTGCCTTCGCTGCCGGCGTGCCGATCTCCGCCTTCAGCCAGCTCGAAGCCCAGGCCAACGTCAACATCTTCTCCTTCTCCGAAGACGAGATGGGACAGTTCCTGGACGACTATCCCGAGCTGTCGCCTGCGGCGATTCCAGCATCCGTCTACAACAGCCTGGAAGAGGACCTGCCGGCCGTCTCGATCTGGAACTTCGCCATCACTCATAAGGACATGCCGGAGTCGCTGGTCTATGAAGTGACCAAGACCGTGATGGAGAACCAGGAGCGCATGCAGCAGATCCACGGTGCCGCGCGTGAGACCGTGCCCGAGAACTTCGAGCACAACACCTTCCTGCCCTGGCATCCGGGTGCTGTGCGCTGGTTCGAAGAGAACGGCTACGACATCCCGGAAGACCTGCGCGGCTGAGTTCACTCAACGCACCAACGACGCCGGCCTTAGGGCCGGCGTCAACGCCTCGCCCCTAGGCAGGCCTCCGTAACCTTCTAGGCACTCCGGCATGACTCACGAAACCCAACCCAACGAAGCCGCCACCAAGATTGGCACAGATGGGGTCGCTGACATTCCCATCGCACATAATGAGCGGGTACTCTCCGGCCTCGTCGGCCAGACGGTCTTCGCTGCCTGTGTGCTGTTCACGGCCATGCACCTCTATGCGCTCAATGTCTCTCCCATCGAGACCTGGACATTTCGCATCATTCACGTGGCAGGCGGCCTCGCCGTCGGCTTCGCCATCACCGCGGCCATGACCCTGGATCGCAGCCCCGAACAGGTACGCATCAATCGCCTCGAGTGGTTTGCCCTGATTCCCGCGGCGGCTGCCATTACTTATGCCACCTTCACGATTCTCTATGCCTGGTATATGCGTGAAACCGGCACACCGCCCGCCAACTGGCTGGTCGTACACCTGAGCTGGTCGCTGGTATTCGCCACCACCATTGCCCTGGTCAGCAGTTGGGTCTGGAGGAGCTCCAGCCGCTCCATCCACTGGGCCGATGCCATTTTGATCGTCGCTTCGATCCTCGTTGCCGCCTATCTGGTTCTCGTGCTCAATCGCTGGCGCATGGCCGCTGGCACCCCGTTTGCCGGCCAGACCGAATTCATGATCGCCGCTGTGGGCGTGGCCCTGATCATGGAACTGACCCGTCGCGTGGCAGGCCTCGCTCTGATCATCATAACCGGTGTCTTCCTGATCTATGCCTTTGCCGGACCCTACCTGCCGGGCCTTCTCGAGCATCGCGGCTACTCGGCGTCACGCTTCTTCACCTATCTCTACACCGACAACGGCATCCTCGGCCCAACCACGGCCGTATCGTCGACGTACATTATTCTCTTCATCACCTTTGCCGCCTTTTTGCAGGCCTCCAAGGTGGGTGACTATTTCATCAACTTTGCCTTCGCCGCTGCCGGCCGCGCCCGGGGTGGCCCGGCCAAGGTGGCAGTCTTCGCTTCCGGCCTGATGGGCATGATCAACGGCACCTCCGCCGGTAACGTCGTAGCCACCGGTTCGCTGACAATCCCGCTGATGAAGAAGGTGGGCTACCATCCGCGCAGTGCCGGCGGTATCGAGGCGGCCGCCTCCACCGGTGGGCAGATCGTGCCGCCGATCATGGGCGCCGGCGCCTTCATCATGGCCGAGATCACCGGCATCCCCTATACCGAGATTGCCGTTGCCGCGCTGATTCCCGCCGCGCTCTACTTCCTCTCCATCTACCTGATGGTCGACCTGGAAGCACGCCGCGACGGCATGGAGGGCATGAGCAAGGACGAGATCCCGCAGTTCCGCAAACTGGTCAAGCAGGTCTATCTCTTCCTGCCCATCATCATCCTGATCGGTACCCTGTTCATGGGCTACTCGGTGATTCGCGCCGGTACCCTGGCCATGGTCAGCGCCGCCGTCGTCTCCTGGTTCACCCCGCACTGGATGGGGCCCAAGGCACTGCTCAACGCCCTGTCGCTGGGCGCCCGCATGGCCATACCGCTGATCGCCGTCTGTGCCTGTGCCGGCATCATCGTCGGTGTCATCTCGCTGACCGGGGTCGGCGCCCGCTTCGCCTCCATGCTGCTTGGCATCGCCGATGCCAGCCACCTGCTGGCGCTGTTCTTCGCCATGTGTATCTCGATCCTGCTGGGCATGGGCATGCCCACCACCGCGGCCTACGCCGTCGCGGCCTCGGTGGTCGCCCCCGGCCTGCAGCAGATCGGCATTCCACCGCTGGTCGCCCACTTCTTCGTGTTCTACTACGCGGTGCTATCGGCGATAACGCCACCCGTGGCACTGGCGGGCTATGCCGCCGCGGCCATCGCCAACACGGATCCGCTGAAAACGGCCATGACCTCCTTCAAGTTCGGCCTGGCCGCCTTCATCGTGCCCTTCATGTTCTTCTACAGCCCGGCGCTGCTGATGGACGGAACCTGGATGCAGATCCTGCGCGTTGCCATCACTGCCGCAATCGGCATCTACCTGCTGGCCGCCGCCGTTCAGGGCTGGTTCCTCAACGGCGTGGCCAACCTCGTTCAGCGCGTCCTGCTGCTCGCGGCGGCGCTGTCGATGATTGCCGGCGGCTGGATGACCGACCTGGTCGGCCTGGGCATCGGGGGGCTGGTCTTCCTGTGGCAAGCCGCCGCCCTCAAGGCCAAGCCCGGCGTCTCGAACTGAGTCCTCGACTCGACTGAGCCCTCAGCTCGAACGCCAGCAAGCCCGGCGGGGGCGGCATCCGCCGCTCCGGCCGTTTTGTCAGCAAGACCGCACAAACACAGGAGGCAAGCCATGGCTAGCTTACGGTGTAAGATCCTCCCCCTCCTTGCCGCTGGCAGCCTGTTGGCCAGCACTCTGCTGGCCGGCAACGCCCTCTCCGACGAGCACGGCGACTGGCCCGAGCGAGTCCACCTGGGTACCGCCTCCCTCGGCGGCACCTATCAGGTCGTTGGCGACGGCCTGGTGACCCACATCAGCGACAAGCTGGACGTACTTGCCTTGTCCCAGGCCACCGGCGGGCCCTACCACAACATGACACTGGTCCATACGGGAGAAGCGGAGCTGGGCCTGGTTACCCTGGGTCCGGCCCGGGAGCTGTGGGACGGAGAGGGCGTCGCCGCTCCCGGCGAAGAGATGCGCAACGTTCGCGCCCTCTTTCCCATGTACCAGACACCCTTCCATGTGGTGACGATGGCCGACTCGGGGATCGAGAGCATCGAGGACCTGAGCGGCAAGCGGGTCGGCGTGGGTCCCATGGGCGGCACCTGTGCCGCCTACTGGCCACAGTTTCTGGACGCACTGGGCATCGAGGACGTCCACCTGCAGTACGCCGGGGCCAATCACCTGGCGGACTACCTGCCGTCGCGGCTCAGCGATGCCTTTGCCTTCTGTGCCGGCCTGCCGATCCACGCCTTCCAGCGCCTCGAGCGCAACCATGATGTGCACATGTTCGGGCTGACCGAGGACGAGCAGGCCACGCTGATGGAGACCTTCCCGGTCGCCTCGTTCGAGATCCCCGCCGATACCTACGCGTCCATGGATGCTCCCCATGCGTCAGTGGCCTTCTGGAACTTCGCCATCGGCCACAAGGACCTCCCCGAGAGCTTTGTCTATGCGTTGATGAAGCTGGTACTGGATGACAGCGAAACCATGGAGGCGATCCACCCTGCGATGGCTGAAGCCAGGGCGGAACACCTAGACAAGAACGACGTGCTCTGGTTCCACCCCGGAGCGGTGCGCTATTACGAGGAGCAAGGCCTCGAGGTACCGACTGCCATGCTGCCGCCGGAGATGCGCCCGGAGGAGGAATCGGCAGACATCGCCGACGCTGACGCCATCGACGAAGCAATACCAACGGACACCACCGACTGACCCCCGGCACCACAGCAGACGGCCCCGCCTTGGCGGGGCCGTCTGCTGTGGTCATGCTGCCGGCCGTCAGAACTCGACCGTGCCGCAGGCCATGCGATCACCACCACCGCCAAGGTGAGGCTCGTCCGAGTAGGTGTCGCCACCTACATGGATCATCAGGCTGCGCCCGTCCATGTGGTCCAGGCTGAGTCGCGGCGCCAGCACCGGCAGGGTGGCTTCACCCTCCTCATTGACGACCAGTACCGGCAGATCACCCAGGTGGCCGTCGCCATAGGGGCCCTGATGGGTATCGGTATCGTCGGGATCATAGTGCCCGCCCGCCTCGCCGGCCGCGGTCATCTCGCCATCATCGTTCTCGCTTGGCTCGCAGCTGGCATGCTCATGCACGTGAAAGCCGAGGACACCCGGGGGCAGCCCCCTCAAGTCGGGCGTAAGCAGCAGGCCATCGTGGCTCTCTTCCAGCGTGATGGTACCGATGGCCTCCTCGATACCATCGGTGCTGACCAGATGCATCTCGACGTCATGTCGATCGTCGGCGTGGCTGGCACTGGCGGCCAGCAGAAGGGAGGCGGCAGCGACTCCCGGTAGAATGGCATTGCGCATCTAGCGTCTCCTGTTCCTGATTCCATGGACATGCATGGATCAAGCTAGACGCTGCAATGACAGCCAGCCAGTACCTCAGCTCAAATTGTCGAGGATACGCAGACAGGGCGCCGCCTGGTTGAGCGTATAGAAGTGCAGGCCCGGTGCCCCGCCGTCCAGCAGGCGCTGGCACAGCCGTGAAACCACTTCCTCGCCGAAGGCCGCGATGGATGCGCTGTCATCGCCATAGGCCTCGAGCTGCTTGCGAATCCAGCGCGGGATCTCTGCGCCGCAGGCGTCGGAAAAGCGTGCCAGCTTGGTGTAGTTCGTGATCGGCATGATGCCCGGGATAATGGGCGCCTCGACGCCCAGCGAACGCGCCCGATCCACGAAGTGGAAATAGGCATCGGCGGTGAAAAAATACTGGGTGACGGCGAGGTTGGCGCCCGCCTGCATCTTGCGCACGAAGTTCTCCAGATCCTTCTCGAAACTGGGCGCCTGGGGGTGTGACTCCGGATAGGCCGCCACTGCGATCTCGAAGTGATCGCCGGTCTCCTCACGGATGAACTCGACGAGCTCGTTGGCGTAGCGCAGCTCGCCGATGCCGCCCATGCCTGAGGGAAGATCCCCCCTCAGCGCCACCAGGCTGTCGATGCCCTGCTCACGATAGCGATGCAGCAAGTCACGCAGCTGGGCTTTCTCGCTGCCGATACAGGAGAGATGCGGGGCGGTGGTGATGCCCGACTCGCGCACGGTCTGCACGGTATTGAGGGTGCGAGCCTGAGTGGAACCGCCGGCGCCGTAGGTCACCGAGAAGAAGCGCGGGTTGCGTTCGGCAAGGGCATCGCGCACGCCCATCAGCTTCTCCCGCCCAAGGTCGGTATTGGGCGGAAAGAATTCGTAGCTGATACCCAGCGGGTGTGCCTGCGTGCTCATCGGTCACTCTCTCTTCGTTAGCCGGCGAGGCCAGAATGGGCCGCGCCACGATGTATTGTTCACTCTGGTGCGAGTCCAGGCTCACCATTTTGCCGACACGCCCCCGGGGTGACCAATGAAAGTTTCCGCACCTATGCATTAGCAACGGTCATGTTGAGCGCTGCGGTAGAGACTCCACGCTGACAACAGTGAAGATGGCAGGCATCATGGCTGCTTTCGACAAGGGATTGGCAAGGACGATGATCGACCCCGGCGCCCTGATGGGCCCTCTCTGGACACTGCTGGCCTTCGTCGGCCTGGGCTGGCTGGCGGCTCGACACCTGGCCGTGGACCCACGCCCCATCGCCACGCTGCTGATCTACCTCATCGCCCCGCTGACCTTCTTTCGCGGGCTCACACTCGGCGGCCCGACACCGGGGTACCTGCTTCTGACCCTGGCACTGTTCGCGCTGGCCAGTCTGATGGCTATCCTCGTCAATCAGGTGGGCAAGCGCTTCCTCCCCGCCCAGGAGAGCGCCCTGCTGGCCTTTTCGGCCGGCACCGGCAACACCGGCTACTTTGGCCTGCCGGTCGCCATGGTCCTGCTGCCCCCCGAAGGCGTGACCCTCTACCTGTTCTGCGTTCTCGGGGTCACCCTCTACGAGTTCACGGTGGGCTTCTACCTCAGCGCCCGTGGGCAGTTTACGGTCCGCCAGAGCCTGATCAAGATTACTAGGCTGCCGCTGATCTACGCCTTCCTCGCCGCGCTGCTGTTCAGCGGCCTGGGGCTGACGGTACCTGTCGCGATGATGGACGGGCTCGCCGTGTTCCCGGCTACTTATACTCTGCTGGGCATGATGATCATCGGCATGACCCTGAGCCGCGTATCGGTAAGGGAATTCGACGGCCGCTTCATCAGCGCCTGCGTGGCGGTGCGTTTCGGCCTCTGGCCCCTGGTCGCACTGCTGGCCGTGCTCGGTTTGCAGGCGTTCTTTTCACTGCCGATCGAGCTGGCCATGGCCCTGCTGCTGGTGGGGGTAGTGCCCATGGCCGCCAATGTGGTGGTGGTCGCCATGGAGCTAGGCATCCGGCCGGAGAAGGGTGCCATTGCGGTGCTGCTGACCACCCTGGCGGCACCGTTGCTGATCCCCTTCTATCTGGAGGGCCTGATACGCCTGACCGGGCTGGGGTGAAATAGGGCAGCCCACCCATCAGCCGTCTTGCAACCCATGCCGGCATGGCTAGCCTGTAAGGAAACCCCTGCACAGGAAGGAGAGGAACATGTCACGGCTATCAGGAGTCGGTTGGGGCGCCCTGTTGTGCGCCCTGCTGCTGTTCGTAAGCCCTGTCCAGGCACACCATGGCTGGATCGGTGGCGAGACCATCGAACTCAGCGGCACCATCACCTGGGTACGCCTGGGCAATCCCCACGGCGAGCTGACCCTGGACGTCGACGGGGAGGAGTGGACGGTAGAGGTGGGGCAGCCCTGGCGCAACGAGCGCGCCGGCCTGGAAGAGGGCGACCTGGCCGAAGGGGTGACCCTGCGCGTGTCTGGCGAACATGCCGCTGAACGGCTGCTCAAGGCCGAGCAGCTGTGGATCGGCGAAGAGCACTACGTCCTCTACCCCGGGCGCATCTAAGCACGATGGAAGAGCTGCTGACTCGGCTTGCGGCGACTCCGCTGGCCGAGTGGATGCGCCTGTCGCGGTGGGGCTATGCTGCGGTCAACACTCTGCATGTGCTGGGGATTGGCCTGATGATCGGCGCCATCGCTGCCCTCGACCTGCGCCTGATGGGGTGGCGCCGCGACCTCCCGCTTTCCGCACTGGCCCGGTTGCTGCAGCCGGTGGCTATCGGCGGGCTGCTGCTGGCCATCGCCATGGGTGGCATGCTGTTTCTCGCCGACCCCACCGGCTATGCCGGCATGCCGCTCTTCCAGCTCAAGCTGGGACTGATCGGCCTGGCGATCGCCAATGCCCTGCTGCTCAACCTGGGGCCGGGGCTGGCCAAGGCAACGGCGCTACGGCTGCGTATCAGCGGCGCACTGTCACTTGGCCTGTGGCTCTCCGCCCTGGTTGCCGGACGCTTCCTCGCCTTCGTCGATGGCTAGGCTTTGTCTGAAAAGTCGGCGAGCGAAGGCCAGACAAGGCAAAAAACGGCGAAAAGACGGAGTTTACGGGGTGTAAATGAGTACTTTGAGCCGATTTTTAACGCCGTATGGTCGAGCGCAGCCAGTTTTCGGACAGAGCCTAGTAGCGATAGGTGTCGGGCTTGAATGGCCCCTCCACCGGCACCCCGGTGTACTCGGCCTGGTCCTCGGACTGGCGCGTGAGCACCCCGCCGAAGCCCTCGACCATGTAGCGGGCCACCTCTTCGTCGAGATGACGCGGCAGCACGGTGACTTCCAGGCCGTCGCGCCGCTCCGCCTCGGGCAGGTCGGCGAAGCGCCGCTCGAAGAGATGGATCTGCGCCAGTACCTGATTGGCGAAGGAGCCGTCCATGATCCGCGAGGGGTGGCCCGTGGCGTTGCCCAGGTTGACCAGGCGGCCTTCGGAGAGCAGCAGCAGGTAGTCGCTGCTTGCCGGGTCGAAGCTGCCCGGCTTGCTGTCGCGGTAGACCTTATGCACCTGAGGCTTGATCTCCTCCCAGTGCCAGTGGCGACGCATGTAGCCGGTATCGATCTCGTTGTCGAAGTGGCCGATATTGCAGACCACGGCGCCGGCCTTGAGCGCCTCGAGCATGTCGGCATCGCAGGCCCGGATATTGCCGGTGCAGGTCACTACCAGGTCGATTCGACCCAGCAGTGCTCGATCGATGCTGTCACGCCCACGATTGACGCCATCCACATAGGGCGACACCACTTCAAAGCCGTCCATGCACGCCTGCATGGCACAGATCGGGTCGATCTCGGAGACCTTGACGATCATCCCCTCCTGGCGCAGCGACGCCGCCGAGCCCTTGCCCACGTCGCCGTAGCCCACTACCAGCGCCTGCTTGCCGGCCAGCAGGTGGTCCAGGCCGCGCTTGATCGCATCGTTGAGCGAATGGCGGCAGCCATACTTGTTGTCGTTCTTCGACTTGGTCACGGCATCGTTGACATTGATCGCCGGCACCTTGAGCAAGCCGTCGCGCAACATCTCCTGAAGCCGATGGACGCCGGTGGTGGTCTCCTCCGAGATACCATGAACCTCGGCCAGCAGCTCAGGTCGCTTCTCGTGCATCAGTGCCGTGAGGTCACCGCCGTCGTCCAGCACCATGTTGGGTCGCCAGTCGTCGGGGCCTTCCACGGTCTGCTCGATGCACCACCAGAACTCCTCCTCCGTCTCGCCCTTCCAGGCGAACACCGGTATGCCGGCGGCGGCAATGGCGGCCGCAGCATGATCCTGTGTAGAGAAGATATTGCACGAGGACCAGCGAACCGAAGCCCCCAGGTCGATCAGGGTTTCGATCAGCACCGCCGTCTGGATGGTCATGTGGATGCATCCGGCGATACGGGCTCCCGCCAGCGGCTGCTCTGCATGGTATTTCCTGCGGATCGCCATCAGTGCAGGCATCTCGGTCTCGGCGATGCGAATCTCACGGCGCCCCCAGTCGGCCAGCGTGATATCGGCGACCTTGAAGTCCTGCGTGGTCGGGGCGGATGCAGCAGCCTGGTTCATGCGTCACCTCGTCGATTGAAATCGGTGACACTCACTATAGGCCCAGCGGGGTCGTCCGCGCCAAGTCATCCCTTTCACGCTAGCACCAGGAATCCTGCGGCACACGACGCAAACGCCCGGCTCGAAGCCGGGCGTCAGTCATCAGCGCAAGTATGGCTGCAGGCAGTGATTACAGGCCGGCGGCCTGCCGCAGCGCCTGGGCACGATCGACCCGCTCCCAGGGAAAGGCCGTGAAGGTCTCCGTCTGCTCCTGCCCCGTGTCGTCCTTCCAGCTGTAGGAGGTCTCGAAGGGCTCACGGCCGAAATGACCGTAGGCCGCGGTGAGCTGATACATGGGGTGGAGCAGGTCGAGCATACGGGTGATGGCAAAGGGACGCAGGTCGAAGTGCTCGCGCACCAGTTCGATGATACGCGCCTCATCCACCTTGCCGGTACCAAAGGTGTTGATGGACACCGAGGTAGGCTGGGCCACGCCGATGGCGTAGGAAACCTGGATTTCGCACTTGTCGGCCAGGCCGGCAGCGACGATGTTCTTGGCCACGTAGCGGCCTGCATAGGCGGCGCTGCGATCGACCTTGGAGGGGTCCTTGCCGGAAAACGCGCCGCCACCGTGGCGCGCCATGCCGCCATAGGTGTCGACGATGATCTTGCGCCCGGTCAGGCCGCAGTCGCCAACCGGCCCACCGATGACGAACTTGCCGGTGGGGTTGATGTGGTACTGGGTGGACTCGGTCAACCACTCCGCGGGGATCACCTGCTCGATGATCTCGTGCTTGACCATCTTGCGCAGCTCTTCCGGGTCGATGTCCGGGTCATGCTGGGTCGAAAGCACCACCGCTTCGACGCCGCTGGGCATGCCGGCTTCGTCATAGCGGAAAGTAATCTGGCTCTTGGCATCCGGGCGCAGCCAGGGCAGGAGACCATGCTTGCGCAGCTCGGCCTGACGCTCCACCAGTCGATGGGCGTAATGGATCGGCGCCGGCATGAAGGAGGCGGTCTCGTTGGTGGCATAGCCGAACATCAAGCCCTGGTCGCCGGCACCCTGATCCTCGGGCTTGATACGATCGACGCCCTGGGCGATGTCCACGCTCTGCTTGCCGATCAGATTGAGCACCCCGCAGGTTTCGCCATCGAAGCCCACCTCGGAGGAGGTGTAGCCGATACCGGTGATGACCTCGCGCACCAGCGCCTCGAGATCGACCCAGGCCGATGTGGTGATCTCGCCGGCGACGATCGCCACGCCGGTCTTGACCAGTGTCTCGCAGGCCACGCGAGCGTGCTTGTCCCGGGCGATGATCGCATCCAGCACCGCATCGGAAATCTGGTCGGCGATCTTGTCCGGATGTCCTTCGGACACGGACTCGGAAGTGAACAGGGAGTATTCGCTCATGGGCATCCTCGACCATCTGGGTAACGGCAAAACGCAGTAGCGCAATTCTCGACAGGATAACAGCCCCTGCCGATACAGGTGGACTCGATGCGGCAGGAGAGAAAATTCAGGCTTTTCGGGGCAAAGAGTTTACACGCTGGTACCTTTTGAGACACCCGCCATTTGATGACCGGCGGCAAGTCGGCGACAATAGGCGGCCGAAATTCGACCGCGCCGCCGCCATCCTGCGGCGCCCCAGCCAGAATGCAACCCCGGCGGGCATTTAGGTGCCGTAGCGGGCTACCCATTCTGCCGCAGGTGAGGAGCCAACCCAATGCCGTCCCGTTTCGAACTGGCCAATGCCATTCGCGCCCTGTCCATGGACGCCGTACAGAAGGCCAAGTCCGGTCACCCCGGCGCCCCAATGGGCATGGCCGATATCGCCGAAGTGCTGTGGAACGACTACCTGAAGCACAACCCCAACGACCCGAAATGGCCCGACCGCGATCGCTTCGTGCTCTCCAACGGCCACGGCTCGATGCTGCTCTACTCGCTGCTGCACCTGACCGGCTACGACCTCAGCCTCGAGGAGCTGCAGAATTTCCGTCAGCTCCATGCCAAGACCGCGGGACATCCGGAATTCGGCTATGCCCCCGGCATCGAGACCACCACCGGCCCGCTGGGCCAGGGCTTGGCCAATGCCGTGGGCATGGCAATCGCCGAGAAGACCCTGGCGGCCCAGTTCAACCGCCCGGGGCACAACGTCGTCGACCATAACACCTGGTGCTTCGTGGGTGACGGCTGCCTGATGGAGGGCATCTCCCATGAGGTCGGCTCACTGGCCGGCACCCTGGGGCTGGGCAAGCTGATCACCTTCTACGACGACAACGGCATCTCCATCGACGGCGAGGTGGAAGGCTGGTTCACCGACGATACCGCCAAGCGCTTCGAGTCCTACGGCTGGCATGTGGTCCCCAATGTCGATGGCCACAAGCCTGAGGAGGTCAAGGCGGCCATCGAGCTGGCCAAGAGCCACGAGGACCGGCCCAGCCTGATCATCTGCAAGACCGTGATTGGCTTCGGCGCCCCCAACAAGCAGGGCAAGGAGGAATGCCACGGCGCACCGCTGGGCGACGACGAGGTCGCCGCAGCCCGCGAGCAGCTCGGCTGGCCCCATGCCCCCTTCCACGTGCCTGAGCCGGTTTACCAGGGATGGGACGCCCGTGCAGCTGGCAAGAGTGCCCAGGAAGCCTGGCAGGCCAGGTTCGAGCGCTATCGCGAGGCCCATCCGGCGCTCGCCAAGGAATTCCTGCGCCGCATCCAGTGCAAGCTGCCGACGGAGATCACCAGCGAGGCCCTGATCGAGAAGGCCCAGCAGAAGGGCGAGAGCATCGCCTCGCGCAAGGCGTCGCTGGCCTGCCTGAACGAGCTCGGCCCTCAGCTGCCCGAACTGCTTGGCGGCAGCGCCGACCTGGCGCCCTCCAACCTGACCTTCTGGAGCGGCGCCAAGGCGATCTCCAAAGAGGATGCCAGCGGCAACTACCTGCACTACGGCGTGCGCGAGTTCGGCATGGGCGCGATCATGAACGGCATCGTGCTCCACGGTGGGTTCATTCCCTACGGCGCCACCTTCCTGATCTTCATGGAGTACATGCGCAACTCGGTGCGCATGGCGGCACTGATGGGCAAGCGTGCCGTCTACGTCTTCACCCACGACTCCATCGGCCTGGGCGAGGACGGCCCCACCCACCAGCCCATCGAGCAGCTGACCAACCTGCGCACCACGCCGAACCTTTCCACCTGGCGCCCCTGCGACGCGGTGGAGACCGCCGCCGCCTGGGATGCCGCCATCAAGCGCAATTCCGGACCCACGGCGCTGGTGCTGTCGCGCCAGAACCTGCCGCACCAGGCGCGCACCAAGCAGCAGCTGGCCGAGATCCAACGCGGCGGGTACATCCTGCGCGACTGCGCGGGCACACCGGCGCTGATCCTGATCGCCACCGGCTCCGAGGTCGGCCTGGCCATGGAGGCCGCCGCCGAACTGGAAGGGCAGGGTCATGCGGTTCGCGTGGTCTCGATGCCTTCGGCCTATCGCTTCGACGGTCAGGACGCCGAGTACCGCGATAGCGTGCTGCCGAAAGCGGTGACCAAGCGTATTGCCATCGAGGCCGGCCACGCCGACTACTGGTACAAGTACGTGGGCCTCGACGGCCGGGTGATCGGCATGCATACCTACGGTGAATCCGCCCCGGCGGGCGACCTGTTCAAGCACTTCGGCTTCACCGTCGATAACGTCGTCAAGCAGGCCCAGGAGCTGCTGGGCTGATTAGCAGCGGCATTGAGCGGTATGCACGGTAATAGTAAGGGCGCGACCTGACTGGTCGCGCCCTTTTTCCTTCCCTTTGGCCTGGATGCAGGCTCAGGCGACAGTCACGCCACTGTCCAGATAGACGTCCTGGATGGCCTGGAGCAGCTCCACGCCTTCGGTAACCGGCTTCTGGAAGGCCTTGCGGCCGGAGATCAGCCCCATGCCGCCGGCACGCTTGTTGATCACCGCGGTACGCACCGCCTCGCCCAGGTCCGTATTGCCCTTGGAGCCGCCCCCGGAGTTGATCAGCCCGGCGCGCCCCATATAGCAGCAGGCTACCTGGTATCGAGCCAGGTCGATGGGATGATCGGAGGTCAGTTCCTCGTAGACCCTGACGTGGGTATGGCCAAAGCCGATATCGCTGTAGCCGCCGTTGGTTTCCGGCAGCTTCTGCTTGACGATATCCGCCTTCAGCGTCGAGGCGAGGTGGTTGGCCTGGCCGGTGAGATCGGCGGCCACGTGGTAATCCTTGCCGTCCTGCTTGAAGCCCGGGTTGCGCAGGTAGGCCCAGAGCACCGTCGCCATACCCAGCTGATGGGCCCGCTCGAAGGCCTCGCTGATCTCCATGATCTGTCGCCGGCTTTCCGGCGAACCGAAATAGATGGTCGCACCCACCGCGGCACAGCCCATGTCGTGGGCCTGCTCCACCTCGGCGAACAGCGTCTGGTCATAGAGCGCCGGATAGGTCAGGGTCTCGTTGTGGTTGAGCTTGAGAATCATGGGAATGCGATGGGCATAGCGGCGCGCCACCGAGGACAGCACGCCGAGCGTCGAGGCAACGCCATTGCAGCCCCCCTCCAGCGCCAGCTCGACGATGTTGGCCGGGTCGAAGTAGCGCGGGTTGGGTGCGAAGGAGGCGCCGGCGGAGTGCTCGATGCCCTGATCGACCGGCAGCAGGCTCAGGTAGCCGGTACCCGCCAGGCGGCCATGATTGAACAGCGCCTGCAGGTTGCGCAGCACGGCGGGGCTGCGGTCGCTGTCGCTCATTACCCGGTCGATGAAATCGGGGCCGGGCAGGTGCAGCTGCTCACGAGGAAAGCCGCGGCAGCGGTGATCAAGCAGGTAGTCGGCGTCGTCACCCAGTAGTTGGGGAATATCAGTCATATTGCTCCTCTCCTTGGTTTTGGCCTTCACTTTCCCCAGCGTAGTGGAAACCGTACCGAGCGCGCGCCTCGCTTGCAAATGCAGGCGCCCTCCCGATGGGAGGGCGCCTCGAAGAGCGACAGTCGCTCAGGCTGCCCTGATCTCGATGCGACGCCGATGGTGGGTCTGCTTCTTCGGCAGCAGCAGGTGCAGGACGCCGTTGTCGAGTCGAGCCTCGATCGCACCGGCATCGATCTCGTGGCTGAGGGTGAAGCGACGAGCGAAGCGCTGTGCCTGCACCTCGGCATAGATCGCCGACATCCCCTCCGGCATGTCGAGGCGGATCTCTCCCTCGATGCTCAGCACGCTATTGTCCACCTCGATGCTCAGCGAATCGGACGTGACGCCGGGCATATCGGCAATCAGGTGCAGAGCGTTGCCCTCTTCACGGATATCCACCGCTGGCTGCAGCGCCCTGCCGAGATCCCGCTCGGAGGCCTGAGTCTCGGCAGGCTCGCGGGGCGTATCACGACGTGTGACATCGTTCATGGCGGTTCACCTCCCTCAGTCGTCAAGCATCATGGGATTGAATTTCGATACGACGCGGCTTGAGCTCTTCACGCTTGGGCAGGTGGATCACGAAGACACCGTTCTTCGAGCGTGCCTCGGCGCGATCGGAATCCAGCCCTTCCGGCAGCGCGATGGAGCGGGAGAACTCGCCCCTGCTGCGCTCACGCCGGAAATAGGGGCGCTGGCCACTCTCCTGCGTCGCCGTATCGTCATCGGCACGCCGCCCCTGCAGCGTCAAGACATTGTCCTGGATACTGATCTCCATCTCATCGGCTGACAGCCCGGCCGCAAAGACATAGACTCGCACCGCATCGTCGGTACGGCCGATGTTGATCATGGGAAAACTGCCCGTGGGCACCGAACGGATGTTGGCGAGGCCGGGGTCGGGAAACAGCTCGTCCAGCAGCTCCCGGAACCGGTCCGCTCCCCGCAGCGGCCCACTGTCGAAACGCCTGAGATCTCCGAACATGGCGAACACCTCCTACGTAGTCGGGTTGGGGTCAGAAGGCGGCCGGGTTGACCCCGAGCCTCCCTATACAGGCAAATAGGAGCGCTTGCGCGGTTTTCAAGCCCCTGGTCTATCGTTTTTCGCACGGGTTTTCGAGCCGCTTATTTTCGTGCCAAGGAATGTCATGTCGTCGCTCTACGGATTTCTCTGGCTGGTGGGGTTTCTGCTGTTGGGAGAGGCCCTGGTATGGCTACTGCACCTGCCGGTTTCCCCCGGGGTGGTGGGCATGCTCGCCTTGACCCTGTGGCTGATGATGAGGGGCCGCGTCAGCCAGGAAATACAGTCCGCCAGCCAACCCCTGATCGCGATACTGGCCATGCTGATCATGCCCGGTGTGGTGGGGGTGTTCTTCATCGTCGAGGCGTTTGCCGGCCAGTGGCTCATCGTCGGTGTGGCGCTGGTGCTCGGCACCCTGCTCAGCGTCGCCACCACGCTCTGGCTGATGCTGCGCTTCATGCCGAAGGCGGGTTCCGATGAATGAGGGCCTGGCAGGGTTGCAATCGGTGTTGCTCGAGACACCCATGCTGGCCATTTTCCTGACCCTGGCCGCCTACCTCACCGGCGCACGTCTATTCCTGCGCCTGGGCAAGCCGAGCTGGTGCCCCGCGGTACTGATCGCCGCGATGCTGCTGGCCGCGACCCTGGCGCTGACCGGTATCGACTACGATGACTATCGCGCCGGCGCCGGCTGGCTGATGCTGTTGCTCGGCCCCGCCACCGTGGCACTGGCCGTGCCGCTATACCAACAGCTGCCGCGCATTCGCGAGCTCTGGCTTCCGGTCCTCTGCACCCTGCCCCCGGCGGCCATGCTGGCCGCGCTCTACTCGGTGGGGCTCGCCTGGCTGCTCGGCGCCACGCCCGAGGTACTCGCCTCCCTGGCGCCAAAGTCGGTGACCGCACCGATCGCCATGGGCATCACCGAGCAGCTCGGCGGGGTCATTCCCCTGATGATGGGCGGCCTGTTGATCACCGGCGTGATGGCCACCGCCTTCGTCGGACTACTGTCTCGCTGGCTGGGTATCCGCGACGAGCGGGTACTGGGCTTCGTCCTGGGCGTCAACGGCCATGTGATCGGTACGGTACGCGCTTTCGAATACGGGACCACCGCCGGCGCCTTCGCCTCGCTGGGCATGAGCCTGACCGGCATCTTCAGCGCTCTCTTCCTGCCCCTCGCCTGGCGACTGGTGGGGCTCTAGAGCAGACGCTAGGCCCGCAAATGCGCTAGAATCGCCGGCTTGTGTCCCCCGCTTCAGGAGTGCCAGGCAGCCACATGGCCCATCGCATCGCCATCAACGGTTACGGTCGTATCGGCCAGTGCGTGCTGCGCGCCCTGGAAGAACGCCATGCTCCCGAACTGGAAGTCGTGGCGATCAACGAACTGTCCGACCTGGACACCATCGCCTACCTGACCCGCTACGACACCACCCACGGCCGCTTCCCCGGCAGCGTCACGGCAGAAAAAGGCCGGCTCGTGGTCAACGGACGCCCGATACGAATTCTCTCGGAAGCCGATCCGTCACGGCTGCCCTGGGGCGCGCTGGGCATCGACCTGGTGCTGGAATGCTCGGGCAGCTTCAAGGATCGCGCCACGGCAGAGCGCCACCTTGCCGCCGGCGCCGGCCGCCTGCTCTTCTCCCAGCCGGCGGAGAGCGACGTGGATGCCACCATCGTCTGCGGCATCAACGACGACGCCCTGGCACCGCACCAACGCATCGTCTCGGCGGCCTCCTGTACCACCAATTGCCTGATACCGGTACTCACCGTGCTCGATGAGGCGCTGGGCATCGAGCACGGCGTGACCACCACCGTACACTCGGCCATGAACGACCAGCCGGTGATCGACGCCTACCACCAGACCGACCTGCGCCTGACCCGCTCGGCGATGCACTCCATCGTCCCGGTGGACACCAGCCTGGCGCGCGGCATCAACCGCCTGATGCCGCACCTGGCCGGCCGCTTCGAGTGCCTGCACATGCGGGTGCCGACCATCAACGTCTCGGCCATGGACCTGTCGATCTGCGTCCGCCGCGATACTTCGGCCGCCCAGGTCAACGCCCTGCTGCGCCACGCCTGCCAGGGCCACCTGGCCGGGCTGCTGGGCTATACCGAGGAGCCCATGGCCTCCAGCGACTTCAACCACGACCCCCGCTCGGGTATCGTGGACGCCACTCAGACCCGGGTGGCGGGCGGCCGCCTGATCAAGCTGCTGTGCTGGTTCGACAATGAATGGGGCTTTGCCAACCGCATGCTCGACGTGAGCCAGCGGCTCGCGGCCATGCCCACGGACAGCCCATGAGCCAGTTACCATGCCCTGCTCCAATGACCCCGCTTCGGTTTCTCAAATGAGGAAGACGCCCCGATGAACGTGCTCAAGATGACCGACCTCGACCTCTCCGGACAGCGCGTGCTGATCCGCGAGGACCTGAACGTACCCGTCAAGCACGGCAAGGTGAGCAGCGATGCCCGTCTGCGGGCCTGCCTGCCGACGATCAAGGCCGCCCGTGACGCCGGTGCCAAGGTGATGCTCATGAGCCACCTGGGCCGCCCCACCGAAGGCGAGCCGGCCGAGGAGTTCTCGCTGGCCCCGGTGGCCGAGCACCTGGGCCAGCTGCTCGGCCGCCCGGTCACCCTGATCAAGGAGTATCTGGACGCCTCGCTGGACCTGGCCGACGGCGAAGTCGTGCTGCTCGAGAACGTACGCTTCAATGTCGGTGAGAAGGGCGACGACGAGACGCTTTCCCGGCAGTATGCCGAGCTGTGCGATATCTTCGTCATGGACGCCTTCGGCACCGCCCACCGCGCCCAGGCCTCCACCCATGGCGTGGCACGCTTCGCCCCCCAGGCCTGCGCCGGCCCGCTGCTGGCCGCCGAGCTCGACGCCCTGAAGAAGGCGCTGGCCACGCCGAAGCGCCCCATGGTTGCCATCGTCGGTGGCTCCAAGGTCTCCACCAAGCTCGACGTGCTCAACGCCCTCTCCGAGAAGTGCGACCAGCTGATCGTCGGCGGCGGTATCGCCAACACCTTCATTGCGGCAGCCGGGTACAATGTCGGCAAGTCACTGCATGAAGCCGATCTGGTCGGCCAGGCCAAGGAACTGATGACACGGGTCGAGATCCCCCTGCCCACCGACGTGGTCGTCGCGACGGAGTTCTCCGAGCAGGCCTCCGCCGTGGTCAAGCCGGTGGATCAGGTGGGCGACGACGAAATGATTCTCGACATCGGCCCCGATACCGCCGGCCGCCTGGCCGGGCTGCTCAAGGACGCCGGCACCATCCTGTGGAACGGCCCCGTCGGCGTGTTCGAGATCGACCAGTTCGGCCACGGCACCGAGGCGCTGTCACGGGCCATCGCCGAGAGCAACGGCTTCTCCATCGCCGGTGGCGGCGATACCCTGGCCGCCATCGACAAGTACGGCATCAGCGATCGCGTCTCCTATATCTCCACCGGTGGCGGGGCCTTCCTCGAATACGTGGAAGGCAAGACACTGCCGGCGGTGAAGGCCCTGGAAGACGCCGCCGCACGCTGAGACGACTCACAGCGGCACCTTAATCGGCGCGGCCACGGCCGCGCCGTCATTGCACAGACCGATTGCACAGACCGGTTGCATAGACAGATTGCACACAGAGGCAGGTAATTTCATGGCACTGATCAGCATGCGCCAGATGCTGGACCACGCCGCCGAATACGGCTACGGCGTTCCGGCTTTCAACGTCAACAACCTCGAGCAGATGCGGGCCATCATGGAAGCCGCCGACAAGACCGACTCCCCGGTCATCGTCCAGGCCTCCGCCGGCGCCCGCAAGTACGCCGGCGCACCCTTCCTTCGCCACCTGATTCTCGCCGCCGTGGAGGAATTCCCGCACATTCCGGTGGTCATGCATCAGGACCATGGCACCAGCCCCGCAGTGTGCCAGCGCTCCATCCAGCTGGGCTTCTCTTCGGTGATGATGGACGGTTCACTGGGTGAAGACGGCAAGACGCCGATGGATTACGACTACAACGTCGACGTCACCCGCCGTACCGTGGAGATGGCCCACGCCTGCGGCGTCTCGGTGGAGGGCGAGCTGGGTTGCCTGGGCAGCCTGGAGACCGGCATGGCCGGCGAGGAGGACGGCATCGGCGCCGAGGGCAAGCTGGACATGGACCAGCTGCTCACCGACCCCGAGGAGGCCGCCGATTTCGTCAAGGCGACCCAGGTCGACGCCCTGGCCATCGCCATCGGCACCAGCCATGGCGCCTACAAGTTCACCAAGCCGCCCACCGGCGATACGCTGTCGATCCAGCGCATCAAGGAGATCCACGCCCGCATCCCCGACACCCACCTGGTGATGCACGGCTCCTCTTCGGTGCCCCAGGAGTGGCTGGCGATCATCAACGAGTTCGGCGGCGAGATCCCCGAGACCTACGGCGTGCCGGTCGAGGAGATCGTCGAGGGCATCAAGCACGGCGTGCGCAAGGTCAACATCGACAGCGACCTGCGCCTGGCCTCCACCGGCGCGGTGCGTCGCTTCCTGGCCCAGAACCCGTCCGAGTTCGACCCGCGCAAGTTTCTCAAGGAGACCGTCAGCGCCATGCGCGACGTCTGCATCGCCCGCTACGAGGCCTTCGGCTGTGCCGGCAACGCCAGCCGCATCAAGCCGATCAACCTCGAGGAGATGTTCCTGCGCTACGAACGGGGCGAGCTGGACCCGAAGGTGAAGTAACGCATTGCCTTGATACGCCGAGGCGGCCTGGATGGCCGCCTTTTTTGTCTTCTTTTGCCAGGCACCCAGGCGAAGGCAACCCAGGTTATTGTTATCCGGCCAGCGAGGCACTCAGACTGCCGATAGTGTATTTCACTCCCTGCACAAGGACGCACCCATGAAGACGTTCACCCCCTATTCGCTGGTCCCGCTCAACCCCGCAGCCATGATGGACGTCTGGAAGCTCGGCGTCATGGCATTCGAACTCTGGTCGACCTCGATCTCTACCATCACCCTGCGCAATGGCCTCTGGCAAACCCAGGCGCCCAACAGCGCCAGGATGATCAAGGAGAACCGGAAAATGGTGAGCGAGAAGCTCGAGGCCAGCCTGGAAACCGGATTTGAAATTCAGAAAGCTATGCTGGGCATGGCGTTCGGCCAGAATACCCCCTGGTGGGTCACTAGCCGCCGCACCCTGACTCCCTATCATCGCCGCAGCAGCGCCAACTCTCGCCGCCTTTCCAAAGGCTGAGGGCAACCGGAGCACCTCCCAGCAAGCCGCTTGCCATAGCGGATACCGGCTTCGCACCCAATAGCGACATCATGAAGAGGCGAGCCCCAGGAGGCCCCATCGGTCGAGCCTTAGGGGTCAACGGCAGGTGTTTCGCCTGCTAAACTCTGCGGCTCTCCTTTTCGCCCGGAGCCGCCATGCCTGCCGCAGCCGCCAAGCCGATACCCACACCTCGCCACTGGATATCGCTTGTGGCCGTGGTGGGCGTCACGCTTTTCCTGCTGGGGATGCCCGCTGCACCGGTCATGGTTCGGGCGGGAGCGGTCATCGGGCTCTGCATCGGACTCTGGGCCACCGGCTGGCTGCCGCAGTGGCTGACGGCGCTGATATTCTTCACGCTCTGCACCCTGGCCGGGGTGGCACCGGCGGAGACGGTTTTCGCTGGCTTCGGCTCGGCGGCAACCTGGCTGGTCTTCGCCGGCCTTATCATCGGCGCAGCGATCCAGTACACCGGGCTTGGCGCCACGCTGGCCCAAGGCGTTGGCCCCTGGCTGGAGGGCTCCTATCGCCGGGCTCTGATCGGCGTGATCCTGCTGGGCCTGGCCATGGCCTTCTTCATGCCCTCGGGCATGGGCCGGATTCTGCTGATGGTCCCCATCCTGACCACCCTGGCCGATCACCTGGGCTATGGCCAGGGGGAGCGGGCCCGGACCGGGCTGATCCTCGGCGGCATCATGGGCACGTTCCTGCCCACCTACGCCATCCTCCCCGCCAACGTACCCAACAACGTCCTGATGGGGGCGGCGGAGGCGGTGCTGGGCACGCCACCCACCTACAGCGACTACCTGCTGCTGCACTTCCCGGTGCTGGGCCTGCTCAAGACACTGCTGCTGATCGGGGTCATGCTGTGGCTCTTCCCGGGCCAGGCACCTGCGCCGGCCCGTGAGCAGATGCCTTCGCTTTCGCTCGCCACACCCGAGCGCTGGCTGGCTGCCCTGCTGTCCGTGGCAGTACTGCTATGGATGACCGATGCCTGGCACGGGATCTCGCCCGCCTGGATCGGCATGGGCGTGGCCCTGGTCTGCCTCTTTCCCGGCAGCCGCCTGATGGCCGAGAAGCCACTTCAGTCGATCAGCTTCGACTCCTTCATCTATGTCGCCGGTATTGTCAGTCTCGGCGCCCTGGCCTACCAAAGCGGGCTGGGCACCCTGGTGGCCGGCGAGCTGCTATCGGTGCTTCCCCTGCGCGACGCCAGCGATGCAGCAGCCTTTGGCATGCTTTCGGCGCTCGCCATGCTACTGGGCACCCTGGTCACACTGCCAGGCATTCCCGCCATCCTCACCCCCATGGCACCAGGTCTCGCCGAGATGACTGGCTGGTCGCCAGAGGCGGTTTACATGACCCAGGTAGTGGGATTCTCCACCGTGCTGCTTCCCTATCAGGCGCCACCGTTGATCGTCGGTATCCTGGCAGCACGCATCTCGCTACGGGAAACTGCCCGACTCTGCCTGGTCACGGCCCTTCTCAGCGTAGTGCTGCTGTGGCCACTGGACTACCTCTGGTGGCAGTGGCTGGGTTGGCTGTAGCACGCCTGGCCGATAGGCGGGCGCGATGAATAACGCCAGCAGGCCGATCAATCACTCAACTGATCGGCCTCATCCGGATCAGCCTGCTGCTTGCTCGCTGCTTGCCAGTCATCTTCAGAGCCGGTATTGAAGTCGGCCTCGGCATCTGGCTCCGCTTCGCCCCCAGTATCCGAATCGATTTCGACACTGGCCTCCGTTCCGGTCTCTATATCCGCATCGGCACCTGTTCTGCCCGCCCCCATGGCCTCGTCGGGGTCCGATGGCTGCGCTGTCTCGGCTGGCGATTGCTGTTGTGGTGAATCGGCCACCACCAAGGGGCTTGCACAAAGGCCGAGTGCGATACCGGCAACGCCGATTTTCCTGAGAAATTCCATGGATAACATGTCGATTACCTCCGTCACATAGAACCGCCCCCGACATAGTCGGGGGCGGGTGAGGTGGATGACGCTATATCGTCAACCTTGAGGAGACGTCACCGCCCGTCCCTGGGCAGTGACCGCCTTCCCTGGCAGCATCAGGTCTTACCAGTCCTGATCGTCTTCCTCATCCTCGTCCCACTCTTCATCTTCATATTCGTCTTCCCACTCGTCGGTGGTCTCATCTTCCCACTCATCATCCGAGTCGAAATCAGCACCGGCACCAGCGCCAGCGCCAGCTTCCGCACCGGTCTCGCCGGCACCCACGCCAACACCCGTGTCAGCGCCTGCGCCTGCTTCAGCACCGGTGTCGTCATCAAATCCGGTGTCAGCACCTGCACCCACGTCTGCATCACCACCCGCTTGGGGAGCGGTTTGCTCCGGCACGGCACCTTGCTCGTCCTCTTCGTCATGGTAGTCGGCAAACGCCAGCGGGCTGGCGGTCAGGCCAAATGTGATACCGACAATGCCGAGTTTCTTGAGAAATTCCTTGGACATCATGTTCGTACCTCCAATGGGTCAGAACTTGAGTTTCCTGGTGAAGCCGCTAGGCTTCGCTCGTCGTACCGGAAAGCCATTTACCAGACTGCTGGTAGTGGGTTCACCGGCTTGTCTTGCTCACCCTGACTGCTGCAGAGAGCGGGCCAACCTATGCCAATAAAATGAATAGTCTTTGAGTTTCATTAACTTCACGCCAGCTCAGCTCACACACTCACTCCCCTGGGAGCCTGGCAAGGGTGGCGTGTTTTGGCACATGCGCCTGGTAGGCCCTGTAATTCGCCCGGACAGCGTATAGGGAGGAGGGCAGGAAACAATGCAAGCATTTTGCGATGCCAGCACGGCCAGAAGTCCGCACTGCCGATGCCTGCGCAGACTTGAAGTATGGCCAGGGACGAGCAATACTGTTTGGAAACAGCGTTCGTAAAGGTTCGTCGTTTTACATTCAACTTTCTGCAGAGCATGCCGATAACGGGTATATGGTTACATTTCGACAAGCCTCTGTCCTAGTGAGGGATGTTCGGCCATGACAAGTCCCCTCTGCCTGCTGTTCGATTGTGATGGAACCCTGGTGGACAGCGAGCCTCTGCTGGCTGCCGAGATGGCCGTCAGCCTGACGCGACTGGGCTTGCCATTTCAGGCCAGTGACTACATCGGCGAATTCCGCGGTAGCCGCTTTCGCAATATCGTGACGGTACTGGAAAGTCGCTACGGCAGCGTGGACCCGCTTCATCTGGCCGAAACCGAGAGCGAAATGCGCAGCAATCTCAACCGCCGTCTCGAAACCGAGCTGGTGGCGATCGCGGGCGCGACCGAGGCCTTGATGGCACTGGCCGACTTCCCCAGTGGCGTGGTGTCCAACGGGCCCGAGAACAAGATTCAAACCTCCCTCAAGGCCATCGGCCTGGCCAATCACTTCGGCAATAACCTCTTCAGCGGCTATACCGCCAACTGCTGGAAACCCGACCCCCAGCTCTACCTCCACGCGGCCAATCGGATGGGGTTCCAAGCCGAGGATTGCGTCGCCATCGACGACGCCATGGTCGGGGTCAAGGCCGCCCTGGACGCGGGGATGACAGTGATCCATCTCAACCGCTTCCCCGATGTGGAAGAAACCCCTGAAGGGGCCATCATGATCAGCAGCATGTATCAGTTGCCAACCGTGATCGGTCATCTCCTGCATCATCGCGCCATGGACTACCGTATGGCCGCCTATAGCCGCTGATGCTTGCCGGGGAAAACCCTATACCCTTTCCACTCGCCCTGCCTTGCACTGCCCTTGTCGATCGCATGCGGCAATGCAGACCGCACCCTCCGGCGGTATCATCTGACTATCGTTTTAGCGTTCAAGGAGTTCCCATGGCCTCTCTGCGGGACCAGTTGCATGGCCTTGTCTATTCCACCGAGCACGGCGATATCTGCCCGGAGTGCCGCCAGCCGCAGGCCGACTGCTGCTGCGCCGAAGTCGCCGAGCAGAGCCGCATCGCGGCACTTGATGGCGTCGTGCGCATTCGCCGGGAAACAAGCGGACGCAAGGGCAAGGGCGTGACCACGGTTTCCGGCATCCCTCTGCCCGATGCCGAACTGAAGGCCCTGGCCAAGCGTCTCAAGAAGCGCTGTGGAACCGGTGGCGCCGTCAAGGATGGCATCATCGAGATCCAGGGCGATCATCGCGAGGTACTCAAGGCCGAGCTGGAGCGTAGCGGCTATTCCGTGAAGCTGGCCGGTGGCTGACAAGGAGAATGACATGCAAGATATGACGACTGTTGCGACTCGCCCGTCGGGCAAGCTGGCTCTAGGGCTGCTCATGCTGCTGGTCTTGGCCGGCTGCGCCGGCACCCCGCAGTTCACCGAGCTGCAGGCTCGCGTGATACCACCCGATCCGCTGACGCTGACCGACGATGCCGAGCTGAACGTACGCCTCAGCGATGCCGACGGCACCCTGGCCGAAACCACGCTCACCCACCTGGGAACGCCCCCCTGGCCCGTGGCACTGCGTCACGACAGTCAGGCCCTCGATGAGGCCAGCTCCCCTCAGTTGAGCGCTGAGCTGCGCCAGGGGGGCGAGCTGACCCACGCTACCAGCGAGCCAGTGCTGCTGGAAGAGCGCACTCGGGATGAGCCCGTCACCCTGCCGCTTGCCCCGCGCCAATAAGCATCGCCGAAACGGCATTCAGTGTCTCCCCGACTGGCGCTTCGACCTTCAGCGTATAGAGCGCATCCGCCCGGGTGTGCCCCAGGTTGAGGCAGGCGATGGGCTTGCTGGCACTGGCTGCCTGGCGAGCGAAGCGGTACCCCGAATAGACCATCAGCGACGAACCGATGACCAATAGTGCGCCGGCCTCATCGATCATGGCCCTGGCTCGCGCCACACGCTCGCCGGGCACGCTGTCTCCGAAGAAGACCACGTCGGGCTTCCAGACCCCCTGGCCACAGCGACGACATCCGGGCACCTGGAAGTTGGAAAAGTCCGATTCCAGGTCCGCATCGCCGTCGGGCATTGCCACCGCCTCCCTGTCCAACCAGTGCGGATTGCACTCGGCCAGTTCGGCATGCAGGTCATGGCGCATGCGTAGCGCCCCGCACTGCATGCAACGGACCTGCTCGGCACGGCCATGCAGGTCGATGACCCGTCGCGAGCCGGCCTTCTGGTGCAGCCCATCCACATTCTGGGTGATAACCCCCGCCACCAAACCCTCGGCTTCGAGATCGGCCAGCGCCGTATGGGCGACACACGGGCGAGCCCGGTGCAGGGTACGAAAGCCGACCAGCGCCCGCGCCCAGTAGCGCTGCCGTGCTGCATGGCTGCTCATGAACTGCTGGTGCTGCATCGGCGGTGAACACTTCCAGGCACCGCTGGCATCGCGATAGTCGGGGATGCCGCTTTCGGTACTCACCCCGGCCCCGGTCAACACCGCCAGCCTCGGATGGCGGGTCAGGAAGTCCGCAAGGCGTCCGTAAGCCTCCACCGCCATTGGCACATCGCTCATCGTCTCTCCGGCGTCTTTCCACCGCCTTGATGCAATCAACATGGCTCTTCTGGTGGAAGGTTGTCTAGAATGTCATGCTTACGTGACTATAACAGGCAAGGAAGAACCCCCGATGGCCTGGCTGGAATACCTGCTCCCCTTGATCTTCCTGTTTCCCCTCGGGGCAATGGCAGTGATCGTGATCGCCCTGCGCAACCTGCACGATGCACGGGTGCGCTCGCCGTTCAACGCTCGCCCCCTGCGGGAACCCGGCCAGGCCCTCCGCGACAGGCTCGACCGCGCCTTCGCCGCCCTGTTCCTGGATGGCGCCCTGGGGCCGATCGTGTCACTGGCGCCACTCGTCTACGGCATGGGCCGCATGCTCTTTGCCAGCCGGCAGAACTGGCTGGAATGGGCTCTCTACGGCGCACTCAGCACCGTGCTGGTGCTGATCTACTGCTTCCTGCTGATCCGCGACTTCCAGCTGATCCGTCGCATCAAGCTGGGCCTGGCCTGTGAACTCGCCGTGGGCCAGGAGCTGGAGCGCATGATTCACCCCGAAGCGCACCCCTACTACGTCTTTCACGATGTGCCCACCGACACCGATACCATCGACCACGTGGCTGTCACCCCCCACGGGGTCTTCGTGGTCGAGACCCGCGCTCGTACCCGTCCTTTCACGGCTGACGGTCGAGAGATCAATGTGGTGACCGTGGAGCCGAAGCGCCTTCGCTTTCCCGGCTGGAGCGAGCAGCGCCCCCTGGCGAAGACGCTGGCCACCACCCGCTGGCTGGGCGAGTGGCTGGAGAACCGCTGCGGCGCACCGGTACCCATCATGGGGGTGCTGACCCTGCCCGGCTGGGACATCATCTGCGCCGGCACACCGGAAGGCCTGATGGTAGTCAGCGGCGAGTCACTTGCCCAGCAGCTGGAAGAGAAGCAGCTGGGGCCAATCGATGACGACATGCACGACAAGGTGATCGCGGCGCTCATCGAGCGCGCCGCCGAACTGGAGAAGAATACGCCGCTGAACGCCCCCTCCATCTGAGGGGCGGCTCAATCAAAGCCGGCGATGCTTGGCCATTGGCCAAGCGGCCGCGGTCCTGGCCGGCCTTCACAGCGTTCAGTCTCCTCGCAGCCGACCGCCCATTTCCTGGGCCAGGTCCACCGCATAGTGGTCGGTCATCCCGCCGATGAAGTCGAGCATGCGTCGATAGCTGTCATACAGCGTCCAGGAGGGGCGCGGCGTGTTCTCGCCGACCAGCGCCAGCACCCGCTGGTGCTTGAAGCTCGACTCACCGGTGTGGTGCAGCTCGTGGGCCGCACCGATAAAGGCCTCCAGCAGGATGCCAAGCGTGGTGTAGGCGCCGATCTCCAGCTTGGCCTTGCGTTCGTTCTGGAAGATGCGCTCACGCGCCAGCTGCTTGGCCGCCGCCACCCCCCAGCCCAGGTCGGGATGGCAGAGCTCCAGCAGGTCGCTGGTCAGGGTACCGTTGAGCAGCGCCGTCTCATGGTCGACGAAGACCGCCCCCACATCGTTGACCGCCCGCTCCATGGCCGCACCGCGCAGGGCGGCGATACGCCGACGCTGGGAGACACCGCTGCGCTCCATGGCGGCATAGTCCGGCGGGGCGTCGCCGGCGATCTGCAGCAGCACGTCGGCCACCTCGTCGAAGCGCAGGATGCCCATTTCCAGGCCGTCCTCCAGGTCGAGCAGGGCGTAGCAGATGTCGTCGGCCGCCTCGACCAGCCACGCCAGCGGATGGCGACACCAGCGCCCCTCGCCCCGGGGCACCAGCCCCAGGCGGTCGGCCACCTCGGCCAGCAGCGCCTTCTCGCTCTGATAGCAGCCGAACTTCCCGGCACTGCCGCCGTGCTCCACCGTCCAGGGGTACTTCAAGAGTGTCCCCAGCGTCGCCGTGGTCAGCCGCATGCCGCCACGGAACTGGTTGTACTCGATCTGGGTGACCACCCGGAACCCCTGGGCGTTGCCCTCGTAGGTGAGCAGGTCGGCGCGTTCGCGCTCCGACAGTCCCTTGAGCAGCCCACTGCCGTCGGCCTCGGCGCACTTGAACCAGTCGCGAATGGCATATTCACCGGCGTGGCCGAAGGGCGGGTTGCCGATATCGTGCCCCAGGCAAGCCGCCTGGACGATGACACCCATGTCGGCCGGAGTGATCCACTCCGGCAACCGCTCGCGCAGCAGCTCGCCGACGATCATGCCCAGCGAGCGCCCCACGCAGCCCACCTCCAGGGAATGGGTCAGCCGGGTGTGGATATGGTCGTTGTCGGTGAGGGGATGCACCTGGGTCTTGCGCCCCAGGCGGCGAAAGGAGCCGGAAAAGACGATCCGGTCATGATCCTTGTGGAAGGGGCTGCGACCGATCTCATCACGGCCGGCGCGGCCACCGTAGAGTCGCGAGGGGTCGAGCAAGCGCTGCCAGTGCATCTGCGTCATGGGCTATCTCTCCTTGAAGCCCCCATTCTGGCACCACATTGGCGGTAAAGGCCACGCCCCGGTACCGCCTTCTCACTCCCCGTCGGCCAATGCCGGCAGCAGTGTCTTGAGCTTGCGGGTCAGTGTGTTGCGCCCCCAGCCGAGCAGCTCGGCAGCCTCGCCCTTGCGCCCACCGGTATGTTTCAGCGCAGTCTCGATCAGGATCTTCTCGAAGTCGGGAACCGCTTCTTCCAGCAGATGGGTGTGCCCGGCGGCCAGCGCCCGGTCGGCCCAGTCGCGAAAGGCCGCGCGCCAATCGCCATTGCCCCTTTCCGCTGCCTCCGGCTCACGCAGCTCCGGCGGCAGGTCCTCGATCAGGACCTCGCGTCCGGATGCCATCACCGTCAGCCAGCGGCAGGTATTCTCCAGCTGGCGCACGTTGCCGGGCCATGGTAGCCGGGTCAGGTGGGTCTCGGCATCCTTGGTGAGCACCTTGACGTCGGTCGACAGCTCCTTGGACGCCTCGGCCAGGAAGTGCCGCGCCAGCCTCGGGATATCCTCGCGCCGCTCGGCCAGCTTCGGCAGATGCACGCGGATCACGTTGAGGCGATGGAAGAGGTCCTCACGAAAGCGTCCGTCCTCGACCAGGGTCTCGAGGTTCTGATGGGTCGCGGCAATGATGCGCACGTCCACCTTCACCGGCGTGTGACCGCCGACCCGGTAGAATTCGCCGTCGGCCAGTACCCGCAGCAGCCGGGTCTGGGTCTCGGCAGGCATGTCACCGATCTCGTCGAGAAACAGCGTACCGCCATCAGCCTGCTCGAAACGCCCCTGGCGCTGGGCGGTGGCACCGGTAAAGGCCCCCTTCTCATGGCCGAACAGCTCCGACTCGATCAGGTCACGTGGTATCGCCGCCATGTTCAGCGCGATGAACGGCTTGCCCGTTCTCGGGCTGTGCTGATGCAGGGCACGGGCCACGCGCTCCTTGCCGGTACCCGATTCGCCGTTGATCAGCACCGTGATGTGGGAGTGCGACAGCCGGCCAATGGCGCGAAACACCTCCTGCATGGCCGGGGCCTCGCCGATGATCTCGGCATCCAGCCCCTCGGGCACGCTGACCGGCCGCTTGCGCTCCCGTGCATGGGCGACGGCACGACGCACCAGCGCCAACGCCTCGTCGACGTCGAAGGGCTTGGGCAGGTACTCGAAGGCACCGCCCTGATAAGAGGCAACCGCACTATCCAGGTCGGAGTGTGCGGTCATCACGATGACCGGCAGGTCGGGATGCACATCCCGCACCCTTGACATCAGGTCCAGGCCGTCGATGCCCGGCATGCGAATATCGGTAACCAGTACATCCGGCGGGTCGTCCAGCAGCCGGCTGAGCGCCAGGTCGGCCCGCTCAATGCATTCGACATCAAGGTCGGGCTGGGCCAGGGCGCGCTCCAGCACCCAGCGAATGGCACGATCATCATCGACGACAGCGACACGTGCGACATCAGTCATGGCGCCTCTCCAGGGGTATAAGCAAGCGAAATTCGGTATGACCAGGGCTGGATTCGCATTCGATCAAGCCCTGATGTTGATGCAGGATGCCCTGCGCGATGGACAGCCCGAGCCCGCTGCCTTCGGCACGGCCCGACACCATGGGGTAGAAGAGCGTCTCCTGCAGGCTCTCGGGAACGCCAGGGCCGTTGTCGATCAGCGCCACCTCGCAGACCAGGCGATGTCTCTCCGCACCCAGCGTGAACTGACGCCGTGCCCGGGTTCTCATCAGCAGGTGCGGCTGTTCCGTGCCGGCCTCTGCCATGGCTTCCACGGCGTTACGTGCCACGTTCAGCACGGCCTGGATCATCTGCGCCTCGTCACCCGGGAAGTCGGGCAGACTGGGGTCGTAGTCACGCTCCACCTGAACAATCGGAGTCTCGGCCATCAGTAGAGTACGCACCCGCTCGAGCACTTTATGGATGTTGAGCGGCTCATGGCGCACCAGTTGGTTCGGGCCCAGCATGCAGTCCACCAGATCCCGCAGGCGGTCCACCTCCTCGACAATGATACGGGTGAATTCGGCAAGCGCGGGATCATCGAGGTCACGCTCCAGCAGCTGCGCGGCGCCGCGGATCCCCCCCAGCGGGTTCTTTACCTCATGGGCCAGGCCACGGGAGAGCACCTTGATCGCCTCCTGCCGGTTGAGCAGCGCCTCCTCCCGGGAGATCCGCAGCAAGCGATCGCGAGGCTCCATCTCGACCAGGAGTTCCTCCTCCGACAGAGGCGTCACGGTATAGTCGATGGTGATCACCGCACCGGTTACAAGCGCCAGCCTCACCTCCCGCTGAGTGAAGGGATGGCCATCATCGCGTGACTTGGCCAGCACCGCGCTCATGCCATCGTCCTCGGTGACCAGCGTCGACAGCCGCATCCCCTTCACGCGCCCAAGACTTACCGCCAGCAGTGCTTCAGCGGCGGGGTTCATCCCGCTCAGGCGCAGGCTGCCATCCAGTAGCAGCACCGCAGTGGTGAGGTGTTCCATCAGACGTCGATGCATTGGTCTTCTCTTGGTGTGAACATGCACCCGTTTCGCGCAGCCGGCGAAACCCCTGTGCAAGCCAGGATTCCTGTAACTACCCTAGCCACTCCTAGCTAAAGCAAGAACCGCGCCAATCTTGAAACCCACGGCTTGGCGCCGTTTCAGGGCATCGTGGCGGCCATGACCTGCACTATCATGGTGCAATAAAGAAGTGTCCACCAGCGTGGGGCGGGGAATCGCTCACCCTTGGGGCACGGGTGGGTGAAAGAAGGGCGAGCCGGGGAACCGAGCCCACCTCAACCGGCAGGAGATCGCCGAACATGGAGCGTCACCGGCTGGGTGCGATGGCGAATCTCACCGCTCCCATCCAGCAGCTCAGCCTGGATCACGTACTGGCCACGATCGAGATCGGTGAGCATGAAGACAGCGGTGTGCATCGCGGTCTGGCTCACCCTGCCGTTCACCAGCAACCGGGCCTGATGGTCGGGCCGCAGCTCAGGTTCGATGGTAAGCTCCACCTGCACGTTGCCTGCATGGCTGGCGGCCAGCTCAGCGCCATTCGCTGGCGAAGCGATACGAAAGACATCGTAGGGCATGAAGGGCTGGCCCGGGGATGCGCTGGCACGCGGCGCAACGCCCTCCACCCGCGGCGGCTCTGCACTTCCGGGTAGCTCCCGGGAGGGCACCACCGTGAGCGGCGCGAGCTCCACCGGCTCGCCACCTCCGCCCGGACTGTCGGTGAAGATCACGTTGCCCTGAGAGTCGACGGTGCGATAGATGGTTGTCGCCAGGGCAGAGGAGGCGACCAGCAGCCCAATGATTACCAAAAGCGCCTTCTTCATGAGGATCGGTCTCCTTCGTCAGCGCCCCGTATCGGTTGGACGTCACGGTCGGCTGCCTGTCGTATCAAGCCATGGAGTCCAGTGTACGACAAAAAGGGGCTCCGCCTAGATGAACGGAGCCCCTTTGATTATCAGACACCGAAGCGTCCGAGCGCCCGATCCGCCTTGCCGGACCGGGCGCGCAGCATGCCTCAGCAGCTGTAGTACATGTCGAATTCGACCGGATGCGTACTCATGCGGATACGCTCCACGTCTTCCATCTTGAGCTCGATATAGGCATCGATCATGTCATCCGTGAAGACGCCACCCTCGGTGAGGAAGGCACGATCGGCATCCAGCGCCTCCAGAGCCTGATCCAGGCTACTGGCCACGGTCGGAACCTTCTTGCCCTCTTCCGGCGGCAGGTCGTACAGGTTCTTGTCCATGGCATCGCCGGGGTGGATCTTGTTCTTGATACCGTCGATACCCGCCATCAGCATCGCCGCGAAGCACAGGTAAGGGTTGGCGGTCGGATCCGGGAAACGGCACTCGACGCGCTTGCCCTTGGGGCTGGCGGTGTAAGGAATGCGAATGGAAGCGGAGCGGTTGCGAGCACTGTAGGCCAGCATGACCGGCGCCTCGAAGCCAGGAACCAGACGCTTGTAGGAGTTGGTGGAGGCATTGGTGAAGGCGTTCAGGGCAGGGGCGTGCTTGATGATACCGCCGATGTAGTAAAGCGCCATTTCAGACAGTCCGGCGTACTGGTCACCGGCGAACTGGTTGACGCCATCCTTCCAGAAGGACTGATGCACGTGCATGCCTGAACCGTTGTCACCAACCAGCGGCTTGGGCATGAAGGTCGCAGTCTTGCCATAGGCGTGAGCCACGTTATGCACGACGTACTTCATCTCCTGAAGCTCGTCGGCCTTCTTCACCAGGGTGTTGAACTTGACGCCGATCTCGTTCTGGCCGGCGTTGGCCACCTCGTGGTGATGCACTTCGACGGTCTGGCCGATGGCCTCCAGGGTGTTGCACATGGCGCCGCGAATATCGTGGAAGCTGTCCACCGGCGGCACCGGGAAGTAGCCTCCCTTGACCCGCGGACGGTGGGCCAGGTTGCCACCCTCGACCTGACGGTCGGTGGACCAGGCGCCCTCTTCAGAGGAGATCTTGAACATCGCCCCTTCGATATCGGTCTTCCAGTGCACCTCATCGAAGATGAAGAATTCCGGCTCCGGGCCGAAGAAGGCGGTGTCGCCCAGGCCGCTGGACTGCAGGTAGGCTTCCGCCCGCTTGGCGATTGAGCGCGGGTCGCGCTCGTAGCCCTGCATGGTGGCGGGCTCGATGATGTCGCAGCGCAGCACGATGGTGGCGTCTTCGGTGAACGGATCGAGGAAGGCGGTACCGTCTTCCGGGCGCAGGATCATGTCCGACTCGTTGATGCCCTTCCAGCCGGAGATGGAGGAGCCATCGAACATCTGCCCGTTCTCGAAAAATTCGTCGTCCACGTCACGCGCGGGGATGGTGACGTGCTGCTCCTTGCCTTTGGTGTCGGTGAAGCGCAGGTCAACCCACTTCACGTCGTTTTCTTCGATCAGGGCGAGAGTCTTGGCAGACATAATGTCCTCCATTTGAGCGAGTTTGGCTCGATTCGTTGGCTGATGGTCCACTGGCACTGGCATCGACCCAGCGCATGTTGTAGCACGCTGTGAGCTTGGTGCCCACGATCACCATGCGCAGGCATGGGAGCTGGCCAACCTAATGCAGGCAGCGTGCCAACACTGCACCATCACAACCCATAATTTTTTTATCCATATGTTTTAAAATGTTTTTTTGATTCTTGCGAATACCCTTCCTTGCACCAGAAACGCTACCCGAGCCATATGGCAGGAAGGAGAAGGATGTTTTTGCACCACAATTGACCATGATCAGCGCCTTCTGCACCGCATTGATGCACTATTCTCACCCAACCCCTGCTGTATAGTGGCTGTATGGTCAAGAACCATCCGCTCCATTAACGTTTAATTTCCGTCGCAGCCAGTGTTTGAGGGGGTGCCCCGCAGCAGATAGTGTCGTCGGCTAGCCATTTTGTCAGCAAAACAATACGTGGAAGGCAGTGAATTCAAGCAAACTTTCTGTTCAAGACATTTGCTGCCCGCCTCGAACCGTCACCCACACCACAAGACCTACACCACATGACCGATATGCCACGCAAGAATTTCTGGTCTGGAATCGGTGTTGCCGCCATCGCGGTGCTGCTCCTCGCCTGGGTCATTCCCACCTATGGCGGCCGCGGCTTCGCCATCGGCATGCCGCCCAAGGCGCTGGCCACCCTCGGCGCCTGGCTGATGCTCGGCTGCGCCGGCCTGCTGACCCTGGTCAGCGCCATAGCGCTCAAGCGCGCCGGAAAGCCCTTCTTCTCCATTCCGCCGGCCGGCCACCTCTGGCATCAGGTATGGCCGTTCCTGTATGTGCTGGGCTTCATCGTGCTGATCGATCGCTTCCCGTTGACCTGGGTCGCACCGCTGCTGATCGGCGGCCTGCTGCTGCTGCTCGGTGAACGACGCTGGTATGTGGTGGTGCTCACCGCCACGATCCCGGCGGCCGGCCTCTATGGCCTGACCGCCCATCTGATGCGCATTGGAGTGGTGTGACATGATCGGTTTCGACGCCATTCTCGCCTCCTTCGCGGCGGCCCTGCACTACGAATCCATCGCCATCATCCTTGGCGGCGTGCTGCTCGGCTATATCGTCGGTGTCATTCCCGGCCTCAACCGGGCCGTGGCCATCGCCATCGCCATTCCGCTGACCTTCTACATGTCGGCCTATGCCGCCATCGCCTTCCTGATCGGCCTGTCCAAGGGCACCGCCGCCGGCAGTGCCGTCTCGGCCATCCTGCTCAATACGCCCGGCGAGCCCTCATCGGCGGCCACCTGCCTCGATGGTTATCCCATGGCCCGCGACGGCAAGCCGCGCAAGGCACTCAAGGTAGGCCTGCTGGCCTCGGTGATCGGCGATCTGCTGGCCACCCTGCTGTTGATTGCGGTGGCCATTCCGTTCGCGTCGGTGGCGCTGAAGTTCGGCCCCTACGAGCTGGCCGCCATCCTGATCTTTGCGCTGGTCTTCATTGCCGCCATGGCCGGGGGGTCGTTCCTCAAGGGACTGGCGGCCGGCGGCATGGGGATCATTCTCGGCACCGTAGGACTCGACCCGGAAACCGGGGCGGCGCGCTTGACCTTCGGCTACGCCGAGCTGATGGAGGGCGTGCCGATCCTGCCGCTGGTGATCGGGACTCTGGCACTCGCCGAGATGTTCGTGCAGCTCGACGAGTATCGCCGCAACAAGGGCGCCAGCGTGATCAAGCTGAGCGACGACAAGGCGGACGATCTCTCCTACCGAGAGTTCAAGGGCACCCTGCCGACCATCCTGAAGAGTACCGGGGTGGGGGCCTTCGTCGGGGCGCTGCCGGGCCTGGGGCCGTCGGTAGGGGCCTTCATGGCCTATGGCCTGGCCAAGCGCAGCGCCAAGGATCCCGACAGCTTCGGCAAGGGCAACCCCAACGGCATCGCCGCCGCCGAGGCGTCGGACAACGCAGTGATCCCGGCCAGCTATATCCCCCTGTTCGGCCTGGGCATCCCCGGGAGCGTCTCGGCCGCCCTGCTGGTGGGTGCCTTCATGATCCACGGCATCCAGGTGGGGCCGCTGATGTTGCGCGACCACCCGGAAATGCTCTTCACGCTGTTCTCGGGGATGATCGTGGCGAGCCTGTTGATGCTGGCAGTGGGCTGGTATGGCCTGCGTATCTTCGCCCGGGTCACCAGCGTGCCGCCGCATATCGTCATTGCGGTGGTGATCTTCCTCTGCCTGGCCGGCATCCAGGTGCAGGGCTATGGCACCTTCGGCCTGGTTACGGTATTCGTCTTCGCGATCTTCGGCTACTTCCTGAAAAAGTTCGATTACTCCTTCNCGCCGCCAGTGAGGTGGCAGCAACCAGCAGCTTCAAGTTGAAGCGGGGAGTGCGTGGGTCAGGGTGCATGATAAAGACCTCTATGGGTGTCAAATGGAACAGACGGACACCAAAAGAAATCCAATTTTCATGCCATTTACGAAAGAAAATATTTTTTCAGGTTGGTCGGCAATGACATAGCGAAGAAAAATCACCTGCGCTATGCCAGAGTGTCGATCGACAAGGGGAAAAAATTGCACACCTCGCGAGCACTATCTACCCACCTTGCACCACAAGCGATCACTGCAACTCATCAAGCGCTTCGTGAATCGCCTCAATGCCGGTCAGTCGGCGACGCCCCTCGGCGCCGGAGAGCTCGATCACCCGCGTGGCCAGAAAATGGCACAGCGATAGTACCGCCACATGGTTGAATAACGGACCCGGCGCCGCTGTGCGGCACACCGCATGCCAGCGGACCCGCTCGTTGCTGGGGGCGCTCTCGTCGGTGATGTATAGCACCTTGGCGCCACTGCGCTCGACCTGCCCAAGCACCGCCTCCAGATCCGCCGTGCGACGCTTGAGACCGAACAGGATCACGCAGTCGTCGGCAGCAATACTGATCAGGTTCTCGGCCAGTGTTTCCCCCGCCCGTGGCAGCAGCGAGGTACTCTCGATCACCTGCAGGATCTGCCAATTGAGATACTCAGCGAATGGATGGCTGCTGCGGAAGCCGATCACCCACACCCTTCGGGCCGTGAGCATGGCTTCTGCCACCTCATCAAGCACCGCCTGAGAGAGGTGCTGGCTGGCGTGGTCGAGGTTCTTGACCGCCTGGTGAATATGCCGATGCAGCAGATTATCGCCCTCAGCCTCTTCACGCCCTTCCACACGCAGCAGCGCCGCGCCCTCCTCGCGATTATCGCGCACGTGCTGACGCGCCTCTTCATAAGAGCGGTAGCCCAGCTTCTTGATGAAACGTGTCACGGTAGCGTTAGAGACGCCGGCAAGGCCTGCCAGTTCTGTGGCGGTGTAGCTGGCCAGCTCCCCCGGGAAATTCAGAATGAACTCGGCAAGTCTTCGCTCGGTGGGATGAAGTAACGGCAGCGCCGCCTTGACACGGGTTACAAAGGAAGGCTTTTGCACCGAACTCATGTTCTCACCAGGCAAGCGGCTTTGATTACAGTCGTCATGTCTGTATCTCCCTGGTACAAGGCACTTTGAAACGAGTGTTATGGCATCATAGCGACTCTCGGCGAGCAGGTGGAGAACCAAGCGAAACACGTCCGCCAGCCATTGGTGGAACACAATGCTGTCTTCCCCCCTCTGCAGGCGTCTACCCTTCTGCTAGAGCAATAGCCTTCTGCCAGGGCAATCGGTTAAACGGACGGTACAAGAGGAGCTAATGATGCACAGACACGTGGAATGGGACGACCCCGGTGCCGCCAGCGTCATGCGCCACTACGAAAAGAACCCCATCGGTTACTCCGACCCCGGGCCGGGCGACATCCTCTCGGCCCGCTATCAGGGGCTGGTAGTGCGTATCCGGGTCGACGCCTATGTCGACGGTACCAGCATCGGCGAGGTGGTGGCACTGATCAACCCCGCCAGCGGCGAACGGCGTAAGCTGGCCGGCAAGCTGGCCCAGGGCGATATCGTGCGGCTACCGGATGCCAGCCGAGCCTTCGAGCCCACCGGGGGCGACGAGGATGAAGGTGACGAGGACCACACATGAACGCTGGCCCCCGTCATCAGCCGCCCCCAACGCAACCTTAACGCTTTGCCACTGGCCAAGGCGCCGGTTTCTGTCGCAAAGTGTACGCGCCGCCAGGCTCCCACCTACCGGTGCGATGACCGACGGCAACCCATAGACGGCCCACAAGGCCTTGACCCGACCCTGCGGAACCACAATGAGCACGCATAACGTCTGGACACACAAGGGCACCTTCCTGCTTGCCGCAGTCGGCTCGGCAGTAGGGCTCGGCAATCTATGGCGCTTCCCCTACCTTACCGGCGAAAACGGGGGCGGTGCTTTCATCCTCGTTTATGCACTGACCATTTTCGCCGTTGGCATTCCTATCCTGATCGGCGAGACCATGCTCGGCAGGGCCAGCCGACGCAGCCCCATCATGGGCATGCGTCACCTGACCAGAACGCACAATACCTCCCGCGCCTGGGAGTCCATCGGCTGGCTGGGGGCGGCCTCGGCCTTCCTGATACTGAGCTTCTATTCGGTCATCGCCGGCTGGGCGATCCACTATACCGGGCTGATGCTCACCGGCAGCCTGGCCGGCGCCGACGCCGCCACCATCGGAGCGAGCTTCGACAGCCTGCTGGCCGCCCCGGCACTGCTCACCCTCTACCACACCCTGTTCATCATCGCCTCGGGGCTGATCGTCGGCCTGGGTATCCACAAGGGGCTCGAGAACAGCCTGCGCATCCTGATGCCCTCGCTGTTCGTCATCCTGCTGGTGGTACTTGGCTACGGCATCGCCAATGGCGACTTCGGTGCAGCACTCGGCTTCCTGTTCACCTTCGATATCGGCGCCTTGAGCCTCGAAGGCTGGCTACAGGCGATGGGCCAGTCGTTCTTCACCTTGAGCCTCGGCATGGGGGCGATCATGGCCTATGGCGCCTACATGTCCAGCGAGGTCTCGCTGACCCGTACCGCCTTCGCCATCGCCTTCGTCGATACCGCCGTGGCCATGATCGCAGGCCTTGCCATATTCTCGCTGGTGTTCGGCGCCGGCCTCGATGCCGCCGCCGGACCCGGCCTGATGTTCGTGTCCCTGCCGCTGGCCTTCGCCGAGATGCCCTTCGGCGCCCTGGTGGGCGGGGTCTTCTTCATCCTGGTGCTGGGTGCGGCCATCAGCTCCTCGATCTCGCTGATCGAGCCGGTGGCCGCCTTCCTGGTGGAACGCTTCGACCTGACCCGCCCCCAGGCTGTCTTCGGCATGGTGACGGCAAGCTGGGCCATGGGTCTGCTGACGGTGGTGAGTTTCAACATCTGGGCCGAAGGCACTATCTTCCATGCCCTGTTCGGCCGCAACGCCTTCGACTTCATCGAACTGCTGACCAATATCTTCATGCCGCTGGGCGGGCTGCTGATCGCGCTGTTCGCCGGCTGGGCGCTGACCCACTCCGAGGTCATGAAGGAGATGCGTACCAGCGAGACCTGGTTCACCATCTGGCGCTTCCTGGTGCGCTTCGTGGCACCGGCAGCGGTGGCCTTCGTCTTCCTGCGGAGCATTCCGCAAATCGAGGGTTACCTGATACCCACCGTGGGTGCGCTGGTGATCGTCGGCGCCTTTGCTGCCGGCCGTACCTTCCTGGTGGACAACAGCCAGGAGCTGTAACGCAGGCAGCCGCCGCCCAGGTGCGGCGGCCTCACAATCCAGAGTGTCACCGCGAAAAGGTGCCGTCGGGCACTGCGGGGCGCCATAACAAGACTCCGGGAGCCATCGGACTCCGGAAAGACACTGGGCGGAACCAACATGCCAGCCATTATCGACGTCAGACACGTCAACAAGGCCTTTGGAGGCCTGAAGGTCATCAACGACTGCTCCATCCAGGTGGAGGCAGGCTCCATCACCGGACTGATCGGCCCCAACGGCGCCGGCAAGTCCACCCTGTTCAATATCATTGCCGGCGCCCTGCCGCTGGACAGTGGCCAGGTCATGCTCGACGGCGAGGACATCACCAATCGTCCCGCCAACGAGCTGTTCCACAAGGGGCTGCTGCGCACCTTCCAGATCGCCCATGAGTTCTCCCAGATGACCGCGCTGGAGAACCTGATGATGGTGCCACCGAAGCAGGCAGGCGAGAGCCTCTTCAGCGCCTGGCTGAAACCGGGCATGGTACGCAGCCAGGAGAACGAGGTACGCCGCCGCGCCCTGGAAGTGATCGACTTCGTCGGCCTGCACCACGTGCGCAACGAGCTGGCCGGCAACCTCTCCGGCGGCCAGAAGAAACTCCTCGAGCTTGGCCGCACCATGATGACCGACGCCCGTGTGGTGCTGCTCGATGAGATCGCCGCCGGGGTAAACCGCACCCTGCTGGGCGATCTGGTCAGCAACATCGAGCGGCTCAACCGCGAGATGGGCTACACCTTCCTGGTCATCGAGCATGACATGGACATGATCGCCCGGCTGTGCGATCCGGTGATCGTGCTGGCCCAGGGCAGCGTCATGGTCGAAGGCACGATCCAGGAAATCCAGAACAACCCGCAGGTGATCGAGGCCTACTTTGGTTCCAACGTAGCCTGAGGGGTTCAAACGTGGCCTGAGGGTTTCCAACGTCGCCTGAGAGGCGTCGCGGCGCCTGAGCCACGGTCGACCCGCTTGGTTTACAAGAATCTGGGTTGCAAGAAGAACAGTTACGACTAGCGCAGAGAATCCATGATGCCACTACTCGAAGCACGCGACGTGCATGGCGGCTACGGCGGCATGAACATCCTCAACGGGGTGAACATGACCATCGAAGCCGACGAGATCGGTGTAATCGTCGGCCCCAACGGCGCCGGCAAATCGACCATGCTCAAGGCCATATTCGGCCTGCTCACCGTCAACCAGGGCGAGATCCTGCTGCGCGGCGAGCCGATCCATAACCTGCCGCCCAACAAGCTGGTCCAGAAGGGCATGGGATTCATTCCCCAGGAGAAGAATGTCTTCCCTAGTCTCACGGTGAAGGAAAACCTGGAGATGGGGGCCTTCCTGAAGCCGAATAACGTCAAGCGCATGCTCGACAAGGTCTATGGCTTCTTCCCGCCTCTTCACGAGAAACGCCACCAGCCCGCGGGCGAACTCTCCGGCGGCCAGCGCCAGATGGTGGCCATGGGCCGGGCGCTGATGGCAGAACCCGACGTCCTGCTGCTCGACGAACCCACCGCCGGCCTCTCCCCGCTCTACATGAACGAAATCTTCGAGCGGGTGAAGGAGATCAACGCCGCAGGCGTCGGCATTCTGATGGTGGAGCAGAACGCCAAGCAGGCGCTTGCCATCGCCGACAAGGGTTTCGTTCTGGCCGCCGGCCAGAACCGTTTCACCGATACCGGCGCAGCGCTGCTGGCCGACCCGGATGTCGCCAAGAGCTTCCTCGGCGGCTAGAAGCCAGTACCTGGAGAACAATGACGTGAATGAACTGGTTTTCTTCATCAACAACGTGGTGATCGCCGGCAGCGTGACCGGCTCGATCTACGCCATCGGGGCCATCGGCGTGACGCTGGTGTTCAGCATCATGCGCTTCGCCCACTTCGCCCACGCCGACATGATGACCTTCGGTGCCTTCATGGTGTTGCTGCTGACCATGGCTTTCCCGGGGGCCGGCGCCGTGGTCGGCCTGCCCACCGCGGTGGTCATGCTGCCGCTGGCCATGGCGCTCACCGCACTGCTGGCCGTAGGCATCGACAAGGCGTTCTACAAGCCGCTGCGTGCCCACGGTGTCAAGCCCATCGTGCTGGTCATCGGCTCGCTGGGCGTGACCCTGATGCTGCAGGGGCTGATCCGCCTGTTCGCCGGCACCAGCGCCCAGAGCCTCTATATCGCCGAACGCAAGGAGATCTACCGGCTGGAGCTGCCCTTCGAACTGGCGACGCGGCCGATCATCGTCACCGAGCCGCAGATCATCCTCTTTATCCTCACCATCGCCTCAGTCGTGGGACTGCACATATTCCTCAACCGCTCACGGCTGGGCAAGGCCATGCGAGCCATGTCCGACAACCCGGACCTGGCCCGGGCATCGGGGATCAACACCAACACCATCGTCGCAGTCACCTGGGTGATCGCCGGGGGCCTGGCGGCCATAGCCGGCACCCTGCTGTCGCTGGACGTGACCTTCAAGCCCGACCTCAGCTTCTTCCTGCTGCTGCCGATCTTCGCCGCAGCCATCGTCGGCGGCGTGGGGCACCCCTACGGGGCCATCGCCGGCGGCTTCGTGGTCGGCTTCGCCGAGACCCTGGCCGTGTTCAACTGGTCGGTCATGCTGCGCCCCATCGCCCACCTTTTCCCCGAATGGATCGAGATTCCCCGCAACCTCGCCTTCGTCGGCACCGAATACAAGATCGTGGTGCCCTTCTTCATCCTGGTGGCCATTCTGGTATGGCGCCCCACCGGCATCTTCAAGGGTAAGGTGATCTGATGAACAACCCCACTCCCACCCCTACCGAGACGACACCACAGAGCCGCTTTCCGGTTCGCGAAGTCGTTCTGTTCGGCGCCCTGCTGGTGGCGGTACTGGGCGTCTACATGGCCATGGGCACCGCCTACAGCACCCGCATGCTGGTGGAGGCCGCCTGCTACGCCATTCTGGCCCTGGGCCTCACCATCCAGTGGGGCTACGCGGGCCAGTTCAATGCCGGCGTCATGGGCTTCGTCGCCATCGGCGGCTTCAGCGCCATGTTCTTCAGCGTGCCGGTCAACGATGCCTTCTGGGGCACCGAGCTTCCCGGTGAGCTGGGCCGCGTGCTGCTCTACGCAGTGGCCTCGATTGCGCTGGTGGTCGGTGCCACCCGGCTCGATCGCCTCGGCGTGCCGAAGAAGCTGCGCACGGTGATCGCCGTGATCCTGGGGGTAGTCCTCTATCTGGTCGTCATCAGCATGCTGCGCGCGGTCACCAGCGAGATCCAGTCCCGTGCCGGCTTCGTCGGCGGGCTGGGCCTGCCGGCCTGGACCGGCTGGATTGTCGGCGGCGCCCTGGCCGGCGGCATCGGCTATTACATCGGACGTATCTGCCTGGGCCTGCGCAGCGACTACCTGGCCATCGCCACCCTGGGCATCGCCGAAATAATCAAGGCCTTCCTCAAGAACTCCGACTGGCTGACCCGTGGCACCGCCACCGTTTCCCCGCTGCCCTGGCCCACACCGGGACCCAGCGAGCTGGGCTTCACGCTGGCCCGAGCAGTCTACCTGTCGGTGACGGCGGCGATGATCGCGGTGATCTTTTTCCTGCTGCACCGTGCCTACCATGCCCCCTGGGGCCGCATGATCCGCGCCATCCGCGACAATGAGGTCTCGGCCGCGGCCATGGGCAAGGACATCAACAAGCGTCGCCTGGAGATCTTCGTGCTGGGCTGCATCCTGATGGGTGTCGGCGGCGGCGCGCTGGCCTCGTTCAACAGCCTGTTCGACCCCCAGGGCTACCTGCCGCTCAACCACACCTTCCTGGTGCTGGTGATGGTGATCCTCGGCGGCCCCGGCAACAACCTGGGCACCATCTTCGGCGCCGTGGCGGTCTATATCATCTGGCTGATGTCCGAACCGCTGGCACTGTTCCTGATGAACCTGGCGGTGATGTTCGGCGAAGGCGTCTTCGGCTGGGATCCCCCCGGCAACCTCTCCAGCCGGGCACTGCAGGCCCGGGTACTGGTGATCGGCCTGTTGATCACCCTGGTGCTGCGCTTCGCCCCGCAGGGGCTATTGCCAGAGAAGGTCAAGCACCACGGATAGCAGTCACGGGTAGAAGTAAAAAGCCCCGGGGGAGAAATCCCCCGGGGCTTTTCGCTGTGCCTTGCTAGCGTTTAGAGGTCGACCTGCCCCTTGCTGACGAAGGCGCCGTCTTCCACTACCATCTCGACCACGACGCCGGGCACGTCACCTGTCTCGTCGAACTCGTGACGGCCGGAAGCACCCTCGTAGTTGATCTCGGTACCGGCGGCGATCAGCTCCACGGCCTTCTCCCACTCGCCGGGCAGGATCACTTCGCCGGGTTCGCTGGAAACGCTGCGCAGCGCCTCGGACAGCCCTTCACGCTCGGCGCTGCCGTTCTGCTCGATGGCCAGCGCCAGCAGGAAGGCGGCATCGTAGGCCTGGGCGGCGAAGACCGCGCTGGGGTCGAAGCCCGCTTCCTCGGCGGCCTGGTTGAAAAGCTCGGTACCCGGCAGGTCCGGGCTGCCAGGGCGCGTGGCGATCATGCCCTCGAGGACATCGGCACCCACTGCCTCGATCAACGAGGAGCCCACCATGCCGTCGGCGCCGGCGTACTGGGTGAACATGCCGCTCTCGTAGGCCTGGCGCAGCACGGTCTGGCCGGAGCCATCGGCGTAGGCCAGCACCACCAGCGTCTCGGCACCGCTACCGGAGAGCGAACCCAGCTCGGAGCGGTAGTCGGCGCGCCCATCCTCGTGGGCCAGGTTCTCGGCGACGATACCGCCGCCGGCCTCGAAGGCCTCGACGAAGGCATCGGCCAGGCCGCGGCCGTAGTCGTTGTTGACGAAGGTCACCGCGACCTCATCGAAGCCCTTGTCGAGCATCAGCTTGGCCAGGATTTCGCCCTGGAAGGCATCGGACGGCACGGTACGGAATACCAGGTCGTTGTCGTCCAGCTCGGAGACCGCCGGTGCGGTGGAGGCCGGTGACACCATCACCACGCCGCCGGGAATACCGGCATTGTTGGCTGCCGCGATGGTTGCACCGGTACACAGCGCCCCCACGATGGCGGTGACCTCTTCTGTATTGACCATGCGGTCCGCCGCATTGGAGGCCGCCGACGCATCGCTGCAGGTGGTATCCGCACTGGGCATGACCAGCGTCTGTCCACCCAAAATACCGCCCTGCTCGTTGATCTGCTGGACCGCCAACTGGGCACCATCGAAGATCGGAGGTGTCAGGCTCTCGATCGGCCCCGTGAAGCCACCAAGAAAACCGATTTTCACTTCCGCCTGCGCCGCACCGACGAATGCCAGGCTGGATGCTGCAACGGCCATCGCCAAAACGCGTTTTTTCATGGTTGTTCTTCTCACTCTGGTTGCTAAAAAAATGCACCCCCTAAATCTGGAAGGATTGGCGCCAAAACACAAGCCCCGCTGCCAACGTTAGCGGAACATAATTCAGCCCCAACTCGCTGATCAGAAGGGCGAATCATCCCCTGATCGGTGATGCACAATTCAACGCTGGCGACAGAACCTCTCCCAGCGTGCCTATACTGATGGGTCCGATGCCACCATCCGACAGGAGCCAAGCCATGCGGCCTGCAATCCCATCAACTCTGGCAACCGGCCGGCAATGCCAAGTCCACCTTTGGCGGAGCCTGTTCGAGGCCGTCTCATGACACTACCTACCCAACCCCTTTCCGTAACCCGGCTCGCCGGCAGTCGACATGACATCGGCACGGCTCATGGCCGCATTCATGCCCGGCTCATTCAGCACAGCCTGGGAGTCTACGCCCAGCTGTTCCACGACTTTGTGGGCATCCGCTGGGAAGAGGCCCGCCAGGAAGCCGAGCGCTTCCAGGCCATGATCGAGCGGGGGTTTCCCGCCATCCTCGAGGAGATGGCAGGCATCGCCGAAGGCGCCGGGGTCGACGTCACCGACATCCTCACCCTGAACTGCCGTAGTGAGATCGCGCTGACCCGCGCCAGCGGCGGCTGCTCGGCCTTCTCGCTGCAGCGCCAGGGCCGCCAGTGGCTGGCCCAGAACTGGGACTGGCGCACCGACCAGCTGCACAACGTGGTGGTCCTGCATATCGAAGGTACCGACACCGTGCCGCTGGTCAGCGTCGGCGAAGCGGGCATGGTGGGCAAGGTGGGCATGAACGCCAACGGTATCGGCGTATGCCTCAACGCCATCCGCTCACAGACCTGCGGCGACGGGCTGCCGATCCACGTGGCGCTGCGCAAGATACTGGAAAGCCCCGACTGGGAGAGCGCCCTGGACGTGGCCCGTAACGACCGGGTCTGCTCACCGGCCCACTTCCTGCTCGCCGCTGGCGACGGCCGGGCCATGGGCCTGGAGGTGCAGCCCGGCGAGCCCGGCCGGCTCACGCCGCAGGACGGCATCGTCACCCACACCAACCACCTCTACGCCGCCGGCTGCCAGGTCCAGGACTTCCCCCGCATCGACTCGCAGCCCCGGCTGCAGCGGCTCGATACCCTGTTGCACGACGAACTGGCCACCGACAGCGACGTGGACGAAGCCACCCTGTTCGACATCCTCAGCGACCACCACAATGCACCGCTGTCGATCTGTCGCCACTTCAACCCCGACCAGCCCCCCGACGAACGCATGGAAACCCTATTCGCCGTGGTCATGGAATTGAGCGAACGCCGCCTCACCCTGCGCCACGGCAAGCCGTGCGAAACCGCTGATAGCCTGACCCTCTCCCTGGCCTGAGCCAACCGCCAGAACGCGAATTCAGCGCCGCGTGCGGGGAATGGCCACGTCATCCAGCTCACCCTTCAGGTACTGTTCCGTGGTACGCAGAAAACGGCGACGGAGCAACTCCTGAATGGTCACTTCGTGACGCAGGGACCGCAGCGCCTCCTCCTCGTCGGAAACGGGCGAAGCCTGTCGCGGGGATTCCCGGCCCAGCCGCACCGCAACCGACGTGGCATCCATGATATGCAGGTTGGTGTTTATGCCCTCGAGCGGGGAAGGGATAGGGTACGGCATGGCAATCTCCGATTACTTTTATTAATGATAACCATTATCATTAACTACCGAAAATCTAGTCGCCCACCTGCCCCCTGTCAATTCCCACAAAGAAAAATCATTCTCACCACCACCCACTTCAAGGGCGAGCCCGCCGACACCCTACCTCGACGCCGCGCAGACGCTCATACCGTAAAGCCACCGCTGAATGGCGCCGCCGCCTTCAGCCGGCGAGCGCCTCCTCCACCAGCCCTCTCGCCTCATCGCTCATTGGCAGCGCGAGCGCCAGCTCATGGGCCTTCGGCGACATCTTCTTCCAGGTCATCTGCACGATGCGAATCAGGTGATCGTGGTCGATCTGCTTGGAGAAATCACCGAAGTAGTTCTCCAGGAACACCAGGCACGCGCAGTCCTCCACCGCCTGGGTACCCGGGTCACGCCCCAACCCCTGCTTGCGGATCATCTGCGACACCCGCGCCGCCTCCTCCGGCGAATAACCGCACGCCTCCATCACCCGCGCCGTCGTCTCACCGGCCCGCTTGCCCTGGTCACGCCGCCAGGTTAGATACCCCACCCGGCCCTCCGGGTACTCGTTGCGCGGCACCTGCCAGCGCTGCATATGCTGCGAACGCACCGCCAGCTGCGTCAACTCATCCGCCCCCGGCACCACCCGCTCCAGCCAGGCGCTCATGCGCCCCGCATGCCAAAGCTCCATCGGCAGCGACTCCCCCTCAACCTCCACCCGGCGAGGATCCTCCGCATGCAAGGCATCGAGAGCCGCCATCGCCTGCTGAAAAGCGGTTTGATCGGTCATAACAAAACCCTCCCAAGCTATTGTCACACCAGCATACCGCAACACAACGCCACACAAACGACTCAACGACACAAGAAAAAGACACTGCAGGAGGCAGCTTCAGCTCGCCACCGCAGCCCAGCCACCACATAAGAGAAAAACGCTGTTGGAGCGCTGCTCCGCATCGCGACTGGCGCCGCAGGCGCCTCGGCGGAAACCACCAACGCCAGCAACGACCACAACGCCCCACCACGCCACCACATAAGAGAAAAACGCTGTTGGAGGCAGCTTTAGCTCGCGACCACGGTGTCGCCAACCTTGGCGATGAACACCAACGGCCACGCTCCTCACTGAAGTTTCTTCATGAGCACGCTTCCACTGAGTAACCTTGAACCCACGCTGGCGAGGTCGGATTGTCACCTCCTGTCCCTACGGTAGGGACATCCGTTGAGCCCGCCCCGATATTTCTTAGCTGCCTGGGTGGCTGACTCAGTCGTCCCCACCCCTTCACTCAACCCTAAGCATGCGGCCGCTCCCACCGGGCCACGGCAACCTCCGCCTGTCGCGAGCTGAAGCTACCTCCAACAAGCGTCGATGCACTCGATGGTGGATGTCTTGGCTCGTCTCCTGCCCTTCCATCAACCCTAAGCAAGCGGCCGATCCCAAGCCGCTGGCAACCTCCGCCCGTCGCGAGCTGAAGCTACCTCCAACAAGCGTCGATGCAATCGATGGTGAGCTACCTCCAGCAGTCGTTGATGCCACCGATGGTGACTGTTTCGGTTCACCACCTTGCGATGCCCCACCCGCCCTCGGCATGATGAGGCATTACCGCCGCCGGCCCTGCTGTGCGCCTTGCCCCTGCCACCCACAAGGATCACCATGTCGACTCTCTTTGATCGCCTCAAGGACGTTGCCTCGCCCCCCATTGGCCTGGGCTGCATGAACCTCTCCCATGGCTACGGCAGCCCCGTACCCGAGCCCGAGGCAATTCGTGCTCTGGAAGAGGCCTTCGACATGGGCTATCGACACTTCGATACCGCGACGCTTTACGGGGCAACGGCCAACGAGAAGGTGGTGGGCCAGGCCCTGGCGGGCAAGCGCGACCAGGTGATGCTGTCCAGCAAATGCGGCATGGCCATCGACCCGGAACTGGGCAAGCGGGTGATCGACGGGCGTCCCGAGACGCTCAAGCGGCAGTGCGAGGCGAGCCTTAAGCGCCTGCGTACCGAACACCTGGACCTCTATTACCTTCACCGGCTGGACCCTCAGGTGCCCATCGAAGAGAGCGTCGGTGCGTTGGGTCGGCTGGTGGACGAGGGCAAGATAGGCGCCATCGGGCTCTCCGAGATATCTGCGGCCACCTTGCGCCGCGCGGTAGCCGAGCGCCCCATTGCGGCGGTGCAGTCGGAGTATTCCCTGTGGACCCGCAACCCCGAGATCGCGCTGATCGCGGCCTGCCGGGAGGCAGGCACGGCGCTGGTGGCCTTCAGCCCCCTGGGCAGGGGCTTTCTGGCAGGCGCCGTGACAGACCCCGCGCAGCTGCAGGAAAACGACGTTCGCCAAACCATGCCGCGCTTCAGCGCCGAGAACCTGCCACACAACCTGCGCCAGCTGGAACAGCTCCAGGCCGTCGCCAAGGCGCTGGACGTGACCTCCGGCCAGTTGGCTCTGGCCTGGCTCAGGGCAAAAGGAGAGGACGTGATTCCGATTCCCGGCTCCCGCTCGATAGCCCACATCCACGAGAACCTGGCGGCGGGCACGCTCGACCTGGATGCGGCCACCGTCACCCGGCTGAACGCCATGCTGACCCCGGATCAGGTAGCCGGCGGCCGCTACGGCGCGGAGCAGCAGGCGGATATCGATACCGAGGAATTCGAACTCGAGAAGCCCTGAGTAGCGAGCGTGCATAGCCATACCTTGCTGCCAGCCGGACTGCCACCTAGCCTGATAGTTGCCACTGTCGTTTTTCAAGGAGGTAAAACGCCATGAAGCAACTGTTGATATCCGGTTTTCTCGTCGCCCTTATGGCAACGGCTGCCCACGCCGGGATGTCTCATCTTGAAGGGGGCTTCCCGCTTAGATGCTTTCAGCGGTTATCCTGTCCGCACATAGCTACCCGGCAATGCCACTGGCGTGACAACCGGAACACCAGAGGTGCGTCCACTCCGGTCCTCTCGTACTAGGAGCAGCTCTTCTCAAACATCCAACGCCCACGGCAGATAGGGACCGAACTGTCTCACGACGTTCTAAACCCAGCTCGCGTACCACTTTAAATGGCGAACAGCCATACCCTTGGGACCGACTTCAGCCCCAGGATGTGATGAGCCGACATCGAGGTGCCAAACACCGCCGTCGATGTGAACTCTTGGGCGGTATCAGCCTGTTATCCCCGGAGTACCTTTTATCCGTTGAGCGATGGCCCTTCCATACAGAACCACCGGATCACTAGAACCTACTTTCGTACCTGCTCGACGTGTCTGTCTCGCAGTCAAGCACCCTTATGCTCTTGCACTCACTGCACGATTTCCGACCGTGCTGAGGGTACCTTCGTGCTCCTCCGTTACTCTTTAGGAGGAGACCGCCCCAGTCAAACTACCCACCACACACTGTCCTCGATCCGGATAACGGACCTGAGTTAGAACGCCAATGATGCCAGGCTGGTATTTCAAGGTTGGCTCCACCTGAACTGGCGTCCAGGGTTCAAAGCCTCCCAGCTATCCTACACAGGCAACATCAGCGTCCAGTGTGAAGCTATAGTAAAGGTTCACGGGGTCTTTCCGTCTAGCCGCGGGTACACAGCATCTTCACTGCGATTTCAATTTCACTGAGTCTCGGGTGGAGACAGCGTGGCCATCATTACGCCATTCGTGCAGGTCGGAACTTACCCGACAAGGAATTTCGCTACCTTAGGACCGTTATAGTTACGGCCGCCGTTTACCGGGGCTTCGATCAGGAGCTTCGCCCGAGGGCTAACACCATCAATTAACCTTCCGGCACCGGGCAGGCGTCACACCCTATACGTCCGCTTACGCGTTTGCAGAGTGCTGTGTTTTTAATAAACAGTTGCAGCCACCTGGTATCTTCGACCGGTTCATGCTCCAGGCGCGAGGCCCTTCACACTACGCCGGCGTGCCTTCTCCCGAAGTTACGGCACCATTTTGCCTAGTTCCTTCACCCGAGTTCTCTCAAGCGCCTTGGTATTCTCTACCTGACCACCTGTGTCGGTTTGGGGTACGGTCCCACATGATCTGAAGCTTAGAGGCTTTTCCTGGAAGCGTGGCATCGATGACTTCCTGACCGTAGTCAGTTCGTCTCGCTTCTCGGCCTTCTCACTGAAGAGAGCGATCCGGATTTACCTGAATCGCTGGCCTACAAGCTTTCACCAGGACTACCAACGCCTGGCTCACCTAGCCTTCTTCGTCCCCCCATCGCAACCATGTGAGGTACGGGAATATTGACCCGTTTCCCATCGACTACGCCTTTCGGCCTCGCCTTAGGGGCCGACTCACTCTGCTCCGATTAGCGTCGAACAGAAACCCTTGGTCTTCCGGCGGGGGAGTTTTTCACTCCCCTTGTCGTTACTCATGTCAGCATTCGCACTCGTGATACCTCCAGCAGACTTCTCAATCCACCTTCATCGGCTTACACGACGCTCCTCTACCGCTTGCCATTCGGCAAGCCCGTAGCTTCGGTACCTGGTTTAGCCCCGTTACATCTTCCGCGCAGGCCGACTCGACTAGTGAGCTATTACGCTTTCTTTAAAGGATGGCTGCTTCTAAGCCAACCTCCTAGCTGTCTGAGCCTTCCCACATCGTTTCCCACTTAACCAGGATTTCGGGACCTTAGCTGACGGTCTGGGTTGTTTCCCTTTTCACGACGGACGTTAGCACCCGCCGTGTGTCTCCCACGCTTGCACTCACCGGTATTCGGAGTTTGCCTCGGGTTGGTAAGTCGGGATGACCCCCTAGCCGAAACAGTGCTCTACCCCCGGCGGTGATACGTGAGGCGCTACCTAAATAGCTTTCGAGGAGAACCAGCTATCTCCGGGCTTGATTAGCCTTTCACTCCGATCCACAAGTCATCCAAATCTTTTTCAACAGATCCTGGTTCGGTCCTCCAGTTGATGTTACTCAACCTTCAACCTGCTCATGGATAGATCGCCCGGTTTCGGGTCTATATCCAGCGACTGGTCGCCCAGTTAAGACTCGCTTTCGCTACGCCTCCCCTATTCGGTTAAGCTCGCCACTGAATATAAGTCGCTGACCCATTATACAAAAGGTACGCGGTCACAGAACAAGTCTGCTCCCACTGCTTGTACGCATACGGTTTCAGGATCTATTTCACTCCCCTCTCCGGGGTTCTTTTCGCCTTTCCCTCACGGTACTGGTTCACTATCGGTCAGCCAGGAGTATTTAGCCTTGGAGGATGGTCCCCCCATATTCAGTCAAGGTTTCTCGTGCCCCGACCTACTCGATTTCACGTGATCAGATTTTCGACTACGGGGCTATCACCCACTATGGCCGAGCTTCCCAGCTCGTTCGTCTAATCAGTCACACGCTTAAGGGCTGGTCCCCGTTCGCTCGCCGCTACTGGGGGAATCTCGGTTGATTTCTTTTCCTCAGGGTACTTAGATGTTTCAGTTCCCCTGGTTCGCCTCCCAACACCTATGTATTCAGTGTGGGATACCCAGCTTGTGCTGGGTGGGTTTCCCCATTCAGAAATGCCCGGGTCACAGGTCGTTTGCCACCTCGCCGAGCCTTATCGCAGGCTACCACGTCTTTCATCGCCTCTGGCTGCCTAGGCATCCACCGTATGCGCTTAATCGCTTGACCATATAACCCGAAAGGGTCTGGTCCGCGATTACTCACGACAATTGCCGGATACGCTTGAGACGTATCACGTTGTCCTTCCTTTTCAGGAAGAACTTGTCAGCATGATTCACATTGTTAAAGAGCAGANGACAAGGTTGGTGTTGAGCCCGTGCTGCAGCGCGACTTGGGCGATCGAGGCATCGCCCTGCAGGCAAGCGGCGACGATCTTGGCCTTGAACGACGGGGCATAGCGACGGCGACGACGGATCTCACGTTCGGTGCTTGGGGATGTCATGAATAGGTGCCCATCTATTAATAAGTGGGCACCTAACGTCACAGAAGGCGAGCCTCTGCGAAAGATGGGTTCACCAGCCGGTTACCATTAATGCACCCTTTTTCAGGGCCCATGAAAAAACCCCAGCCTCTTTCGAGACTGGGGTTTTGGTATAGGTGCCTGACGATGACCTACTCTCGCATGGGGAGACCCCACACTACCATCGGCGCTGAGCGGTTTCACTGCTGAGTTCGGCATGGGATCAGGTGGTTCCCGAACGCTATGGTCGTCAGGCAAAACGGGTCCAGGCCTCCTCCAGCTTGAGGGTCGAGCGACTTGGCGCAGCATGTGGAAAACGCAGCCGACGAATACCACCCGGGAGTTCGCTGCGATTGCCAGGGAAGCTCATCCCCAACTGCACCCGATCGCCATCGCTCCACAACAGGTGAAGCCTCCGACCGGCAGCCTTGCGGCGCAGCGCCCCGCGCTTCTTCAGCATCGACTCGAGGGGACGTGTCAGCGCCTTGATCAGCCCCGAGAGTGCCTTGCCGTCATTGGTATCGGGCGTTTCATGCCAGATGGAATCGAAGTTCCAGCCTCTCGCCACCACCTGCTCGATGATCGGCGACAGACGGTTTTCCCGTGATAGCGTCAGCCCCGGAAGCGCAACCAGGCTCTGCCGCGCAAATATCAACCCTTCCAATGGCAGTTCACGCTGGAGCAGGTTGACGGGGCGTGTGTCCAACACATGAAAGCAGACGTACCCGGCCTGAGGGTCGTATTCCGCCTGCCCGGACCACCCAAGTCCCCTGGCGCGGGAATCGATTTCAGCCGCCAGGTCAGCTTCGAAACCGGGGCGACAATAGAACAGCATCCGATCGGGTAGCGGGGACTTTTCTACCGCTTGAACTTGCTGCGTCAAGGGACCTCCTTCGGCTTGTCTTGCGAGGTGCGCCCGCTACGGCTCTGCCTGCCACCCAGCGCCTCGATATCCTGTAGCTGTACGTTCAGCGCATTCGTTGAAATTGTAACTTCCCAGAGTGAGTAGACCAGGGACACGGACAGCGTGACCAGGCTCGCCCCGAACAGAATCATGCCCAGCAGTTCTAGCGAGAGGAAAAGGGCAAACATCGACAGGGTGCAAAGCAGAAAACTCAGCACACCAGCAACCTGCATGCGCTTGGTCAGTGAGATTCTTCTGCGCAGCAGCAGAATCTGTCGTGTCGTTGCGTCCTGGTGAAGGCTGCGCTCTTCCTCCGCCAACTTGCGGATCAGCTGCGCCAGTACCAGAAATCGATTGGTATAGGCCAGCAGCAGCAGCGAAATGGCAGGAAACAGCAGGGCCGGTGTGGTCAGGGTCACGGTTCCGGAACTCCGCTTTATTCAAGGAAATACATGATACCAGCCAACTGTCGGGCAGGGTTGCGAACAGGCGTATCGTTTATTTGCCGTTTATGAACCATTCTTAGTGATCGATATTAGTGCATAAGATAGGCCCTTTTTAAAGGCTTTTCGACTCATATCTATGTCTAATCTCAGCATGACCCATACAGTTGCTGCATAATGGTGCATTGGATTATAGTGGCCACAATCCACTTTCAATCAGGAAGCCTCATGACCTACGTTCACGATACCCTTGAGGGTCTCAGGAAAAGCAGCCCGGCCCAGGGTGAGTTCTATCAGGCCGCCGAAGAAGTTCTCGAATGCCTGCGCCCACTGCTTGATGCGGTGCCTCGTTACCATCAGCACAGCATCATCGAGCGCATCGTCGAGCCGGAGCGCCAGATCATGTTTCGGGTCAGCTGGGTCGACGATGGCGGCAAGGTACAGGTCAACAAGGGCTATCGGATCCAGTTCAATTCTGCCCTGGGGCCCTACAAGGGTGGCCTGCGATTCCATCCCAGCGTCAATGCCAGCATCATCAAGTTCCTGGGCTTTGAGCAGATCTTCAAGAACGCCCTGACCGGCCTGCCGATTGGTGGAGGCAAAGGTGGCTCCAACTTCGACCCTAAGGGCAAGTCCGATGGCGAAATCATGCGCTTCTGCCAGGCCTTCATGACCGAACTATATCGCCACATCGGGCCCACCACAGACGTACCGGCTGGCGACATCGGCGTTGGCGCTCGAGAGATTGGCTACCTATACGGTCAATACAAGCGCCTTACTGGACGCTACGAAGGCATTCTCACCGGCAAGGGGCTGAACTGGGGCGGCTCCCTGGGTCGCAAGGAAGCTACCGGCTATGGTGCGGTCTACTTTGCTCAGAACATGCTCGAAGCACAGGGCGACAGCATCATGGGCAAGACCTGCCTGGTATCGGGTGCCGGCAACGTGGCCACCTACACCATCGAGAAGCTCTATCAGCTCGGCGCCCGGCCAGTCACCTGCTCCGATTCCCGGGGCACCATCCACCATCCGGAAGGCATTAACCTGGATACCCTCAAGCTGCTCAAGGAAGTCAAGCGCGCCTCATTGCGTGAATATGTCGAGCATCATCCGGAGGCGCACTATATCGACGCCCAGGACTATCCCTCCGACGGACATGCGGTATGGCGCCTCAAGGGCGATGTCGCCTTCCCGAGCGCTACTCAGAACGAGGTCACGGAAGCAGATGCCCGAGCCTTGCTCGAGAACGGCATCCATTGCATCAGCGAAGGCTCCAACATGGCCTCAACCGCCTCAGCCGTCGATCGCTTTCTCGAAGCAAGAATCGCTTACGGACCCGGCAAGGCTGCCAATGCCGGCGGCGTGGCCACCAGCCAGTTGGAGATGGCTCAAAACAGCAGCATGCAGCAGTGGACACTGGAGAAGGTCGACACCAAGCTCCAGGCCATCATGGCCGATATCCACAAGCAGTGTGCCGATACTGCCGCGGAGTTTGATGAGCCAACCAACCTGGTACTTGGTGCCAACATTGCAGGCTTCCGCAAGGTAGCCGATGCCATGATCGAACAGGGCGTAGTCTAGACTCAGCTACCAACACCCCCTCTATATAACCCGGCGCCATTGGCGCCGGTTTTTTTGCACCCCTCACAGCCGACGGCCAAGCGAAGAAAGTGAGAACAACTCGCACGTGTTACATGGGCGCATGTGTCAGATAACACCACTTTTTCAACCCTGTGTCCGACTCCAGCCGATCCGCAAGTAAATCCATAAGAACCTGATATCTAGTGTTTTTTTATATTATTGGCAGAACTGGCCCGCAGTCTGCATTCCTCAGAGTGAGCAAGACGAGCGGGTTGAGCTTTCGATCAAGGCTATTTAGGTCACTCTTCACCGCCATGACGAACGAAGCCCCAGGCTTCACCAGGCACTTCAAGTCAGACTCCAATGGAGGTATGCACATGATGTCCAAGGAATTCCTCAAGAAGCTCGGTATTGTTGGTATCACTTTTGGTCTTGCAACCAGCCCGCTGGCATTTGCCGACTTCCATGATGAGGAAGAAGGTCAAGAGCCTGTACCACAGGAAACTGCTCCTGAGGGCGAAGCCGATGACGGCTTTGGCGCCGGCGCTGACACCGAGTATGAGAACGAAGAGGAAGAGTGGGACGCCGAGGAGTGGGAAGAAGAGAATGAAGAGGAAGAGTGGGAAGTCGAAGACGAGGATGACGATCAGGAATGGTAATACCTGATAGCCCTCACGGACGCTCTACTCTACCCAAGGACGGGTAACCAATCACCACCAGGTTGGTTTACGAAGATCACCTCCGGCATTGCCGGAGGTGATTTCGTTTGATGTAGAGGTCTATCATTTTGAACCAACAAAGAAAAACCCCAGCCTCTTTCGAGACTGGGGTTTTGGTATAGGTGCCTGACGATGACCTACTCTCGCATGGGGAGACCCCACACTACCATCGGCGCTGAGCGGTTTCACTGCTGAGTTCGGCATGGGATCAGGTGGTTCCCGAACGCT